>DHSR01000002.1 GCA_002410555.1 Bacteroidales bacterium UBA5281 | reverse complement strand
GATTTATAAAATTACCGCTAATTCACAGTGCGAGGGGTAAGGAGTTCTGAGCCTACTGCTTCTGTTAGTATATATTTCGATTTGAATGGCTGTGTTACACTTCAATGGCGGCGACAATCTTTTCTGCCGGCTATTTTATCAGGCACTAAGGCCGTATAGTTATAGCTGTTTTGCGAAATATTCTTTTGTTTATCAATAAACTAAAAGCCACTATTGGCAAATAAAAAAGTTGTGTGCGGCAATTTGTGCTTTACCAGTTCTCCAGACTTGCATACTTAATTGAGATATCAGGCAGAAAACCAAGAACGATGCTTTAAGGAAAGCGTGTAGTTTTTAGTTTACAATATTCTTTTCATTAAACTATTTTTTCGGAGTATTGCACTCAATGCACCTGCGGTGAAAATACTCAAAAGAGTAACAATCACAAACTTAAGGTTGGTGTTTAGGTCCACATTTAATAATAATAGTTGAAAGCCAGCGACAATTAGTAAATGAAATAAATAAATGCCGTAAGAATTGTCGGATAAGAATCTTACCAGACTATTCATATGGTTAAAAGTCAATTTAAAAAATGAAAATATGCCAAAACACAATCCCACACATAAGAAAGACTCTATAACCGACTCACTCCAAATTGCTGTGAATTGCTGGTAAATAAAGTACCTGGAAAAGAAAAGCAATAAGCCGACAAACATATAAGCAAAGGAAGATAGAGGTTTAATCGTTTCTAACCATTTGGCTTTGTTAAATAAAGCACCTAACAAAAATAAACTTAGGTATTGAGGTAAATGAGCAACCTCTATCGGTATTAGCCATGTTACCCAATAATCTATTGGAAATGTGTGTCTTACCAGAACATTGGCAGGGATTAAAAAAACCAAATAAAGTATTGGATACCAGGCTTTAAAAGTATCTGCAAATTTAACGTTTACCTTTATAATTTTTACAATCAACAAATAAACCAGAGAATAAGCCAGTAAAGAGGCCACAAACCAAAGATGTCCCAATGAAAGTGGTGGATGGTTAAAATGTAAATCTATTAAGAAGCTGAAGAAATTTGTTTGATAGTTGCCTGAAAAATAATGTAACGGGCCAAAAATAAAAAATGCGAAAAACAACAATGGCAAACCCAGCCTAAAAAACCTGCTTTTTAAATATATTTTAACGGATTTATTATGAAGGGAGTAATATGTGAAGTAACCCGATATAAAAAAATAAAAGCCCATCATATAAGAAGCGTTAATAAAGAAGAAGGATTTTAAATAGTCCAATTTAGGAGCATCGGACACCAACCAAACACCCCCGGTATTTCCATAAGCCTGACCGGCATGATGTGCAACCACCATACAAGTTAAAAATACCTTTATTAAATCGATATAAACAATCCGTTTTCTGATTTCCTGCATTATCAAATTTATAAATCCCTTCACCAAAAATCAAGACTTCCTCGCCACGAAAGCTGGTAAAACTGCCCCCCATTTGAATAACAAAAAAGCGCGCTTACCATAGCAATTAATGATAGAAGTATGACAAACTTAGTCTGATCACCGATTTTGACGGATTCATAAGTTGCATTTCATTTAATTTTAACTTTTTCGATATTTCCCACCGGCAGCCAGTCATCCATATTACCATAATCCGAACGGTCAATCTTAAAAGGTTCCAATGTTTCGAAATCTGTGATTGTAATTAAAACAATGTACCGTTTTCCGGCAAATCGTTTGAAGAGATTTTCATCAAGTTGAAGCTTATCCTGATTTTCCATTACCAGGCTTTCCGACTCCTCCGGTGTAAGTTTATCCGAATTAAAAACCTGTTTCACCATGGCTTTTGCCTTTATCATACCATCGCCTTTATTTTCTATTAAATAAAGAACATCATCAGCATTTACGGCATTGTAGGGGAATTTCCGTCCCATGGCTCCCCGGATAATCATATTTTTTTCTCCGGATTTGAGGTGGTCCAATTCTCTGGCTTTGTAATCAATGTAAACTACGTGATCCATTTCCGTTTTTATTTAATGGTTTTACAATTAAGAATGCTTTCCCTGAAAGTTTATTCACCGTTAAATTTTACTAATTTTCAATGATTAAGGCATCATCACCGGCATCTTCCTACGTCCATTTTTAACGTATTCAAAAATACGGAATAAGGAATTATTTAGCAATTAAAACAGATTTTATTTTCTTCAAATGTGTTAAAGACCAATGATTTCTAACCTGGTTCAGACATGCTTTTTAAATAGCATTTGGTAGGTTCCTGGCGGGTAGCTGTATTTTTTTGGCCTCAATCAGGAAGAATTTTTAGTGGGCATGGTAAACAGACAAAATTCCATTTTATTTGTTTTATCCACAACCATTGCCAAAAATGCTATAAGGATATTGTTTAAGAAGGGGTTCTTTTACGGGGTTTCTTTCATTAAGAATACCAAATTTAGAGCATGACTTTAAAAAATGGTTACGATTCACGATTACCTGCACCACTGAAATTAAAACCAACATCAAAAACCAGGGATATGCCAATTTACATGGACCGACACGATGTATCAGATGCAGTTACAGCAGAAATTGTGGCTCAGTTGCATCAGGCAGATTTAAAAATCCAGCATGAATTCGATTGCAGGGGATTGACCTATTGGTTTGACGAAAAGCGAAAAACAGCATTTTGCCTGGTTGAAGCCCCCAACAAACAAGCTATACAGGAAATGCACAATCATGCTCATGGCGAAGTCTCACACATGATCATTGAAGTGGAAGCCAATATTGTTGAGTCATTTTTGGGAAGGATTGAAGATCCAGAGAAAGCCCTTAATAGTGACCTGAATATTATCAATGATCCGGCTTTTAGAACCATTATGGTGATTAAATGGACAAGGAAATCCTTAAAAACAAAAGACTTAATTCAATCGGATCTTGATATAAAACGATACAATGAATTAATAATTGAAACGCTGAGTCTTTTTAACGGGAGACTGGTAAAGCAACAGAAGGATTATTTCCTGGTCTCCTTTGAATCTGTTTCCAATGCTTTATCCTGTGCCCTTAAATTGCAGGTTGGATTTCAATCATTTACAAATAATCACAATCCACTCAATATTGAACTAAAAATTGCGCTCAGTGCCGGTTTGCCTGTTACCGGGAAAGACACACTTTTCGAAGACACCATTAAACTGGCAGAACGAATGTGCGAAACGGTTAAGGCTGCAATTATAGTATCATCAGAAACGAAAGAATTGTATGAAAGCGAGAATTATAATACTGTTTTAAATAGTAAGCAGGTTTTCTCCCTTAAGCCTGAAGACGAGATATTTTTAAATCGCTTGATTAATTTCGTTGATAAAATATGGAGTGAAGCCAGCATAAAAGTTGAAGATTTCAATAAACCATTGGGCTTTAGCAAATCACAATTGTATCGTAAATTGAATGCATTAACAGGCAAATCTCTCAATACCTTCTTAAAGGAATATCGATTAAACAGAGCATTGAATTTATTACAGTTACAGGCCGGCAATATTTCAGAAGTCGCATTTGATGCCGGTTTCAGCAGTCCTTCCTACTTCTCCAAATGTTTCAGAAAAAAATTTGGCGTTTATCCTTCCGATTATCTGAGCACAATTAAATCATAAGTTCTTCATAATTAAAATTCACCATCACTGAACCAAAATTACATACATTTGAACCAAAAATAAACCTGTAACCTATTCAGGGATAGTAACTTTGCACTATCAACTTAAACCCTCTTAATCAAAATGCGCTCACTGAGATAATCTGATTGAATATCGCATAGGGACTGTTGATAGATGACAATTCAATCTTATCCAACTAAAAATCAAAGTCATGAAAAAGTTGCTTTCTCTCACGTTTTTGCTTTTTGCAATGACCCTTGCATTAATGGCGCAAAAGCCTGTCAAAGTTGACGAGGCAAGCCTTTATGATCGTCTCGGTGGCGAAGCTGGCATCACTAAAATTGTGGATGATATAGTTGAAGCCCACATGAACAATCCGGCCATACAGGAACGCTTTATTCCAATTCTTGATCAACCTGATCACCTGGCTGAAATAAAAAAACACACTATCGAATTTTTTAGTGCGGGCAGTGGCGGGCCTCCCGGATATTCAGGTAAAGATATGATAACGACCCATCAGGGAATGAATATAAGTCCGGCAGATTACATGTGCGTGATTGATGATGTTTTAATGGTGCTGGATAAGCATAAAATTGATGAAGAGTCAAAAAAGGATGTTTTGGCAATACTGTGGTCACTGAAAGGGATGATCATAGAAAAGTAAAGTTATCCTTTCAAAAAGCAAACCCATGCTTTGCTTGAAATAAAATTTATTCTTCCTCTTAAATTTCATCTTTTGTTAGGTGCCTGCAAAAAGTTGCATGTCCGGTTTATAAAGTTCAGAATCAAATCTTCGCAGAGAAGGTATGGAACTTCATGAACGGACATTTTTTACAGAATACTGAAACATCAATCAGAAAGCTTATCACCCAGCGACTTGAAACCTTCTCCAAGAATCTCGTTGGCATCGGTTACTATAACAAAAGCTTTGTCATCAATTTGATGAATGTATTCCTGAAGAATAGCCAGTTCGCGGCGGTTAAGTACCGTAAAAATAATCGTTTTATCTGCATTATTAAACATTCCTTTACCGGGAATATAAGTACCTCCCCGTTCCAGGTCGTTTATGATTTTGTTCCGGATTAGCTCAAATTGTTTTGAAATAATAAACACAGACTTGTCATAAGAAATCCCTTGCATCGTAATATCAATAACTTTACCAACAACAAAAATCTCGATCCATGAATAAAGAGGCACCTTCCAATCCTGGAATACAATGAGGCCAAAGATTACGATAACAGAATCAATGTAAATCAGCAACTGGCCCAACGGCAAAGCAGTATATTTACTAATAATCATTGCAACAATATCGGAGCCGCCGGATGTGGCTTTAGATTTAAAGATCAACCCAAGTCCAAAACCGATAAGAACTCCACCAAAAATTACCGACATAAATACTTCTTCTGAAAGGCCCAGTGGATCGTTTTCACCTACAATCATGGTAAGCATATCCATGAAAAACGACGCAAGAAAAAATCCTATTACTGTTTTAATACCAAACCGGGGCCCCAAAATCCGGACACCTATTATGGTTAATGGTATATTTAAAGTCAATCCGATTAGACCTATGGGAATTCCATTGGGCCAAAACGAAAACAATCCTTCTGTAAGATGATGCAGTACAATAGCAATCCCGTATACTCCGCCTGTAACTATGTTGTATGGATTGATAAAAAAAACGAATCCCGAGGCAAGAATAAAAGCCCCGGCCACAATAAGAGCATAGGATATAAACCAACTGCGTGAGAACAGTTTCTCTTTTGGAATGAATGGCATGGTAAAGTGTTGTTAGTTAACTAAATAGCTTTATTTGAATTCCAGTACAAAGCTATTACGTTTTTTGTCAATAATAACATTTGTGATATCTTCAGGGACAATTATTATCAATACTACATAATTATTTTTTATCCTATCGGATGCAAAAGCCTTCATCATTGAAGATATGAACTATGGTAATAATTCGTAATTAATAAATCTGGTTGTCGCAGAATAAATTAGCCAATATATTCAAATTCAATAGAATAATTTAAACGGAGAATATATTAATCAGTATTAAATATATTGCTACTTTTGATTTATAAAATTATAACCATTTCAGCCCATGAAACAACTATTACTTACTTTTCTTACGTTATTCATTTTCAACCACGCACAAGCTCAATTTCAGATGAGTGCCGAACTTCGGCCACGTTTAGAATTCAGAGATGGCTATACCAGCCTGGCAGCAGATGACCACCATCCTACCCTGCTGGTTTCACAACGCAGTCGGCTGAGCTTTGGATACCAAACCGAAAAATTACGGATTAAAATTACCCCACAGGATGTACGGATCTGGGGAGATGATCCAAAAATAAGTGCCACAGGAACAGGAAATAATCCATCCTTTGCGCTGTTCGAGGCCTATGTGGAGTTAGCTTTAAATGATGCCGGATGGTTATCGGTGGGCCGACAAATGTTGGCCTACGACAGTAAGCGACTGTTGGGCGAACGCAACTGGAACCAAAATGGGTTGGCCTACGATGCTGCAGTCGCTAAACTTAAATTGTCAGACTGGAACCTTCATTTTGGTGCCACCTGGAATACCTTAAATGATCTCAGGGAAAACAATTACTATCCAGCCTCACGCATAAAAAATCTTAACTTCATCTGGCTAAACAGAAAGCTTAACCAGATAAATCTTTCACTACTACACATCTCATCCGGCAAAACAATAAACGACACAAGCAATTCCATGAATTATAAAAACACCACCGGATTATATTCAAGTTTCAGCGACGACAGGTTTAATTTATGGGCTCATGCTTATTATCAGTGGGGTAATCGCGGGCATGGTGGAAATATAAGTGCGCTGCTTGCTGAGGCAGATGCTTCAATGAAATTAGATAAGATTACACTGGGCGGTGGTTTTAGTTACCTTTCGGGAAACAAGAATGAGCCGGCTGCCATTGGCACCGATCATCTCTTTGACCTTTTATACGGCAACCGACATAAATATTCGGGAGAAATGGATTATTACACCAACCCGGCAGCAGGAACAGACTGGGGCGGGCTTATAAATGGCTATCTCTACGCTACATACAAAGCTACTGAACGCCTCAATTTAAGCAACACCCTTCATTACTTTGCTCAGGCGCGGGGCAATCATTACACAAAAAACAGTCAGGGGCTGGGTTTTGAAAACGACCTGATACTGAATTACCGCCTCTATCCTCAGGCTTCGGTTCAGGCAGGATATTGTTTTTACCTACCTACCCAAACATTGAAATACGTGCAAAGGAATCTTTATAGCGGTTTTTCGCAGTTCTTTTATCTGCAATTAACTGTTTCTGCCAGTTTTTTCGATAAATCCTCCAGATAAATAAATATAAATGGAAGGTTCTGTTGAGAGCAAGCTGAGGTCTTATTATTGATTGGATTATAAAAATGCAATATCCGTAATCACCTCACATCCTGCTGCCTTGTTGAGTTTCTTAATGAGTTTACTACGTGCATAGCCCAATTCATCTTTGAGCACCGGTGAATTTAAACGTACATACAACACCCTGTTCCGGATAAACAGTCCTCTGGTTTCACGCGCTATAAGCCGGCCTACAATAGCATCCCACTGACCAATCACCTGCATTTCATTGATCTTATCCATATAGTGATACGCATTGAGCATATCCTCAATGGCTTCGCGTAAAGACTGTTCATTGCTTCGTTTCCGGAAGTTAGCCATTATAACTTAAATAATTCGTGCTACGTTGCCCGATTTTACCTCAAAGATACGATGATCAATTGGGTTGGCCTCAAAAATTTTATTAATTCGTTCGGGTTGAGTGTCGGTGATAAAAACCTGTCCAAAATTATTATCGCCAACCAGTTGCACCAATTGAGCCACACGATTGTTGTCAAGTTTATCAAAAATATCATCGAAAAGCAATATCGGCTTGTATCCTTTTACCTGATCGGTATAATCAAACTGAGCCAGTTTTATAGCAATAACAAATGATTTTTGCTGCCCTTGTGAACCAAATTTCTTCACCGGATAGCCATCGATGATAAAATCCAGATCATCTTTATGGATGCCTTTGGTAGTATAGCGTAGAGCCATATCACGTTGCAGATTTTCATCCAGAAGGGTTACAAAGTCACAGCCGGCAAGATCGGAAATATGAACAACATCCACTTTTTCGCGCCCCTGGCTGATGAATTCAAAATACCGTTGAAAAACAGGCAAAAAACCATTTATGAATACGGCGCGCCGGGCATAAATACGGGCCGCCGGTGCGGCCATTTTTTCCGTCCAGATGTCGAGCGAAGACTTATCGAAATAATGATTTTCAGCGAAACTTTTCAGCAGAGCATTGCGCTGGGCAAGCGATTTATTGTAGGTAAGGAGGTCCTCAAGGTACAAACGGTCAAACTGAGATATAACAGAATCCATATATTTGCGTCTTAACTCACTACCTTCATTGATCAGATCGCGGTCGTAAGGAGAAATCATCACCAGTGGGAATTCCCCGATATGATCGGCCAGGCGATCGTATTCACTGGTGTTGAGTTTAAATTGTTTTTTTTGGTTGCGTTTCTGAATACAACTCACTTCATCTGAGGCATGACCATTGCGATAGAACTGACCATGTATGGCAAAATAATCCTCATTGTGCCGAATGTTTTGGTTATCAAGAAGATTAAAATAACTCTTGGTAAATGAAAGGTAATGGATGGCATCCAACAGATTGGTTTTGCCTTCACCATTGCTGCCGGTAAAACAATTAATTTTCTCCGAAAACTCAAGCGAAGCCTCGGTGTAGTTCTTAAAATTAAATAATTTGATTTTTTTAAGATACATATAATTATTTTTATAGAGTCATTTTCCGGACGCTATCTGCGATTTGTTGCAGCAACCAATGGGGTGTTGAAGTGGCTCCGCTCACTCCGATGCTGGCAGCAGTGTCGAACCAATCAGCAGTCAGCTCTGTTGCTGCAGTCACCACATAGGTATGCGGATTTGCCTGAAGTGCCAGTGCGGCCAGGAAACGACCATTAGAACTTTTGCTTCCGCTTACAAAAACCACCACATCGTGTGCCTGAGCAAAAGCAATTATTGAAGGCTTACGGTTTTTCATCTGCCGGCAAATGGTATGATGAATATTTATCTGATCCTTTTCAAATGAGCATTGTTTTGCTCTTTGTTTTAGATCTACAGCAAACTGATTAAATGCTTCTGCATTAGCGGTGGTCTGGGCAAATACTTCCAGGGGTTCGGCAAGCCAGGGGTCGGGTATTTCCTCCTGAGACTGAACCACTATTGCTTTTCCATCTGCCTGGCCCATCAGACCGACAATTTCAGGATGTCCAGGTTTACCGTATATAATAATTCTTCCCGGCTGGCCTGCCATTTCTTCGACGGCCCGCTTTACCTTATGTTGTAGTTGTTTCACAATGGGGCAGGTAGCATCGATCAGATTAATATTTAACTTTTCAGCTTCAGCGTAGGTTGATGGCGGTTCCCCGTGTGCCCGGATTATTACAGGTGTATTCACCGGCAAACCGGCAAGCTGATTCAAATTAAGGATTTTCAGACCAAACCCTTTTAATCGACTTATTTCCAGCTCATTATGCACCAGATTACCCAGACAATAAACAGTTTTGTAACGGTCAAGCAGGGTTTCAGCAGTATTAACCGCCTTGTGAACACCAGTACAAAAACCGGCATCCGGATCAATATTGATGCTAACCGGATTCTTTTTCATTTTACAAAAGTACAATGAAAAGTCGGATGGTTGTGTAGAAAGCCAGTATAATGGCTTCAGGTTTGATACTCCAATCAGCAAAAGGTATATTTTAACCCATCAACAATTACTTTTTACCGACAGACCAATGAGTAAAATTATTGTTCCACCTTATCCGGTTTCACAAAATCAGAGAGGTTAACTGCGATGCTCAGGAAGTTAGGCGATCCGGTAAGATGGTAAGCCGAGCGGGCATAATTGAAACTGAATTTAGAGATTTTAAACCCAAAACCCCAGCTTAGTCCTACAGTGCCTTTCCTGGTTTCCACTTTCATTTCATGCCGGCGCTGATAGTTGTATCCAAGCTGAATACTAAAATTTTTAGTAGGTAAAAATTCTCCTCCTATAACTATATGTCTGAAAGCTTTATCGGCAAAATCTCCAATACTGCTTTTTTCCTTCTTTTCTCCGGTAAACGGATCATAGACGTCCTCCTGAGGATCATCATAGGTGAGATCCCACTGTTGTAGATTAGTGAGCAGGATAGAATATCTGAAAGGCATATGATTGAGCCGCTTTGAAAAAGCTGCCTGTATTTCAAACGGCAGGGGTTCCACGTCGCTACCTGTGTATGTAGTCAACTGCCGGCCTATATTTCTGGCAATGAGTGAAGCGGTAAATCCCGAACGTGCATGATAGGTACCCGAAACATCCACACCAAGTGCCATTGAATTATATGTTTCAAGAGAGGAATAAATGGTTTTGAGGTTAGCACCAATGCTAAACAATGAATCCAGCCTTCTGCCCCATCCAATAACAAATGCATAATCACCGCCGCTAAATTCGCTCTGATTTTCGAGCAATAAGCCGGTTTCATCGGTGTATATAAAGGTCCCGTAATTAATATATTGCATGGAAGCGACAAAACTTCCGGCTTTTTCAAAAGTACGGGAATACGCGGCTACCCCATAATTCACATCAGCAAAATAATCTACAAAATTCAATGAAATTCCATTGTGCATCTGTTCATTTATGAGGGATGGATTATTGAGTCCAAGGATTAGATCGTTGTCAGCAATAGAGGCAAAATTACCTCCGAGGCCCGCCAGCCGGGGAGAGGGCGGCAGATTTAAAAACGCAAAGGTACGGTTACCACCCGGCTGGGCCTGAGTTTGAGGCAACTGGAAACACAAGGCTGTTAAAAATAAAAAAATGCTGAGCGGTATATTTTTCACGAAGGCAATTTTGCTAAATACAATATGGTGCATAAACGACATATAATTACATTTATTGTAATTCCGGCAGATATGTTAAAGATTATGCAAGCTCAAAATCAGTAATCAGATTATGCTTAAACGCCGGCTACCTGTTTACGGATAAGATTTAATGCACTTCCAGCTTTAAACCATTCAATCTGGGTTTGATTATAGGTATGATTCACGGCAAACTGCTCCCTACTTCCATCTTCATGGGCAATTTCGACCTGAAGTTGTTTTCCGGGAGCAAAATCTTCCAGACTTAAAATGCTAAACTTGTCCCCTTCCCTGATTTTATCATAATCAGCCTTATTGTCAAAAGTGAGAGCCAGCAACCCTTGCTTTTTAAGGTTGGTTTCATGTATGCGTGCAAAAGATTTAACCAATACAACGATAACATTCAAATGACGCGGCTCCATGGCAGCATGTTCACGTGATGAACCTTCGCCGTAGTTTTCATCACCTACTACCACCGACTGTATACCAGCAGCTTTATAAGCCCGGGCCACTGCAGGAACAGCTTCATATTTGTCATTTAAAGCATTTTTTACCAGGTTTGTCTCGTTGTTAAATGCATTGAGTGCCCCAATAAGCATGTTGTCGGAAATGTTATCCAGATGACCTCTGAAGCGCAGCCAGGGTCCGGCCATTGAGATATGGTCGGTGGTACACTTGCCTTTGGCTTTAATGAGCAACTGCAATCCGGTAAGATCCTTGCCATTCCATGAATCAAAGGGTGTGAGCAACTGCAAACGGTTGGAATCAGGCTTCACGATTACATCCGTATACGAACCATCTTCATTGGGTGCAACATAGCCGGCATCTTCAACCTCGAATCCCTTCGGGGGCAATTCAAGCCCTTCAGGCAAATCCAGTTTCACCCACTCCCCATCTTCATTGAGCAATTTATCTGTCAGTGGATTAAAAGTAAGATCTCCGGCAATGGTAAGGGCAGTTACAATTTCGGGTGAAGCGACAAAACCATGCGTATTTGGATTGCCATCATTGCGTTTTGCAAAGTTCCGGTTAAAAGAAGTTAGTATAGAGTTTTTCCGGTCAGGGTCATCGGTATGTCTTTTCCATTGTCCGATGCATGGGCCGCAGGCATTTGCCATAACCACACCTCCAATGTCATTGAAAGTTTTCAGTAACCCATCACGTTCAGTGGTAAAACGAATTTGTTCAGATCCTGGAGTAATCAGAAATTCTGATTTTACTTTGAGGTTCTTTTCACTGGCCTGCCGGGCCACAGACGCCGCACGGGTGAGGTCTTCATACGAAGAATTGGTGCATGAACCAATCAATCCGACTTCCAGCTTACGGGGATATTTTTTCTCTTTAACTATTTTTACAAAATCAGATATGGGATAAGCGGCATCAGGAGTATAAGGGCCATTGATATGAGGTTCGAGCGTTGAAAGATCAAGTTCAATCAGCGTATCATAATACTTTTCAGGGTTGGCATATACCTCATCATCAGCACGGAGGTATTCCATAACAGCATCAGCAAGTTCAGCCACTTCTGCCCTGCCGGTTTCTTTTAGGTACACACTCATTTTCTGGTCATACCCAAAGATGGAGGTGGTTGCTCCTATTTCAGCACCCATATTACATATGGTACCTTTGCCAGTGGCGGAAATAGAATCAGCACCTTCGCCAAAATATTCAACAATTGCGCCGGTTCCACCCTTTACGGTGAGTATACCGGCTACCTTCAGGATGACGTCTTTGGCAGAAGTCCAGCCATTGAGTTTACCGGTAAGCTTTACTCCTATCAATTTAGGCATTTTAAGTTCCCAGGCCATGCCCGACATTACATCAACGGCATCGGCACCACCAACGCCAATGGCTATCATTCCCAGTCCGCCGGCATTTACAGTATGAGAATCCGTGCCTATCATCATTCCGCCCGGAAAGGCATAATTTTCGAGCACTACCTGATGAATGATACCTGCCCCTGGTTTCCAGAAGCCGATTCCATATTTATTGGAGACGGATTGCAAAAAATCAAAAACTTCATTGTTTTGTTTGAGGGCTACTTCAAGATCAGGTCCGGCACCAACCTGAGCCTGTATCAGGTGATCGCAATGTACGGTAGTGGGCACAGCAGTTCTGCGACGACCCGCATTCATAAATTGCAACAATGCCATTTGAGCTGTGGCATCCTGCATGGCAATACGATCGGGAGCAAAATTCACATAATCTCCTCCCCGACGATATTCCCTAAGCGGCTCCCCGGGAAAAAGATGGGCATATAATATTTTTTCACTCAACGTTAACGGGCGGTTGAACAAACCGCGGGCATCCTTTACCCTTTCAGGCAATCCAGCGTAAACACGCTGTATCATTTCCAGATCAAATAACATCACAATCTCGGTTTAATGTACAATTTTATTATTTGGCAACAATAACAGGAGAAATACGGAAAAGTTTTGATTCTGATTGGTTTCATTTCTGACCATGAACAAAATCAAAGCAAATTCTTCAGAACTTTAGACTTCGGAATTTCCTTAGCCCCCGCCCTTATCACCTACAAAATAATCCTCCTTATCTTTAAATAATACATTAAAAGTAGTGAGGCTACCATAAATTCTCGTGATATACTGTTGCAGGTTTACTTTATCTTCATCGCTTAGACCGCTGGCGTTAATGCGTTGTTCCATCACTCTGAGACGGTCGCGTACCATTACAATCTTATGAAAAAAAGCATCTATTGGGATTTCTTTTTCTTTCAGTGAGGCGTCTCCCGGATACAAAACCATGCGTCCGCCTGTCCATCGACTGCCCATTGGAACCGTCTCCTGCAGATCGGTAAACCGGCGCAACACCCGAATCAGACTTTTTTCCATTTTCTCATAGGTAGCAAGATCTGATGGGGTTTCCACCGCTTCCATCACCCTTAAACCTTCAAAGTTGCGTTGTATAATTCGCGTTCCATTTTCAATAAAGGTTATTTCCCAGGCATCAGAACGCACCTGAATAATAACGCCTTTGCCAAATTGTGGATGCTCGACCCTGGAGCCAATCCCAAGATTTAATTCGTCCATTTTATTTAATGTTATTTTTTATCGTTTTAAATTCCAAAGCCAGTGCTTTTAACTGCCGGTGTATTTCCAATGCCTGAATCAATGCCTGATCGCGGTCGCTGTTCAGGATTACAAAGTCAGCCATTTTAATCTTTTCTTCCTGAGGCAACTGATTATCAACCCTGGCCATAACATCCTCCCGGGAAAGTCCATCGCGAAGCATTACCCTTTCAATGCGTTCTTCAAGTGGAGCCACCACGACCACAATTTTATCAAAATTCTTATACGAACCTGATTCAAAAAGGATGGCGGCTTCCTGGATTATATAATCGTGTTCGCTATGAGTTAGCACCCATGCTTTAAAGTGGCTTCTCACCCTTGGATGGATAATTCCATTGAGTGACTGAAGCATTTCAGGATTACTGAAAACCATACCGGCTAAAAGCTTACGATCAATCAATCCATCGGGTTGGCGCACCTGCTCGCCGGCTAAACTCACGACCTGAGCGACCACTTCCGGCAGATTCAATATTTTTTTTGCCTCAATATCAGCAATATATACCGGAACACCCAGGGTGGAAAACACACGGGCAAGGGTAGACTTTCCGCTTCCAATACTGCCTGTAAGTCCTACTTTGAGCATAGCCGATAATTTTCTTTACAAACCTAATAATTTTTTCCGGATTAACTTTCACTCAGACAAAAATTTCGGATTGCAGATTGCAGATTGAATTCCTAAGCACAGATCACAGATTACAGATCACAGATCACTAGTCACCAGTCACTAATCACCAGTCAACAATCACCAATCACCAATCACCAGATGCGGGCAGGCAATCCTTTTTTTTGACAGGATTAACAAG
>DHSR01000033.1:231553-245786 GCA_002410555.1 Bacteroidales bacterium UBA5281 | reverse complement strand
CATGCACGGCACACTAAAAAAAGAGGTTAACGTTTCCGGTCAACCTCTTTTATGCGATAAAGGAATTTATTTCTTTAATAAATCGCGGATTTCTGCAAGCAATTCTTCTTCTCTGGTAGGTGCAGGAGGTGCTGCAATTTCTTCAGCAACTTCTTCTTTTCTCTTGAGCGAATTCATTGCTTTTATAGCCATAAAAATAGCAAAAGCAATGATCAGAAAGTCAACAACGTTCTGGATAAACATTCCATAATTGAGGGTAACCGCGGGAATTGTCTCTTCACCTTGTATAACGGCTTCTTTCAGCACATACGTCATATCCTTAAAATCGATTCCACCCAGAAGCAACCCCAGAGGAGGCATTAGGACATCGCTTACAAATGAGGAGATGATTTTCCCAAATGCACCGCCTATAATAATGCCTACGGCCATGTCAACAACATTGCCCCGCATGGCAAAAGCTTTGAATTCGTCAATGATTTTCATAGTGTTAATGATTTAAGTGGTTAATTAATGGTTGCTTTTATGCGCTGAAAGGAATAGGTTAATCCTACGCCAAATGTTTGTTTAAACTGGGTACGCGGCCCGGTTTTATTATCATTGTCAGTGATCAAAATATCATGGTCATAAATGGTTTGCAACCCGATGTATGTGCTCAGGTAGCGGTTTACCTTAAGTGAAAGTAAAGCCTCCCAGTTGATATCAATGTTTTGGGGCTTGTCCAGGTAGTTGGTGAAGAGTTCAAGTTTGCTTTTGAAATTTATATTGGGCAAAATGTCTTTTTCAAATAAAGCAATAAGGGCTGCCCCAAATTCCGCCCTCACTTTATCTCCAGGGTCTACTCCATAGGCACCACGGGCTGAAAGGGTGTCATCCAGAACAAAGGTAAGTCTACCTGTAAGGGGCAAGAGGGAAAGGCTAAAGTAAGTGGTTGGTTTGTAATCAATACCAAAGCCCAACATCAGATAAGCAGGGGACATAAATTCGGAAATAATGACTGAATCATTTGGATAGTTATACCCTTCAGTAAACTGGGTCCTGAAATTTAAATTTGCACTCAGATAAAGGTTTTTATGATTGATGCTATAACCATATTTAGACATCAAATCAATTTTATCATCGCTTTTGCGTACCGGGGCATCTCCAAGTTTAATAAGACCATAACCCACATCTAAAGTATTGTCCCAGGTAGAACTGCCCTGAATAAGCCTGGCCGAATAGTTGATCAGCCCATTACCGCCAAAGCTGTTTTCGCCGCCACCAGCCCAATTCGTGAGGCTTACCTGGTTAAAAGTAACTGCACTTTTAAATTTTATGGTCCACAGTTTCGTAGTATCAGCAGATTGTGCTACCGCAGAACAAGAGAGTAATGCAATCAAATTGAAGAGTAGAAAGGTTTTTCTCATGAGGAATGTATTTGGTTAATTAAATATTTAAAGACTTCATTAACCGCCATAGCTTGACTTCACTTTTGGACCAAACCCGCCATCAGATTCATTGTCGAGATTGAAAATTATGCTGAGTGTCATGCGCGTTCTTACCGCCAGTCGTTCATAGGTTCCCGGCATCCATTTTAACATCTTCACCAACCGTATGGTTTCTTCACTGCATCCCGCACCCAAAGGTTCTATAATCCTTAGATTACTTATCTTACCATGTGGCTCAACTATAATGCCTACTTTAACAACACCACTCAGATTTTGTTTGATGGCTGCTTCCGGATAATTTAAATTTGCCGCGATAAATCCCGAAAAAGATATCTTATCATTGGTAAAGATGGGATGAGGGGCGGTGTGCAGGTCGGTATAATTATATACAACTCCCGAAGTATCCATAGGTTCGTATGGATAATAGTGCATGGAATACCCCCTTTGTCTGACGAGCCGGCGGTATTTTTTCAAATTAAATTCTATTTCAAAAGTTCCACTGTCGGTCTGCGGAATACCCATATTGAAAGCCGGGACCCATTCGATCATGTTAAAAATGCGTAAGGCCTCAGCATCACAGGCTGGCGAAACATTTCGTTCTAGAGCGTACTTTAAAACACTGCCTGTGTGATCGGTCGTAAAACGGATAACTACTGTGCCTTCTATTCCATTTTCAACACAGGAATCCGGATAAAGCAACTCTTGTGCAACAAAATGCTTCAGTTGCTTATTTCCGCCAACAGCTTGAATATCAGTAGTCTCCTGAGCCTGGATAAACCCGGTTGAAAATATTAGACATAAGATAAATTTCCACCTCATAGGTGCAACTTTAAAATAATTGCAGGTAAAGGTATGAAACTATTTGTGAACTATCAACAATAATAATAAATTGAAATCAGGAAAATATGAGCAAATGACTGTTCAGAGAGGCTCAACAGCATTGGTTTTTACCCATCCCTTACTGCCATTGGCAATTCTTATTTCATACCAATCACCAATTTTATCAATCAATTGCACTTTAAGTCCTTCATGAATCACAAAGAGGTCTATACTGCTATCATCAGGAGAGCTTTTCACGGGAAGGGTAGGGGCAAAAACAATGGCTCCCTTTTCACTTTCATTACTTTTATAGGTCTGATAAGCTATTGTTCCACTGAGCAGGGCAAGGATAAAAAAAGCTACACCAGCCCCAAACAGAATTTTGCGTTGGATTACCTGTTTGGAAAGTAGAAAAAGAGCCAATGCAATAAATATAAGTGTGAAAGCAGTAAGGGCAATATGAATCCAGGTGTCGGGGGGGAACCATTGCTTGATTGCTGACCACCATCGCAAATAGAAAAGTTCGGGAATGACCTCAATTTTATCTACTATTTTAGCATTGGCTATTTTAAGGTTGTACTGATAATCCTCGTTGGATGGGTCAAACATCAGTGCACGTTCATAGTTAAGAATGGCCTGGGGGATTTGTTCAGTTTTAAAATAGGCATTCCCCAGGTTATAGTAAAGTTTGGGTGACTCCTGACCGTTTTTAAGAATATTTTCGTACAAATCAATGGCATTTTCGTAAAAGCCGGCCATGTATGCCTTGTTTGCCTTTTCAAAATCTTCATTATCCGTGGCGGCTGAAACGAATCCAATGCCAATACAAAAAATAATGCTCATCAAAAACGCAGGGAAGAAGCGATATTT
Organism: Bacteroidales bacterium UBA5281; assembly: GCA_002410555.1. Lineage (GTDB taxonomy): Bacteria > Bacteroidota > Bacteroidia > Bacteroidales > Lentimicrobiaceae > Lentimicrobium. The sequence continues at coordinate 242,673 of DHSR01000033.1, read as the reverse complement.
TTTCATGTTCAGCTTTTTATTTTAATTCCTGTTCGGTCCGGGTGATCACATCAAGGGCTTTGTGATACAAAGCTTCCATGGCTTGCGTTTTATCTCCCGGCGCAAATCGGGCAAATTCACATTCGCTTACGGTTCTTATAAATTGATCAATCAGATCGGGATTAACATTTTTTGCCATCAGGGCGTCATTCACTGATTCCATGGATAATTTGGAAAGCGGTATGTTAAATTTATCGCTCAGATAACCCCATAGTGCATTTGAAACCTCTATCCAGAATGGTTCTGACTGATGGAGTTTGAGATGATACTCAGCTTTTTTTAGCCGTTTTCGCGCCACCCTTGTTGCTTTCTTGTTTCTTACCAGTGCTATATTGCTGCGTCGTTTCAGCTCTTTGCGAAGGAAAATAAGGAATGCAATGAAAAGAACCGGGGGTAAAAGCAGCCACAACCAGAATCCTGTACTGTTGAAGAAATAGGTATCCACCCGGCGAAGTTCCGGGTTCCCGGTTTTGATAAAGCGAATATCTGAACCAATGTACTTTATGTCTTCCTTACTGGAGGCACTGCTAACATATTCACCATCTCCACTTCCTTTTTCTACCTTAATCTTAAAGGATTCGGTACTTACTTTGCGATATGAACCTGAATTGGGATCAAACCAGGCAAACTCAATAGGCTTAATGGTAAAATCGCCCGGATTTCTCGGTATCATCAGAAATTCAAAGGTACGCGAACCCGATATTCCTGATGCCGTCGTCTGAATGTTGTCGGTAATGCGTGGATCATATATTTCAAAATCGGGCGGAAAATCAATAACAGGTTTTTCAACCAGTTTAAGATTTCCTTTGCCTGATATTGTAAATTTTAGCGATGCTGCATCATTGGTCTTCATCTGAGTTTGATCCACGGACGCCTCAACTTTAAAATCACCAACAGCGCCACTGAATTCACGGGGTCTGGAGGCTGAAGGCAGTGGTTTTACATTGATGGTGAGACCATTGGATTTTAGCGTTTTCTTTACGTTTTGCAGTGTGCTGCCAAAGAAACTATCATTGAAGAAATTATCGAAAAAGGGATCCATGGTACGGGAGCGCGCTTTTTTTCGCTGTATTTGGGCCACCACATCCAATTCAAGGGGCTCAATGTTTAGTTGTCCCGATTTTTGAGCAAATACCGCATTTTTTTTTATCTCAGCTATCACATATTCTGAACCATTGATGATTTCGCGATATTGATTCAGCTTATCGTTGTCTTTAATCAAATCCTGTGACCAGAAACCGGCCATAGAAGGCAGGCGTGTAATGCTGTACTGGGCAATGGGAATTCGTGTATAAATGCGATAGGTAATAATCACCTGCTCACCCTGGTAAGGATTGGTTTTGCTGGCCGATGCAGTAACATATAAATCGCGTGAAGAAATTTCACCAGACGGTTGGCTCCCAGCATCACTCCCTCCCGGTGTCGCTTGTTGGCTGCCTTTAACTACCCTGATGGTTACCGGATTGGATTGGTAGGTTTTGCCATCAACAGTAACTGCAGCAGGTGGAATGGTAAAGGTACCTTCATTAATGGCCTGCAACAGATAGGTATAGGTGTATTCAATGGATCGGCTCACCTTTCCATTGATGATTTGCATATTCGTACTCGATGACTGGCTGGGTCCGCCAAGAATAGAAAAATCTTTTATGGCAGGAGCACGAAAACCCGAGGCCTGCCCGTTAATGGAGTAGATGAGGCGGAATTGTTGACCTACACTTGCCTCCTCCACAGCAGAAGCCTTAAAATCTATTTGCTGTGCAAAGCCGGTGGTTATCCAAACCATGAAAAAAAACAATAGCCCGGATCCTTTTCTTATCATATCGACTCAATTTATTAAGTGTAGTGACTTAACCATTCGCATTTACCAGTCCTTTTCAACTTTTGCATTCGTGGCTTTCACCTTCTGACGGTTAACCTTATCCAACGTTTTTTGTTCATCATTCTTCAGGGCCTGCAGCATCCTTTCAGCATCCTGCTTCGATATTTGTGGCTTTTGCTGCTGCTGATCCTGGTCTTGTTGGTCATCCTGCTGCTGATCCTTTTGGTTCTGCTGCTGGTTTTTATCGTCGTTTTTATCTTTATTGTCCTGATTGTTCTGAGATTGTTGTTGCTGTTGCTGCTGCTGTAATTTTTGCATGGCGTATGCCAGATTATACCGGGTGTCGTTGTCACCCGGATTAAGTCGTAGCGATTGTTTGTAAGCCTCAATACTTTCGGGCAGTTTATCGGCTTTAAGCAGGGCATTGCCTAAATTATGCAATGCTTTTGCTTTCAATTGAGTGTCAGTTTCTTTAATCATCGCATTGGCATTGCTCAAGCTGTTAACTGCCTCATCAAATTTCTCCTGTTTATAAAGGGCATTGCCCAGATTATAATTGCCCTTTACTGAAGTCTGTGCCTTTTCAAGTGCTTTCCGGTATTCAATTTCCGCCTCATTAAACTTTTCGTCTTCATACAATTTATTGCCCTGTCTGAGCATGCCACGCTCATTCTGACCGAACCCCTGTATGAGCAGGCCAAAGAAAAGCAGGAATAGGATTAACTTCTTCATTATTTTGAATGTTTTGTTTCAAAAATTGAAAACTTATCAGCCCATTTGCTTTTTCGCTCATTGAGCAAAAAATTAAGTACCATAAAAATAAGAGCAAGCGCAATAAAATATTGGAACCTATTTTCGTAGTCAGCATAATTATGGGTTTCATAAGTATTTTGGTCTAGTTTGCTGATCTGATCAAATATTTGTTTCAATCCTGAATTACTGTTCGAAGCTCTGACATAAATGCCGTCACCTGCTTCTGCAATTTGCCGGAGCATTGATTCATCAAGCCGGGTAATGATGGTAGTACCCGACTGATCTTTTTTAAATCCTTCCATCCTGTTGTTATTATATACAGGGATGGGAGCTCCATCAGCCGAGCCCATTCCGATGGTAAAAACTTTAATGCCCCGTTTGGTGGCTTCGGCTGCCTTAGCCACGGCGTCATCTTCATGATTTTCGCCATCTGTGATAATGATTACTGCTTTACCTGATTTATCATCCTGAAATGAGGTCATGGCAGTTTCAAGTGCCTGGCCAATGGCTGTACCCTGTACTGGTACAAGATCAGGCTTTATGGTGGAAAGCATGAGTTTGGCTGCATTGTAATCCGTAGTAATGGGCAGTTGAACGTAAGCTTTTCCTGCAAAGATAATTAAACCGATGCGATCGTTTTGCATTTCATCAATCAGGCGGGCTATTGACTGCCGGGCGCGATTCAGGCGGTTAGGCTGGATGTCCTCTGCCAGCATGCTGTTTGACACATCCAGGGCAATAATCAGATCGATGCCTTTGCGTTGCACCTTTTCAAGTTTGGAGCCAATCTGTGGGTTGGCAAGAGCCAACAATATACTCGCCAGAGTAAGTATCAGCAATGTGAATTTCAGATGGGAACGGAACTTCGATACTCCGGGCATAAGGCGGCTCACTACCTCAGTATCCCCAAAGCGGCGTACCGCCCGTTTCTTCCAGCGCAAATACATCCAATAGCCTACTACAAATAAAGGTAGTAAAAGCAGCAATTGTATGTAAAACGGATGTTCAAATCTAAACATACCTTATTTTATTGTTAATGATGATTGCATCAGGGAAAGCGTCTGAATATACTGATGCCCAAAATGAAATTTATTGCAATCAATACAAGTGCAGCCAGTGCATACGGCAAAAACTCTTCATGTTTGCGATGAAATTCGGTAATATCTACCTTGGATTTCTCCATCTGGTCAATTTCAGCGTATATTTCTCTCAGGCTTTCGGTATTGGTTGCCCTGAAATATTTTCCATTGGTCATTGCAGCTATGTTTTTAAGCAAAGGCTCGTCAATTCTGACCTCAACCTGCTGATACTGCAGGCCGAAAGGAGTTTGCACCGGATAAGGAGCAGTACCAATGGTGCCAACACCAATGGTATATACCCGTAGACCAAACACTTTGGCAATTTCTGCAGCAGACTGAGGGTCAATAAACCCGCGGTTGTTTTCTCCATCGGTTAGCAGAATAATGACCTTGCTTACTGCATCACTCTCTTTGAGCCGGCTCACCGAGGTAGCCAATCCGTCACCTATGGCAGTGCCATCCTCTATCATGCCGCTTTTAATTTCATCTAACAGGGAAATCAAAATATTGTGATCAGAAGTAAGCGGACATTGAGTAAAGCTTTCACCACTAAAAACTACCAGGCCGATTCGGTCGCTGGGTCTGTCTTTAATAAAATCTTTGGCGACTTCCTTGGCGGCTGCCAGGCGGTTTGGCCTGAAATCTTCTGCCAGCATACTGCTTGATATGTCCATAGCCAGCATAATATCTATCCCTTCTACACTTACGTTTTGTTTGGCTGAACTTGATTGCGGTCGTGCCAGTGCAACAACAAGCAAGGTAAAAGCAAGCAATACAACAATAAATTGTAAATGCCGCAAGGTGCTCCGGATAGACGTACCGCCTGACTTGAAAAAGGTAAATTCGCTGATTTGCAGATGTGCATGCGATTCACCATGCCGAAACCAGTACCAGACTATAGCAACCGGTATCAGAAGCAATAAATAAAAAGCTTCAGAATTGGCAAAATTAAACTGGTTAAACATGTTCACCCATTTTTTCAGTTTCTTGATCAGCTGTTGCTTCAGCTATAGGTTGATTCCCATTTTCCGGCTCATGCCTTGCCGGAGCAGTGCTTTTTATAAAATTTAATACAAGATTAAAACTCAGTTCATTATCTGCTGCCATAGGTCGTGCTTTAGCAAACTTTGCCATGTCGGCCAGTTCAAGTACCTTCTTCAATTCCTTAAGCTGATTTTCTTCAATAATTTGCTGTTTCAAAGCCTGCAATATTTCAAATGAAGTCATTTCAGCAGCATTTATTTTATAAATGGCTTCCAGATAGCTCCGGAGTATATCGGTAAGACTGGTATGGTATTCCTTTATCATACCTTTTTGCCAGAGCTGCTTCTTTTTAAGCTCTTCCAGTTTACTCAGTGCTATTACATGAGCAGGTGGGGGAGGTCGTGAGGGTATTTTAATCAAAGGCTTGTTGTTCTTGCGGCTCCATATAAAAAACCAGATGAGTGCCACCAGCAGGGCAAGCAATAAAATACCAAGAATCCATGGAAGGAAATCAGCAAAAGTATAAGGAACCCGCAGAATTGGTTTTAAATCTTTAATATCGGCACTTTTATCCACAGGAATGCCCTTTACCTGGAGCAGCAATGGCTCACTTTCCATTTGTACAAATTCCTGTGATCCGGGAAGTCTTACTGCAAAGGCAATGGGTGGTATGGCATGATACCCGGTATCAAAAGAGGTGATGGTCAAAACTTGTGATAAGTTCCAGTTACCGGAGGCATCCACCAGCGTATCTATACGGCTGGATTTTATCACCTCGAAGAAACGGGTAAGTGTGTCGCTGATTGATGGCCAGTTTATCTGGGCATCTTTATCGGTATTGAGTTCAAGGGTCAGGTTTACCTGTTGGCCCATTAAGAAACTGCTGGAATCTGCGCTAATGTGCTGAGCTTTCACAGGTAAAACTGTCAGCATCAGCAACATACACCCGCCTAAAATTCCATAAATAACAGAAGCAGAAATGTCATGCAGAGTTCTCATCGTTTGGCCCCCCTTGCTTTAAAAAGCCCCAGCAATGGTCTTACATAATCGGTTCCGGTAGTAAAACGGGCTGAATCTACTCCGCTTCGTCTGAATGCAGCATCAAGCCAGATGAGGTGTTTTTGAGCATTGCTGGCAAAATCATTTCGAACCCTTCGGCTGCCGGTATCCACAATCATATTTTTTCCGGTTTCTTTACTGTACATCCTTACCATACCAATATCCGGTATGGTCATATCTCTGGGATCAATGATGTGAAGTGCAGCAAGGTCATGCTTTCTGCCAGCGATACGTAAGGCATCTTCAAAACCTGTATCCATAAAATCGGAAATCAGGAAAGCTGTACATCGCTTCTTCATGGCATTGGTTAAAAAGCGCAGTGCTTCAGCAATATTGGTACGCTGGCTTTCTGGCTTAAAATCAATTAGTTCCCTGATTATACGTAATATATGACTCAGCCCTTTTTTGGGTGGTATAAACTTTTCAATGCGATCACTAAAAAAAATAACCCCTACTTTGTCATTGTTCTGTATGGCCGAAAAAGCAAGGACTGCCGCAATTTCAGTCATCATTTCTTCTTTCAGCCATTGTCTGGAACCAAATTCGTTGGACCCACTCACGTCCACCAGCAACATTACCGTTAGCTCACGTTCTTCATCAAAGATTTTAATGTAAGGATGATTGAAGCGTGCAGTAACGTTCCAGTCAATATTACGTATGTCATCCCCATATTGATATTCCCTCACTTCGCTGAAAGCCATTCCCCGCCCCTTAAAGGCACTATGATATTGCCCGGAAAAAATCTGGTTGGACAAGCCCCGGGTCTTGATTTCAATCTTGCGAACTTTTTTGAGAATATCACTGGTATCCATTATGCTGGCGTAATTTCAGGTGAAAAACCATTTCTTGAAGGAGGAGGTTTTATGGAACTTCAACAGTATTGAGTATTTCGCTGATAATGTCATGAGTAGTAACGTTTTCGGCTTCAGCCTCATAGGTTAAACCGATACGGTGACGCATAACATCATGAGCCACAGCCCTGACATCTTCAGGAATAACATATCCTCTTCGCCTGATGAAAGCATAGGCCTTGGCAGCAAGAGCAAGGTTAATGCTGGCACGTGGAGAGGCTCCATATGAAATCAGTCCTTCGAATTTTTTTAATTTATTTTCGGCAGGAAAGCGTGTAGAGAATACAATATCGGTAATATAATTCTCAATTTTTTCATCCAGATACACTTCACGGGTGAGGTTTCGGGCCTTAAGTACCTGCTCAGGTGAAATGATGCGACTGGTAACGGGCTGTTCTCCGCTCATATTTTGCCGCATAATAAATTTTTCTTCTTCGCGCGTTGGATAACCAATAATGACCTTGAGCATAAAACGATCCACCTGGGCTTCGGGTAGGGGATAGGTGCCTTCCTGCTCAATGGGGTTTTGCGTGGCAAGCACCAGAAATGGTTCCTGCAATGGGTAGGTATGCTCCCCAATGGTTACCTGTTTCTCCTGCATGGCTTCTAAAAGCGCACTCTGAACTTTGGCAGGAGAACGGTTTATTTCGTCGGCCAGAATAAAATTGGCAAATATGGGTCCTTTCCGAACAAGAAATTCCTCTTTCTTCTGACTGTATATCATCGTACCGATAAGGTCGGCAGGCAGAAGGTCTGGTGTAAACTGAATGCGGCTGAATTTGGCATCAATTACATTGGCAAGCGATTTAATGGCCAGCGTTTTGGCAAGTCCCGGCACTCCTTCAAGCAGGATATGACCATTAGAAAGTAAGCCTATAAGCAGCCGCTCAACCATATGCTTCTGTCCTACAATCACTTTACGCATTTCCATCTCAATCAACTCAACAAAAGCACTCTCCTGTTGAATACGTTCGTTCAGTTCTTTAATATCGGTTTCGATCATGATGCTTTGTTTTTTTGGCAAAATTACACCAGAACACTGATGTATCTAAGGTTGCGGTGTTAAAAATTGTTAAACCCATTTTGCGTGGAAAGGCTCATAATGAATAAAATAGAGAAAATATTCCAGACAAATTAATCAAAAAGGCTGCCCGTTAGTCGGACAGCCTTTGCTCATAAGTAGATATGCACAATTTGCTTAATATCGCCTGATAAACTCTATTCCTCAAATTGTACAGGGGAATAAGTGCATACCAGGTTGCGGTCCCCCAAAGCCTCGTCAATGCGCGTCACTGCCGGCCAGTATTTTGAAGTAATCTCTTTGGTGTCAGCAAAAGCAGCTTTCTTTCGGCTATAGGGAAATTCCCAGGTATCTGAAGCCACCATTTCAAGGGTATGGGGAGCATTTTTGATAACGTTGTTGCTTCGGTCGGCCTTTCCACTGGCAATTTCTTCAATTTCAGCACGAATGGCAACCATGGCATCCACAAAGCGGTCGAGTTCGTCCAATGGTTCGCTTTCAGTAGGCTCTACCATAAGTGTTCCGTGTACCGGGAAAGCTACCGTGGGGGCATGAAAACCGTAATCCATCAGCCGTTTGGCTAAATCGCCCACCTGAATATCTGCCATTTTGCTGAATTCATTGCAATCCAGAATCATTTCGTGACCTACATGACCCTGTGCACCGGTGTATAAAATTTTATAATGTCCGGCAAGCCTGGCTTTAAGGTAATTGGCATTAAGAATGGCCAAACGGGTGGCTTCGGTAAGCCCTTCAGCACCGAGAAGCTTAATATATCCATAGGAAATGGGTAGTATAGAAGCACTTCCATATGGGGCAGATGCTACGGCATGAATGGCCTTGCTGTCAGCTTTTTTAATGGTAAAGTGACCTGGCAGGAAAGGTACCAGATGAGCAGCAACACCAATCGGGCCAACACCAGGGCCTCCACCTCCGTGAGGTATGGCGAAGGTTTTATGCAGATTTAAATGACACACATCGGCACCAATAAATCCAGGGCTGGTTAAGCCAACCTGTGCATTCATGTTGGCCCCGTCCATATATACCTGTCCGCCGTTTAAGTGTGTGATTTTAATCACCTCCAGAATTCCCTCTTCGAAAACGCCGTGGGTGGAAGGATAGGTAACCATACATGCTGAGAGGGTATCACGATACTGTTCAGCTTTTTTCCTAAGATCATCAATATCAATATTGCCCTGCTCATCAGATTTAACTACCACCACTTTCATACCTGCCATAGCGGCACTCGCCGGATTGGTGCCATGGGCTGAGGCCGGAATCAGGCATACATTGCGCCGGCTCTCGCCCCTGCTATCATGATAGGCTTTAATAACCAGCAAACCGGTATATTCGCCGGAAGCTCCGGAGTTAGGCTGGAACGACATGGCTTTGAAGCCGGTAATTTCACTTAATGTTTTGTCGAGATCTTTGATCAACTCTGCATAACCTTCAGCCTGTTCAGCAGGAGCGAATGGATGAAGGCTGTTAAACTCAGGCCAACTCAGAACAAACAACTCAGCCGCTGCATTCAGTTTCATGGTACATGAACCCAGGGGAATCATGGAACGCGTTAGTGAGAGGTCTTTATCTTCAAGCTTCTTTATGTACCTCATCATGGCTGTTTCTGAATGATAGCTATTGAATATCTTATCAGTCATAAACGCTGAACTACGTTTAAAAATATCCGGAATCGTCTGAATGCGGCAGCATTCCTCAGGAATACAAACATAATCATTGAATGGTTTTCGGGCTGCAGAAGCAAAAATGTTAATCAGTGTGTTTACATCTTGCAGATTGGTGGTTTCATCCAGACTGATGCCTATAACCTTGTCTGAATAATATCTGAAGTTGACTTCATTCTCAAGAGCCAGTTTGCGTAATTCGGTAAGCTTAACATTTTCAGGTAGCTCAATACGAACAGTGTCAAAATAAGTTTCATTAAGCTGACGATAGCCATATTTGACGACTTCAGTGGAAAGTACAGAAGTAAGTATATTGATTCTATTGGCAATTTGTTTGATACCTTCGGGGCCATGGTAAACGGCATACATGGCACTCATGGTGGCCAACAATGCCTGTGCAGTACAAATGTTGGAGGTAGCCCGCTCACGTTTTATATGCTGTTCACGTGTTTGCAAAGCCATTCTCAATGCCCGGTTTCCTTTGGCATCTACCGATACCCCAATAATACGTCCGGGCATATTGCGTTTATATTCTTCGCGGGTTGCAAAATACCCCGCGTGTGGACCGCCGTATCCCATAGGTAACCCAAAGCGCTGGTTGCTTCCCACTACAACATCGGCGCCCCATTCACCCGGAGGAGTCATCAGAGCCAGGCTCATCAGATCTGCAGCTACCGCCACCATAACCTCAACCGCATGTGCACGATTTACAAATTCGCGGTAATCGTGAATTTCACCCAGATCGTCCGGATACTGAATCAGCGTGCCAAAGAAAGTATTGTCAAACTGCACTGTACGCCAATCTCCAAAAACAAGTTCAATACCCAGGGGGGAGGCACGGGTTATCATTACATCTTTTGTCTGCTGAAAAATGGCATCGGCAATAAAAAACTTAGTAGCACCTGCTTTTACTGATTCACGTGAACGGGAGCTAAAGAGCATAATCATAGCTTCAGCAGCAGCAGTACCTTCATCAAGTAGCGAAGCATTGGTGAGTGGCATCGCGGTAAGTTCACTGATCATGGTCTGGAAAAGGAGCAGGGCTTCAAGTCTGCCCTGAGAAATTTCAGCCTGATAGGGGGTATATGAAGTATACCATCCCGGGTTCTCAAGTATATTGCGCTGGATTACTCCTGGGGTAATACTCGGATAATAACCCATACCTATGTAAGATTTAAATAGCTTGTTTTTTGAACCTATAGCCCGAAGGTGATCCAAATATTCATGCTCATTTAATGCTTCAGGTAGGTTTAACGGCCTGGGCAGTCTGATGGCAACAGGTACAGTTTCGTCTATAAGGGTGTCGAGACTATCCACCCCAATGACTTTTAGCATTTCAGCGATTTCTTCTTCACGTGGCCCATTGTGGCGATTAATGAAGTTATTGGTAATTTTTGACATGAAAGGGTATATTTAATTGTTCGTAGCCTTGCTAATTGCGGAGCAAAGATAGATATTTAAGTTTCAGCCAGGCCTGACAGGTTAGATTATTTGTCAATTTCGGATATCGGATTACAGATTACAGATCACAGATCACCAATTAACCGCGAATTACGCAAATTAACGCGAATTATGTTTCAAAGGCTCAACACCTCAACAAATCAACAAATCAACAAAAGCCACAGATTACAGATCACCAATTAACCGCGAATTACGCAAATTAACGCGAATTATGTTTCAAAGGCTCAACACCTCAACAAATCAATAAATCAACAAACCCACAGATTACAGATCACAGATTACAGATCACCAGTCACCAATTAACCGCGAATTACGCAAATTAATGTGAATTATGTTTCAAAGGCTCAACAACTCAACAAATCAACAAATCAA
>DHSR01000033.1:215915-231383 GCA_002410555.1 Bacteroidales bacterium UBA5281 | reverse complement strand
AACCGCGAATTACCCCGAAAAAACGGGGTAAACGCAAATTAACGCGAATTATGTTTCAAAGGCTCTACAAATCAACACCTCAACACCTCAACAAATCAACAAATCAACAAATCCTCAATCACCAATCACCAATCACCTCAACACAACAGCAATTCATTACCTTTGCAACGTTTTAATTTTTGTGATGAAAAAAACACTTGTTTCAATACTTGTATCTCTCGGCAGACAGTTTCTTTTTTGGCTGCTTATATTTGCTGCCGCCCGGACTATTTTCCTGCTCTATAACCTGAATCTTTTGAGAATAGAAGGAATTTCATTCGGAAGTATCATGGCTTCCTATTGGCATGCGATTCCACTGGATATTGCCACGGCAGGGTATTTAATGATTTTTCCACTATTATTGGCTGCCATACAAACGCTTTACAGCCCAAACTGGATAAATAAAGTCAATAAAGCTTATACCCTGGTAGCCATCACACTGTTTACTTTGCTAGTTTCCGCTGAGTTGGGAATTTATCCCGAATGGAAAACGAAAATGCCTTTCAAAGCTTTTAATTATCTGTCTCATCCCGGTGAAGTATACAATACAGTGGCAACGGATATCTTTTTCACCATTATATTGATATGGTTGGCTTTTGCGGGAATCTCGTATTTTTTGTATAAAAAGTTTTTTTACCAAGATGTGATCGGTGCACCGCGCTCTGTTGCAGCTACACTCATTGTATTGATGGTTATTATGCCTTTGATGTTCATTGGCATCCGGGGTGGTGTTCAGCCCATACCCATCAATCAAAGTAAATCCTATTATTCCACGCACAATATTTTAAATCTGGCAGCAGTAAATTCAGGATTTAACCTGATGATTAGTGCGATTGAGAATTACAAAAATCTCGGCCATAATCCTTTCGCTTTTTATCCCGAAGCTCAGGCGGAAGAAAGGGTAAATCAGCTTTTTTATACCCCAAAGGATACCACTGCAATTTTTCTTAATACCCAACAGCCAAATATTGTTTTGTTAATTCTTGAAAGCTGGTCAGCCGATCTCATTGAATCTCTGGGTGGCGAACCTGGGATAACCCCGGAATTTCATGAACTCGAAAAGCAAGGCATACTTTTTACCGGCCTCTGGGCTACCGGTCCCAGGAGCGAACAGGCTATGGGCAGCCTGTTTGCTGGATTTCCGGCTCATCCCATATCATCTGTTACAGTACAACCCGAAAAGTTTGTCAAAGTGCCTACCATAACCTCTAAACTTATTGAAAATGGTTATCATACTTCTTTCTATTTTGGCGGTCAGCTTATGTACGGAAATATAAAAGGTTTTGTGCTCTATAATGGCTTTGAAAAAGTAACCGAAGGCACTGATTTTAAAAACAACGTAATCAGAGGCAAATTAGGCGTACATGATGAATTTGTTTTAAGCAGACAGCTTGCTGACCTGAATAATGAGAAACAACCATTCTTTTCGGCACTATTTACACTAAGCTCGCACGCACCCTATGACCAGCCTATGGAAGAAGTTCTTCATTGGGGTGACAATGAAAAACCATATATAAATTCTGCCCATTATACCGATCGGTGTCTGGGTGATTATTTCAGGAAAGCACGCCAGCAGCCCTGGTTTAAAAATACATTATTCATTGTTGTAGCCGATCATAGTCACAATTCATATCGCAACTGGTCGTTTACTACTCCGGCATACCACAAAATACCCTTACTCTTTTATGGAGAGGTAATAAAAGAGGAGTATAGAGGAAAGCAGATTTCACGCCTGAGTAACCAGTCGGACCTCGCAGCAACCCTTATGCATCAATTGGCAATCAACGCATCAGAGTTTAAATGGAGCCGCAATTTATTGAATCCTTACTCACCCGAATTTGCGTATTTCTCCTTTGAAGAAGGCCTGGGTTTTGTAGTTCCTGAAGGGCATTTTGTGTATGATGCGCGTATTGATCATTTCAATGAATTATCACTTCCCGGTTCAGAAAAAGAAGAGGTGATAAAAACCGGAAAATCGTATCTGCAAGTACTTTTCCAGGACTATATGGACTTATGATTAACCATAAATATTATTCGATAAAAAGCTATATTACAGTGTATTAAAACACTCAGATTAAATCTTAAGTTAAAGCTGTTTGGTGGTCTCTTCGGCAGTACTGGCTACATAAAAAATCGGGCCTGTTTTCAAACTGAGCTTATTAATCGTAATTTTGTTTGGCGTTTTCCTGCCCAGAGGGGGTTACCTGAAGCATAATTTCATATTAACCATTGGCATATGATCCGCAAAATATAAGCCTGCCAGCTTATTTCTTTTAAGTTTTAATCTGGTAAAAACAATAGTTTTTGTAACACACATACCACTTGTAGCAATGAAAAATAAGTTTTCCAAAAGGATCAGGACATATCTGGAGAATAAGAGCTTTACCTGGCAAATGACCAATGCTATTCTGGTACTTTCCTTTTTCCTGCTGATTATTGCCGGTGTGATATGGACCAAAATAAAAACTATAGAATTTAAACAGGACAAAGCCCGTCTTCAGTCAGAATATATCGAAAGTCAGAAACAACTGATTGAAACAGAGGTTAACAGGTCAATGGCATATATCAAATACCGTCGTTCCCTGACCATAGAACAAATGAAAAGCCAGTTGAAGGTCAGGGTTGATGGTGCATGGCAAATAGCAAACAATATCTACCTCGAAAATCGCAACCGGAAACCGGCAGCCGAAATTCAACAAATGATTAAGGATGCCATCAGACCCCTGCGTTTTGCCAATGAACGCGGCGATGTATTTATATATACTGTTGAAGGTGTTGCTGTTATGCTTCCGCGCAGTCGTGAGCAGGAAGGAAAACCCAGCCTTCACCATAAAGACAATAGCGGCAATTATGTGGTGCAAAACGAAGTTAATCTGTTACGCATGCTCGACAATGGATTCATTGATTATCATATTTCCAATCATAACAAACCCGGTGACTCAGTACTGCTTAAAAGTACCTATGTGCGCAAGTTTGAACCTTTTGGCTGGTACCTGGGCTCAAAAGATTACCTTGAAGATTATAATGAGGAGTTGAAAGCCGAAATACTTGACTGGCTTTCACAAATCAGGTATGGTGAAGATGGTTATATCTTTGTAAATACAAACAAAGGAGAAGGGTTGATTTATGATGGTCGAAAGATGCCTCAACCTGTAAATATTTATAATAGCCGAAACCTTTACTGGATTGAAGCTTACCGCATGCAACAGAAAATTTATAATACCACGCGTAAAGGATTTATAAACTATGAATTCAGATTACTCGCATCAGATAATATAGAGACCAAAATTTCATATGTGAACAGTCTGCAGGATTGGGGATGGATTATAGGGGCAGGATTTTATAACAGTACGATCGCTCCTCAAATTGCCTTAATGGAGCAACAATCTTCCCAGTTAAAGCAGCAAACTCTGATTATCATTGTATTAATTTGTCTGCTGATTTTCAGTATAATTTTTCTCATGTCAAGATGGTTCTCCAGACGACTGCTTCGTGGCTTTTCCAACTTCAATATGCATTTTCGCAATGCCAGTTTAACGGGATCAGAAATGAATCCCTCAGATTTTAACTCTCTGGAATTTAAAGAACTGGCAAAATCGTTTAATACGGTATCTGTTGAGCTTAATCATGCCCGTAAACAATTGATTAAGGAACAATCGCTGTTACGCTCCCTGATTGATTCGAGTCCGGACCTTATCTTTTTCAAGGATGCTGAAAGTAATTTTGTGGGTTGCAACAAAGCATTTTCTGATTACATTGGTATTTCAGAAGAAGAACTTGTGGGAAAAAACGACAATCATTTCTTTCCTACCGAGCTTGCCGAACAATACAATCAAAGCGATGAAGACTTGTTGCGAACAGGTGTTCCTATACGAAATGAACAATGGATAGTGACCTCAAATGGCAATCGTCAGCTTATGGATACTGTCAAGGTACTGAATCGTGATAAAGATGGAAACATCCTGGGCATTTTGGGCATCAGCCGCGATATTACCGACCGTGAAATTATTCAACAAAACTATAAAAAGGCCAAGGAAAAAGCAGAGGAAGCTGACCGGTTAAAAACTGCTTTTCTGGCCAATATGAGCCATGAAATCCGTACACCTTTAAACTCCATTATTGGTTTTGCCGGCTTGCTTAGTGAAGCAGATGTAAATGAAGAAGATAAGGCTGAATTTTTCAAACACATTAATCAGGGAAGTGAAGCATTGCTAAATCTGATTGATGATATCATTGATATCGCTAAGATAGAAGCAGGACAACTTGCAGTTTCCATTGAGAAATGCGACCTGAAGACAATGATGGATGAACTTTACTGGAGTACGACTGAGTTTATCAGAAAAAGAGAGAAAACCAACTCCATTACCCTCCATCACACTACACAATTACCATCTGCAGCGCAAATCATCTATACTGATCCGTTCAGATTAAAACAGGTGATTTCGAATCTCCTGGTAAATGCAGTCAAATTTACAGATAAAGGTAAAATAGAGTTTGGAGCATATCAGACAAATGGTCTGGTTCATTTTTATGTTAAGGATACCGGTATAGGTATTTCCAGTGATCGTCAAAAAGTAATTTTTGAACGGTTTATGCAGGAACATAAATCTGGTGCACACCATCAGGGAGGCACAGGACTTGGCCTGGCAATTTCCCAGCATATTGTTGAATTGCTTGGAGGTGAAATAACACTTGAATCAGAAATGGGCAAAGGTTCCACCTTCTCATTCTCCATTCCTTTTACCCCTGTGAATGCAGAGAATATTCAAGATAAAATTGTACATGAGAACATACGTGTTACTCAAAACTGGGAACATAAAACACTGCTTGTAGTTGAAGATGTCGACTCTAATTATAACTACATTAATGCAGCTTTATCGCGGACCGGCATACATTTGTTACGCGCACGAAATGGTAATGAAGGCACTGAACTGTGTAAACAACACAATGATATCAACATGGTACTCATGGACGTAGGAATTCCCACCGAAGATGGTTATAATACCTTGCGGGCCATTAAAAACCTAAGACCTACGCTGCCGGTAGTGGCTCAAACTTCGTATGCCCGTCAGTCCGGCTTTATAAATGCCGGATTTGATGATGTAATACCTAAACCGGTTAAGCTGGTTCATCTTATAAAAATTATGAATACATGGATAAAATAAGATACGTGCATCTTTTAAAAAAATGCACGTATCAGAAGTATATCTAAATCCAGGATTTTTATCCTTATTTAGGCTCGTAGAAACAGTTTTTGGGTGAGTGAATGCGTTCTTCTTTCTTTAATTTTTTAATCGCATTGTCTGTCTCTTTTTTATCGAGTCCGCCTGCCTGAGCTATTTCACTACTTTTCAGTGGTTTCCCTGCTGATTTAAGTATTTGCAGAATCCTTTCTGTTGTTTCCATAATCAGTTTATTCAAGTGAATGAACTACAATGCCACTGCGCAATTTTGGCTCGAACCAGGTCGTTTTGGGTGGCATGATATTTCCGGTATCGGCAATGTTAATCAATTGTTCCAGCGAAACCGGATATAAAGCAAAAGCGACTGCCATTTCACCACTGTCAACCCTGCGTTTCAATTCATTCAGTCCGCGAATTCCACCTACAAAGTCTATTCTGTTGGAGGTTCTAAGGTCAGTTATGCCCAAAACCTTATCCAATACCAGGTCTGATAAAACTGTTACATCAAGCACCCCAATCGGATCATTATCATTGTAAGTGCCTGGTTTTGCGGTTAAACTATACCATTTTTCATCTATATACATACTGAAGTTATGAAGTGCATTGGGTTTATATATCTCAGTTCCCATATCTTCAATCTGAAATACTTCACCCAGCTTATCGAAAAATTCAGCCTTACTTAATCCGTTCAAATCTTTAACCACCCGGTTGTAATCAATAATGGTCAATTGATTTGAAGGAAAGTGAACTGCAAGAAAGAAATTATACTCTTCATCACCGGTATGATCCGGATTATTTTTTCTTTTTTCGTTGCCTACCAGAGCTGCAGCAGCCGTTCTGTGGTGGCCATCGGCTACGTAAGTATATGGAATTTCTTCAAAAAGGTTAACCAATTGGTCGATGATTCCGGAGTCACGGATTACCCAGAAATGATGCCCAAAACCATCATCGGCGGTAAAATCGTATTCAGGTTTATGATTATTCACAAAATGCTCAACTATTTTGTCAATTTCAGCTACTGCCGGATAAGTAAAAAAAACTGGCTCCATGTTGGCATTGGTAATTCTTACATGTTTCATACGGTCTTCTTCCTTATCCTTACGGGTAAGTTCGTGCTTTTTAATCACACCATTCATATAATCATCCACAGCAGCACAACCAACAATACCATACTGGGTTTTGTTATTCATGGTCTGAGCATAGATGTAAAGATAGGGGGCTTCATCCTGTTTTAACCATCCATTTTTTATGAATTTATTCAGATTTTCAAGTGCTTTGTTATAAACCTGTTCATCGTGCTCATCAATTTCTACCGGCAAATCAATTTCAGGTTTAATAATATGGAGCAATGAGTAGTCATTTCCGGCTGCTTCCAGCCTGGCTTCCTTTGAATTGAGCACATCGTAAGGGCGGGAGGCTACCCTGGCAGCAATTTCCTTAGGTGGACGAAGTCCTTTAAATGGTTTAAGAATGGCCATAATAGCTTAAATTTTAAGTTGATGAATGAAAAATTTGAAAAATAAAAATCCTATGATAAGATGACTGGCAATCATCCTATCACAATGGCGTGGCAAAAGTATAACTTAAATTGAGATTGGAGCATGGCCTGCTTAAAATATTAGTTTCAGCTATGCTCCTGAGATCAGTCAGGATCCTCGCTGTTTATATCGCCGGCCCGTTGCAGGGAACCTATCAGTGCACCTATCATTTTGGTCATTTCCATAAGCTGACCTCTTGATTCATCGACATCTGATGGTTTCATATAGTCCAGTTTCTGAGCAAGAGAAGTATATACCACGCATTCGCGCACTGCACTTTTTGCCATCTTAAGATAATAAATAAACTGGCTTTTATTACGGGCTGACCCTTCGGAGATATTTAATGCAATGGCCTGAGCTGATAATTGAAAACGTGACGCTATTCCTGCTGCGCTGTGGTCAGGGAATAACTGTACCTGACGAGTAACCCATTCAATGTAATCTAAGGATTTGTTGTAAATCCTTAAATCTTCAAATCTGAAAAAGGTTAATGCTTTATCGAGTTCTGCATCCATGTTTTGGTGTGTTGGTTTAGATTTGGTTGTCTTACTTCATGGTGGTTATATTATAATAAAAAGGCGTTACCGGCCTGATATGGAAAGCACGGCAACGCCATTACAGGGTTATTTGTTAACCTGATAGGTTTTATCACCCGTTTTAAAGAATTTTACAATTTGATTGGCAGCAGCCAGTCCGGCATTAATATTGGCTTCAGAGGTTTGAGCACCCATCTTTTTCGGAGTAAAAAAACATCTGTCATCATAATTGGCCTTTATCTCTTCTGTACAACCCGGAGCTATATCGCTAACATACTTAAAATCAGGACGTTCTTTAAACATTCTTAGCAATTCTTCTTCATTTATCACTTCTTTTCGTGCAGTATTCACAAGTGTAGCACCTTTAGGCATTTTTGAAAGGATTTCAAATCCAATGGAATTTTTGGTTTGTGCATTGGCCGGGATGTGCAACGATACAAACTGGCATTTGCTGTAAAGCTCATCTATGGTGTTAACCGGAGTCACCCCGTCTTTTTCCATATCTTCTGTCTTTACATACGGATCGAATGCATAGATATCCATTCCAAAACCTGCACCGATTTTTGCTACATATTTACCTACATTACCGTATGCATGAATGCCTAATGATTTTCCCCTGAGCTCCGTACCTGAAGTACCGTTAAAGCCATGTCGGGAAACATAAACCATCATACCAAAAACCAGTTCAGCCACGGCATTCGAATTCTGACCAGGAGTATTCATTGCTACGATGTTTTTTTCTGTAGCAGCAGCAAGATCAATATTGTCAAACCCTGCTCCGGCCCTTACTACAATCTCCAGCTTATCCGCGGCTTCGATTACTTCGCGATCCACATTATCACTGCGGATAATCAAGGCATTGGCGGTTTTGGCTGCCTCAACCAGCTCTGCATGACTGGTATACTTTT
The DNA here is from genome assembly GCA_002410555.1 of Bacteroidales bacterium UBA5281. Taxonomy (GTDB): domain Bacteria; phylum Bacteroidota; class Bacteroidia; order Bacteroidales; family Lentimicrobiaceae; genus Lentimicrobium. The sequence continues at coordinate 223,179 of DHSR01000033.1, read as the reverse complement.
CAAGCAATTTTAATTCATATCCGGCATTTTCCACAATTTGTCTGATGCCATCAACGGCAGCTTTAGCAAAAGGTTTGTCTGTTGCAACGAGTACTGTTTTCATTCTTACAAATTTAAAGAGTTAGTGTTGTTTATAGTTTTTACAATTTTTTTTTGAGACTCTTGATCGAAATTTATTCCGGCCATAGGATACCGAAATTTTCTATAAAAGTAGAAACTAATTCAATCCAAACAAAATTTTAAAATAAAATATGTGCGTAAATGACCAAAATGGCACCAAAGTGTTCAAATGCGAACACAACTATGTAATAATTTTTATCATTTTCGACCGGCTGCATAGGTTTTCAGACCTTCCATTTGATCATTATCCAATGTTATGACCTGATCAGCATTATTGATAATAACTTTACAGGCAAGTTCAAAAAATACCGCCATCTGTATAACCTCCATCAATGATGAACCCATGGCTATTTGGCCGTGATTGCGTAATTGTACCATGCGAATGTCTATCGGCAGATGTCTTACCGCTTGTACAAGCTCACTACTTCCGGGAGGCAGATAGGGGAGAGTGGCTACTTTGCCAACATAAAGGGGGACTTCGATAATAACATTATAATCCGGAATATAATCCGCACAGCAAAGAGATGTGGCAGCCTCAGATTGGAAATGCAAAATAGTATTAATTTCCTTCCGTTGCCTCATAATTTCCAAATGCATGGGTAATTCACCGGTTGGACGGATACCATTGGTTGATTTGCCATCTTTCATATCCACCACCGATATCTGCCCGCGGCGAATGGTGCTGAGCCAACTCCCTGTTCCGGAAACAAGCATGGTATTGTTGTCAAGTCGTTGAGAGAGGTTGCCACTACTGCATTGTATCAGCTTATATGCGCCGGCTGCATGGGCCCAGTGGATAAATTCATCAATCATATTATTACCGGACAAATTTAAGAATGATTTCATCGGCAAAAATCCAGGTTTTATTTCCGTTCCCGGGATGCCAGTCAGGGCAGGGCCCTGCATTCCTGGCTTTTATTTTCAGATAACGTTCATTCGCACCACCCGCCGAGAGTTTAAATTCGTGTATTACAACCCCCCGTTTTGTTTGAGGTATGATATTTTCATACCGGTCTGCAAAGGTAAAATTTTTCCCATCTGATGACTTCCAAAGTTCAACTTCCGAAGGCATAAAAATCCAGGAATGCTCATCCTGTAAAAATCTAAGTCCCACACTATCAACGGCTTCATCATTTTTAATGTAAATGATCGCATCCAGATCGGTACCTTCATATCCCTGCCATCCGCCAAGCCTGAAATCATTGCTACCCTGTAATCCATCAATCAGATTGTTCGGCCCGCTTCCCGAGTATTGAGGTGCGTAGTCAGACAACAACTGAAGTTCAAGAAAATCAGGCATTCTGGTATATACTGCACTTTGTGTTTGTGAGGGTGGAAAACCTCCGGCATAGGAGCGGAATTTTAAATGAGTGGTTTCAGTAAAGGATAACGGATGCTCAAACTTCAATGATTTCCGGTCAGGCTCAGCGCCGTTTAGGGTATAGTATATATCAGTGCCATCCATGCCGGCCAAACTTACGGATACTTCATTTTGAAAAGTGGGTGTTGAAATGCTGACATAGGGTGCCGGCTGAATCAATTCGTTATGAATGCCTGTAATTGGCTCATTCCCCGTACCGCTTCCAAAAGACATATTGGGGGTTGAACTCATTTCCACCTCAAGCAATCCACCATTCATGATATCAGCGTGTTCAATAAATCCTTTATTGTAGACTGCTCCATTAAAAAAGGCTTTGTCAATGTACATGTTAGTGTCTGATAACTCCCTCGCTTTTATGGTGAAAGTTTTTCCATTTTCCAGTATTATGGTCGCTTCTTCAAATTGAGGCGAACCAATGGCATATTGCGTTGAACCGGGACACACCGGATAAAATCCCAAAGCGGAAAATACGGCCCAGGCTGACATCTGTCCACAATCTTCATTCCCGATGAGGCCATCCGGCTGGTTTCTGTAAAACGATTTCATAATATTATTCACCCTGTATTGCGTTTTCCAGGGCTGCCCGCAATAATTATACAGGTAAGCAATATGATGACTCGGCTCGTTGCCGTGAGCATATTGGCCAATCAGTCCGGTAATGTCCGACTGATCTCTACCGGTGGTGACAGAAGATGCATTGAACAGTTCGTCCAGTTTTTTAGCAAGCGCATCCTTACCATCCATCAGCCTGATAAATCCATCCATGTCGTGTGGCACGTAAAAACTATATTGCCAGGCATTGGCTTCTGTGTAGTTGAAGTTCACTTCCGAAGCATCAAAAGGCGTAAACCAGCCTCCATTGTGACGTGCCCGCATAAACTGGGTCTGTGGATCAAAAACATGCTTGTAGGATTGGGCTCTTTTAAGGTATTCATTCCGAAGTTCATTTTTCCCCATACCACCCGCCATTTGAGCGATACACCAATCATCATAGGCATATTCCAGGGTTTTCGAAACGGATTCCGCCTCATCTCCTGCAGGGATGTATCCCAGCCTGCGATATGAATCCAATCCGAAATGATTGGCAGAAGCGCTATGAACCATGGCCGACAAAGCTTTCTCTTCATCATAATCTCTGATACCTTTTATCCAGGCATCAGCAATCACTGGTACTGCATGGTAACCAATCATACACCAGGTTTCATTGGCTGCCAGTTCCCAAACAGGTAACATGCCCCCATGCTCATATTGATTGATAAATGTCTGAATAAACTCATTGGTGCGCTCCTGATCAATTATGGTAAACAGCGGATGCAATGCCCGATAGGTGTCCCAAAGTGAAAAAACTGTATAGTATCCATTCTCAGCAGGGGAGAGGTTATGTGTTTTAAAGTCCCGGCCCAGATATTCGCCATTCACATCATCATAGGCGTTGGGAGCAAGCATAGTATGATACAGTGCAGTATAAAAAATGGTTTTGGCTGCTTTGTCTTTGCCTGAAACCTGGATTTTGTTCAATACTTTATTCCATGACGCTCTGGCCTGTCTGCGGGTTTGCTCAAAATCCCAATCCTGTATTTCCGATTCCAGATTTTTACGTGCATTTGCTGCGCTTATTGCGGAAATGCCAACTTTTACAAGAATTTCATCATCACCATCATCAAAATAAACTCCTGCTTTAATATTTTTACTATTCTTGATGCTGTTTTCCTTCACCAGGTCATCATTGGAAAAAAACAATGCTTTACTTACTGGTTTCGAAAACCGGGCCACAAAATAAACACTTTGATTGCGTGCCCAGCCGGTTGATTCACGATATCCTTCAATTTCGTGATCATTTACCAGATTAATCCATGAATCGGTAACCATATCCCGATGTTTCAAATCAATGAGTATTGCCCGGTTTGTCTTCTGTGAATAACTGTATTGATGAAACCCGACCCGTGTAGTAGCTGTTAATTTAACATCAATAGCATCTTTTAGTAATTTCACATTGTAATATCCGGCTTCGGCCTGTTCGTCGCTGTGTTTAAAGGCAGAGCGATAACCGGGTTTTCCATCATAACCATTGTTCAGATTGATTTCGCCATTAAAAGGCATCAATAAAATATCGCAGTAATCGGGAACGCCCGTGCCGCTCAGATGGGTATGACTGAATCCATAGATGTACTCATCACTATAATGGTACCCGCTGCAGCCATCCCAGCCTTCCAGGCGAGTGTCAGGGCTCAACTGTACCATGCCAAAGGGCACTGTGGCTCCGGGAAAGGTATGGCCATGACCTCCGGTTCCAATAAATGGATTTACATAATCTGCCGGCTGTTGTTGAGCTTGCAGATTGAAAGTCGGTAAACTTATTGCTAAAAAGAAGAAAATGCCGGATAAAGAAGTAATGCTTTTCATATTATGGTAGCCTTAGACAAATATTTTAATGTTCCAAATCTACTCATTTTTATGCATCCCCTAATCGATATCTACAATATTATTATTTTTACATGTTGGATGATGCGGATTTTATTATTTTTGTTCATTCTAAAATCCTGAGAAAAATGAAAAAAACATTTTTAATACTGAGTTGTCTGTTGGCTATAAATATGCTGAATGCTCAACCCTGGTTTGACATTGGCTTGAAAGGCGGAATAGGCACATCTATGATGTATAACAAACAAATATTTGACAACCAGGAGGTTGTTCACAAATTCAAACCTGGTTATGCTTTTGGAGCGAAGCTGGGATTTAACTTTATACAGGAACATCAGATAACTTTCGATGTAATGAAATCGCAATTCAGCCAGGCTTTTACCTATCGCCCCGAAGGCTGGTCTGCTTCAAAAGATGCGGTTCGCGAATTTACCATCGATGGAGTTGATTTGCTGCTGATGTATCGAACCAATCGAAACGGAACCTATTTTGAAATCGGCCCGCAATGGTCTACCTTTTCTAAAGTGAAATATTCAGATGAGGGCGGCGACTTTATTTCGCCCACCGCTCCCGAAGATTTGGTTAACTCAAGTAGTTTTGGGATTACCGCAGGGTTTGGAGGATACATTTTTGGTACCGATAACTTTGGAGTAGCCACGGGTTTAAGGTTCAATTATATGATTAGTGATCTGGCTTCGGCTACCGGGAAGGATAAAAATTTTCCCATTTTCACCAGCCGCGACGCTAACCCAACACACAATCTGAGCGTAATGTTTGTAATTGAAGTCAATTACGATTTTGGATATCTTGTAAGTCCTAAATGCGGTACCAGAGGTAAGCTGTTTGTTTTTTAGATTCCTTTGATCCGGTAAAACCTGAAAGATTTTCTGCTTCGCTCAGAATAACAGTTTATTGCTCAGAGAAGAGGGTTCGGGGAATAGCAACCTTCGCTTCTATTCCCCGAGCTCTTATACAAAAATAGGCAAATATCTGTCATTCAAAAAGCAACGAAATGTAGTAAAAATGCCCATCCTTTTATTATTTTTATGGGTCGGGACTCATTCTATATTATTCGTTCAGAATAAAAATCCCCTTTTTGCCATCAGGTAATGCATTGATCCGTTCGGAATTAAACACAATCTCAACTAAAATTACTCATTGATATACAGAACCTTATGCAAATTGCTGATGTGCTGTTTCAGAGGCAGTTTTTAAAATTTTAATTTTAGACTGGAATTATTCCGATGTCACTTTTCAGGCAGTATCATTTTTACAATTACCGGCAGATGGTCTGACCAATAAATGCCATTTTTTCTAAAGTCATAAATGGTACTTGAAATTATTTTAAAATCCCAGGTGGCAAAAATAAAATCAATGGGAGAGGAGGGTTTATAATCAGGATCAAATGACACATAAGATAAATCCGGACCTGATTTTTTACACCCGTCCCTTTTCCGGGTATCGCCCAGGGTAACTTCATTTTCGGGAAAGGTAAGTATGCGGTACACCCGATGCTCGCTGTTCACATTAAAATCGCCCATCAGAATTGCCGGCAGATGCCCGGCCAGTTTCCCCAGTTTGTCTTGAATGAGTATGGCGCTGTTTATGCGTGCTGTATCGCCCATATGGTCAAAATGGGTATTCATCACAAAAAAATGTATACCGCTTTTCTTCTGTTCAAATTCAGCCCAGGTAGCTATGCGGTTGCAGGCAGCATCCCAGCCACGGCTCCCCGCTTCATCAGGGGTTTCCGATAACCAAAAAGTGCCACTTCGTACCAGTCTGAGGTTATTTGTTTTATAATACAGCGCATTGTACTCGCCCCCTTTAGATCCATCATCCCGTCCAACGCCAATAACTTTATAACCTTTGGTCTTGCATTTTATCTGCCTCACCTGATGGTGCATCGCTTCCTGCACACCCAGGACATCGGGTTGCTGTTGCATAATGAACGAGGCCAACGGTTTACTTCGATATTTCCATTGATGCTCACCATCCGAAGCCACGTCAAGCCTGATGTTCCAGGTCATTATTTTGATGCTGTCGGCATATTGTGCCTTAATGCAGGGGCCCGGAATTAAAAATCCCGACAAAAAGAACAAATGAAACAATAGTCTGTGCATTTTCATTCAGTTAAGATTTCTGTAAATCAAATTCTCTGGCTATCTCGCATAAAGCTGCTACTTGTGAAGCACTGGTAACTTTTGTAGCATTTGAGGAAAGTCCGGGATCACCAAAATGCAACAATTTATGCTGATGTTTCATGCTACTTTCTTTAACAACGGAGGCAGAGGCGTGGAATTCACGGGCTCCGGTGTATTCAACCAGGTGGAGCAAGTTCTCAGGATTTATACCTGAACCGGGCATGATGCTTAACTTTCTGGCAGCAGCATCAACCAGTCCTTTCAAGACGTCCATTCCCTCCATGGCAGTTATTTCACCTCCTGATGTTAGAATGCGATCACAACCCAACCTCATCACTGAATCCAAAGCCTCAAAGAGATTGGGAGTACTATCAAAAGCCCGGTGGAAGGTTACCTCCATGGGGCGCGCCATATCAATCAACACCTGCATGCGGCAGGTGTCCACTTTACCGTCGCGGTTAAGCATACCGGTTACAATACCATTCGCCCCAAGTGCTTTGGCTGAAAATACATCGGCTTTCATCACCTGAAACTCGCGTTGATCATAATGAAAATCACCGGATCTTGGACGGATAAGTATATTTACCGGTGTAGATGATGCTTTAATAACCGCTTCCATCAATCCATGAGATGGCGTTAAACCACCCAGGGGCAGGGCGCTGCACAATTCAAGGCGATGAGCCCCGGCACTTATAGCCGCAAGTGCGCAAACCATAGAGCCGGTACAAATTTCAATAATTGTCCTCATTTAAACTTAAAATTTCGCACGAATATATCATTTCTTTTTTTATTTGGGATGATTAAGATCTTACCATCTGAAATTTTTTATTCAAACCCGTAAATCTCAAGAAATTTCCAGGCTTCCTTTACACATGAAATGGATAGGAAGGGCTTTCGCTCAGGCGGAACAAGTACAGAACTTAACTCATAACATTTAAAGTATTTGAATAATTCAGGTAAAGTAATACAGAAATATGGGTCTCAGATAACACCTTAATAGTAAGCCAATTATCACTCTCTGTGGTGTGTCCTGGTCTTTCAACGGGGAGAGTACGAAATAGTAAGTGGATTATTTGGAAAAGGTTAAGTACGCTGAGAGGGAGTATGATGGTGGTGAAGTGAGTGATGGGTCATCTGTGATCTGTGATCAGTGATCAGCAAATCCTCAAATCGCTAAATCAACAAATCCCGGGAGGAG
>DHSR01000033.1:879-215565 GCA_002410555.1 Bacteroidales bacterium UBA5281 | reverse complement strand
ACGAATCAACAATCACTCCTTACTGTCCCTCAAAGTCCTGACAAGTTAGAAGAAAACTTGTCAGGACGTTCCATTTAACAACTCAACACATCAACACATCAACAAATCAACAAATCAACACATCACCCATTACTTATCCTTAGCCAAAATGTTTTCGAAAAAGAAAATTGACATTTTAGATTTACATACCTTTGCCGGGGTGAAAAAATATAGTTAATATTGTCATTCAAATTTTAAGTATAGCCTTTGAAGGATAAAGTCGTTATTATAACCGGTGGATCAAGTGGAATTGGTCTGGCCTTAGCTCATGAATTTGGTAAGTTAAAGGCTAAAGTAGTCATCTCTGCGCGCAATGCTTCCCGACTGGCAGAGGCAGCCTCTGAACTCCGATGGCAAAAGGTTGAAGTACTGGATATCGTTGCCGATGTCAGTCGCGAAGAAGACTGTCGGGTTTTAATTGACAAAACGGTAGAAACTTTTGGCCGAATTGATATATTGATCAACAATGCTGGTGTTTCCATGCGATCTGCATTCAAAGATACAAATTTAAATGTCATTCGAACCCTGATGGAGATCAATTTCTGGGGAACTGTTTATTGCACCAAATTTGCCTTACCTTACCTGCTCGAAACAAAGGGTTCGGTAGTAGGGATTATTTCCGTAGCCGGCTATATTGGCTTGCCGGGTCGGACAGGGTATTCAGCCTCTAAATTTGCCATCAGGGGCTTCCTTGATACCCTCAGGTGCGAAAACGAAAAAACCGGTTTGCATGTAATGTTGGCCGCCCCGGGTTTTACTGCTACAAACATCCGTAAAGTAGCCCTGCTGGGTGATGGATCGTTTCAGGGTGAAACTCCCAGGGCCGAAAATAAAATGATGTCAGCCGAAAAAGCCGCCCGAAAAATTACACGCGCCATCATCAAACGAAAAAATGTATTGGTGCTTACTTTTTTAGAAGGAAAACTGGCTGTTTTTCTCAACCGGTTTTTACCTCGAATTGTCAGTCACCTGACTTATAATCATATGGCAAAAGAACCTGAGTCCCCAATAAAGAATTAATTAGTCCTAACCCAAAACAATCAAACCAATGGAAAAAATTAAAATGGAAATACAACTGCTCGAAGGGCTGGATAGCCTTAAATTCGGAGATTTGCCAGTTGCTGTTGAAAATGTTCTCGGGAAACCGGAAGAAATTGAAAATATCGGCGAAGAAGGTGATGAAGATCTGGATACTATAATCTGGAATTACGATGAGCTGGGCATTACTGTATTCTTTGAAGGTAAAAATAATCATGTGCTTTCCTGTTTCGAAACCGATCATGAAAGCACTACACTGTTTGGAAAGAAAGTATTTGAGATGAATGAAGCGGAAATTATTGATCTCATGAAATCAGAAGGCTATACCCATATAGATTCGGGAGATGAAGAATGGGGCGAAAAAAGAATCTCCTTCGATGAAGCGCTCATTGACTTCTATTTCCACAATAACGAATTGGTTACCGTAAACTGGGGTGTTTTTGTAAATGAAGATGGTGAGATCGAAGAATTTGATGATTTTGAGGACGACGAATAGCCTTATTTGTATTTGGCCCGGGGATGAAATTTCAGAATACTTTGCCTGATGAATTCCCGGTTTAGATGGGTGTAGATTTCAGTAGTGGTAATGGAAGCATGACCCAACATTTCCTGAACTGCCCTGAGGTCTGCACCTTTTTCTATTAAATGGGTGGCAAACGAATGTCTAAATGTATGCGGGCTTATCTGTTTGTTAAGCCCTGCAATGCTTGCCTGTTGTTTAATGATGTGAAATATCATGGCCCGGCTTAGTTTCTGTCCACGGTTATTTAAAAAAACTACATCTTCGCTATACCGTTTGATTTTTTCATGCACCCTGACCTGCTCTATGTATTGTTTTAGTTGTTTCTCGGCGATTTTTCCCAACGGTATTGCCCTTTGCTTATTGCCTTTGCCTGTCACCACAATAAAACCATCCTCCCAGCGAATATCTGACAATTTTAAATTTATCAGTTCCGACACCCGCAACCCACAACCATAGAGCAATTCCACCATAGCTTTATTTCGTTCTCCCTGTGGCTGACTCATATCAATACTATCAATAATTTTGGTAATCTCATCCAAAGAGAGTACCTCCGGAAGGTGAAGGCCTTTTCTGGGCAACTCAAGCATTTCAGCAGGGTTATGCGTAATAAGGTTTTCTACTATCAAAAAATCATAAAATGAACGGATACCTGAAATTATTCTGGATTGTGTAGCGGGAGCCAATCCCAATTCAGCCAGAGTCTCTACAAATTTATTCAGTTGCCTGGCATCCACTTTTGTAGGATTTACAGAAATTTCAACCCCTTGAAAATAGCACTGCAATTTTTTAACATCGCGCACATATGCATTCACCGTATTGGCAGGCATGTTTCGTTCCACCTGGAGATGAATTTTGTAACTTCGGATCATTATTTCCCAATTCATAAAATAAGGATGTAATTCATGGTATGCAGAGGATTATTCACGTAAAAGTATGGTTTTAATCTATGACTTAGATGACTTGCACTGCCATTTCTTTAAATTATTGAAATTGCTTTTGTATAATTCAACCATATTTCGTTAAGTTTAAAGCGACTATTTATCTGATTTTCAATGTTTTTTATATTTAAAAAATAAAGTAGAATGTTTTTTCCATTCAACCCTTTGGTTGAATGAAAAAAAGTTGTATTTTTGCAGTCCGAAATTTAAAAAGCTCAATACCGATGGCTAAAAAGACGAAAGAAGCGCGTATTCAGGTAATTTTGGAGTGTACCGAGCATAAAGCAAGTGGCATGCCTGGCACTTCACGCTATATTACCACCAAGAATAAAAAGAATACTCCCGAGCGTTTGGAGATTAAGAAATACAATCCCATTCTGAAGAAAGTAACTGTTCACAAAGAAATTAAATAAAACTGAACCATGGCAAAGAAAGTAGTTGCAACCCTGAGAACCGCTTCAGGCAAGAATTTCGCCAAAGTGATCCGTATGGTTAGATCCGGTAAAACCGGGGCCTATACCTTTAAAGAAAACATCGTTCCAAGTGATCAGGTGAAGGACTTTTTGGCAAAAAAATAATCAATCCTGATTTAAAGTGACAGGGCCTTTTCTTATTTTGGGAAAGACCCTGTTTTTATTTGTATTTATTGACAATTTTAATCATTAATTTTGTCACCTGAGCAAATTCAGGTTAATTATCTACTCACTATTACCAATACTACGCCAATGGGAATCTTTTCATTTCTTTCGCGCGATAAAAAACAAGACCTTGATAAAGGTCTCGAAAAAACCAAAAACAATTTCTTTGGAAAACTTTCTAAAGCCGTAATTGGGAAATCACGCGTAGATGATGAAGTACTGGATAACCTGGAGGAAATTCTGGTAACTTCTGATGTTGGTGTAGAAACTACACTTAAGATCATTCGCCGCATCGAAGAAAGGGTAGCCCGTGATAAATATCTTGGCACTGCAGAACTCAATCAGTTGTTGCGTGAAGAAATTACAGCCTTGCTGGGAGAGTCTGACAAAGACAAGTTGGTGCAGGGATTCAATTTCCCTTCGCGCGAAACGCCCTATGTTATTCTTGTGGTAGGGGTTAATGGCGTTGGAAAAACAACCACCATAGGTAAGCTGGCTTATCAGTTTAAACTGGCCGGCAAGCAGGTAGTGCTCGGTGCAGCCGATACCTTCAGGGCTGCGGCTGTTTCCCAGCTCGAAATATGGGCATCACGCGTGGATGTCCCAATTATTACTCAGGGCATGGGTGCTGATCCCGCTTCCGTTGCATTTGACACTCTTAAATCGGCCATTTCCCGCAAAGCTGACGTTGCCATTATCGACACTGCGGGCCGGTTACACAACAAAGTGGGACTCATGAACGAATTATCAAAAATCAGAAAAGTACTCCAGAAACTACTTCCTGATGCACCCCACGAAGTCTTGCTGGTGCTTGACGCATCTACCGGACAAAATGCCATAGAACAGGCCCGTCAATTTACTGCTGCCACTGAGGTCAATGCCCTGGCACTTACCAAACTCGACGGTACAGCCAAAGGTGGAGTAGTCATTGGTATTTCAGACCAGTTTAAGGTCCCTGTTAAATACATTGGCATCGGCGAAAAAATGACCGATCTGCAATTGTTTGTTAAGGAAGAATTCGTCGATTCGCTGTTTAGCAGTTGATGCATTTTTTCATTCATAATTTCCCCCCTTTTGAAACAAAAAACCATAAATATCATTACGCTGGGTTGCTCAAAAAACCTGGTCGATTCTGAAGTAATGCTCAGGCAATTACAGGCTGCTGGCTATCAGGTTTATCACGACAGCGATCAGCCTGCCGAAATTATTGTCATAAATACCTGTGGGTTTATTTTCGATGCCAAAGAAGAATCTATCAATACTATTTTGGATTATACCCGTCTGAAAAGTGAAGGGAAAATCAGTCACCTTTATGTAATGGGTTGTTTGTCTGAACGTTACCGTGACGAGTTGAATGCAGAGATTCCTGAAGTGGACGGCTTTTTTGGGGTCAACGATATGCACGCTTTACTTTCGGCACTAAATGCACCTTTCCGTGAGGCCTTGCTGGGTGAGCGGGTAATCACAACGCCTGCTCATTATGCCTATCTGAAAATTGCAGAAGGCTGTGATCACCAATGCTCTTTTTGTGCCATCCCCGGAATCAGAGGGGGTAACATTTCAAAACCCATAGAGCAACTGATGTCAGAAGCCCGTTTTCTTGCCTCAAAAGGAGTTAAAGAGCTGTTGCTGATTGCTCAGGACCTTACCTATTACGGAAAAGATATTTACGGTAAGCGCCAACTTTCCACATTATTGGAAAACCTCATAACCATCCCGGAAATTAAATGGATTCGGCTTCATTATGCTTATCCGGTAGGATTTCCCATGGATGTGCTGGATGTTATGCGCAATCAACCCAAAATCTGTAATTATCTTGATATACCGCTTCAACACATCACCCCACGTATTTTAAAATCAATGAAGCGGGGTGGGGGAGGAGACAAGATCAGAAAACTGGTGCAAACCATTCGCAACAAAGTGCCCGGTATTGTCCTCCGAAGTAGTTTTATAGTGGGATATCCGGATGAAACCGCTACCGAATTCAATGAATTGAAACAATTTGTTCAGGAGGCACGCTTTGAACGTCTTGGTGTTTTTACCTACTCACACGAGGAAAAAACACCGGCCTGGAAACTTACCGACAATGTGCGCCCCGCCATCAAAGCCAGGCGTGCAGAAGAGTTAATGCTGCTTCAACAGGAAATAGTCACGCAACACAATCAGGAGCTGATTGGAAAAGTTATGCCGGTGATTATTGACCACCAGGAGAACAACTTCTGGATTGGTCGCACTGAGTTCGATTCACCTGAGGTAGACAATGAAGTGCTCATTCCGGTTAATGATATCCCGGTGGAGCCTGGAAGCATAGTTAATGCAACCATTACCGGAACAGAACTCTATGACCTTACCGCAACCATATATCCTTAAAATCATATTATATTCAATTGATTTTTATAACTTTGTTTCATTCAAAAAAAATATTGAAACTTTAATCTATTGATTATGAAAAATTTAAGGTTATTTTTGATTGTTTTTATACTTCTTTCCGGAAATTATGGGTTGCAGGCACAGAAAGCATCCACAAATGTTTCTTCACCTGATGATTTTTTTAGCTCCCGCGATGAAAAATTTCTTTATCACGGTAAGGAAATCAATGGCAAAAAAGACGGTAATTGGTTGGTATATTACGCACATGACAGTAGTTTACATAAGGTGGAAAATTATCAAATGGGTCTAAAACACGGAATTTTCCTTCAGTTCTCAACCCGGTCTACCTTAATCTCTGAAGAATACTTTAAAAATGACCTGCCAGAAGGACTGCAACGAACCTATACCAATGCCGGGATTGTTGAAACAGTTAATTTTTATCGACACGGTAAACTCGAAGGTGTACAGAAAAAATTTTACGAAAACAGACGCGATAAGTTGTCTGAACTTTCCAATTATAAAAATGGCCTTAAAGAAGGAGTTTCCAAATGGTTTGATATGGAAGGGAATTTAATTGCTGAATACAATTATCATAATGGATTGCTTGAGGGAGCTCAAAAATCATTTTATCCCAATGGGAAATTGCGCAGCATTGATCATTTTGTCACCAACCAGTATGAAGGAGAATCCATTGAGTATTATGATGATGGAAAGGTTAAACTCTCCGGACAATATGAGCATGGTGAAAAACAGGGCAAATGGCAGAAGTTCGACCCCTCAGGGAAGTTGGAAAACACAGAAATCTATAAAAACGGTCAACTTCGAAAATAAATGAAAAGGCTCCTGAATAACCCTTTTGTTTCTCTTGAAGGATACCAGTGCTTTGGCTGTTCTCCCGATAATAATTTCGGACTTCAGATGGAATTTACCGAAGAAGATAATGGGGTATCTGCCATCTGGCAACCCAAATCTCACTTCGAAGGATGGAAAAACATATTACATGGCGGCATACAGGCAACCCTTATGGATGAAATTGCCAGTTGGTTGGTCTTCGTCAAATTACATACATCCGGGGTGACTTCAAAAATGGAAGTAAAGCTTTCAAAACCCGTTCATATTGATCGTGGAAAAATTACATTAAAAGCTACCTTAAGGGGCATGCAAAAAAATGTAGCAGTCATTGATACCTCTATTACAGATGCGCATGGAACAGAATGTGCAACAGCGGTGATGCATTACTTTACCTATCCCGAAGAAATTGCCAGGAAAAAATTGTGGTATCCAGGCTATGAAAATTTTTAAAAACCGTCTATTCGTCTTCCTGATAAATAGCTTCACTCACGGAAGTCCGGCTCATGGCCTCATATTCTTCCTGCCAGAAAAACTTTTCTTCTCCAAATGGCTCCAGATCGGTCAACCAGGCTGCATCCGCCCGATATTTGGCAAAGAAGGGTCTCCTTACCCAATCAGGATTGCGTGCCTGTAAGAATTGTAAAACGAATATTTTTTCACCACCCACTTCGCTCATACCAACCACGTGAATCTTACCAGGTGCAGCGGACATTACCGGGCCACGAACGGTCTTTGACATACCACTTACTTTGCTATATGCGTCCCGGTAAATTTCATGTGCCCGTTTAATGGAAATATTAAAATAATGATGTGCTCCGGTATCACGTGCCATAAACATGTAGTAGGGAATCATGCCAAGACTTACCTGCATCTTCCACATTTTTGCCCATATGGATGCCGAGGCATTGATGTGTTTCATTACCGGGCTTTGGGTTCTAATCTCAGTTCCGGTTAATCGTATCTTTTTTATGGCTTGTTTAACCGCTTTGGTCGAAAGCTCTACCGGATGATTAAAATGTGCCATTAGTGTCAAATGCTTGCCCGCTAAATTAATTTTTTCAAATAACGCAATCAATTCCTCAGCATCTTTATCTGTTAAAAACCGATAAGGCCAGTAAGCGAGTGCTTTTGAACCGATGCGAATGGTATGAATGTGTTCAAAATCAGGATGAAGTAAGGGCTCAATGTATTGTTCAAGTAAAGAAGTATGCATGATTAGGGGATCTCCACCGGTAAACAATACATTGGTCACCTCTTTATGAACCCTTAAGTAATCAGCAAAGTCACCGGCATCGCGGGAGGCAAACTTCATTCCTTGCATACCTGAGAATTGTGGCCAACGAAAACAAAAAGTGCAATAAGCATGGCAGGTCTGACCCTGACTTGGAAAGAACAGCACAGTTTCTCTGTATTTGTGTTGCAATCCATGCATCAATCTGCCATTAATTCTGGGAACATTCATTTGAAGCTGTCCGGCAGGATGTGGGTTAAGTTCAAGCCGGATTTCATTGGCCACCCGCCTGATTTCCTTCCGGTCCAACTGATTATCCATGGCTTCAGCCATACGGTTATAGTGCGTTTCAGTCAGCATTTCTCTTGCCGGAAAGGTTAACCGGAAGATGGGATCATCAGCATAATTTTCCCAATTTATAAGTTCATTCACTACATAAGAATTGCTTTTAAAAGGCAAAACTTCAGCAACAATCTCTATTTCTCTTTTTTCTTCATCGCTCAGCACAGCCAGCTGAGGTATTGATAGAAAATTTCTGGCCGTATAGGCCTGGTATTCATTAATTTCAGACATATTTTATTCAGATTTAAAGCCGGATTTTATGAAAATTTATTATATAAGACAAAGTCCCTGTTATTTCGATAAACCGGCATGGGGATTATCTAATTGGTAAAAATACAATTTTTTAAGAAAACATCAAAGATAAATCGTAATTTATTTACCATTAATTTTGTTTATACACTGATATTCAAGGTAATGCCAGGCTAAACTTTTTAAGATTATATTTTGATTCTTTCATGCTGAAAATTATACATACTTTAAACCTGAACCTTTATCCTTACTTTATTGTTCGACTTAAAGAATAACACTTTTAACCAAAAGTTATGAAACACCAGGTAAATATGCACTGGGCAGGCAAAATGGCTTTTGAAGCCAGCGCAGCCCGACATACCATCCGAATTGACGTGGATGAAGAAAAAGGCGGAGAAGATTCGGGATTCAGACCGAAAATGTTATCGCTTGCCTCATTGGGGGGCTGTACCGGAATGGATGTGATTTCTATTCTTAAAAAGATGAAAGTTGAACCCAGAGAATTTTCAATAGAAGTGGAAGGTGAACTTTCAGATGATCTCCCACAAATATACAATAATATTCACCTAAAATATATTTTCAGGGGAGATTCCTTACCTGAAGATAAATTAAATAAGGCCATTACCCTTTCGCAGGAAAAATATTGTGGTGTAACAGCCATGCTCAAACATGCTTCCCATATCACCTGGGAAATCATCAATCAGAGCTGATTAGAAAAATTGGCAATTGAAGGGCACCAGGTGGCAAGCGTTAAAAATTCGCTTAAAATCATAGCCGTAGCTCCCCAAATCAAATGATGACCGAATTTAAATCCCGGCACTTGCATTTTCATACCATTACTCATGGTAACAGGATGGTTAATTTGTTCTCCATAATGTAACAGATAAGAAAGGGGAACACTGAAAATCTCAGCCACTTCTTCCGGGTTAGGAATAAAATGCGGCAATCCTTCGTATATACCCACAAATGGACGGATGATAAAATTACTGGGTGGAACATACAAATCGCTTAGCTTGCCTATTATATCTATGTCTTTAGAAAATAGCCCAATCTCTTCTTGTGTTTCTCTCAGCGCGGTATCAATCAGACCACTATCCTCCGGTTCGGCTTTGCCCCCCGGAAAAGAGACTTGTCCGCTGTGAATGCCTTCGTATTCGCATCTTTTGGTAAATACCAATTTAACACTGTCTTCCTCCCGATACAATAAAACCAGTACACTGCTCATTCGCGGAGGGGGGCTATTTTTCCCCAGTTTGAGTAATTCAGACCTATTGGATGGTGCAAGCCTTTCATGAGCCTCAATTCCCGGAAGCCGCTTCGTTAACAAAGCTGCGAATTCAGCGGAAAACTTAAGTAATATATCAGGTTTGCTCTTTTGATGCATTTTAAAATCCTTTGATTTCAATGACAGGCAAATTTACACCTATTGCCTGAAATGAGTATGGAATATTTTTTGATTAACGATTATTGAAACGATTTTTGTATTTTTATGGAGTTTTATTTAACAACATCTGATCTCTGTAAAATTATGACTAAGGAAAAACCCGATCTGCTCCACCAGGAAGTTACTTCTTCCGACTTTGAGAAGGAATTGGTACTTTATAATGATGAAATTAACACTTTTGATTATGTTATCGAAGCATTGGTGGAGATTTGCGAACTGGAACCACTTCAGGCAGAACAAATTACATTAATCGTTCATTACAAAGGAAAAAGCGGTGTAAAGTCAGGTTCCCTCACTGAATTGAAACCGCCGTATATTGCATTGATCGATAGAGGGTTAACAGTATCCATCGAATAATACCAATTTGTATGAAAACTTTTGTTTCAGCCCTGACCTTCTCAGCTCTCATTCTGATTACCTCATGTTCAAAAGTACCCATTACCGGACGCCGGCAATTTAATGTTGTGCCCGACAATATGATTACTGAGATGAGCCTCTCGAGCTACAATCAGTTTCTTAGCGAACACAAAACCCTGCCGGCTTCTAATGAACAGGTAAAAACACTTCGCCGCGTGGGGCAGAGAATTTCCAACGCAGTAGAAGATTATTTTAATAATAATGGTATGCCAGAGGCCGTAAAAGGCTACAAATGGGAATTTAACCTGGTGGAAAGCCCCGAAGTTAACGCCTGGGCCATGCCAGGCGGTAAAGTAGTATTTTATACAGGAATTATGCCCCTGACTAAAGATGAAGCAGGTATAGCTGTAGTTATGGGACATGAAATTGCGCATGCAGTGGTTAATCACGGCGGTGAACGCATGAGCCAGCAATTGGCTATCGCCCTCGGTGGAGTTACCCTCGATGTAGCACTTCAGAAAGAACCGGAACTTACCCGCAGTATTTTCAATACGGTTTATGGAGTAGGTTCGCAGTTGGGAACTCTGGCGTATTCCAGAACACATGAATATGAAGCCGATAAGCTGGGAATGGTATTTATGGCTATGGCAGGCTACGATCCCCACCGTGCCATATCATTCTGGCAGGAAATGGCTGCTTTGGGTGGTCAGGCACCTCCGGAATTCTTAAGTACACATCCCTCAAACCAGAATCGTATTAAGGAAATTACCAACTATATTCCTAAAGCCATGAAATATTTTAGAGAAAACTAATATAGTTTGGTCTTATTAGCTTACATTTGTACGGCATTACCAAAGCTGTAAGCAAATGTCTCTTACCCTCATCATTGTACTCATCCTTGCCGGACTTGTCTTTCTCATTCTTGAGATGCTTGTAATACCAGGTACCACCATTATTGGTATCTCCGGTTTTGCCCTTATTGTGTTTTCAATTTGGGAGTCCTATCACTCATTGGGCACTCCTATGGGACATTATATACTTGCAGGAACAGTATTTTTCATTATTATTACCTTTTATTTTTCATTAAAATCAAAAACATGGGACCGCCTCATGTTACATACCATAATATCAGGTAAGGTAAATGAAGTTGATACGGTAACGGTGCAAGTGGGCGACGAGGGAAAAAGTATTTCAAGATTATCTCCTTCAGGCAGAGCACTGTTTAAAGAAGAAATTTATGAGGTGCATACCAATGGCGAATTTATTGATCAGGAGACCCCAATCATTGTGACACACTTTAGTGATAATAAAATTTTTGTAACACGTAAACCTTAACACACATGGAATCTCAATTTATTGTAATTGTAGCGATTGGCATTGCTTCGCTATTTGGATTATGGATCATTTTTTACTTCATCCCGGTGGGATTATGGTTCTCGGCCTTATTATCGGGGGTGCGCATTTCACTGCTTCAGCTTGTATTTATGCGTTGGAGAAAAGTTCCCCCTTCGGTAATCGTTACGGCTATGATCAATGCGACAAAAGCAGGTTTATCGCTTACGCGCGATGAACTTGAAGCTCATTACCTGGCAGGAGGTAGGGTAAAGCTTGTGGTTAATGCACTGATTTCTGCCGATAAAGCCAACATTCCCTTAAACTTTAAATCGGCAACTGCCATTGACCTGGCCGGACGTGATGTTTTCGAAGCCGTTCAAATGTCGGTAAATCCTAAAGTAATCAGCACACCGCCGGTTGCTGCCGTCGCAAAGGATGGAATTCAGTTGATTGCAAAAGCCAGGGTAACCGTTAGGGCAAACATCCGCCAACTGGTGGGTGGTGCCGGTGAAGAAACCATTCTTGCAAGGGTAGGAGAGGGTATAGTTTCCTCTATCGGTTCTGCTGACTCACATAAAAGTGTACTCGAAAACCCTGATTCAATCTCAAAAGTAGTACTTTCTAAAGGTTTGGATTCCGGTACTGCATTTGAAATTTTGTCCATTGATATTGCCGACATCGATGTAGGAAAAAACATCGGAGCCCAGCTTCAGATGGACCAGGCCAATGCCGATAAAAATATTGCTCAGGCCAAAGCTGAGGAGAGACGCGCTATGGCTGTTGCCAACGAACAGGAAATGAAAGCCAAAGCCCAGGATGCCCGCGCTAAGGTTATTGAAGCAGAAGCCGAGATTCCTAAAGCAATTGCGGATGCATTCCGTTCCGGAAACCTTGGATTGATGGATTATTACAAGTTTCAGAATATCCAGGCAGATACTCGCATGCGCGATACCATAGCTGAACAGCCCAAGAATAAATCCGGGCAACGTGGTGACCAACCACTCAAATAATATATGTTCTTTCTACTACTTTAAAACGCCCTTTAATCCGGGCGTTTTTTTTTAATCCATGAAACTTTTTAAGTAATATGTAGTTATCATTATGATAAAATGTGCTATTCATGCCAATTATTGATCAATCGGAACGCAAACTCATTGTCAGTAACTACAGGGCTTTATTAAAAGCTGCTGAGCCGCTACTGGACCGGGAAAAGCGCATCCATTTGAAGGCGGCTTTCAATATCATGCTCAATGCACACCAGCGGAGCCTGTATGCAGAAACTGAACCCTATTTTTTACACTCGGTCGGCGTTGCCATCATTGTTGCCCGCGATATGAGCATGGGCATTACAAGTGTAATTGCTTCCCTGTTTGCCGGAGCATCCCCACAAAATGAAGAAATTAAAAGTTTTATCCACACCTATCATTATAATGCAGTTGAGACCATTCTCAATAAACTTGATACCGTGATGCAATTGCCAACAGAGAAAGTGCCTACCAATGCCGAGCACTTTATTAGTTTGGTACTTTCTCTTGCAGATGATATTCGGGTAATTCCTATTTTGCTGGCCGACAGGCTACAATACATGCGCAATATTCATGTTTTACAAACCAAAGATCAGGTGTCAATAGCCAATCAGACGGCAAACCTGTATGCTCCTCTAGCCCATCGTTTGGGTTTATACCGCATTAAAGCTGAGCTGGATGAACTTTCGCTCAATTATGCAGATCCCGTAACCTATCAACATTTAAAATCACAAATCAGCAGAATTGAAAGTGAAGAGTCCGCTTTCTTTGAATCTTTTTTACAACCCGTTCATCTTGAACTACAGCGATTTGGATTAGACTATAAGATCAAGAAACGGACAAAGTCAGTTTCTTCAGCTTACGCAAAAATGCAAAAACAAGGTATTGAGCTGGACGAGGTCTATGATTTATTTGCTGTTCGCATTATATTGTACAGTGCGCCAGAAAATGAGCGGGCCGACTGCTGGAAGGCTTATTCGGCAGTGACCTCAGTTTATGAACCTGAACCCAAACGGCTAAGAGACTGGATTACCTTCCCACGTAAAAATGGTTATGAATCCCTGCACATCACCGTTCAGGGAAAAGATGGACGTTGGGTTGAAGTGCAGATTAGAACCAGCCGAATGGATGATGATGCCGAGAGAGGCAATTCTGCTCACTGGAGATACAAAGGCAGCGAAGGAGATCAGGAAACTGCCGAATGGCTCAATTCTATCCGTCAGGTACTGGAGCATCCGGAAGCGTTGGGTGATAATTCGACCACCAATCAGCAAAATAAATCCGCATCGACCATTTATGTATTTACACCCGAAGGAGATGTAAAGAAGTTAAAACCCGGTAGCACCGTGCTTGATTTTGCCTTTGAAATACACACCAATCTTGGGGCACATTGCTCAGGCGGGAGGGTAAATCGAAAAATTGTACCGATAAGACATAAATTGAAAAACGGTGA
The DNA here is from genome assembly GCA_002410555.1 of Bacteroidales bacterium UBA5281. Taxonomy (GTDB): domain Bacteria; phylum Bacteroidota; class Bacteroidia; order Bacteroidales; family Lentimicrobiaceae; genus Lentimicrobium. Next base: position 201,731 of record DHSR01000033.1, on the reverse strand, counting down.
CCTCGTTGAAGTAATTACCTCACGCAATCAAACTCCCAATGTGGATTGGTTAAAATGGGTAGCCAGTTCCAGAGCAAAAAATAAGATTAAAAAATATCTTAAAGAAGCCGAGTTTAAACAGGCTGAATTGGGTAAGGAGATTTTTAAGCGTAAGCTCAATCAACTAAAAATTAATAATATTGATGAGGCTGCAGGTAAAATAGTTGAGTATTATAAACTATCCGGTTCTTTGGAGTTATATCAGGGGCTGGCTGAAAATAAAATAGAGCCATCAAGCATCAAGGATATTTTATTGAGTAGCACTAAGACTGTTGAAGGTAAAGCAGAACCTCAACTCCTTACCACAAAAGCATCAGAACGGCCCAATCGTACCGCTGAAAATCGGATCATCGTAAATCAATCCTCAGCCATAGAAGGATATACACTGGGCAAATGCTGTAATCCGGTAATGGGTGATGACATCTTTGGCTTTGTTACGGTAAGCGAAGGTATAAAAATTCACCGGAGCAATTGTCCAAATGCTTCACGTCTCAAGGCCAGATATCCATACCGTGTTATGGAGGCTGAATGGTCTAGTCCGGTAGAGGGAAGTTACTTTTTAACAGATATTAAAGTAAGTGGTTACGATCAGTTGGGTATACTTAGTTCCATTACTAACCTGATTTCCAATGATCTTAAAATGGATGTACGTTCCATTTCACTCAACAGCAAGGACGGTAAGTTCGAAGGATATATCAGTGTTAGCATACGCGACAAAAAACACCTTGAATTACTACTCAAAAAATTACTTACCATCAAAGGCATCAGCAAAGCCAGCCGGTTAGCAACTTCCACTTATTTATAGTGATGAAATAGGCAATAGGGGAGAGGCTTATGTAGGAGTTTTTTAATCTGAATATGTCTATCGTTACAATGTCGAAATACTTATCTTCTTACAGCCACAATAACTTGCGAAGTTATTAACAATTGTTGATAACTTCGGTTGATATTGTGTTGAAATTAAATTACCAAAAACCCTTGACACAGGGGCAAAAATGTTGTATCTTTGTTTCATCAGGCGAGAGATACGGTGAGAAACCCGTCCGGTTAAAACGAAAAAATCGAAAGATTTTATCGGTAAGAAACCTAGATTTTTCATCTCGTACAAACCGCAAGGAGCGTAGAGATTGAACAAATTGAAAACGTGGTCCAATTTTTCAGAAGGCTCAACCCAGTGTTGAATACCCTGGAATTGGTAAACATCAGCGCAAAACCCAAGTGGTAGAAACGCGAAAAGTAATGCACCGAAACAGTAACCTGAGGCCTTATGTTAACTACGGTTGACATTATGGCGAAAGGGAAACAACTCATCAAGAGTAGTTTCCCTTTCTGTTTTTTATTTTATTTTGTTTAAAAGCTATTTCCTGGGTTTTAGAATTATTTTTTGACCTTTTACTATTTTCTTTTTATAGATGATACTTGACGAATTATTACTTCGTGAACAATCCCGCGCCAATACTGACTTTTTGGTAGACATTGTACTCAAAAATCCGGATTTATTCAATGAATTGTGGGCTTTGGTGATGCGAAATGAAGATCCGATCAGCCGCAGGGCAGCCTGGGTTGCTGACTATTGTGCTGAAATCAGACCCGCATTTATCGAAAACAAACTGGAAGAACTTTCAATGAGGGTAAATACATTCAGCAGTGATGGTTTAAAAAGGCATGCGCTGCGTATGATGGCACGTTCAGAATTACCGGTTCACAATCTGGGATATCTTGTGGATGCCTGCTTCAGGTGGCTGGAAAATAAAACCGAATCTGTTGCAGTAAAAATGTACAGTATGGTTATTCTTGAAAGGGTGTGCCGACAATTACCCGAATTTAGCAGTGAGCTATATGATTTAATCAAAATTCAATTGCCGGAGGCTCGCCCCGGGTTCCGGAATTGCGGAGAAAAAATTATGAAGCAACTCTGCAGATAAGTTAGTTGGCCTGGCCTAGAAGCTTAACAAACTGAAAAATATAGCTCCGCCTATAATACCGATATATAGCACAATGATAACGATGGTTATGATGCCAATGGTACGAAAAAAGAGATTCAGGTTGCTGAAAGCAAAGCCAAGAATTTGATTGTCTTTTGATTGCAGTGCCTTTTTTATTAGTCCATTAAATCTAAATATAAAAATAAGTGGAATAATATTGATGAGTGACATAATAAGGTAAGTCCAGCCTACCCATCCCGAAAATGGTGTAGCGGAAGCTTCTCCAACATTGAGTTTGGGAAGCAAAAGGCCCACAATCAAACCGGCAAGCAGCATAATGACTGTTGAAATTGCACCCAGCACGGCCAGAAAAGTAGTCCATTTCCGCGTTTCAGACAAAGCGTCTATGGCCAGTTCGTTGAGTATCAGAGGTTCTGATTCATGGGTTAAATTGGTGGATTCATTGTACATAATGGTGCTTTAAAGTTAATTGCCGGGTGCAAATGGCTACTCATCGCTATCGCTGGCCGCTTCATCGATAAAACCATCGTCGGGAGTATCTTTTTCATCATCCGCATCGTCCGCAATGTCTTCATCCTGCAGACCTTTAGTGTCAATTTTGACTGGCACTTTAACCAGATAACTGGCGTCAGCGGTATCTACAGTAATGGCGTAAAAGAATTCTTCGCCCCGGGTTTTTACTTTAATTACATTGTTTGAATATCCCAGCGGATATTTCAACTTGATTGCATCCAAAACATCCTGTGACAGGTTGTTATAACTTACAATCACACGCTTTTTGTCCATAAAAATAAAATTTTTAAAAAGTTTACAATAATACACCAGAAAATTGAAAATTCAATCAATCTGTGGTTAAATTGTTGTGAATTTTTAGAAGATTTATTGTTTAGCATTCAATGGCATTCGCGAAAACACCTGTGCCGTACGATTGGTATTATATATTCTCAGTTCAGGACGTTCCGTTTCACTGTTAAACCAGGACGTATAGATCATTTTTTGATCAATACGTCCCTGACCTCCGAATTCACCAGAATCGGTATTTAAAATCAAATGATAATCACCAGAATCACGCACAGGGAAGCGATAATCGAAGATGCTGTTAAAGGGATGAAAATTAAAAACAAAAATCAATGCTCCCCGGCTGAATGCAATGGTCTTATTGTGCTCATCTACAAAAAGTTGATTTGCAAATTCATCTTCAAATACCCGGTATTTTTTAATGGTTTCGATCATTTTTTTATCAAAATTGTTCAGAAACTTGTATTTCAATGCTTCATTATCAACCAACGACCATTGTCTGCGAGAATATTGGAAGCTCCAGTCATTTCCTTCTCTGGGAAAGTCAATCCATTCGGGATGGCCGAACTCATTGCCCATAAAATTCAGATAAGCTTCACCCCCCAGTGCAATAGTAAATAAACGGATCATTTTATGCAGGGCAATGCCACGATCAATAATTATGTTGGAATCATCCACCCCCATGTGCCAGTACATTTCCTTATCCATTAGCCAGAAGGCGAGGGTCTTGTCGCCTACCATAGCCTGATCATGAGATTCAGCGTATGCAATGGTTTTAACACCCGGTAAACGGTTGGTCATTACGGCCCACATTTCACCCATATTCCAGTCTTCATCCCTGTATTCCTTAAGAAGTTTAATCCAGAAATCGGGAATGCCCATACCCAGCCGGTAGTCAAATCCCAGCCCACCTGATTTAATGGGAGCACTTAAACCTGGCATACCCGTTACATCTTCAGCAATGGTTATGGCTGAGGGTTTAATTTTATTTATCAGGTGATTGGCCAATTGCAGGTAGGTTATGGCATCCCACTCTACACCATCTCTGAAATATTGCTCAGGCGAGGTAAAAGTGATGTTTCCATGATGAAAATACATCATCGAACCCACTCCATCAAACCTGAAGCCATCGAAATGGAATTCCTTTAACCAGTATTTAATGTTGGAAAGTAGAAATTGCAGGACTTCGGTGCGGCCATAATCAAACAACAGTGAGTCCCACTGGGGGTGAATTCCCCGTTCACCGGGATGAAAATAAAGATTTCCCGAACCGTCGAAATCATTCAGGCCTTCGTTGATGTTTTTAACCGTGTGCGAATGCACTATGTCCATGATAACAGAAATGCCCATAGCATGTGCGGTTTTTATCAGGTCTTTCAATTCTTCAGGTGTACCGAATCGCGAAGAGGGTGCAAAAAAATTGGCAACATGATAGCCAAATGAGCCATAATAGGGGTGTTCCTGAATGGCCATAAGTTGTATGGCATTGTATCCCAGCCCTTTGATCTTAGGTAGGATGTTTCTGGTAAACTCAGTATAGCTTCCCACAGCGGGTTTTTCCTGAGCCATACCCACATGACATTCATAAATAAATAGTTTCTTTTCCAGGTCAGGAACAAAATTGTCATTTTCCCAATCATATTTATCGATCCACAGCTGACCGGTATAGTCTTTGGTAATTTCATCCTGAATTACCCTGCGTATATAAGCGGGAATACGTGCACGAATGGTTTCATGCGTTTGTACATAGGTTTTTAGTTTGCTGCCATGAACAAAAGTATTTTTATACGTTTTATCATCAAGGAATAATTCCCAAACTCCGTTTTGAATCCGTGTAAGCGGATGCGCATAAGGATCCCATTGATTAAAATCGCCGGCTAACCATAACTGCAGCGCATTTGGAGCCCATTCCCGGTAAAACCATCCACGTTTCTGAGCACTGTAATTGAAACCAAAAAATTTATAGGCATTTGCAAATTTTGAGATATTTCCAGCAATTTCTTCAATGCACGACAAGCGATTAACAAAACGCCTATGACGCAATTTAATATCCTCAGCAACCGGAATCAGCCAGGGATCCATTTTTACAATTTCAGGAACGTTTACTTTCATGTTTTCAGAATTAGGTGATGTAACAATTTAGTTGAAATTCAGTTCATCACGCTGATTAAATAATTAATCCTTTAGATACCGAAGTAAAGATATTCATTTATATGGATCTTACAAGGATTTTGGCCGGATTTTTAAAATGCTATTTGCAACATAATTAATATTATGTCAAATAGCATTTTCAATACCTTCCCTTCTGTAATAAAAATCCCAGGTTAACAAATTGCCTGACGGAATATTTATTATTTACTTCCACCTTGTTCACAATGAAATATTACCAAAAAAAAACCGGCACTATCATAATAATACCGGTTTTCATTTTTATTGAATTTAATGCTATTCGTTTAGCAATTCATTTACTTCCTTCATTTTATCATACATTTCCAGACGGGTATAGATTTCTTTCAATGACAATAATGTATTTCTGTCTGAAGGATCCAGTTCTATGGCTTTTTCCAGATATGGCAGCGATAAAGATAATTTATCATTTGCCTGTTTTTTCAGGGCTTCGTATTCAGCCTGCTGTGAAAAAGGCAAAGCATTTGCCTCTTCAAGTAACATGGCGGCCTGATTTACATATAACGCTCCAAGGTTATAATTGGCTTCAAAATAATCGGGTCTGAGTTCTACAGCCTTTTTATATGACTTTTCGGCGTTTTCGATGTCATCAATCTGAGCATAATTTACTCCAATGGCATAATAAATGGTTGGATTGGTCGGGTCTTTCTCAATGGCTTCCTGTAAATTGGCCATAGCCTTCTCGTTTTGACCTGAAGCCAGATAGATATTGGTTTCAGCGATAAGAATATTAAAATCATCCGGATATTTTGATTTCCCTTCCAGAATAACATTCAAAGCTGCTGTGGTATCTCCTGTCTGAAGGTACAGTGAAGACAATGAGTTATACAATAATGGTTGAGGATAATTCAAATCCTTTACCTTAGTATAATACTCAATAGCTTTGGGCAGATTTCCGGCATTTTCAGCAGAGAGTGCTGCATTAAAGTAAGCCAGGGTGTCAATAGCTCCGAAGGATTTATTCAGTTCTACGGCCTTTTCAAAACTTTTAGTGGCCTGGTCGAATTCCTTTGATGTAAACTGATTTACGCCCTGATTATACAACTCTTCACTGATAACCAACAGGTTTTGAATAGCATCGGTATAGTATTCTTTGCGGGTATCCAGTTCAAGTAGTTTCTGATACGATTCATAAGCTTTATTTAAAGCGTCCGGATCAAGATTCTTATAATCAGGATTATCGCTACGATAAATTTGTAAATAGATGTTCCCCCTGTACAGCCAGGTTTTGGGGTCATCCATGGTGGAGGGATCCTTAATGGTGGGTTCAATGTACTGCAGTGCTTTATCAAGTTTTCCTTTACGCAGATTGTTAAAGGCGTCGGTGCGCATTGGTTTCTGCGCAAACAGGAAATTTACTGCCAGCATCATGGTAATCAGCAAAGAGATTCTTTTCATTTTTTTTGCTTTTTTGTTGGATTAACCTTTTAATTAGGTGCAAATGTATTGGTTGGTTTTCAATTATACAAATTCCGGACCAATTTCATCATTGTTTTCTTCGTCCGTTGAATCATCCGCCTCATTTTCATCTTCCGTACTGATTACAGAATCATCAGTCGGAACATCTAAAGCGGTGAATTCGGCTGTATTATCCAAAGCACTGTTGTCTGAAATATCTCCATTTTCTTCATCCGGCCCCAATACTTCTTCTGCTTCCACTTCTACCTTTGTTACGGCAGCTATAGAATCGTCTCCCCTGAGTGTGATTAAACGTACCCCTTGTGTTGCACGTCCCATCACCCTTAAATTGGCGATACCCAGGCGGATAATCAAACCTGAACGATTGATAATCATCAGATCATCATTATCGGTAACGGCTTCGATAGAGATAAGATCGCCTGTTTTTTCAGTCACATTAATGGTTTTTACGCCTTTGCCTCCCCGGTTGGTTATTCTGTAATCCTCCAGTTTTGAGCGTTTACCATATCCATTTTCTGATACAACCAAAATATCTGCTGAATCGTCCGGAGGACAGATCATGCCAATAACTTCATCTTTATCGCTGGCCAGAGTAATGCCTTTTACCCCGGAAGCCATCCTACCCATAGGCCTCACGGTACTTTCATTAAAACGTATGGCTCTGCCTGATCTTAGTGCAAGCAATACTTCGTTATTCCCATTGGTTAATCGGGCTTCAAGCAATTGATCTCCTTCACGAATGGTAATGGCATTGATTCCATTTTGACGCGGTCTGGAATAGGCTTCGAGTGAAGTTTTTTTGATGATTCCTTTGCGTGTACACAAAATGATATAGTTATTGTTTATGTACTCTTCGTCCTTTAAGTTTTTTAAATTTTTAAAGGCTTTAATTTTATCATCCGGTTCAATGTTTATCAAATTTTGAATGGCTCTGCCTTTACTGTTTTTACCTCCCTCGGGAATTTCATACACCCGCATCCAGAATACTTTTCCTTTTTCGGTAAAGAAAAGCATATAATTATGCATGCTGGCTACATACATGTATTCCAGGAAGTCTTCATCCCGGATATTAGATCCTTTTGCTCCCCGGCCTCCCCTGTTTTGACGGCGATATTCTGTAAGCGGGGTACGTTTGATGTAACCCATATGTGAAATGGTAATCACCACATCTTCATCTGCTATGGTATCTTCGATGCGGAAATCACTTGCTGAATAAACGATTTGTGTTTTTCGCTCATCACCGTAGCTTTCCTTTATATCAAGCAATTCCTTCTTGATAATCTCCATACGCATATCTACGTTGTTAATCACAAGGTTATAATACTCAATCATTTTGAGCAGTTCCTCGTATTCATTTCGTATTTTATCTCTTTCCAGTCCGGTTAAACGCTGCAATCTCATATCGAGGATTGCTCTGGCCTGAATTTCAGAGAGTTCGAAGCGTTCAATCAATTTTATCCGGGCTTCCTCAGGTGTTTTGGTTGCCCTGATTAAGGCAATTACTTCATCCAGATGATCAAGAGCAATAAGTAAACCGGCGAGAATGTGTGCCCGTTTTTCGGCTTCTCTTAGCTCATATTTGGTTCTACGCAGGACAACATCATGCCGATGTTCTACAAAATAATGAATTAATTGCTTGATATTTAGCAGCATAGGCCGGCCATTCACCAGGCAGATGTTGTTCACGCTGAATGATGACTGCAAAGGTGTTAACTGATATAATTTATTCAACACCACATTGGTAATGGCATCACGCTTGAGATCAAAAACAATACGCATCCCGTTGCGGTCTGATTCGTCACGGATATCAGAAATACCTTCAATTTTTTTATCATTTACCAGATCGGCTGCTTTTTTGATAAGATCAGCTTTATTAACCTGGTAAGGTATAGAGTTGAATATTATGGTCTCGTGCGAATGATTGATTTCGATTTTGCTTTCTCCACGCATTACGATTCTGCCACGACCGGATTCGAAAGCTTCCTTTACTCCTTCATAGCCATATATAAATCCCCCTGTGGGAAAGTCCGGAGCTTTAATAAACTTCATAAGTTCGTTTACGGAGATCTCCTTATTATCAATGTAGGCGATGGTTCCATCAACCACCTCTGACAGGTTGTGCGGTGGCATATTGGTAGCCATACCGACAGCAATACCGGAGGCTCCGTTGACCAGTAAATTAGGAATACGCGCGGGCAAAACCATGGGTTCCTGCAAACTATCGTCGAAGTTGTTCTGAAAATCAACCGTATCCTTATTTATATCGGATAACATTTCTTCTGCAATTTTCTGCAATCTTGCTTCCGTATAACGCATGGCTGCGGGGCTGTCTCCATCAATGGAACCAAAGTTTCCCTGTCCGTCAACCAGTGGGTAGCGCAATGACCATTCCTGGGCCATTCGCACCATAGCATCATAAACGGAGGTGTCGCCGTGGGGATGATATTTACCGAGCACCTCCCCTACTATTCTGGCGCTTTTTTTATATGACCGGTTCGACAATACCCCAAGGTCTAACATTCCATAAAGTACACGGCGGTGAACCGGTTTCAAACCATCACGAACGTCAGGTAAAGCCCTGCCCACTATCACTGACATGGAATAGTCAATGTAAGCCGACTTCATCTGGGTTTCAATATTAACTTTAATTATTCTTTCTTCACCTTCTTGATTTTCCATTCTTTAGTGTATTCAAATTAGCAATTTTTAGTACCTCTTTTGAGGGGTACGAAGGTACAACTTTTTTGTTTCAGCACAACAGGAAATTAACCGAAAATATCTGGAAAATTCAGTATTAAAGCTATATTTTTTCAGTAGTTTCTTTCTTTGTTTCTTTAAACGGCATTGTATTTGATTATACACAGATCGTATGGACAAAATATTGTGTATTTGACCTGCTATATGTATACAGCGTGTTCAAATTATTCGTATTTTTGACCTCAGGCTAAACCTGGCTCAATGAATGTATGATGTTTAATTATATTTGAGCCGGAAAACTAAACAAAGAAAGTGTTTATAACACAGAAGAAGGAGAGAAATCAACATATGGAAGCTAAATTTTCACAACGGGTAAAAGACGTACTTACCTACAGCCGGGAGGAATCACTTCGGTTGGGAAATGAAAAGATTGGTGTGGAGCATTTATTTCTTGGCATTATACGCGAAGGCGAAGGCATGGCCATTCAAATTTTGAATATGCTGGGTATCGATACCAATGAAATCAGAAAAACCATTGAAAAAACAATCAGTTCAGGCGCCAAGCGTGACAAAAAGGCAGAAAATCTGCCATTGGTAAAACAGGCTGAACGTGCACTGAAACTTACTTATCTGGAGGCCAAGATGTTCAATAGTGAATTGATTGGAACTGAACATTTGCTGCTTGCTATTTTAAAAGACGAAGACAATCTTGTTACCAGCACATTGAATAAGTATGGTATAGACTATGACTCAGTAAGAGAAGAGCTAAAGTCTATCATAAGTCACGATGAAAGTCATAAGCAGGAAGGACCGCGTGGCGAATTGCCGGGCAGCACTCCCGATGATGACGCTGATGAAGGCCGGGGTTATGGCGGTGGACCGCGAAAGGTGGCAGATTCTAAATCAAAAACGCCCGTTCTGGACAATTTTGGTCGCGATTTGACCAAGGCTGCTGAAGAGGGCCGCCTCGATCCTATTGTTGGACGGGAAAGAGAACTGGAGCGCATTGCCCAGATATTGAGCAGGCGCAAAAAAAATAATCCTATCCTCATTGGGGAACCTGGTGTGGGTAAGTCGGCCATTGCTGAAGGTTTGGCACTGAGGATCATATCACGCAAAGTGTCGCGTATTCTTTTTAACAAACGAATTTTCACCCTTGATCTGGCCTCCCTGGTGGCCGGAACGAAATATCGCGGCCAGTTTGAAGAACGCATGAAAGCCGTACTAAATGAACTGGAAAAAAACCGGGATATTATTCTGTTTATTGATGAAATTCATACCATAGTGGGTGCCGGAAATGCTTCCGGTTCGCTGGATGCTTCCAATATGTTTAAGCCAGCACTTGCCCGGGGCGAAATACAATGCATCGGAGCTACTACCCTGGATGAATACAGACAATATATCGAGAAAGACGGAGCGCTGGAACGCCGGTTTCAGAAAATTTTGGTAGATCCTACCACTACTGAAGAAACCGTAACCATTCTGAATAATATTAAAGAAAAATATGAAGATCATCATCTGGTAAAATACAATGACGATGCTATTGAAGCCTGTGTTTCGCTTACCAACCGTTACCTTACCGACCGTTATTTGCCGGATAAGGCCATAGATGCACTGGACGAAGCCGGAGCCCGGGTACATATCACCAATATGCAGGTTCCCAATGAAATCATTCAACTGGAGCAGCGTATTGAAGAGATCAAAGAGCTGAAAAATAATGCCATTCATAGTCAGAAGTTTGAAGAAGCCGCCAAATTCCGCGACACCGAACGTAAACTGATGATAGAACTGGAAGCCGCTAAAAAGAGATGGGAGGACGATTCCAAAATGCACCGCATTACGGTAAGTGAAGATAATGTGGCTGAAGTGGTTGCTATGATGACCGGGGTTCCTGTTCAGCGAATAGCACAAAATGAAAGTGACCGGCTATTGCACATGGAAAACGATCTCAGTGATAGTGTAATTGGTCAGCCCGATGCCATTAAAAAAGTGGTAAAAGCCATCCGACGCAACCGTGCCGGCTTAAAGGATCCCAATAAGCCCATCGGAACATTCATCTTTTTAGGTCCTACCGGAGTAGGGAAAACCCATCTGGCTAAAATTCTCGCCAAATATCTGTTCGATAGCGAGGATACGTTGATCAGAATTGACATGAGTGAATATATGGAGAAATTTGCAGTTTCGCGACTGGTTGGTGCGCCTCCCGGATACGTTGGTTACGAAGAAGGCGGGCAGCTTACCGAAAAAGTGCGTCGCAAACCATACTCTATTGTGCTTCTTGATGAGATTGAAAAAGCTCATCCCGATATCTTCCATATTCTTTTGCAAGTGCTGGATGATGGAGTACTTACCGATAGCCTTGGCCGTAAGGTAGACTTTAAGAATACCATTGTAATTATGACCTCCAACATTGGATCACGTCAGTTGAAAGATTTTGGACAGGGGGTTGGTTTTGCCACAAGCGCTAAAATGTCAGGCAGTTCAACTTTTGCCACAGGTGTAATTGAAAATGCACTCAAGCGCTCCTTTGCTCCGGAGTTCCTGAATCGTATCGACGATGTGATTATTTTTGAATCACTTGAGCGTGAAGATATTCACAAAATTATCGATATTGAACTAAAGCACCTTTTCAAAAGGGTTGCTGAGATGGGTTATGAAATGGAAGTTACCATTGAAGCCAAAGACTTTATTGTAGAGAAAGGCTGGGATGCCCAGTTTGGTGCACGTCCATTGAAAAGAGCCATTCAAAAATACATTGAAGACGCTCTGGCGGAAGAGATCATCAAATCAAATCTTTCAGAAGGCGATAAAGTGGTAATCTCACACAAAGAAAAAGCTGAAGAACTGGATATACAAATTATAAAACCAGTGGTACCTAAGGAAGCAGCAAATTAATGTTTCATATGGCTTGAAACTCGAACAGGGAACCCCTAAAAAGGTTCCCTGTTTGTTTTAGTAGCAGGTAATACTTATTTAATCGCCTAAAACAATGGTGGTTAACCAGGCGATTAAATAATGTGAGCCGACAATGCATCCAAATCCAATCCAAAGAAATTCCCCGAACTCATCAATAACAGATTATGATCATTCCAGCCGGCATTCACTAAAAATTCCTGTAGTTCCCTGGTTTCGTTATACACCTGAATATCATTACGTTTAAAGGCATTAACTACATCATCACTATCGAAATGTTTCAGGCGTTTTAATTCCAGAGCATGTTTGCTGTAAAATACAATACTTTTCTCGGCATCATCCATAGCATGTGCATATTGGGATAAGAAATCCTTATTCAGGCTGCTGTATGTGTGTAATTCAAAACAGGCGGTAAGTTTTCGCCCCGGAAATTGTTCTTTAACGGCCTGTATGGTGGCCTTCAGCTTGGATGGACTATGGGCAAAGTCTTTGTAAATGGCCGTATTGGCATTGGATGCAACCAATTCAAGTCGTTTTGAAGCACCCACAAAAGATTGAATGGCATCATAAAATGCTTCGCCATCAATATCCAGTTCCTGACAGATTAACCTGGCACCTTCGAGGTTGAGCAGATTGTGCTGGCCGAAAATTTTCAGCGGCACTTCACCCCCCGGGGTGTGAAGGATAGTGATGCCCTCCTTTACATGATAAGGTGGCAGCGTATAAGGAAGTTTATGAATATCCTCAGGCAGTTGGGCTGCAATGTTTACCACATATTCATCCTCAGCGCAGTAAATCAGACTTCCCCCTTTGGGTAATAATTGGGCAAACTGACTGAATTGTTCCAGATAATTTTCGAAAGTGGGAAACACATTCATATGATCCCAGGCTATTCCGCTAATTAGTCCAATATCGGGTTGATAGACATGAAATTTCGGCCTGCGATCAAGCGCTGATGTCAGGTATTCATCCCCTTCAATAATCATAACAGGAGCATCTTCAGTTACTCTAACCATAACTTCAAAGCCTTCGAGTTGGGCACCTACCATATAATCTGCATCTATGTTATGATGTTTAAGCACATGCAAAATCATGGCAGTAATGGTTGTTTTGCCATGACTGCCGCCAATAACTACTCTTTTTTTGTGGCCTGACTGCTCATAAAGAAATTCAGGATAAGAATAAACAGGGATGTTGAGTTTCCGGGCAGCAGCTATTTCCGGATTGTCGGATCTGGCGTGCATGCCAAGAATTATGGCATCCAGTCCGGTGTGAATTTTTTGAATGTCCCACCCTTCAGCTGCCGGCAACAATCCATATTTTTTAAGCCTGGAGTGGGCAGGTTCAAAAATCTCGTCATCAGACCCTGTTACCTTATAACCTTTTAAATGAAGTGCAATGGCCAGGTTGTGCATTGCGCTGCCACCAATGGCAATAAAATGAACTTTCATGCAGTAGAATTAAACAACAAAAATACCAAAATTATCGGCCAATATTGTTTCGTTTTGGATGAAACCAAAAGTATACGTTTAAAAGTCATAAATTTGCAACGATGAAGATTACAACAATACATGCTGATCACTGGAAGATGGATGGGGGCGTGGCCTTTGGAGTGGTACCAAAAACCATCTGGGAAAAGGTGTATCCTGAAGATGAAGACAACCTGGTAAAAATTACTACCCGGTGTTCGCTGCTTTGTTACGGAAACCGAAAGGTATTGTTTGATACCGGCATGGGTGAAAAGCGGGACGACAAATATTATAAATACAAATTTCGTTTTGATGTCTGTGAAATATCAGCAGGCCTGAAAGCTGCCGGCCTCTCCCCTGCCGGAATTACGGATGTGATTTTTACGCATTTACATGACGATCATGTGGGGGGAGCAGTTTATTACGATAAGAAGCAACAGCCCAAAGAGCTGTTCCCGAATGCCCGTTACTGGTGTTCCAGCCGACAGTTTAAATGGGCATTTGATTCCAATCCACGTGAATCTGCTGCATTTTTTCAGGACAATATTTTACCTTTACAAAACTCGGGCAGATGTATTTTGATTGAAAAAGAATGCCATTGGGATGAAAACATAAAACTCCGTATATTTAATGGCCATACGCGGGGGCAGCTTGTTCCTTTTATTACTGCCGGTTCCAAAACCATAGTTTTTCTTGCCGATTTCATTCCGGCCCTGGCCAATTTGCCGCCACATTATGTTCCGGCGGTTGATATTGAACCCCTGTTAAGCATTCACGAAAAGGAAGCCTTTCTCGAAGAAGCGTGTGAGAACCACTATATCCTTGTATTTCAGCATGACTTTTATAATGAGGCATGTACCCTACGCCGAACGGAAAAGGGTATAGTGGCTGACAGGATTGGAAATATAGCGGATTTTTTTACGAAATAACACTTAAACTATGTCAACTAAAGAAAATATACAACGCGCTGAAGCATTAAATCAAAAATTAGCAGGAAAGAACGCAGCAGAAGTCCTGAAATATTTCCTGACCGATTTTGAGGGCAAGGTTGCTTTTTCCACCAGTCTGGGCGCGGAAGATCAGGTAATTACACACTTTATTGCCGGCATCGACAAATCGGCCTCATTTTTTACACTGGACACCGGCAGATTGTTTCAGGAAACTTATGATCTAATGCAGCAAACGAATGAGAGATATGGCATTAACATTAAAGTCATGTTTCCTGATAAAGATGCAGTGGAGCAAATGGTAAATGAGAAAGGAATAAACCTGTTCTACGAAAGTATTGAAAACAGGCGCAGGTGTTGCCATGTTCGAAAAGTAGAACCCTTACAACGGGCATTTAAAGGGCTGGATGCATGGATTTGCGGGTTACGCAGGGAGCAATCGGTTACCCGGCAGGATGATCAGCTTGTTGAGTGGGACGCCACCAATGGTCTGATTAAAGTCAATCCGCTGATAGACTGGACTGAAGCACAGGTTTGGGCGTTTATAAAAGAAAACAATGTGCCTTACAATAAACTTCACGATGAAGGTTTTGCCAGTATTGGCTGCTTACCCTGTACACGGGCCATTTTACCCGGAGAAGATATCAGGGCCGGACGCTGGTGGTGGGAAAATCCAAATACGCGGGAGTGCGGCTTACACAAAAAAGATTAAACCTGCTTTAATTATTCAAAACGCAATGCCCTTACCGGTGAAATAAAGCGCACTATCATGGATGGAATCAGCATCAGTAAAGTGCTGATAATCATAACTCCGACGTTAATGGCAATAATCTCAAACCATCCAATAGAAACAGGTACCGATGACATAAAATAAGATTCTTCGGGCAGTGGAAGAAACCCTGTTTCAGATTGAAAACATATCAATCCCAATCCCAGTAAATTCCCCCAGAGTAATCCATAAAATGCAATATACAGGGAAGCCATAATAAAAATACGGCGGATACTAGCGTTGGAAGCACCCAGGGCCTTTAGCAGGCCAATGTTGCGGGTGTGTTCCAGTATAAGTATAAGCAAGGTGGAAATTATGGTAATGGCCGACACAAGTACCATAAGGATGAGGATAATAATAACGTTTACATCCTGAATTTCTACCCAATCGAAGATCTGGGGATAAAGCTGTTTGATGGTTTGTGCATTTAGCTCATAACCGGTGAGTTCATAGACTTCATTGGTGGTTTCGTCCAGTTTTGAAAAATCGGAAACCAGGATTTCCACCCCCGAGGCCTGATTTTCAGCCCAGCCATTAAGTTTTCTGATGTGGCGGATATCGCCAAGCACGTACATTTCATCAAATTCGGCCAGCCCGGTGCTATATATGCCTGAAATAACAAATTTACGACCGCGTGTAAGGTTCTCCGCAATAAAATACATACGCAGATCATCTCCAACCTTAAGATGAAGGAGTTGTGCAATCTTTTTTGAAATCAGCATTTCATCCGAAGGGTTTACCCCCTTTATATCTGGCAATTGTCCGGAAATGAGTTTTTCCTTGAAAAAGTCCCATCTATAACTGCTGTCCACCCCTTTTAATACTACCCCATGAATCTGATCGGTGGTTTTGAGGATGCCAGCTTTTAAACCGAAAGCCTGAACCGCGCTCACATTGTTAAGCCGGCTGATTTCTGCCATACGAATGTCACTCAGGTTGACCGGTTCCGGCTCCAGGGAGAGGTTTGAACTGAACCCCGAAATCTGGATATGGCCGCCAAAGCCTGCTACCTTATCCCGTATTTGAAACTGAAAACCTTTAAGAACGGCAACCGATATCAACATAACCATTACCCCAAGAGAGATACCGGCAATTGAAATAAGAATAATGGGACGGGAAAATGAGGTGTCCTTTTTTGATCTTATTCTGCTACTGATAAAAAGTTCGAAATTCACACAGGATATTTTCAGCAAAGTTAACAGATTAGCTTAAATTTGCCATAAGAATACATATTAAGAATACATATTATGAAAATCAGGCACCTCCTATTTATTTATCTTGTTATGGTTTTTCAGACAGGGAAACTGCCCGCCCAGCCTCCCTTAAGCAATCTTAACCAGACGAATCCAATCGGTACGCCACTTTTTACAGGGGCTGATCAATTTTTGAAATTTCTGCCACTGCTAAAGGATAAGCGGGTGGCGCTCGTGGCAAACCAAACCTCAGTGGTGGGCAACCGTCATCTGGCTGATTCACTTTTGGCTGCCGGAGTTAACCTGGTAAAAATTTTTGCACCTGAACATGGTTTCCGGGGCGAAGCTGAAGCCGGAGCCAGCATTAAAAGTGGCAAGGATATTCTGAGCGGTCTTCCGGTAGTTTCGCTCTACGGAAAAAATAAAATACCTTCCCGTGAGGATTTGGCTGATGTGGACCTGGTGATCTTTGACATTCAGGATGTGGGCGCCCGGTTTTATACCTACATTTCTACGCTGAGTTATGTCATGGAATCCTGCGCCCGTTATGATGTTGAAGTTTTGGTGTTAGACCGGCCCAATCCGAACGGATATTATGTGGACGGACCGGTTCTGAAAAACGAATACCGTTCCTTTGTGGGATTGCACGCCATACCCATAGTTCATGGTATGACCATGGCTGAATATGCCCTTATGGTAAATGGTGAAGGCTGGCTGCCCGATGGAATGAAATGCAGGCTGACCAATATCCCAATGATTGGCTATGCCCATACCGACCGCTATATCCTGTCCATACCGCCATCGCCCAACCTGCCTGATATGGCGGCGATTTATCTTTATCCATCCCTGTGTCTGTTTGAAGGAACCGTGGTGAGTGTTGGCAGGGGCACCCCCTCCCCTTTTACCATTAGTAGGACATCCCGACTATCCCAACCATGCCTTTTCATTTGTCCCTCAGCAAATTAAAGGTGTAGCAGAAAACCCGCCACACCAAGGCGTGACCTGTTATGGCCTGGACCTGAAGCAAAAAGCAGGAAACATATACAAACAAGGCAGCCTTGAACTGCATTGGTTAATAGAGATGTATAAAGAGCTGCCCGATAAAACTTCATATTTCAATAACTTTTTCGATAAATTAGCCGGCACACCGGAACTCCGCAGACAGATAGTAGCTGGTAAAAATGAGTACGAAATCCGGCAAAGCTGGCAGGCAGACCTGAAAAACTTTAAACAGATTCGCAAGAAGTATCTGCTCTATCCTGATTTTGAATGAAATAAAGGAAGTATATCCTTTTTAACCTGGAATTTTCATAGATCTTACTGTGATACACTTTGCTACATAATTGCACAGAGCTACACAGTGTTAAGCACAGAGACGCACAGTAAATTTAAAACAAAAGAATTCTGAGAAACTCTGTGTTATACACTGTGACATCGTAACATATAATTGCACAGAGTTACGCAGTGTAAAGACTATCGCCCCGGTTACGGCACCGTTGGCAAATTTACCACCCCAAAGTGCCTCGGCTGTGCCGCCAATTACAGCAGATAGTATCACTTTATCGCCTATGCTCATAGTGCCACCGTTTGATTGCATTTAGCTACCACCGAGCGAAGGTATGCTTCGACCGATTATCTTTCCCACAGCTAAGATAAATCTTTTTATGTAATTCCTACTTGCTTCCTGCTCAAAATAAACTCTAACTGAGAGAAATCCGTGCTCAAACCCACCTGCTGGCGGGCAGGCTTTCCGCCTTGTGCCCATCGCATGGCGCCGTTGAAAGTAAAGTGGGCATAGGAAATTCTTCTTAGTAGAACTATACATTTACCATCATTCATAATTACCTAAAATCCCATAAATAAACATTGCGAAAAATACAGCAAAAGGAAGAATGGTGGTAACAATCATTGCATAGTAAAGAGGAAGATATTTCTTTTCTTCTTTTGATAAACTGCGCATGCTGGAAAACAAAACTCCAGGGAAAAAAAGCGATGTTTTATACCCCTTCTCATCTAATAAAAAAGCTATGTAGAAAAATATTATCCACATAATGAATATACTAATTCCAAAAAAAACAAAAAAATACTTTCCCATATTCTTAATCTCTAAAAAATACATTTGAGTTAAATATTGAATTAGCCGGCGGACTACTAATATAAGGTTTAGGTACTAATCTTGTTTTTGTTGCTGGTTGGTAACTACCACCTAACCCAAGCCCAGCACCAATTTTCAAACCTGTGTATGATTCAAATAATGTATTTTCCGGGATTGCTGGTTTGCTGTATCAATGCCGCAAATGGCAGGTGTAGCTTAGTAGTGCAATAGTAACAATAAAACCCTGATCAAACACGCGCATCTGATAAAAATTTGATCAGGGTAATTATCTATTAATCATAAAAAATCAAAAAGCCAATACGGGTTTTTGAAAATAATTTTTAAATTAACCTTACTTGCGAGGCATTATATTGATAATGAGAAAAATATGCAATCGATAATTTTCTCTTAACAATTGGATTAGCCACAAAGCCCAGCCTTTCCGTCTTGGGCAGGCGGGCGGGCAGGCACGATGACTCCAAGTAACACTAAGTTTTTTAATTATTTACATGAAATCAGAGCCATCATGAAACCCTATGAAACTATTTCGGATGAAGAGGAAATTATAGGAAAAGCAGTTGTCAATGCTGCATATAAAGTGCACAAGGAACTTGATCCCGGATTGCTGGAGAAGATTTATGAGACTTTTATAACCAATATTTTAGGTTTCTGGCAATGCTATTGGTTTCAAAAACCATAAAAACGGGAAAACTAAAAAAGGTCATCCGCCTCAGGCTGACAACCTTCTCAGTTATCGTTAAATGTGATATTATCTGGTTCGGCCCGGGTAAACTTTCAGGGCTTCTTCCAGGCATTTTACGGCATTTTTCAGGTCATCTGATTTTAAGACGTAAGCGATGCGAACTTCATTTTTACCCAACCCCGGCGTAGCATAAAAGCCGCTAGCAGGCGCAAGCATAACCGTTTGACCCTCATAGCTGAAGTCTTCAAGCAGCCACTGACAGAAAGTATCGGCATCATCTACGGGCAGACTTATAATAGTGTAAAACGCACCTTTGGGCATAGGAGCAAGCACATTTGGAATCTTGTTTAGTCCTTCAATTACCAGGTTGCGACGAAGGATATACTCATCATAAACTTCTTTAAAGTATTCAGCGGGCGTGTCGAGGGAGGCTTCTCCGATCACCTGTCCCAGTGATGGCGGGCTTAAGCGGGCCTGTGCAAATTTCAATGCAGTGGCAATCAATTTTTTATTTTTTGAAACAAGCGCACCTATACGCACGCCACATTCGCTGTAACGTTTTGAAACAGAGTCGATAAGTACAGTATGTTCATCCATCCCCTCAAGTTCCATCACTGAAAAGTGATTGTGTCCGTCGTAACAAAACTCCCTGTATACTTCATCAGAAAGTAGATACAAGTCATGCTCAAGGGCGAGCTGACCCAATTGCTTTATCTCATCTTCCGAATAAAGGTATCCTGTGGGATTGTTGGGGTTACATATAAGGATGGCTTTGGTACGCGGGGTGATGGCTTTTTTGAAGTCCGAAACCGGAGGTAATGCAAAACCAGTATGTATGTCAGAGGTAATGGGAACAACTTTTACGCCTGCGGTTAATGCAAAAGCATTGTAATTGGTATAAAAAGGTTCCGGAATAATGACTTCGTCTCCCGGATTCAGGCAAACCTGAAATGCAAATGCAATGGCTTCAGAACCACCCGTAGAAATGATAATGTCATTATGATCAACGTTAATACCGATATTTTGATAATAATGCGAAAGTTTAATACGGTAGGGTTCATTCCCGGCTGAGTGGCTGTATTCAATCACCTTTTGACCGAAATTCCGGATGGCTTTCAGAGCCACTTCAGGAGTACTGATATCTGGCTGACCGATATTCAGGTGATATACCTTTAAACCTCTTTTTTTAGCTGCTTCCGCGTAAGGGACCAACTTACGTATAGGAGAAGCGGGCATTTGGCAACCGCGGTCAGAAATTTTTGGCATGGCAAAAAATTGTTAGGCAAATGTTAATAATGCTGCAAAGGTATAAGCTAATTTCAGATTAACAAATAGTTATGATCGATTAAAGCCCCCTTTAGTGAGAGATTCATCAATTCACTTCGTTCCTTTCTGAATGACAGGTGTTTGCATTTAAAAAATTAGAAGGAAAATAGAGAGCGTGGGAGGAGGTTCTGTTTCCTCTCATCCTCAACTTTTTATAAACTATTAATGAGATTGCCAATCAGGATGAAAGGATAAATCTCAGGGATTTACGAAAAAAATTCTTTCTGTAAAAATATAGAAAAAGTGAGTAACATCGTTAAGACGATGTTTGCTCACTTATCAGAATTTTAAATGCCGGAAAGCTTATTTTACCATTGGGCTGTTTCCCGGAGCAATACTCTTTTCAGGTATGGCACTTTCTTCAGTCTTTTTAACGATGTTTCCACTCAACCTTAGCACCACGGGCGAATTCTTGGCATTGGAAATTACCGTAACTGATTTATTGATAGGCCCCATCCTGTTGGTGTCATATTTTACTTTAATGGTTTCTTTTTTGCCCGGTAAAATGGGTTCGCGGGGCCAGCTGGGAACTGTACATCCGCATGAAGAGCGTACGCTGGAAAGTATCAGAGGCTCTTTACCGGTATTGGTAAATTCATATTCACAGTGGCCATCACCGCCTACAAAGATGGTCCCATAATCATGAACAGTCTTGTCGAAGGTGATCTCCGGCGCATTCGGGTTCTCCTGCACCTTCTCGGTCTGAACATTTTGAGCATAGGCACCAAAAAGGAGAAAAGAAAGCGTGATCAGCATAGAAAATGACTTTTTCATTGAAATGTGTTTTTAAGGATTTGAGAAAAGCTGTTTAGCGTTTTTTACGGCTCAAAAATAACCATTTATTTAGTGTAAAGTCAAATTTGATACCAGAAATTTGATTTAAACAAATTACATGCCACAAAATGAAGTTGGCATTATACTTGCAATCCAATGGAAATTGTTGTTATTTTACAGTAATTAATGTGTTCTTAAAATGAAAAGTAACCTCATTTTTGCAAGTTTTTTAATGGTAACAGTTTTTTACTGCTCCTGTAAAAGCCCCAATAAAACAATAAGCGTTGACACTGCTGCTGCGCAACCGGGGCCCAGAGCCTACATTTACCGCACTGCTGCCGATTATTACCAGCAGGTACCTGTAACCCTTACTGAAGACAAAAAAGCGCTCCACTCCTACCCTTCGCCGGGTGATGTATATTATAAAGGTGAACTGGCATTGCCGGTTCAACTTGTAAATGGATTTTTGCTCGACCAGAGAGGCATTCATCCCCAAACTGCCTTCACCAAATGGACCTATGCTGAATATTCACGGCTCACACAAACTCCAACTCAGGATGAAATTATGGGTATGTTGCTGGATACGGATCCTTTTGTCAGTTTATACGACTGTGGCCCTTTGCATAAATACTCAAATCCAGCCGAAGAGCTCAATGCATTCATACTGATGAATGACTTCTCCTCCTTCCGGAAATTAAGGTGAAATCAGTTACTTTTCGACATAAGAAAAGATGACGACCTTAAAATCTGCTTAAAGTTCACCTCAAAATTTATAAATAAGGAATACTGAGGGTTTAAGTTTTAATTTTGCAACCACAGGGACATCTAAAAAACGGAAAGAATAATTAAACTTTGAGCCATACGAAAATTTGGTTTGCCAAAACTTTCGCTGGTGTTTGATGTTTAATAACTGTTAAATTGGCAGTATAATCATTTGTTAACCAAAATATTGAGCCTTGAATACACCTACAAAAGCACTGACTTACTTAGACGGGAAGACACTTTATTACAGTTTTCTCGCTGGTGCGCAGAAGATTTTTGAAAATCAGGTTTTGATCAATAAGATCAATGTTTTTCCGGTTGCTGACGCAGATACCGGGACAAATCTGGCTTCCACCATGCGATCCATTGTTGAAAGTCCCATTCCAACCAAGGATCTTAAGCTTACGGCAGCCGCCCTGGCCGATGCTGCCCTTACGGGAGCCAGGGGAAATTCGGGAATAATATTCGCACAGTTTATCTATGGTTTTAGTAATGAAATTCAAAAGCATGAAACGGTAAGCGTAGAAACCTTTGCCGAAATCGTAAAAAAAGCGGTAGTATATGCCTATGAAGCCATTGCCAATCCTGTTGAAGGTACCATGATTACGGTAATCAGGGAATGGGCGGAATTCATTTATATTTTAAAAGACACCATACAGGATTTCATTGAATTGCTTGCACAAGCATATGAAAAGGCTGTAGAATCGCTGCAGGCCACCACTGCCACCCTGGCAGTGCTAAAAAAAAGCAATGTGGTAGATGCCGGAGCCAAAGGTTTCGTGGTTTTTTTGCAGGGTATGGTTGAATACCTTAATATAGGAGAACTGCGTAAGCTGATCTCCAGCAGAGAAACGGTGGTTATTCCGGATGCGGAAGTTATTTCGCATGAGGAAATCAATTTCCGCTATTGCACTGAAGCCATGCTTTCGCTTGATGAAAAAAAGAAAGCCAATATTGGACAGGTACGTAAGCTTATTGGTCCCATGGGCGATTCCATGGTAGTTGCCGGTTCAGATAAAAAAATGCGGGTACATATTCACACCGACAATCCATCAGAAGTGATGCTTGCCTTGAACCGGGTGGGCAACATTACTTTTCAAAAAGTGGATGACATGGTGATGCAGAAGGAAATCAGCAGTAATGCTAAATATCCCGTTGCTTTGCTCACCGACTCCACCTGTGACCTGCCGGAAGAACTGATAGAGAAATATCAGATTCAAGTGGTACCCTTAAGTGTGCATTTTGGTGATACATACTTTTTGGATCGCCTAACGCTTTTGCCATCTGAGTTTTATTCCATGCTCGACAAGTCGGCTGCCTACCCTTCAACCGCGCAACCGGCATATAAAGATTTTTTCAACCGGTACTCCTATCTGTCTACCCATTATGACAGCATTATAGGCATACACATTAGTGCAGCCATGAGCGGAACCTGGAGCAATAGTTCCAAAGCTTCTCATGCCGTGGCTGAGCATTCGGGAAAACCAATTAAAGTCATCAATTCAAAGCGCCTATCCAGCGGGCTGGGATTGGTTGTATTGCGCGCTGCCCGGGAACTTGAAAATGGCGCCACCTTTGAGGAGCTTTCAGGCAGAATTGAAAAATGGGCAGACAACACCAAAATGTATGTCTCCTCCCGTACCATTAAATACATGGTTAAGAGCGGCAGAGTAAGTTATGCCAAAGGTAAAATTGGTTCGTTGCTTAACCTTAAACCCATCGTAATAGTAAATAATGAGGGTAAAACGGAAACTTTTGGCAAACCATTTACTGAAAAAGCAAGTATGAAAATGATTATGAAAGAAATTGCTGAAAAAATCGGTAATCGTAAAATATGGGGTTACTCCATATCACATGCTAAAAACTTAAGCACCGCTCAATGGTTTGCCGATGAAATGAAAAGGATAACCGGTCTTGATCCTGAATTTATCAATGAGGCGTCACCCGTACTGGGAGTAAATGTTGGACCCGGCGTAGTCGCCGTTTCAGTGATGTTTTAAAATGACAATAACTCCTTTCTATTCAAAAAGGCAGCAAGATAAGCTGCCTTTATTGTTCAATAATCATCTAAGTTTAAGGGCATTAATATTAAGTTATTGCAGTTTTATTGTACAATCACTATCCGTGATAACCCACGGCTACTGTTTCGGCAATTCTAAAACTTTCATAACTTTCTTTGGTTAGGGGATAGTCCCAACATCCCAATTGATGGCGAATATCTCCACCGAAGCCTGTCTTAAAGCGATATAATCCGTACATTGGATGTGCCGGATCAGGGTTGCCACTGATGCCAAAAAGGTCATATTCGTCACATCCGGTCTCCCTTGACAGCATCATGGCTTCCCACTGAAGCAGGTAGGGAGCCATCAATTCGCGATGCTGCGATGAACTGGCCCCGAAAAGATAAGTACCCCTTTTACCTGAAAGCGCCAAAAACATTCCAGCGAGCGGTTTGCCTTGTTTTTCTGCCAATAGCAGATGAACGTCCACCGGAGAAATGGTATCATCTGCATGTGTGGTTAGTACTTTCTGGAAATATTCTTTTTTTTCAGCAGCAATGCCATGCCGCAAAGTAGTTTGCCGGTAAAGATCAAACCAGGCATCCAGGTCTGAAACATCCGAAGTGCGAATATGTATGTTTTTACGGTATGAAAGATTGATATTGTAACGAGTCTTGGATTTCATCCTTTTAAGCAGGTTTTCCGGATTGTTATCAAGAGGAATTATCACTGTGTTCGATGGCAGCACATTTGTGGGAGCTTTGCGTAGATTCCAGTTCAGGGTTCCTATATTGAGACGCATCTCCTGCACCGGAGTATCCGGAAGCTCATTCCATAGGCCGAACCCCTGGTGAAAATCTTTATTGTCGTTATACCAGGGTGATGGCCAGGTTAAGTCGAAGCGAATGGCAAAACATGTTTCCGGCAGAAATTTTCGCAGTTCTTCCGCCAGGTTTTCCAGCCATCGTCCCTGCATTTCTTCGGAAGGAATAATTTCAGGCCCGTAAGGAGCATAGGCCAACAATTTACCGGGTTGAAATTCCTTAATTAGAATTAATATATCGCCGGTATGTTTCCAAAAACCCAAACGCTGAGGGTCTGGTTCAAAAATATCGAAGGCCATGGACTGCCATCCATTATTGTTTTTAAATCTTGCCCAAAAGGCCGTTTGTTGCAATATGCCGGTGGGGATGATGTATTTGGTAACCTTGGGTACGATCTTTAGCAAATTCATGATAAAAAAAGCACGCGGAAATCCGCTTAAAAAGAGTAATCAAATAAATCAGGAGCGGATAATTCTGGTAAAATTCACCATTTTATATATTATAATACAAACCGTCCCTGAAAGTTTATGATGAATTTTCTGCAAAGGTAAGGTCTTAAAATACAATAAACAAAATTGCCATTATTCATTTACGTCATAAAGTTTTTCAGTAATCCTAAGTCTTTTCATACCTTCGCAACCAAAATCAACCGGTATGGCCCGGTATTAAATCTAATCACTCTTTCATCATGATCAATCAACAGCTCATTCACCCTAAAAGTATCGTTGTAGTAGGCGGTTCAAATGATACCACCAAGCCGGGTGGCAAGGTTTTACAAAATCTCATTGAAAATCAGTTTCCTGATCAACTCTATGTTACCAATCCTAAAGAAACTGAAGTTCAAGGCATCCGGTGTTATCAGGATCCAAACGATCTACCGGAATGTGACCTGGCTATTCTCGCCATAGCTGCAAAATACTGTCCAGACACCGTTGAATTGCTGGCCCGCGAAAAGAACACACGGGCATTTATTATCTTATCTGCCGGATTTCATGAGGAAAGTGAAGCGGGTGCTTTACTTGAGCAACAAATTGTGGAAACCGTTAACAGCGTAAATGGCTGTCTTATCGGGCCCAATTGTATTGGCATGATGAATCGTCATCATACCTCTGTGTTCACCCTGCCTATTCCCCGTTTTGATCCCAAAGGCGCTGATTTTATTTCCGGATCGGGAGCTACGGCTGTTTTTATCATGGAATCAGCAATTCCGACGGGATTGTCTTTTTCGAGCGTATATTCCGTAGGCAACAGCGCCCAGACCGGTGTAGAAGAAGTCCTGCAGTATCTTGATGAAACATTTGATCCGGAACACAGCTCAAGGGTGAAGTTACTGTATGTTGAAAGCATAAACAAACCAGATTTATTGCTGAAACACGCTACTTCTTTAATCAACAAAGGCTGTCGCATTGCAGCCATTAAATCGGGTAGTTCTTCTGCGGGCAGCCGGGCTGCTTCCTCACATACAGGAGCGCTGGCCAGCAGCGATTCTGCGGTGGACGCACTTTTTCGCAAAGCTGGCATTGTTAGATGTAATGGTCGTCAGGAACTGGCTACTATTGCAGCCATATTTATGCACAAACCACTGGAAGGTAAAAATATAGCCATCATTACCCATGCCGGAGGACCGGCCGTAATGCTTACTGATGTGCTTTCAAACAATGGCCTAGAAGTTCCCCACCTCGAAAGCCCTGAATTGCTTGAAAAACTTTACCCCGGATCATCGGTAGCCAATCCCATTGATTTTCTGGCCACCGGTACTGCAGCCCAACTGGGCGATATCATTGATTACTGTGACAATGAATTTGATGAAATTGATGCCATGGCAGTGATTTTTGGCAGCCCTGGTCTTACCCAGGTGTTTGATGTGTATAAACTCCTGGATGAAAAGATGAAAACCTGCCGAAAACCCATCTATCCGATATTGCCATCAGTAATCAATGTAAAAGATGAAATTGAATACTTCCTTTCGCTGGGACGCATAAATTTTCCCGATGAAGTAGTTTTTGGTCAGGCACTGGCAAAGGTTTACCATACACCTCCGCCCGCTCCCATAGCTGAGCTTCCTGAAATTAACCATAGGTTAATCAGACAGGTTATTGATGGTTCTGAATCCGGTTATCTTCAGCCGGAAGATGTTCAAAAATTGCTGGATGCAGCGGGTATTCCCCGGGCAGGCGAAGCAGTAGTTAATACCCAAAAGCAGGCACTGGAAGCGATAAATAAAATGGGATATCCGGTGGTGATGAAAGTCGTTGGACCGGTACATAAATCCGATGTTGGTGGAGTGGTTCTCAACGTAAAAAATGAAGAAACGGTAGTCGCTGAATTTGAACGCATGATGAAAATTCCGGAAACCACAGCAATTTTAATCCAACCCATGTTGAGTGGCACTCAAATATTTGCGGGTGCAAAGTTTGAACCCAAATTTGGACACATGATTCTTTGTGGTTTGGGTGGAATATTCATAGAAGTGCTTAAGGATGTGCAAACTGCCATTGCTCCGGTAAGTATGAGGGAAGCCAGAGAAATGATTCAAACTTTAAAATCTTATAAGATCATTGAAGGCGTGCGCGGACAAGAAGGCGTTAATCAGCAGGCTTTTGCTGATGTAATTGTGCGATTATCTGCCTTATGTATTAGCGCTCCAGAAATTGCTGAAATGGACATTAATCCTTTACTTGGCAATGAGCGTGGCGTGGTAGCCGTGGATGCCCGCATCCGTGTCGAAAAATAATCTAATTTTAAGTACCGCATTATGAAACGAACTGTGCTGCTGAAATTATTGGGCATTTTTATGCCACTCCTGATTTTGTCCTGTAATCCGGTCAGCAAACTGGGTAAGGATCCCGAAGTTTTGAAGTGGCAACAAGAGGTTAGCACCCTGAAAGCAATGCCGGTGTCCTACGCTCCGGCCACGTTGTTGTTTGTCGGAAGTTCAAGCATCCGTTTGTGGGACAGCATTCAAAAAGATATGTTCCCCTACCCGGCCATTAACCGCGGATATGGCGGGGCAAAGTTAAAGGACTTTACCTTTTATGCCAATGAACTGACTGCACCACATAAAGCAGCAGCCATTGTATTGTTCATAGCCAACGATATCACCGGAGATGTAAATGATCTGACGCCGGAAAATGTATTGAATTACTTCAAACTTGCGGTTAAAGAAATTCGCAAAAATCATCCGGGCATTCCCATTGTCTGGATAGAAGTAACCCCTACTCCTGCACGGTGGAGTGTTTGGCCGGAAATCAGCCGGTCCAATGAATTGATCAATAGTTATTGTAACGCCCGGGAGGATTTATTTTTTATCCCCACGAGTACACATTTTATGACCGACAACGGTAAGCCGGACCCCTGTTTATTTTTGCCGGATATGCTTCACCTAAACCGCAGGGGTTATAAGGTGTGGAGTAAAGTCATTAAACATAGCTTAGACTCCGGGTTGCCAGAATTAAAGAAAATGCAGCAGTGATTTTGCGGCTTATTTTACCTGGAATTTGTCACCGGTCTGCTGAATAACTTCTTTTTTCCACTCATCATTGTAACCTGGAAATTGTGGTGGTTGCGGATATCCCCAGGGATTGCGCAGAAATTCTCCGTCTTGTTCTCTTTTTACATTACCATCCAGGTATTTAACCAATAGGAATTCACCCAGTTGACGCCAGCGATCTATTGTGTTATTGGCGATTTCAGCATCAAACCGGGTGAGTAATTCGCGAGCGGCTGCGGGATCCGTTTGGTATAGTTTGCCGGCCTTGTCATCCATTTCTGCAATCTGCACCATAAAATGTTCCTCAAGCTCGTGCTGCACTTTTGTCAAATCAGGCATTACACGGTTATAGAATAAGTAAGCAAAATGGGCCACCCTGTTGAATACCCAAAAAGCGGCTGTTTCCGAATAGGTAAGTATATCGCCATTGCCCTGAGCTACAACATGAGGTACTTTGGTGATGCCACAATAAAACGGCATGTAAACTGTTGAAGCAGCATCATCAGCGCCAAACCAGAAAATTCCGCCAATATGATCGGGCATCCAACTTCGCATTTGTGAGATAAAAGAGAATCCGGTTTGCTGAGTAGCAGTGACCCTTTCATTAAAGTAAGATTTTCCTTCGTATTCCCAGGTAAGCGGACGCCAGCGGTAAGGCAATCCAAAAGGGCCTGCACCTATATCTCTGGACATATCCAGATCGGTACCTTCCAAATGGTCACGTTTAAAGGCCATCAGATCACGGACACTGAGCTTTCTATCAGGTTTGATAAACAGAGGCATTCTTTCTTTAGAGATATCTCCGGCTGCATAATCGAAATATTGCTGCATATTGCTACTCACATGATTAAACATGGCCCATACACGGAGTTCACAAAAACGGGCAGCACCAAAGTCGAGTGGAGCATAGGTATCGCTAAAGCTAAAATCATTGTCATTACCTGTATAGTAGCCTTTTTTGCGTGCAAAGTCAATTACATCATAAGCATAAATCACTTCAGTATCCGCACTCAGGCTCTTGTAATTTTTATTGCTGATGGAGGTATGGCCATTGTCCAACGGGAAAGTGGTGATGCGTGCGTGGTTGGCATGGGCTGAAATGTATCCTTCGGGGATGCGAATGGCCACCCATACGGCTCCTTTATCCGCATTAACCATTTTACCGCTTTTTTTGTCTTTTACCAAACGCGTTCCTTTTCCAATAATTTCCATTATCCACACTTCATTTTTGTCGCCGATTGAAAAAGATTCCCCGGTGCTGGCGTAGCCATATTTATCCACCAAATCGCCGATGACCTGAATGGCCTCACGTGCTGTTTTGGCCCGTTGCAGCGCGAGAAACATTAAACTACCGTAATCTACAATTCCCGTAGTATCAAGTAATTCGGAGCGCCCATCGAAAGTAGTTTCTCCAATAGAAACCTGATGTTCATTCATAAAACCAATCACCTGATAAGTATGTGGTGGCTGAGGAATTTGTCCAAGCGGGCGGGCTGTGCCACGGTCATAAAGGGTTACCATGCTGCCTTCAGGCCAATCTCCGGCAGGTAACCAGTACAATTCGCCATAACGGATGTGTGAATCCGCTGCATAACTGATCATGGTGCTGCCATCCACTGAGGCCCCTTTTGTGACCAGATAGTTGGTACATGCAAAAGTTAGATTGATGTTAAAAAGAAGACTTGTAATTATAGTCAGTAAGGAAACTTTTCCGAAAAGTAAATTCAAATGGTTCATAAGTAGAGTAATTGTGTATTTTTTAAAAAAATTCTGGTGAGATCACCAAAAGTTGAATGCTTTAATTAACATTTCCGCGGCTAAAATACTACAAGCAGACCAAATTCAACAAAAAGACTGGAATAATTTGAGAAATCAAACCATTTGGTTGAACTTTGCCCGGCCATTTGTAACCTCTTTAACCGTTTTTATGAAAAGATCCGATTTTTATTTTGCAGTTTTCATTTTACTCTTGTTTTTACCTTTCGTACTTTTTGAAGAATTGTATGAGGCATACAATGCATTTAATCTGAGTCATGGCTTCATCATGAGTTTTATAAAATTTGCCATATTGGCAACTCTTGGTGAGGTAATTGGGTTGAGGATCAAAACGGGAAGATATACTGAACCCGGATTCGGTCTGCTTCTCCGCGCACTGGTATGGGGTCTGCTTGGCATTACCATAAAAGCAGCATTCATTATATTTACCTCAGGTACTTTAAGCCTTTTTCAATATCTAAACTACACAAATGCAGATGAAGTTTTTTCGGGAGATTTCAGTGCTGGTAAATTACTTATTGCTTTCAGCATCAGTGTGCTTTTAAATACCATATATGCTCCGGTCATGATGACGGTTCACAAGATCACCGATACCCATATCATGAATACAGGTGGCACTGTGGCCGGATTCTTCAAACCCATTCCTGTAGCCGGTATCCTTCAAAAGCTAAATTGGGATGTACAATGGAATTTTGTTTTCAAAAGAACCATTCCATTTTTCTGGTATCCGGCTCATACCATCACTTTTTTGTTGCCTGCCGAATTTCAGGTGTTGTTTGCTGCTTTGCTTGGCATTGCACTGGGAACCATACTGGCCATTGCATCTTTGCGCGCAAGAGAATAAATTTTATTTTGTTTAAATCATGGCCATGTGGCTGTAATTCTTTAACTTAGCAGCAAATATCAATGGAGGAAAAATAGTAGCAGAGGGAATAAAAACTTGTAAAAAAAAAACAATCATCAACTCTATAAGTAATGAAAGAAGAATTCAAAAATGACACTCCTGTACCCTATGAAGTGGTAGACAAGGTGGTAAAAGAAATGAAACTGGCAAGCGTTGGTAAAGCGAGTATCAGGGAGATCAAACGCCTGATAGACCTTTTGGAAGAAGCCAGTAAAATAAAGTTTGTACGCATGGAAATGGGCGTTCCCGGACTAACCCCGCCAGAGGTGGGCACCCAGGCCGAGATTGAAGCCCTTCGCAGTGGTGTTGCTGCTATTTATCCGGATATTGACGGCACCAAAAAACTGAAAAAAGAGATATCACGTTTTGTAAAAAACTTTCTCGACATTCATGTTGACCCTGCCGGCTGCATCCCTACCGTAGGTTCCATGCAGGGTAGTTTTGCCAGTTTTCTTACGCTTGCGCGTCTGCATGCCGGGCGGGATACCACTTTATTTATTGATCCGGGATTTCCTGTGCATAAACAACAGCATAAGGTGCTGGGTCAGAAATTTGAAAGTTTTGATGTTTATGAATATCGTGGAGAAAAATTACGCGATAAACTGGAATCCTATTTTAAGAAAGGACATATCCATTCGGTGCTCTATTCAAATCCCAATAATCCGTCATGGATTTGTTTTACAGAAGATGAGTTGCAAATTATGGGTGAGCTTGCCAACAAGTACAATGTAGTTATTTGTGAGGACCTGGCCTATTTCGCCATGGATTTTCGTAAAGATTATTCACGTCCGGGCGAGCCTCCCTACCAACCGACTGTAGCCAGATACACCAAAAATTTTATCTTATTTATTTCCAGTTCCAAAGTATTTAGTTATGCCGGGCAACGTATTGGGATGATGGTCATTTCTGATCATCTTTTCCATACTCAGTCATCTGAACTGCTTAAATACTATGGTAGTGATACTTTTGGCAGGGCAATGATTTTCGGAACCGTGTACGCTTTAAGTTCAGGCACAGCTCATTCGGCCCAGTATGCTCTTGCAGCCATGCTGGAAGCAGCCAATAACGGGAGTTTTAATTTTGTGGATTACGTAAAGGTTTATGGTGATAAAGCGCATACCATGAAGAAGATGTTTACCGACAATGGTTTTCAAATAGTATATGACACCGATATTGACCAGCCGATAGCAGATGGATTTTATTTTACCATTTCTTATCCGGGTTTGAGCGGTGCTGAACTGATTGAAGAATTGGTTTATTACGGCATCAGTGCAATTTCGCTTGCAATTACCGGCAGTGAAAGGCTTGAAGGTTTGAGGGCATGTGTGTCATTGGTACATCCCGACCAATTTCCTGATCTGGAAAGTCGACTGAAAAAGTTTCATTTGCATCACAGTTAAAAATTTTTCCATAATTTGAGATCAATTTCAGCCCTTTTGATCAGTGCCTATTTATAATGCCTATAAATAAGCTCTTTTGCGTAAAATGCACCGGTTTTCATGGGCTGAATTGATTTATAAATTGTAATTTCGCACCACGTAAATCAACAATAAAAAAACACAAATATCATGGCAAAAATAAAAGGTGATATTGTAATTGACATCGAAAAATGTAAAGGCTGTTCGGTGTGCATACCTGCATGCCCACAAGATGTAATTGCACTGTCTGCAAATGTTAATAGCAAGGGTTATCACTTTGCTGAAACGGTAAACGACGCTTGTACAGGGTGTGCCAATTGCGCCATTGTTTGTCCGGATGCCGTAATCACGGTTTACAGAAAAAAAGTTGAGTAAGCTCTAATTTACCAAAAATATGAGAGAATTAAAATTAATGAAAGGCAATGAAGCCTTTGCGGAAGCAGCCATCAGAGCAGGCGCTGACGGTTATTTTGGTTATCCCATCACCCCGCAATCGGAGGTAATGGAATATTTAATGGCCGAAAAACCTCATGAGCGTACCGGCATGGTTGTATTGCAGGCCGAAAGTGAAGTTGCTGCCATAAACATGGTTTATGGTGGTGCATCATGCGGCAAACGGGTGTTGACTTCATCGTCAAGCCCCGGTATCAGTCTTAAACAGGAGGGTATATCCTATATAGCAGGTGCAGAACTCCCTTGCCTGATTTTGAACGTGGTTAGGGCGGGACCTGGTCTGGGAACCATACAACCGGCACAATCTGACTATTTTCAGGCTACCAAGGGCGGTGGACATGGTGATTATCGCATGATCGTACTTGCACCTTCTTCGGTACAGGAAATGGCCGATTTTGCTTCACTCGGCTTTGATCTGGCTTTTAAATACCGCAATCCGGTAATGATTCTTTCTGATGGCGCCATCGGACAAATGATGGAAAAAGTTGAACTGGATGAGCAAATTACGCGTTTGACAGAAGCCGAGATCATAAAGAATACGCCCTGGGCAACTACAGGGAAAACCAAAGATCGAGAACGCAATATCATTACTTCACTCGATCTGGACTCAGCTAAGATGGAGTTGCACAATATCCATCTTCAGGAAAAGTACCGTCAGATAGAGGAAAATGAAACCCGTTTTGAAACCATTCAATGCGATGATGCTGATTATTTGATCATTGCATATGGCACCAGTGCCCGTATCAGCCAGAAGGCTGTTGACCTGTTGCGTGCTCAGGGCATAAAAGTAGGGCTGTTGCGACCCATTACCCTGTTCCCTTTCCCATCTAAACCCATAGCCGAACTGGCCAACCGGGTGAAAGGAATTCTTACGGTTGAAATGAGCGCAGGTCAAATGATTGAAGATGTGAGACTTGCAGTGGGATGTAAAGTAAAAGCTGAACACTTTGGCCGTATGGGCGGAATCATTCCCTCGCCCACTCAAGTGGTTGAAGCCATGCACCAAAAAATTATCGGAGGATAAGTACTATGTCACAAATAACAAAAGAAGAAATCCGCCAACCGGAAAATCTGGTTTATAAAAAAACCGAACTGCTCACCGACAATCCGTTGAGCTATTGCCCTGGCTGTGGCCATGGTACTGCCCACCGTGTGGTAATGGAAGTGATTGATGAAATGGGCATTCAGGAGCAAACCATTGGGATTGCACCGGTGGGATGTTCTGTACTGGCCTATGAATTTATGAATGTTGACATGCAGCAGGCAGCTCATGGCCGGGCGCCGGCACTGGCAACAGCCGTTAAAAGGCTTATGCCCGAAAAGTTTGTTTTCACTT
The DNA here is from genome assembly GCA_002410555.1 of Bacteroidales bacterium UBA5281. Lineage (GTDB taxonomy): Bacteria > Bacteroidota > Bacteroidia > Bacteroidales > Lentimicrobiaceae > Lentimicrobium. The sequence continues at coordinate 167,493 of DHSR01000033.1, read as the reverse complement.
ATCAGGGTGATGGCGACCTGGCTGCCATTGGTACTGCAGAAACCATTCATGCCTGTAACCGGGGTGAAAATATCGTTATTATTTTCATCAACAACGGCATTTATGGCATGACCGGAGGCCAAATGGCCCCCACTACCCTACCCGGCATGAAATCATCCACCTCGCCATATGGCCGCGATGTAGCCTTAATGGGCAACCCACTCAAAATCACCGAATTGATTGCTCAGTTGCCGGGCACGCTTTATGTTACACGTCAGGCTGTCCATACGCCCGCAGCAGTTCGGAGAGCAAAAAGAGCTGTTCGCAAAGCTTTTGAAAATCAGAAGTTGAATAAAGGCTTGTCCTTTGTCGAAATTGTTTCCAATTGCAATTCTGGCTGGAAAATGACCCCAAACCAATCCAATGAATGGATGGTAGAAAATATGTTTCCCTTTTATCCGTTGGGTGACATTAAAGTGAATGACTAAATCCATTGAAACACATAAAAATCAAAGGAATGACTGAAGAAATTATTATTGCCGGATTTGGCGGTCAGGGTGTACTCTCAATGGGTAAGATCCTTGCTTATTCAGGCGTGATGCAAAATAAAGAGGTAAGCTGGATGCCTTCATACGGACCTGAAATGCGGGGAGGAACGGCCAACGTAACCGTTATCCTGAGTGATGAACGCATCAGTTCACCCATTATCAATGCCTATGACACTGCCATCGTTCTTAATCAGCAATCACTCGATAAGTTTGAGCCATTGGTTAAGCCAGGAGGCCTGTTGATCTACGATCCCAACGGAATCTCCCGTCATCCAGCCAGAACTGACATCAACATCTACAGCATTGAAGCCAATGATGAAGCTGCCCGGGTTGGACTATCAAAAGTTTTCAATATGATTGTTTTGGGTGGTTTCCTGAAACTGAAACCCATTGTTGATGCTGAATATGTCCGCAAGGGCCTCGAGAAATCATTGCCATCCCGTCATCATGGTATGATTCCGGAAAACGAAAAAGCCATTGAAACCGGTAAGGAGCTTATTAAAGCCAAACATTTGCTTAATTAAGTGACTTTAACTGGTATTTTTTAAAAAAACCTTTTCTATGTTATGGGAAAGGTTTTTTTGATGGAACAAAGTAGAGGTATTGATTCCGATTGATCGGCAGCCTGAGCAGAAGCGATTTTTTGTTTTAAAACTGTGGAAGGTAAAAAAGGATATTTGAAAAAATGATCATGAGTACCAGTGCCAGGGGATAAACAGCCGCATAAGCTACCTGTGCAATGCCACTGTCAGATTGGGTATTGATGGCTGCCAATCCGGGCGTACTGGTCATGCCACCGGTAATGACACCCATAAGGGTAAGGAAATTCATCTTCAACAGATAAATACCTGCAATCAGAGCAATGATCAATGGAATTAGGGTAATGGCCACCCCAGCTAAAATGGGCCCGGTGCCATAAGTGTTGAATGTTTCAGCAATGTGGCCACCTGCCTCACAACCTACGGTAGCCAGAAATATAAGCAAACCCAGCTCCCTAAACAACTGATTGGCATTGCTTGACATAGACCAGATGATTGGACCGGTCTTTCCTATTCCGCTCAAAATCAGCGCAGATGCCAAAACACCACCGGTAATGCCCAGACTGAAGTTAAATAGTCCAAAAACAGGTATTTTAATCATCCCGACAAGTATACCTATTACAATACCCAGAGTAATGGGCAAAAAATCAGTTTCGGAAAGTCGCTTATCATCATTGCCCAGGAGTTTGACAACCTGACGCATACTATCGCGACTGGTGGCGATCAATAATCGGTCGCCAAAGCGAAGCATGGTGTAATGCATGGGCCTGATTTCAATACCGCTCCGGCGGATGCGCACTACCGTGGCATCATAATTGGCCCCTAAGTTGAGCTTTTGTAAAGGTTTATTTATGACCTCTTTGTTGGTTACCAATACCCATTGTACATCATGACCCTTATCCAGGGGAAGTCCTTCATCGGTTTGCGGTCCTATAAATAGTTTCACCTTTTCCAGATCTTCGTCGGTGCCCAATGCCCGAATTACATCACCGGTATACAATACCGTGTCGCGGGAGGGTGTGGTAGTAGTATCCAGGTGCTTAATTCTTGAAATAACGCAACTGGTAACTGATTTAAACCGGAGTTCTATAAGTGATTTTCCATTGATATTGGGATTTTCAACCCTGAAATTCGCTGCTATAAACTCGGGATAATTTTGTTTCAGTCCACTGTTGAACTCTTCTTCACTCTTTTTAAAGTTTATCCTGAGTAGTTTGGGTGCAAAACTAACAAACAAAACTACGCCAACCACTCCAAAAGGATAAGCAATTCCATAACCAATAGAAGCCATAGGTGACTTGCTGACCTCAACCGCAGCAGCAAGCCCGGGAGTACTGGTCATGGCACCATTAAAAAGGCCTACAGCCAGGGCTTTATCAATATGCATTAAACCCGAAAGTAACCAGGTGACCAATGCTCCACTGGCTATAATGATGGCGGCAATAATGAAAAGCTGTTTCCCATATTGCCTGAAACTGCGGAAAAATCCTGGCCCTGCCTGAATGCCAATGGTGAAAATAAAAAGCAGTAATCCTATTTGTTGATATTCTTTGGGTAACCTAAAGCCAAAATGGCCCAGGAGCATGGCTATAAAAATGACGGCCGAAATGTCGAGTGAAAATCCCTTTATACTGGCTTTGCCTACGATCAGTCCAAGGCTGATGATCAAAAATAATGCAAGATGACTGACTGAGATAAGGAATTCCATAGGAATGAAATATTGCCTGCAAAGGTAGGAAAGATAAAGTTGTTTCCCCGCTGCTTTTCATAGTTTATTAATAAATCCCGATCAGGAGAATACATAAATAATTTTTCGAAAAACATGATAATTTAGAATATTTTATTTTATATATTAGCTGCACATTTTAAGACACTTAGAAAGCACTATTGAATTTGGAGTAAATAGGTTGATAATTAAACCACTTTAAAAATAAAATAGTCAGGCCTGAATAATTGATACAGGCATTTATAAAATCTAAAAGTCGCAACTCAATCAATATTTACCAGATACTAATTAAGATGAAACATGTTTACACAACAATTATGATTTGTTTATCAACAACTCTATTTTCACAAAATGCACAAATATTTGAGCAGTTTGAGAAACGAAACAGCATTACCATAGGAGTATTGCAAGGTGGTGGCTCACTCATAGGAGCTGATTTCGAATTTTTGCTCACCGACCATCTTGGATTACAACTTGGTGCCGGGTTCATTGGATTTGGAGCAGGCCTCAACTATCATTTTGAACCTTCAATCAGAAGTTCATTTATTTCATTTCAGTATTGGAATCAGGGTATTGGAGACTCATTTACCCAAAATGCCGTCGGCCCTAATTTTGTTTACAGAGGGAAGAAATGGTTTACATTTCAGATAGGATTGGGTATTCCCCTTGAAAGAGGTCCGGCAATGCCAGAAGATTTTGAACAGCCTGGTGTTATGCTAACATATTCCATTGGAGCTTACATACCATTTTAAACGCAAAACTTTAGACAGAATATGAAAAAAATTATTTTCATCATCATCGCATTAGTTGTGAGTATGACTTACGCATTTGGTCAATCAGTTTCTGATTCAATTTCAGCCAGAAAAGTTTTTGGCGGTTACCGGTTTTACCAGGGTGATCAAAGACTTAATTTCTATCAACTTGAAAACATCATGAAACAGGATGAACTGGCTTACCAACAAATCGTGGCTGCAAAATCAACCAATTCTGTTTCAACGGTTATTGGTGGAATAGGCGGGTTCATGGTAGGATGGACTATCGGAACAGCAATTGGGGGCGGAGACCCTAACTGGATTTTGGCCGGCATGGGTGCCGGATTGATCGTAATCAGTATACCAATAACCAATAGTGCCATTAAAAAAACAAAACAAGCTGTAGATACATACAACGCGGGATTACAAGCAAGCTCATTGGTGAATAAATGGGATTTTAAATTTTCGATGACCGGGAATGGAATCGGAGTAATCTTATGTTTTTAATAAACTTGCTGCATTTTAAGCAAATAAATTTGAATAAAATACACGTTTTACGTCATAAGCATAAAACAATAAAAGCGCTGGTAAAACAGCGCTTTATATTAATCCTGGTGACTCCGACAGGATTCAAACCTGTAACCTTCTGATCCGTAGTCAGATGCTCTATTCAGTTGAGCCACGGAGCCAGTATTGTTTGAGGCTGCAAATATACAACTATTTTGGAAGTGGCAAATGATTTTCTGTATTTTTGTCACAAAAATTACTACTATGGTCGAATGGCTTGAATCGCTCCCAGTGGCAATTACCGTGTCGGATAAAGCTGGAAACATTATTGAAATGAATGCGCATTCTCAGCAGGTATTTCAGAAATATGGCGGCAAACAACTCATTGGGAAGCATTTATATCCATGCCATCAATCGGATTCTATTGCTAAAATGGAAACAATGCTCTCACAGGGTAGTGCCAATATTTATACCATTGAAAAGCACGGTAAAAAAAAACTGATTTTCCAGGCACCCTGGTTCAAAGAGGGAGAAGCAGGCGGTCTGGTCGAAATATCAATGGTACTACCTGAAGATATGCCACATTATGTAAGAGATTGATTCTTTTAAAATTCCGGCAGCTTTCGCAACTCTTTTTTGAGGGAATGCAATTTTTTCTCATCCAATCGTTGATCTTTCTGGCTACGGGAAATATTGATTTTTATCCGGGGCTTTTCAGGTTTCAGTGCCTTTGCCAGTAAAAGATAAAAGCGTTCTATCACATCATTGCGGTTTGCCAGTTGGCTTCGGTACTTCTGAGCATACATTCTCAGGTAACCTTCCCTGGAGATGCGGTTGGATAATCGGTTTATAAGTTGCTCACGTTGCGTTTCAGTGAGTATATTTGAATGAAAAACATTGAACCTGAGTTCTACCCTGGTTTCGGTCTTGTTGACGTGCTGACCGCCTTTTCCACTGCTGAAAGAGGTAGTCAGTTCTAACTCACTACCCAAATCAGGCAATCCACATCGAATATCTTTATCTGCCATACAGAAAAAACCGGCTAAAAATATAGCCGGTAAAATTAACGTTTAATTGAGCAAAATAAAAAATATATGCCCGATCAATTCTTCTTTTTAATGGTACATCCAATAGCCTTGGTAAAATTTGGATCCGGTTTCCTACCTACAATAAGTGCATTTACGGCATTTTCGACATATTTCTCTTTCACTGCAGTTTCGTCCTGATAATTGTCGTCGATTGCTCCAACATACATTACCTTATTCGTTCCATTCTCTGATTGTAGTAAAAATACATGTGGTGTGCGATTGGCACCATACACGGGATAAACTTTCTGGCCTTCATCAAACAGGTATGGGAAAGTAAACCCTTTTTCTGCGGCACGGGTCTTCATTTCTTCAAATCCATCCTGAGGCTGAATCTCAGGATCGTTTGGATTGATGGCAATAACAGGGTAACCGAGTGGCTTAAATTTTTTATCCAGTTCAATGATTCGATCTTCATAGGCTACTGAATAAGGACAATGGTTACAGGTGAAAATAACAATAAACCCTTTGGCATCCGGAAAGTCCGCCAGGGAAACATAATTCCCGTCAATATTCTTGAGTTTGAAATCAATAGCCTTGTCACCAGCAACATAGCCCTGTGCCATTGAAAGTGAAACAAAAGTTAAAGAAAATAAAAGTGATAATAGTTTGTTTTTCATTGTTTTACAAGATTAGATTCAACGATTTGTTTAAGTGATAAATAGGTGAATTCTTGTTCAAAGAACTCCCTAAAATTTTTATTAAATATTAAAGTAGCGGGCAACGCACCCGACCACCTGGGACTAACTTTATCTATCCAGGCATTGGCATCGGGATCATTGAGTACAATCACTTCTGGTGTGAGTTCATGCTTTTCAATAAATGGTATAAGCCGGGAATCAATGTGTTTGACAAAATCGAGGCTAACGAGCAATACTTTAACCTTTTGGGAGATATATTCCTCATGAATTTTTTGAAAAGCAGGCATTTCTTTAATGCATGGCAGACACCAGGTAGCCCAGAAATTTACTATATAGGTGGTGTCGTTGCTCAGTTGAAGTCTGGGTTGCAGTTGCTCAAAATCAACAATCGGTACGGATTGACTAAAAACAGCAATACCAGGCAAAAACAGCAAAACGAATATGAAATTCCTCATGATTTTTAAAGCAAAACAATATAAACACTTGCCGTGACAGCAATGTTCACCTATCAGAATGCTTTACTTTGTGTACACAGCTTCACCGTCAATATAGGTATATAATACGCTGGCCTTAGGTATTTCCGCCTCAGCCACAGTCATTATATCCCGGTCAAGAATTATAAAATCTGCATTTTTGCCTGATTCAAGGCTACCCCTACGGTGTTCTTCGAAAAATGAACGTGCTGCCCAGATAGTAATTGAGCGTAGTGCCTCTTCTCTGGTTAAGGCATTTTCTTTTTGAAACCCTTTTGGGGGAAACCCATTTAAATCTTTTCGCGCAACAGCCGCGTAAAATGTCTTTATGGGACTAATGTCTTCTATGGGAAAATCAGTACCGTTGGGCAGCCAGTTGTTCTGCTGCATCAGCTTACGATAGGCATAAGCTGTTTTAATACGAATGGGGCCAAGGCGTGTTTCAGCCCATTTCATGTCAGAGGTAGCATGGGTAGCTTGTACTGAAGGCACAATTCCAAATTCTCCAAATTTTCCCATATCATTAGGATGAACGATTTGGGCATGCTCGATACGCCAGCGCAGATCGTTTCCCGGCAACAAATAATTGCTGTATACATTTAGTATTGTTCTTACCGCCGAGTCTCCTATCGCATGGGTACAGACCTGAAAACCGTTATCATAAGCCAACAGGCAAATACGGCCCAGCTCATCGGGAGTAATGGTAGCTATTCCGTAGTAACCCGGCATATCACTGTAAGGTTCCAAAAGGCAGGCACCCCTGGAACCCAATGCACCATCAGCATATAATTTGATGGATCGAACATTTAACCTGGGGGTAATATAAGGTCCCTTATTAAGAAACCCGGAAAAATTTTCTTCTGTGGGATTCAACATAGCATAAACAGCCATTTTTAACGGCCCATCGGATTGCATGTTGTCAATGAACCGGATGGTTGAAGCATCCAGTCCTGCATCCGCCACCATAGTCAATCCTACTTCAAAGCAGTTTGTTGCTGCTTGCTTCATCAATTGTTCCAAAACATCTTCTGGGGGAGCAGGAACCATATTGCGAAACTGTTCAGCATATGACTCCAGAAAAACACCGGTAAATTTCCCTTCTTTCATAATAACTTCACCGGGGTTTCTCAGGCTATCAGCTCTTATTCCCGAACGGTCAATGGCAGCCTGATTAACCAGCACCACATGACCATCTACCCTGATCAACATCACCGGCGTATCGGGAAATAACTCATTCAACAGGGTGTTGTCAGGAAATTTCCTGGTTGGCCAATGATTCTGATCCCATCCCCTACCGGTAATCCATTCGGAAGGGTGTTGGTTATGATGTTTTTGCACCCGCTCAATCAATTCATCGAAAGAATGACAACCATTGAGGTCAGCATATTGCATGTTGAGCGCATAGCCATAAAAATGAGCATGGGCATCAATAAAGCCCGGAAATACAGCCTTACCTGAAGCATCGTATATGGAATCGGATATGTAATTTTCCAGAATATATATATCATCGCCCAGCTCCAGCACTTTGCCATTTTTTACCGCCATGGCTGTATAAATGGTAAAGCCACTGTCAACAGTATAAATGACGGCATTCTTTAAAATAAGATCGGCATAGGGCCGATTATCCGAACAGGAGGACAACATCATGATTGCCAATGAGAAGATTAAAAATTGCTTAGGCATTTTACCTATTACTTTTATTCATGCAAACTTAGGGATTATTTTTGAAATATGCTCAACTATTGAAAATGTACCGGAAAATCAACTACCGGTGTAAGTAGAACTTTTTCCTCGCTTTGAGGTAAACCTGTGACAACAGGGTTCAACACCCCTTCATGATAATTTAAAGCTGGTAGTATCATTGTAACAAATTGTATATCTGTTATTTATAGCCATGAAATTATTGCTTCCGGTTATCTGGTACAGATTTTGAGAACAGATGCGGTAACCTTAAAAATATCAAATCATGAAAATAGTAAAAATAATGTTTCTTGGATTAATGGCAGCATCCCTCGTAAGTTGTTCATCTATGAACAGGTCTCAGAAAGGGGCTGCCATTGGCACCGCAGGAGGTGCCGCTACTGGAGCCGTAATCGGAAGAGCTTCAGGAAATACTGCCCTGGGCGCTATTATTGGTGGAACAGTTGGTGGTGTTACAGGTGCCATTATCGGCAAGCAAATGGATAAGCAGGCTGAAGAAATGGAAAAAAATATTCCGGATGCCAATGTAACGCGTGTAGAAGAAGGTATTCTTTTGGAATTGAATGGTGAAATACTATTTGGTTTCGATCAGGATGTATTGACTGCTACCGCTCAGAGTAATCTGGATCAGTTGGTTAGCATACTAAATAAGTATCCGGATACTGATATTGAAGTTCAGGGACATACAGACAGTAAAGGTTCTCAACGATATAATCAGGCTTTGTCTGAACGCCGGGCAAGTGCGGTGGTTAATTATTTGAAAGTTCACAATATCCCCGCATCACGACTCACAATGGTAGGATACGGAGAAACTGCTCCCCGATATACCAATGATACGGAAGAAGGCCGCGCAAAAAATCGTCGTGTTGACTTTTTGGTTGTAGCCAATGAAAAAATGATAGAACAGGCTCAACAAGAAGCAAAAAACAAGCAATAATACCTTACTTTAACTTAAATTAAAAATCATGAAAAAGCAACTTAAAATCTTATCAATCATTGTAATAATGGTGTTCGGATTGGGCACGGCCCTATATGCTCAGGAACTGAGTTTCGGAATAAGGGCAGGATTTGACATGCAGAACATCAATGGTAAAGACGCCGATGGCGATAAGCTTGAGAACACGCTCTTGCCTGGTTTCAATGCCGGAATAAACGTTGAAATCCCCGTGGCTCCGGATTTCGTGGTTCAACCTGGTTTACTCTTTACCACTAAAGGATCCGAATTGGCAAAGTATGATGGCAATATTATTGAAGGTTCTGCAAAATTGCACCTTTCTTATATTGAATTGCCCATTAATTTCATCTACAAACCTTTACTTGGTACCGGACATCTCATTCTGGGGTTTGGACCATACCTGGCCTACGGTGTGGGTGGAAAATTTAAAATTGATGGAAGCCTGGGATCTCTGGAATATCATGATGATTGGGATGTGAAGTTTCAGAACGAAGTAAAATCTGGTGACCCTATTGACCAGTATTATGTGAAACCTTTCGATGCCGGTGCCAACTTTTTGTTCGGATACGAACTTGAAAATGGTTTATCTGCCCAACTCAATGCGCAATGGGGTTTACTGGAATTAAGGCCTGATTATGGTGTAGATACAAAAGCTACCATGAAAAATACCGGTTTTGGAATCTCCCTGGGATATCGATTCTAAAATTTTCTAACTAACTTAATGAACTCCTGGTGATTATTACCAGGAGTTTTTATGTTTAGCCAAAAAGGTGGACTTACTTTATAGCTTATAGTCAAAAAATGGGATAAAGAATAATATCCTTTGAACAGCATATCTCTGAACTTTAAAAAAGAGAATTGTTTAAACAAGGGTCACAAATTTGTGTTAATACATCCAGAAACCATCAAACTGGAAAAATAAAACAAAAGTGGGTGCTTATTCAAAAACCTTTTATAATTTTGCCCACAAATAAAACCAATCTATTATGGAAAAACGAGGACTCTCAAGCAAAACAATCTTTGTGATTACCGCCATAGCAATTGCAGCGGCTTTCAGAATTGTTCCCCACTGGCCAAATTTCACACCCGTTGCAGCAATGGCGTTATTTGCCGGAGCCACTATCAATCGCAAATGGCTGGCATTTATGCTACCACTCGCCGCTTTGTTTCTGAGCGATCTGGTTTTGGGATTTCATTCCACCATAATATTTGTTTACGGAGCTATGATTCTCACAGTTCTAATAGGCTCTTTGCTAAGCAAAAAACTTAAAACCGGCAATATCGCCATTGCCACTGTAAGTTCTTCCATTCTGTTTTTCCTGGTTACCAATTTTGGGGCCTGGATGAGTGGGATGCTTCCCTATACCCGGGACTTTTCGGGTCTGATGCAAGCCTATATAGCAGGCATTCCGTTCTTTAATACCGCACTGGCTGGCGATTTGTTTTACAGCGGTGTGTTATTTGGCTCATTCATTTTAGCCCGGAAGCGTTTTCCACGCCTGGTTAAAGCATAAAGATATTTAATAGTATTCAATCATACTAAAAGGCCTGCGAAATGCAGGCTTTTTTTATCGAAATCAGAAGTGATCTTCATCTCTTTCAATCAGTAAAACCGATTGTTGTGGAACAATGAAATATTTGTTACCATTAAAAGAAATTTCTATGGCAGCCTTTTGCATAAATAGCACATAGTCGCCTTCACGACATTGTAGCGGAACATACCTCACATTTTCCTGCTGATTTAATTTCCAGGGCTCATCGGTTTCATGTGCAAGGGGCACCGGATAGCCAGGACCAGCCTTCACTACATAACCTGATTGAACTTCTTCCTTTTCGTTGTAACCTGGTGGCAACAATAATCCGCCCTTTGTTTTTTTTATGCTGCTGGGCTTAATAAGTAGCCGGTCGCCCACCACATGCAGCCTGTTAAACTTTTCTTCGTTCAAAGCCATTCTAAGTCCATTGATTGTGTATTGTGATTTTAGTGCAAAACTATTAAAATTTATCGGTATTTTTGTAAATTAAAACCCTTGAGGCCCAACACGTGGATGGCCTGATAAAAAAGAAAGGAGTTCACATGAAAATTGTTGCTTTTAAAACACGTAAACCTAAGCCATATAATTACAAACCATTGTTTTACGACAAGAAGAAGGAAGAAATGGAGAAGCGTTTGCGGCAGTATACCGATCCGGCAGAAGCTGGGTCAGAGCGTTTACGCATGCGCATTCGTGACAACTGGCGAGTACGTGATGCCAGCAACCGCAGTTTGTCGGGTAAAACGTTTGTAATTTATATTTTAATTGCTTTCGCCTTACTCTATTTTATTTTCTTTTACTAAACGATTGCCTAACTTTATTTATGTCTGATATAATTCGTTTATTGCCTGATGCTGTAGCCAATCAGATAGCTGCGGGAGAAGTGATACAACGGCCTGCCTCGGCAGTTAAAGAGTTGCTTGAAAATGCGGTAGACTCAGGAGCCACACAGATTGACCTGGTGATCACTAATTCAGGTAAAACCCTGATTCAGGTTGTTGACAATGGCTGTGGCCTCTCCCCTACCGATGCACGGATGGCTTTTGAGCGTCATGCTACCTCCAAGATCAAAGATGCCTCTGATCTGTTTAAAATACATACGTTTGGTTTTAGGGGTGAGGCTCTTGCATCCATTGCGGCCATTGCCCAGCTCGAACTAAGGAGCCGGCGACACGAAGATGAACTGGGAACCCACCTGATTATCGAAGGCTCTGTTTTTAAAGATCAACAGCCATGCGCTTGTTCAGCGGGTACTTCTATTATGGTAAAAAATCTTTTTTTTAACGTACCGGCAAGACGTAACTTTCTTAAATCTGACCAGGCCGAATTCAGACATATTCTGGAAGAATTTCAGCGCGTAGCGCTTGTAAATCCTGAGATTAGCTTTAGCCTGCATCACAATGGGAAATCAGTTTTTCAATTGCCGCCTGCTAACCTAAAGCAACGCATAGGTAATCTTCTGGGTTCAGGTTACTATGAAAAACTAATTCCTGTTTCCCAGGAAACTGATGTACTTAAAATAAGTGGCTATGTTGGCAAACCTGAAAGCAGTAAACGTACCCGCGGGGATCAGTATTTCTTTGCCAACAGCCGGTATATCCGGCATCCTTATTTTAATCATGCAGTAGAGGAAGCATTTCAGGATCTTATTCCTGAAGGACATTTTCCAACCTATTTTATATACCTTGAAGTGGACCCGGCGTCTATTGATATCAACATTCACCCTACCAAAACGGAGGTTAACTTTCAGGAGCATCAGGTAATTTATGCCATGTTGAGGGCTGCTGTAAAACTCAGCATAGGAAGATACAGTGTATCCTCTACTCTTGATTTTGAAACCGGAGGTGAGTTTGATACTTTTTTCCCGAAAAATAAACCCATTGTAATACCTACGGTAAAGATAGACCCTGAATTCAATCCGTTTGAATCCCGCTCTTTTGGTGGTGCAGTCTCACAGGGAGCTGGAGGAGCTTCCCGGCATTCCAAAGGCTGGGAACGGCTTTATGAGTCTGGTGGAGACAAGGCTAACCCCGAAGTTCCCCTTAAGGGTGAAGTTTCCCCTGATGGTGATGCAGAAGAAGTACAACTTTCACGCTCATTCATGCAATTACACAACAAATATGTTATATCAAAAATAAAATCCGGACTATTGTTCATCGATCAGCAAGCCGCTCATGAACGAATTTTATACGAACGCTTTCTGGAGCGTATTGAAAACAGAAAAGGACATTCACAGCAACAACTTTTCCCCCACACTGTTAATTTGTCAGCCCCGGATGCTGAACTACTTAATGAATTGATGGATGAATTTACAGCCTTTGGTTTTGACATTGGTCCCTTTGGCCAGCACTCATTTGTAGTTCAGGGAGTTCCGGCTGATGTTGGCAATGAAAATATTCAAGAGCTCATCGAAAAGGTGCTCGAAAATTATAAATCCAATCAACTCGGCCTGAAACTTGATAAAAAGAATAATCTTTCACGCTGTATGGCCCGAAACATGGCCATAAAACCGGGCAAAACCTTGCTTGCAGAAGAAATGCAAGCATTGGTGGACGACCTGTTTGCCTGTCAGGTAAACCAGTTAAGTCCATCTGGAAAAAGAATACTATTAATCATACCAACCGATGAAATTGAAAAGAGATTTGGTTAAAGATATTGTGACTCTATGAATATGCAACAAATGTCGCCCCGGGGATTCAGCATGCTACCACCGGTGGTGAAAAATCTACTGATTATCAACGGGTTGGTCTTTCTGGCTCAGCTCGCCATATACAAAGTATACCAAATTGATCTGGCCGACTATCTGGGAATGCATTATTTTGGCAGTTCCAAATTTAACCCTGCTCAATTGGTTACTTATATGTTTCTGCATGGGAATTTTACTCATGTATTCTTCAATATGTTTGCATTGTGGATGTTTGGTTATACCCTGGAGAATGTATGGGGACCCAAGCGTTTTCTGATATATTATTTTGTAACGGGAATCGGGGCAGCACTGGTGCATATGGGCGTCATGTGGATTGGCATCAATTCTATAGAAAACAGCATAGCTACGGTAATGGCTGCTCCTTCACCCTCAGCGTTTGAGGCATTCATCAACAATCATTTTCCTGCCTATTATGGACAGGTTCAGGCTTTTATTCAACGATGGAACAATTCTCCTGCTGATATTGAATACATAAGCCAGGCCAGTAAATATATGGATAACTTAATCAATATACAGATGAATGTACCTACTGTGGGTGCTTCAGGAGCTGTATTTGGTATTTTGCTGGCATTTGGAATGATGTTCCCCAACTCCATGATCTATCTTTATTTTTTCTTCCCGATAAAGGCAAAATGGTTTGTCATTGGTTATGGAGCTATGGAGTTATTTTTCGGTATCCAAAATTCTGCCGGAGACAATGTTGCCCATTTTGCCCATCTGGGAGGAATGATTTTTGGTTTTTTCCTCATCAAATACTGGAACCGCAAACTTAACCGTTATACTAACTGGGATTAATTGTATGTTTCAAACTGTATCACCGCTTGAGAGGATAAAAATATTCTTCAGCCGCAAAGATGCGCTGCCCCGGCTTATTCTGATAAATATTGGGGTTTGGCTGGTATTGGCACTTATTCGAAGTATTGCCTCACTGTTTGATGCTCCGGGACAAATGATGGGTACTTCAAACAGTATGGGTGGGTGGATGATGCACGCTTTTGCTTTACCTTCATCATTTACCGCTTTTCTGGCCCGTCCCTGGACGCTAATCACCTATATGTTTTTACATTTTAGTTTCCTGCATATATTATTTAATATGTTGTGGCTGTGGTGGTTCGGAGTAATTTTCGTACAGTATTTATCACAAAGACAATTGTTGGGCACCTACCTGTTTGGAGGCATTGCAGGAGGTTTATTTTATATGATTGCCTTCAATATTTTTCCCGCTTTTGTTGAGGTACGAGAGTCAGCCATGGCCCTTGGTGCCTCTGCATCAGTGCTTGCCATAGTGGTAGCTATCTCTTTTTATGTGCCCAATTACACCATACATTTGTTCTTATTAGGTCCGGTGAAAATTAAATATATTGCCATTTTTTCTATAGTTATGGATTTGTTTATGTTAAACTCTGGAAACGCCGGCGGACACCTGGCTCATCTTGGCGGCGCTCTTTGGGGATTTGCCTGGGTAAAGATGCTGCCTGGCTATGATATTACCCGGATGTTTGGCTGGGTGAATTTTTCCCGCACCCGTACCCGTTGGCAATCAGGACAGAAGCGCAGAAAATTTAAGGTTTACCGTCAATCCGGTCGTCCGTTTACAGATGAAGAATATAACATTGCAAAGGTCGAAAAACAAAAGAAAATCGATCACATACTCGATAAAATTTCGCGCTCGGGATATGATAGTTTAACCTCAGAAGAAAAGGAATTGTTATTTTCAAACAGTAAAAAACCATAATGGGCGATGGCATAGTTATGTCAGCAAAGTCACTTAAACGACCAGGATTCAGTTTTCTTTCACGACTCTTGCTGTTGCTGCAAGGATTGATCCTCTTTGTCTTACTCCTGGGTTACCTGGCCGCATACATCCCTCCTGATCGCTTCTGGCCCCTGGCTTTTACAGGCCTGGTTTTTCCCTGGATCGCCCTGCTTAATATCCTGATGTTGCCTCTCTGGCTGTTTGTCCGGCCCAAATTTATGTTCATTCCCGTGCTTTCTACATTGCTGATATGGGGACGACTGGGTAATTTTATGCAGTTCAACCGCCAACCTGCCGGCATAGAAAAAAGCGATTCAAACATAAATTTATTGTCTTATAATGTCAGGCTTTTCGATCTTTATAACTGGAAACATGGACGGATATCACAGCTGACTGATAGTATTTTTCAATACATCAACGCCAGCCAGCCCGATTTGCTATGTATCCAGGAATTTCATGCAGGTAAACATGATGATGTGGTTATTGCAGATTCTATCCGTAAATATAGCGGGTTAAAGCATGAATATATCATATATACCAGCTTTAATGGTAAAGTCAGGCCTTACGGTATTGCAACTTTCAGCCGTTGGCCCATCGTAAATGCAGGTATCATCCGATTTAAGGATAATGTATTCAATACCTGTGTGTATACAGATATAGTGAAAAATGGAGACACCTTACGGCTGTTCAATCTGCATCTTGAGTCTATTCAGCTAAGTGAGGAAGATTATCTCTTTGTTACTGAATTAAGAAAACGACAGGAAGATTCTGATTTTTTTTCGGAGCGGTCAAAAAAGATATTACGAAAATTACAGGGTGCTTTTATACGGAGAGCATCCCAGGCAAGGGCAGTTGGAGAAAAAATTACCGAATCCCCCTACCCTGTTATTGTCTGTGGCGATTTTAATGATACACCTTCTTCTTATGCATACCACCAGATTGCTGCTAACCTCACCGATGCATACCGCAAAGCCGGCAAAGGCATTAGTGAAACCTATGCAGGTAATCTCATGCCCTATTTTAGAATCGATTATTTGTTGTATCAGGATAAATATTTTACAGCACTTAACTTCGATCGATTAAAAAAAGTCTGGTCAGATCACTATCCAATAAAATCACTTTTAGTTTTCAATCCTCCTGCTCAAAAATGAGAGTGAACAAGATATCCCGAATAGTCTTTTTAACAACTTCAGCCTTAGCATTTATCATTTATCTGACATCGCTTCTGGCAGGATTTATCAACCCCGGCATCTGCTACATTTTTGCGTTTGCTGGTCTGGGCTTTCCAATCCTTTATGGAATTCATTTACTGAATACCCTGTTTAATCTGAAAAACAGAAGATGGTTTTGGATATTATTGATATTTTTAATACTCGGATCACCCCTGATGCTTCGTCATTATTCGCTTCCGCTTAAAGCCAACCGGAATATTGGAAAATATAACCTGATCAGCTATAATATTGAGGGATTTTACATGCCCCGAAAAGCTAAAGCCGCTGAGAAAGGGAATGGAGTACTGAAAGATTTACTTATGCAATCGCCTGAAATTATGTTTTTCCAGGAATTTCATTTCCGAAAAATCAAATCTGATGATGAGATTTACAGGCAATACCCACATTATTTTCCAAAAGAGCGTTCAAATACCAATGTTATATTTTCTGCATATCCTTTAATCAATGGTGGGAAACTCAGCTCACACGGAGAAGTGTTTGCAGTATATGCAGATGTTGTCTTTCCCGAACAAACCATCCGGCTCATCAATGTTCATCTGAGATCAATTATGTTGAACTCTGAACGGAAGTTGCTTCAACCCAATGTAAATGAAACCATAAAACGATCTACTTTGCGCAAGCTCATTCGCACTTTCCGTAAGTTAAGAAATGCTTTTAAACATCGCGCTCTTGAAATTAAAGCTTTAAAGAAATTGATTGAGGATAGTCCTTTTCCTGTATTGCTTGCCGGAGATTTTAACGATACACCTGCTTCCTATGCCTACCGGCAGATTGGCATCAGATTGAAAGATGCTTCTTTCCTTAAAGGACACGGTTGGCGAAGAACCTATCTAAAGAGTACTTTCCCTTTAAAAATTGATCACATTTTTACCGCTCCTCAGATACGTGCCATGCATTATGAGCACTTTTCATTTGGTCATTCTGATCATTATCCTGTTGGCATAAGCTTTGATCTTACCGAATGATTGTTTCTTTTTGACACAGATTGAAAATTACTCTATACTTTTGTACAAAACATGGATTTTAAACTTATATCTGATTTTCAACCTACGGGCGATCAGCCGGAAGCCATACAGCAGCTTGAGGAAGGCTTGCGCCGGGGCGATCCCGCTCAGGTATTGCTTGGAGTGACTGGCTCGGGTAAAACCTTTACCATAGCCAATGTTATTGCCCGGGTAAACCGGCCAACTTTGATACTGAGCCACAATAAAACACTTGCAGCACAGCTATATGGAGAATTTAAACAATTCTTTCCCGAGAATGCAGTAGAATATTTTGTTTCCTACTATGATTACTATCAGCCGGAAGCCTTTATTCCAACTACCAATACCTATATTGAAAAGGATTTATCCATAAACGAAGAAATTGAGAAATTAAGATTGAGTACTACCTCATCTCTGCTTTCCGGACGGCGTGACATCATTGTGGTATCCTCGGTTTCTTGTATTTATGGCATTGGCAATCCGGCCGATTTTGCCAACAGTGTAATTCATCTGCAACGGGGGGACAAAGTAGCACGCAATAAACTACTGTGGTCGTTCGTAGAAGGTTTATACAGCCGTACTGAAGCGGACTTTACGCGGGGAAATTTCAGGGTTAAAGGCGATACTGTGGATATATTTCCAGCCTATAGCGATTTTGCAGTCAGGCTTATCTTCTGGGACGACGAACTGGAAACCATTGAAACCATTCATCCCATTGATGGTCATGTAATTGAGAAACTGGAAAGTATAAATATCTATCCAGCCAATATTTTTGTAACATCAAAGGATAAAATGAAGTCGGCCCTGGATGAAATTCAGGATGACATGGTTCAGCAAACTGAATATTTCAAACAACTTGACCGGCCAATGGAAGCCAAACGGCTTGAGGACAGGGTGAGCTACGATATAGAAATGATGCGCGAACTTGGCTATTGTTCAGGCATCGAAAACTATTCGCGTTATTTTGATGGACGCGCAGTAGGCTCCAGGCCTTTCTGTCTGCTGGATTACTTTCCGGATGATTTTTTAACGGTAATTGACGAAAGTCATGTTACAGTTTCACAGATCAGAGCCATGTATGGCGGCGACAGATCGCGGAAGCAAACCCTGGTGGAATATGGATTCCGGCTGCCATCTGCTATGGACAACCGGCCTTTAAAATTTGATGAATTTGAGAATCTGACCGGTCAAACCATTTACGTGAGTGCTACTCCCGCTGATTTTGAGCTTCAGCAATCTGAAGGGGTTGTGGTTGAGCAACTTATCCGGCCTACCGGCCTGATTGATCCGCCGGTTGAAGTGCGTCCGGCTGGCAATCAGGTGGATGATTTGTTGGAAGAAATTAGTAAAACCGTCAAAAATGGTGGTCGTACTCTGGTTACCACCCTTACCAAGCGTATGGCAGAAGAACTTACCAAATATCTTACCCGGCTCGACATCAATTCGCGATATATCCATTCTGATGTGGACACCCTGGAGCGCGTTGAAATTCTCAGGGATTTACGCATGGGCGCCTTTGATGTGCTGGTTGGAGTGAACCTGTTGCGGGAAGGTCTGGATCTGCCCGAAGTATCTTTGGTAGCAATCCTGGATGCTGATAAAGAAGGATTCCTGCGATCGGAACGATCATTGACTCAAACCGCAGGACGCGCTGCCCGTAACATCAACAGCAAAGTGATTATGTACGCTGATAAAATAACAGATTCTATGCGCCGGGCCATTGATGAAACCGATCGCAGACGTGAAAAACAAGTAGCCTACAACGAAAAGCACAATATTACTCCGAAACAAATTGTAAAGTCGCTTCACGCCATTATGGGGCAAACTTCGGTGGTAGACCAGGTAACCGGTCAAAAAGCCTATATCGGGCCCGACCACCTTAGCCTTGCGGCTGATCCGGTAGTGAAATACATGAATAAGGATCAGTTACAGAAAAGCATCAATCAAACAAGAAAAGCTATGGAAAAGGCAGCCAAAGAACTCAATTTTATTGAAGCAGCCCGGCTACGCGATGAAATGTTCGCTCTGCAGGAATTATTTAAAAATGAAGCATAAGCATGAGTGAGTTAAAACTTAAGAATTTAGTGATTTGAATCTGGCCATCAATAAGTTACGCACATAAAAAAAGACCATGTCTGAATTTGCCCATACTACGAATGAACTTTATGCTATAGCCATTGACGCAGCCATAAAGGCCGGTGCGGCTATCGCTGCCATCTACAACCGGGATTTTGAGGTGAGTTATAAACCGGATCAGAGTCCGCTGACAGATGCTGATCTGGCTTCCCACAACTGCATCAAATCCCTACTTGCCGAAAGCGGGTTACCTCTATTAAGCGAAGAAGAAAATGCCCCGTCCTGGAGCATTCGCAGAAGCTGGAGCCGTTACTGGCTTATTGACCCACTGGATGGTACCAAAGAATTTGTAAAACGTAATGGAGAATTTACGGTTAATATTGCTTTAATCGAGGATGGTTTTCCGCTTTTCGGTGTCATCTTTATTCCCGCAGGCAGTCAGCTCTATTTCGGTGGGCAGCAGATGGGATCCTACCGGTTTATTCTTGAAGATGAGGAACCACTTATAAAGAAAACTACTTTTCACGACTGGCTGGATGCTTCCCTGAAACTACCCGTGGTTCCAAAATCAAAGGACACCTGGATTATGTTAAGCAGTTCGCATTTTTCAAATAAAGCAGAAACCTGGTTAAAACGGATAAAAAACCATTTTAGCTCGGTTAAAACCATCAATGTGGGAAGCTCGATTAAGTTTTGCCGTATGGCTGAAGGTATGGTACAGCTTTATCCCCGTTTTTCACCTACCATGCAGTGGGATACTGCTGCCGGTCAGGCCATTGCTGAAGGAGCAGGCATGAGTGTAGTTTCCTACCCGGGTAAAAAACGTTTGTCTTATCATCGTGATACTTTGCTTAATCCTGAATTTATAGTATTGGATCCGCGGTATATCTCCCCTGAAATTATTGACATCTAACTCAAAAAAAATGCCATAACTCAGTGTCATGGCATTTTTCCGGTTGTTTGTTATACGATTTATTTTACATCTATTAGTTCCACATCAAAAACCAGGGTTGAATTTGGTGGAATGGTCGGCATACGACCCTGAGGGCCATAGGCGATGTTTGAAGGAATGATCAGACGGGCTTTACCCCCTTCTTTCATCATGGCGATACCTTCATCCCAACCCTGAATGACCTGACCCTGACCCAGTACAAATTCGATGGGTTCACCCCGGTCGACAGAAGAATCAAATTTTTGGCCATTCAGCAAAGTTCCGGTATAATGAACCTTAACCGTTTTACCGCTCACTACCTGTTCTCCGCTGCCTGCTTTGGTTTCAATATAATAAAGTCCACTGGCAGTTGGTTTTACTGTAATGTTATTCTTTTTGATGTATGAAGCTCTTTCAGAGGCTTCATCAAGGCTTGCCTTGTTTTTTTCTGCTTCGGCTTTTTTGCGAATGGCTTCCTGCTCTGCTTCATAAACAGATTTGGGTTTGAAATCAACGATTTCAAATTCATAAACCAGACTGGTATTGGGAGCAATAATCTGTCCCCTGCCCTGTTCACCAAAAGCGAGTTCGGAAGGAACAATGACCATAGCCTTACTGCCTTTGGACATCCGGTTGAGTCCTTCTGTAGCCCCTTCATTATCAAATATTTTACCTGCTTCCCAGGTCATAGGACGGGCTTGTTCATAGCTGGAATAAAGCGTATCGCCCTGAATAGTGGAAACAATAAAATGAACGGTAACCATATCTCCGTCAGCGGGTTTACGTCCGGTACCTTTAATTTCTTCAATGTAGTATACTCCGGATTCAAGAGGTTCAATATTGACATTTCTTTTAATGAGAAACTGATCAAACAGAGATTCATCCTGAAGCTTAAGCTCTGCAAGTTCAGCCCGACGCTGTGCATCCAGTTGTTCGCGTGTTTTGGCTGAAATCATTTTAATGTTGAATTGAATGTCTTTACCTATAAAAGCGGAATCGGGTATCGTTGGCATCCGGATGGTCTTCAGGAAAAACGAATCTGCACTACTGATAAAAGTGGCACTATCCCCAGGAACCATCATGGCAAGTGCATCGTAAAGATCTCCTTTGTAGGTGGCTGAATCCAGAGGAATAAGAAATTCACCGGGATTGTCGGCAGAATTAAATAATACAGAATCATTGATGGAATAATTGATCAGAATTTCCAGGATCATACCACGTTTCACTTTAGTGGTATCGTCGCTTTTAACATGAAATTTGTAATACAAACCATCGGAAGTTTTTTTGAAACCCGGATGTTTGGAACAGGAGAAAACCAGGGCCACCAAAACCATAGTGACCAGGACAAGATTTAATTTTTTAAAGGTCATTTGCCAGAAAATTTACTTAAAATTTTGATTATTAGTTTAATGCTACCAATTCCAAATCATAAATAAGGGTTGATTTGGGTGGCACCTGGCCCTGGTCACCAAGGAGTCCAAAACCGAGGTGCGAAGGTATAATAAATTTTGCTCGGTCACCCACTCTGAGTAATAATATTCCTTCTTCGAGGCCACTTTCTACTCCGCCCTTTCCAATCAGAAAACTTTTCAGACCATCCCTGGCCGAATTATAAATTTCATCACCATTAATGAGTTTCACGTTGTATTTGAGCACAGCTATCTTACCGGGTTCCGCCTTTTCACCCTTTCCATGATGATAAATCGCATATCGCAGACCTGAGCCTGTTTCTGTCATCTTCCAGTTATAGCGGTTAATGAAATCTTCTATTTGCTGCTCTTCTGCCCTGATGGCCTGCTTGTTCGCCTGAATTAACGGCTCTTCCAGCGATTTCTGGTCTGTTCCTCTGCTTTCCC
This sequence comes from Bacteroidales bacterium UBA5281, assembly GCA_002410555.1. Classification (GTDB taxonomy): domain Bacteria; phylum Bacteroidota; class Bacteroidia; order Bacteroidales; family Lentimicrobiaceae; genus Lentimicrobium. The sequence goes on along the minus strand of DHSR01000033.1, from coordinate 145,511 downwards.
GATGATGTTGTGAGTTGCAGCCCGGAAGAAAACCTGACAGGATTAGTAAAAGTAGAAGATGCACGATTTTCATGGGTTATCGGTTAAGATTTGTATTCCATTTGTTTGATGGTTTGCCTGAGGGCATCTTTATATTCCGGCAATACAGACTCAAACTGCAGCAATGTTTCTTCCAATGGCAATAAAGAATCACCGCCTGAAGCGTTGCGGTGCCCACCGCCACTATATAAAGTTTTAGCAAATTCATTCACAGAAAAGTCGCCTTTGGAGCGGAAAGAAATCCGGACTTTATCCTTTTTTTCGGTAAACAGGGCCGCAAAGACAATACCTTTGATCGACAGTGCATAGTTAACAACACCTTCTGTATCACCGGGTTTAAAATTAAATTGATTTAAATCATCTATGCTTAACCAGATATAGGCTGTGGCAAATTCATCAAGAACTACCATACGTTCGCTCAGACAATATCCCAGCAAGCGAATACGCGATTCAGCATAGGTATCATAAACCAATCGGTGAATGGATTCACAATCGACGCCACTTCGTACCAATTGTGCAACTGCTTCATAGGTTTCCGGATAATTACAGGCATAACTGAAGGAGCCAGTATCTGTCATAATCCCAACGTAGATGCAATCCGCAATGGGTTTGGTAATTTCCTCTACGGTGCCAATGTCATTAATTAAATCATATATCAGTTCAGCAGTAGAAGAAGTTTCTGTGACCGAAAAATAAAGGTCAAACTCTGCTGCCGGGTCGGGATGATGATCAATCAGAATTTTTTTGCCGGAAGATTGCGTCAACTCTTTGGTAAAGAGGTCGACACGTGAAAAAGTGTTAAAATCGAGGCAAAAGATCATCTCAGCTTCAGCAAGAAGGCGGTCGGCCTGATGACGATGGTGGAAATAAATTAAGGCCTGATCGATTCCTGGCATCCAACCCAGAAAATCAGGAAAATCGTTTGGGACGATCAGGTTAACAGCTTTACCCCGGCTACGCAGGAAATGTAGCCAGGCCAGTGAAGCACCCAGCGCATCACCATCCGGATTATAATGGGTGGTTATAAGCAGAGGACCTGAAGTTTCGAGCAGGTTTTGTAGTTCAGTTAGTGAATCCCGGGAAAATTTACTCAAAATGTATGAAGTTTAGGGTTTTAAATCGAACACAAAAATAGAAATATTGTTAATAGGTCATCCAAACATATGAATTTAAAACCTTATCCCTAAAATAAATAATAAATCTCATGAAAGGCAATTTAACATTCACCATGATAAAGCCCTCGGCTGTACAAGCCGGACACAGCGGTAAAATTCTGGATATGATAATCACAGCCGGATTTAATATTCTTGCCATCAAAAAAGTTAAACTCAGCAGTCAGCAGGCAGGAAAATTTTATGAGGTACATAAAGAAAGGCCATTTTACAATAGTCTGGTTTCATTTATGTCATCGGGAGCAGTGTATGCTGCCGTACTGGAAAAAGAAGATGCCGTAAATGCATTCCGTAAATTGATAGGTGCCACCAATCCCATGGAAGCGGAAGAAGGTACAGTTCGGAAAATGTTTGGAGCATCCCTGGAAGAAAATGCAGTTCATGGATCTGACAGCGATGAAAATGCCCTTATAGAAAGTCATTTTTTCTTCTCTGATCTGGAACTGATGTAGGTCTATTTCTCTTCTGGAAGAAATATTTCGAAAGTACGGTCGGAGTAAAAGAAAATAATTTTAACCACCTGCTTCTGATCTTTTGCTTTATTAACACCGGCTTGAGTAGGGTTATATTCAGAATAGTTTGGAGATTGCGTACCAGATAGCTGTTTTTTTTCAGTCCCCGATTTTTCTGTGCCTGTTTTGTTCTCTGTTTCAGAAGCTTGATTTTTATCAATATCCTCCAGTAAATCAGCTTCTTGTACATCAATTTTTTCAGTTTTTACCGCTTCAGGAATGCTTTCTGTGTCCGGTGATGTATCTTCGTCAGGAAATAACTTCATGGCGACAACATGGGCACCCGGCTTTAGAGGAGTGGTCTCATCTTTTTTATCTTCATTCTTAGTTTCATCGATCTTGTCATTATTCTGGTGGCTCAAAGCAAGTATTTCGCCTTCCCCAAATAACAACCATCGAATATTTACATCGGGATAGCGCCTGATAATACGCTGTACGAAATCAAGACTGGGTTTGTTTCTTCCATTCAGTATGTGAGAAACATTGGCCCGCTGCACCTTTAGTTCGTCGGCAAACTGCGCCGGCGTAAGGTTTTTGAGTTTAATCAACAATTCTACTCGATGGTTCATAAAGTACCTTTAATGTCATTACAAAGGTAAATTATATTTTTCGAATTCCAAAATATACTAAATTTACATTTGTTAATTCAAATTGTTCTTTGATTTATCTAAATCGTTGATTCATATATTATGATATATTATATTGATTATGTATTTGTTATATATTTATTGATTCTATGTAGAAATTAGTCTGTATTGCAGTCATTAGCTATACTTATTGTTCTTATAACGGCTTATAACCGCTGAATATCAATATTATACCTAATTTTTTAATGGAATTTTAATGAATTTATCCGTTGTTACTAATGTAACAGGGTTATACACATATTAACATTTGTACCGTCATTTACGTTTGTTAACTAAAGGATGTTAACATTTGTTGAATGTCTTTCAATAAACAATTGTTAATTTGTTTTCATGAGTTTTGATCATGGTTTTTACATTTGGCACCTCTACCTATTTATCTTCACATGACTGGATGTCCCCTTGAGTACAAATTGTCGAAACTGACGCATCATCCTGGAAGCAAACAAGGCGATATCTCATCATTATTTTTGATTACACAGTATTGATGGGATGTTTAAGGAAAGTGTCATTTGTGCTGGATGCATGATTTTTAAGAGATTCATCGCTTCGGTCTGAATGACCATATTTTTGGGAGATTGTGGCGGGAGTAAGCTACATTTCCCCCAACACAGTCCCCCATATTACCAAAAGCCATATGGCTCTCATTCAGAATCCTGCATATAGAGGTTGAAGTGATGAATCTTTGCCATGTTTAATGATAAAGAATTATATCTACTGTTTTAAAATTATGAAAAGACAAGAAGGATATATTCTTTTAATGACATGGACAATATCGCAAAATGGGCAGGGGTATTTATCACCTGATGAAATTAAGCATAATATATACTATTCTCAGGGAGGAAAGATTGCGAATATTGGCGTATAAATGACTGTTATTCAAATTCTTATAATAAATTACGCTGTGGTTGAATTTATCTTCAGAAAAACTATGATTAACTTTAATGGAAAAAAAACTGATTAAAAAATGAAACAGAGCCAATAAGGATAGTGAAAGGAGGCTGGACATTGCTGCAGGCCAAAATAAATTATCTGACAGGCTGAGTAAACCCAATAAAATAAATAAAAAGTGCTTCTGCAATTATTTCAGCAATTTCAGGGTTTGTACGTAATAGCCATCAGAAACCTGCAACATATAAATGCCTTTATTCAATGCATCTAATTGATTGAGGGCTATCAGATTTTTACCCTGTGCCAGTTTTACCCCGGTTTTGGCAAAAACTTCCCTTCCATAGGAATTGTAGATCCGGATATCTATTGTTTCGGGATTATTTAATTCCAAAGCCACCATAAGCTGATCATTCAAAATTGGATTTGGATAGGCAGTTAGTCTATCAAAAGGGTCTGTCTCCTGAGGAATAATGACGGTTAACTTGCTGGATGCAGCCAAAAAATCGGGTATGCCCCACCCTATCTGATTATTAGGGTTTGAATTAAGGGTTGCAGATTGTTTGATGGCATGAATTATTTCCTGTGCTGAATACGTCGGGTTGGCTTGCCACAGACAGGCAGCAGCGCCGGCAATAATGGGCGATGAAAAAGAGGTTCCATCTCCTTGTGTAATGCCAGTTGGAATTTTTGCAAGCACACATCCGGCACCCTGTGCACTTACATCGGGTTTGGTGCGGCCATCATATGTCGGACCGATAGAGCTGAACCCGGCATAAATACCCGCAGCATTAACCGCACCAACAGTAAGCACACTGTCGCCATCCGCAGGTGCAGATATATATTTCCAGGGGTTATTACCTGAATTACCTGCACTGCTTACCACCAATATACCTTTTGATGCAGCCCGGTCAGCCCCTTTGGTTATCACCGTGGTGTTGCCATCCATATCAGCGTAGGTGTGGTTCTCTGCCGGATTATCGAACAAAGTATATCCAAGAGATGAGTTAATGATATCTGCACCCGCAGAGTCTGCAAATTCAGCCGCTTTTACCCAATAGTACTCCTCCATAAGATATTCAGCCGTTGCATCTTCCGAACGAAGCAGCCAGTAATTGGCATGTGGTGCAGTGCCTATCAACTGACCCGGCAACCAACCAGCCATGGTTGATAATACATATGTTCCATGAGAACTCATGGTATTCTGATAAACATTATTGCCAGGAGACACAAAATCCTGGGTACCCAGTATGCGGTTGTTGGCCCTCAAACTATCAAAGGCGGCCATGGTGTTAGCACTTTTAAAACCTGCGTCAATTACAGCAATGGTGAAACCCTGACCCATGTAACCCAGGTTATGAAGTTGATTTGCGGCAATCATATTTACCTGATTGAATGATGCGCCATAACTCAGGACATTTGGGGCAGAAGTATTCTTTGGATAAACATTGTTTGTTGGTGAATTTTTATAAATAATTTCATTGTCAAAGAAAGGCTTATTGGCTTGATTTTCAAACAAACGGGTCTCTTTATAAATACGTTTAACAAAAGGTTTGGCTGCAATTTTAGCATATATACTTTGGTTTTCAATGCTCAGTATCACTGTATTTAACCATTTCGAACTGTAGACGATTTCTGCACCTTCCTGCCGGATCTGCTTAAGGTAAGCGGGAGATACAGGTAAATCCGTTTCATCAATGGGTATGTTCTGTCTAAGCCGGCGTTCAATGGCTCTGTGAGAAAGAAAAGCGGCAGGCTCAGAAATGTGAAATTGGGAATTTGCTTTATCGGTAAGCTTAACCACATAAAGTGTTTTGTCCTGAGCATTCAGCAGTATAGCAGGAAATAAAAAAAGCAACAGCAGGTATATTTTTTTCATAATAATTTATTAGGATCAAAGATAAAACAACACCGTAAGCATTATTGTTTGAAGAGGAATGAACCTAAACCACAATTGCTTAGCGGGACAAATATATCTTATTTTTCATTGACTGCTGATATAAACCTGAATTTATCTCTGAAATCCCTATGGATTTTAATGTTTGAAAAACCTTCCTCTAACAAAAACTCCTCCACCTGTCTGGGATAGCTCTCGTTGATTTCAAGCCAAAGTCTGCCTCCCGAACGCAAATTTTTTCGGGCAAACCTACCTATTTGCCGGTAAAAAAGCAGTGCATCATCATCCGGCACAAACAGAGCAATTCCCGGCTCATGTTTCAATACATTTAGTTTCATTAATGCCCTTTCGGAATTCAATACATAAGGTGGGTTACTGACTATTAAATGAAGCTCTCCCGGCAAAGCAGGCCAGTATGACTCATCTAATATGTCACCCTGTAAAAACTCAATGTGAGCTTTATTACGAATGGCATTTTGCCTTGCAATTTCGAGGGCGTCCAGACTAAGGTCCATTGCGTGAACTTTACAATACTCCCATTGCCGGGCAAGTGTAATGGCAATGGCTCCACTGCCGGTTCCGATATCAAGGATAGCCGTATTGTGAGGCAAATCGTGGTTAAGGGTTTTTATAATCATCATTACCATTTCTTCTGTTTCCGGTCTCGGAATAAGCACACCAGGTTTTACCTCAAGCAGCAGATCGCAAAACCAGGCCCGACCGGTGATGTATTGAAGAGGGGTATAATTGAGCAGCATCGGGATAGCCTCTTTGACGCTATCAATGATTTGCGGTGAGGCTGTATTGTGCTTAATCAGTTGATAGGCCGATGGTGAAGTATCGCCAAAATGATATAAAAGCGTTCTGGCAATAACAGCACTTTCCTGCTTCCCATAAACAGGCTCAATCTGATGTTGCAGCCATTGCCGAAGCTGTTCTAAAGTCATGTCATCTTTATTCATGATACAAAGTAAAATATAAATTACTTAAGACCGATAGTTTATCTTTTCATAAGATACGGGTATTTCCATAACTTTGCCATAAATTTTAAAACCGTGACCCAGCTGCCAACCGATAGTCTTTGTCCAAAGCAAACCGATTCCTTCCCAGATGAAGTATTTATGTTGATTCCCGAAGCAGCATCCATTAACAATCCGGTATTGATTTCAAACCATCTACATGATGCAATGCCATCAACCACCGGAAAATACCTTACAAAAATCAATGCACTGAAGTTAATGAATTCCCTGGATAATGCGGGAAAGCACCATGCCATACTGAAAGAAGTACCTTTAATGGCACTCTTTTTTTATCTTATTCAGCAGCCTTTGTCTGTTGTTTTTATAGAAGAGTGGTTCATCGAATCCGGACTTAACAAACAGGCAGCAAACATGCTGGCTGAGTTTATTTTTTGGGCCCGGCTTGATCGCGACGACGAAGCTATGGAACAGTTGATAAACCAGATGGCAGGTGTAAAAAAAATGCCGGGCATCCTTCTGAAGCAGGAATTTATGACACCTACTGATGTTACTCATGCTTTCCACCTGTCATCTGCTCCGGGAACGTTCCGCCTTTATGGCGCTTTTGATCCCTTGAATAACAGGAAAACGATAACCCAAATAATATTACAATTGGACTTGTTGAATGAAACCAATCATCTGGTTGAAGATGAGGCGCATTTGTTGCTTGGATTGTCGTTGTCCTTATTTACTCTAATGGTAGCCACCTCCGGACCATTACCAACCTTAAATAAATGGTTAAAAAATCATATCAGCATTGCCATGCGGACTCATACTTCATTGGGACATATAATTGAATCCCATTATGCTGATTGTTTTGACGCATTGAGCCAGGATATTGATGCTGTAAACCTTGTAAGTTATAACCAGCAGTCGGGATTTTTTCAACATCCCCTTTATAAAAACAGGAATATTTTTTTGCATTCCGGGAGTGAGCCTACCGGCTTACCATTGTTTTTATTATTAAATAAGCATCCTTTTACTCGTTAAATTTATGATTTACCTCATTTTTGCCATACTGGCATCCACGTTTATTCTGGTCACCCTCAAGGTGTTTGATGAGTTTAAGGTGAATCGTTTTGTAGCCATAGCCCTCAATTATCTGGTGGGAGCACTGTTCGGGCTAAGTTACATTAAATGGAACATAAGCATCAGTGGAGTGAGTCAGTCACCCTGGTTCTCCATGGCCTTAATTACCGCATTTTTATTGGTCTGCGGATTTGTATTATTTTCTTTTTCAGCCAGTAAGGCCGGAATTACCCTTACCGCTATCAGCAGCCGGATGTCGGTAATTATTCCGGTGTTATTTGGTTTATTGATGTTTGGTGACAAAGCAGGGTATATTAAAATTTCAGGTATTGTACTTGCGCTGCTGGCCTTAATATTGACTTTGTGGGGAAAGGGTGATAAAGAAATCAGGCTGAAACTCATTTTCCTGCCATTGCTGGTATTTCTGTTTGCCGGACTGAATGACTCTGCCGTTAAAATCACTCAGGCACTCTTCTTAAGCAATGAAACCAATGACTATGTGAGTTATGCAGCCACTGCTTTTGTATTTGCGTTTATATTAAGCTCGGTGGTGGTATTTGTTGCCCAGACAAAAACCCGTCAGAGCATCAACCTGAGCACCATCGTTGCCGGCATAGTACTTGGATTATTGAATTGGGCTTCCATCTTTTTTATGCTGAAAGGTTTGAATCAGGTGGAAGTATCGGTCTTTATTCCATTGCTGAATGTGAGCGTGGTAAGTTTGTCTGCCATTATTGGTTATTTATTTTTCAAAGAGAGAATATCCATTATCAATTTCATTGGCATTGTACTGGCAATAGTTGCTATTTTATTGATTGCTTACCGCTAAGCAGATAATTTCATCTATAAATGAAAGTGAATCACACCAACTATAATAATAAGGTATACCTCAATACGGATCAATGTAACGCATGTGGTCAGGTTCTGAAGAATTTAACAATCAGGGATGAATTTTATCAACGTAATTTTTTACGTATAGAGGTTGATCCTGAGTTGAAGCTCAGCATGCTTTTTAATGTGGTTGCTATTTGTCATCAGACCCGTTCTTTGGTTCATGCCGGTTTGAAACTTTATGGATGGGATTATTTAGAAATGGGTTTCCTGCAACTTGCCAAAAATAACTCCTGGCTACTTCACCCTCAACAAATGGACGGGGCCACTGTTGATGATATCTCCACGGAATTGAGTCTGGCTTTTTCTCCGGATAATAATGGAATCAATTCTACACTCGATCAGCTTGATGAGCGGGCAGGATTGCTAAAAGGACTGGCCCATTTTGTGACCCGTCATTACAATGGTTCCTTTTCCTCTCTTATTTCCGCTACCGGGAATATGTCAGGCGGAGATAATGGAATTTATAATATCCTTAGTCAGGTTGAGGCTTTTGCCGATCCACGGAAGAAAAAAACTTCATTTTTGGCGAAGCTGATGTACGATGCCGGTATTTTCACAATAAATGATCCGGAGCACTATGTGCCCATAATGGATTATCACATGCAACGGGTTTTGCTCCGAATGGGTTGTGTAGAAGTATCTGATCCTGAATTATATGAATTACTTATCAGACGCCAGTTGCAGGATTCTGATGAGCCTGTTCGCACAGCCTGTATTGATGCGCTTGCACTTATTGCCCATATTTCAGGCCATGCGGTCTGGATAATGAATGATTTTTTCTGGCCATTGGGCCGTTCGTGTTGCCACCTGAATCCAATTTGTATTTCAGGAAAGTGTGAAAAAGAACCCTGTACGTTTAACCAGATGGTGACGCTTCAGGATAACCACCCAAACTGTATCTTCCGGAAATTTTGTTTTGGAAGCAGGGAGGAACAATACCGGAATTTATATGAACCCATAATACAAACACATTATTACTGATGAATAAAAAACATTGTCCATTTTGTAGTCTTGATGTACAGCAAAGCGCATTTGCCAATAAGTCAGGTTTCATGGCTGTGCCTAATCACTCACCTATTCTGCCGGGGCATGCGCTCATTATACCGGAGCAACATATTGAAAGCTTGTATGAGTTGACTGACGAACAAATAGGCCGGTTTTTTACTTTTGCCAGAGTCGTTACCGGTTTCATTACTCAGTTGTACGATGCAGATGCTTATGACTGGTCACTACAGGAAGGAGAAGCAGCAGGTCAGAGCGTTTCACATTTGCATTTACACATTATTCCCCGTCACACAAATGATCTGAAGCCGGACGAAGACTGGTATGTAAAACTTCAGGCAAGTAAAGCGATTGACGATTCAACCCGTGAAATAATGGATAAGTTAACATACGACAGGCTTTCAAAAAGATTAAAGACTGATTGGCTGCTGTATAATTCTGAGGATAAATAGCACCTGATTAAAACGACTAATGCTCTGATATTCATAAATATATCAACGAAGGACGACAACGGCCTCCATGAATATTTTACAAAGTCTTTAAATAAAAAACATTACCACACCCGCCACTGCAATGGCAGCTCCAATTATTTCGGGCCAGGTAACTTTCTCTTTCATCATGAAAACTGATGGAGCTATGATAAGCACAGGAACTATCGACATGATAGAGGAGGCCACACCTGAGGAGGTATATTGAATGGCGAGCAGCGAAAAAGATACTCCCAGAAAAGGTCCGAAGAAAGCTCCGATAGTCAGATGTTTTAATGCTTTAGTTTGGGTGAAAGCATATTTCACTGATTTCCAGCTTCCATAAACCGTAATTACGATTAAAAATCCGGCAACTCCCGTTAATACTCTGATCTGCGTTGATGCAAAGGGGTCATATCCATCCATGCCAAATTTACTCAGCACCAACCCAATACCTTGTCCGGCAGCACCACCAAATGCAAGCAGGATACCTTTTAACGGATATTTAAAACGCACTCTTCTGCGTTTTTCTGATTTAAAGGCCGGTTCACGATTTAAAATGGCCAGACTGATGCCGGTAAAAGTGAGTATCATTCCGGCAATACCGTTTGCATGTATGGTTTCTCCCATCAATAACCAACCGGTTAAGGCAGCAATGGGCGGAGCCAACGCCATGATTAGCATTGAAATTCGGGCGCCTACAACCACATAAGCCTGAAACAGAAATAAGTCACCTAGCACAAAACCAACCAATCCTGAAACCGAAAGCCAAATCCATTGGTGGCTTCCGGCACCCATTGGAAAAAATGATCCTTTAACTATTAAGCCATAAATTCCGAGCAAGATCATGGCAATGGCCAAACGCAACAGATTAACAGTCAATGAGCCAATCTTTTTACTTGCCAGTTCAAAAGCAATGGCTGTGATGGTCCAGAATACAGCTACAAGTAAGGCAGCCCATTCGCCGTAATAATTACTAAACATATTTTTCCCGGGTTAAAAACGTGTAAACTGTTGCCATTTTTTGGGTGAGCAAATTTAGTAATTGTAGCGAATTACTAACTTCGGGTAATCAGGTTTTATTTTTGTTTGCTATCTGTTGGAGTATGAACAGGATAGCATTGAGAACAAAAAAAAATAGCAGAAACTACCCCAAAAAAACAAAAAAAAGCTGTAGGTTTGAACATCAAACACTACTTTTAGTATGAAGTAATTTTTGATAAATTATGCTTTTTGAGGATACTTACCGGACAATTTTAAGTGAATCTACCGGCATCTATAAAGAGAAAGGAAGTAAATTTCTTGCTTTTGCATTGCCCGTGGAGACTGAAGATCAGGTAAAACAGGAGTTGGAACGGTTGCGAAAGACTTATTACGATGCCCGACATCATTGTTATGCCTATATCGTAGGTGTTGACAAATCGGCCTGGAGGGTAAACGATGATGGCGAGCCATCAGGCACCGGTGGTCGTCCCATTCATGGACAATTGTTGTCAAATGACCTGACCAACGTATTGGTGGTGGTAGTGCGTTATTTTGGTGGCATTAAACTGGGTGTTGGCGGCCTGATCAATGCATACCGCTCTGCTGCTGCCGATGCAATTGCAAATGCTGAGATTGTGCAGGAGACGATAAAAGAAGTATATGAACTTCGTTTCAAATATGAAGAAATGAATAATGTGATGAGGGTTTTAAAGGAGGATGAGGTTGAAATACTGGAATCTGATTTTAATCTGGACTGTAAAATGAAGATCCGGATCAGAAGATCGATGGCTGACAAAACAAGAAAGAGGTTGTGCAATACATATGCATGTAACATGATATGCAAGTAACATCAATAAGTATTGATTCACAGCCTTAAGTGTTAATTCCGGTTTTTCCGTATACAATATTAATTTGTAAAAAACAATAGCAAAATGATTTTTTTCTTAACTTTATTAGAGGCAATTTTGTTGATAAATCACCCTGAAACTTTTAGGAAGTTAAGTTGCTGTGAATGTGGGTAAAATAACTTTGGGATCATTCACTGCTTGAAAAATGGGCGAAAGTTCTGTATTGTGGAACACTTTAGTATAAAAACGAGAATGAAAAAAGACTACCAGGAAGTGTGGAAAAACTGCCTAAGCATTATTAAAGACAACATCAACTCCCAGAGCTACAAAACATGGTTTTCACCAATTCAACCCGTAAAGCTTAGCGACAACGTTCTTACCATTCAGGTTCCCAGCCAGTTCTTCTATGAATGGCTTGAGGAACACTACATCGGCCTTTTAAAGAAAACCATCAAGCATGAGCTTGGGGCACAAGGAAGATTGGAATACAGTATTATCATGGAAAGTGCCAGCGGTAACGGGGGGCCTTACACCGTAAAAGTCCCCACCAGTAACCGAAGTGTATTAAATAATCCATCCGTTTCCATGCCCATTGACATAAACAAAGGCGGTGCCAAGGAAATTCCCAATCCATTTGTGATACCGGGTTTGAAAAAGATTAAGGTACATTCTCAATTGAATGAATCATATTCATTTGAAAATTTTATTGAAGGGGAATGTAACAGACTGGCGCGCTCAGCCGGTTATGCAGCCGCCAACAATCCCGGAAAGACCTCTTTTAACCCTATTTTTATCTATAGCGCCAATGGGCTGGGTAAAACCCACCTGGCTCATGCCATTGGTATTGAGGTGAAAAACAAATTTCCTGACAAAACCGTACTTTACGTAACTACCGAACAGTTCCTGCAACAATATGTAGAAGCATCAAAAAACAAAAATCAAAACGACTTTGTGCACTTCTATCAAATGATAGATGTATTGTTAATAGATGACATTCAGTTTCTTTCGGGAAAAGAAAAAACCCAGGAAATTTTCTTCCACATCTTTAATCACCTGCATCAGAACAACAATCAGTTGGTAATTACTTCAGATAAGGCACCTGCTGAAATTAAAGGCATAGAACCCCGGTTACTCTCCCGTTTCAAATGGGGACTGGCTGCTGATTTACAAGTACCCGATTTTGACACCCGACTGGCTATCCTGAAAAAACGTTTGTACAAGGATGGCATCGAAATGCCAGAGGAAGTAATTGAATATCTGGCTTTTAGTATTACTACCAATGTAAGGGAACTCGAGGGTGCGCTCATTTCCCTTATGGCACAATCTTCGTTGAACAAGAAAGCAATCACCATTGAGCTTGCCAGACAAATGATTGATAAGTTTATACTAAATACTTCCAAAGAGGTCTCCATTGATTACATCCAAAAAGTTGTGTGTGATTTTTTTGATATTCAATTAGATCATATGAATTCTAAAACCCGCAAACGAGAAATTGTTCAGGCAAGGCAACTGGCCATGTATTTTGCAAAAAAACACACAAAATCATCTCTGGCAACCATCGGATTCCACTGCGGAAATAAGGATCATGCCACCGTACTTCATGCCTGCCGTACAGTAACAAATCTGATTGAAACGGATAAGGAATTCAGAAATTACGCAGAAGAAATTGAGAAAAACATCAAAATTTGAGCATTTTTCTGTAAAATTTGTTCATTTGTATCAACCTCACTTATATTTAGGTGAGGTTGTTCTTTAAATTTATAAGCCATGGTGAAAATTTTAATGGTGTGTCTGGGGAACATATGCCGTTCTCCGTTGGCTGAAGGCGTTATGCGTAAAAAGCTTGCCGAAAACAATATTCAGGGGTTAGTTGACTCTTGTGGATTCGAGGCCTTTCATGTGGGTGATGCTCCGGATCCGCGTGCCATAAAGGTTGCCAGGGAAAATGGTCTGGATATCTCAAACCTGAAAGCACGCTTGTTTGAAAAGCAGGATTTTGACGCATTCGATCATATCTTTGTGATGGATAGTGGAAATTATCGAGACGTTTACAGGGCAGCAAGGAATCAAACTGATATGGAAAAAGTAGATTACCTGATGAATCTTGTCTATCCTGGAAAAAATATACCCATTCCTGATCCTTATATGGGAGATATGGAAGATTTCAGAGAAACTTTACACATGTCTATGCAGGCAGCAGATGCCATGATCATGAAGATCAAAAAACAGGAAAAAATATGATTCAGCATCCTGATAAGGGACAGATAGAAGCCGCCAATACACGTATAAAATCCTGGGTACATCATACCCCGTTGCTGAGCAGCAGCAGTCTGAATTCAATATTTGGCGGAACACTACTTTTTAAGTGTGAAAATTTTCAGCGTGCGGGTGCATTTAAATTCAGAGGTGCCATAAATACGCTAGTGCAATTGGACCCTGCACATCTGCGACAGGGAGTTGCCACCCATTCCTCTGGCAATCATGCTGCTGCTCTTGCATTGGCTGCCCGACTGATTGGGACAACAGCACATATTGTGATGCCCGAGAACTCCAATCGGGTAAAAATAGCTGCTACACAATCCTATGGAGGAAGCATTACATTTTGCGCCCCTACCCTACTGTCGCGTGAAAGCACACTTGAGGAAGTCATACAACGTACCAACGCCATTGAGATTCACCCATACAACAACCTGCACATCATCGAAGGTCAGGCAACAGCCGCCTTTGAAGTTTTTGAAGAAATTGCTGATGTGGATCAGATTATCGCACCCGTTGGAGGTGGCGGATTACTAAGCGGGACTGCTCTTTCGGCCCGATACTTTTCGCCCCATACCCGGGTGATTGCCGCCGAACCGCAGGGCGCCGATGATGCTTACCGAAGTTTCAGTAGTCAACAATTTGTTCCCTCTGAAAACCCTCAAACCATAGCCGATGGACTGCGGACTTCTCTGGGTAGCCTTACTTTTCCGGTTATCATGAATTTTGTAGACGAAATTGTAACTGTTTCTGAAGATAGCATAGTGGAAGCCATGCGACTTATCTGGGAAAGGATGAAAATTATTATAGAGCCTTCATCGGCAGTTCCTCTGGCCGCACTTCTCGAAACAAAGGTAAATGTAGCCGGAAAAAAGACAGTGATTATTTTATCGGGCGGAAATGTTGATTTGAGACATCTGCCTTTTTAAACATCAGGCGTGAACACAAACGGAAAACTAATTCTTATCCCGGGATTATTGGGCGAAACGCCCCCCGAAAGAGTAATTCCTGATTATAATCTCCATATAATTTCAGGATTGGATGTTTTTGTGGTAGAAGAATTGAAAACGGCGCGGCGTTTCCTGCGAAAATGCGGATACAAGAAAGATTTCGGAAACGTTACATTTTTTGTCCTCAATGAGCATACTGAAGAAACCCAGATTGCCGCTTATTTAGCACCTGCCTTTTATGGTAAATCCATTGGCTTGTTGTCGGAGGCCGGATGTCCGGCGGTGGCCGATCCCGGCAACTCGCTGATAAGACTGGCGCATGAAAAGGGAATACAGGTTGTGCCCCTTGCGGGGCCTTCTTCTATCATAATGTCATTAATGGCATCGGGACTAAATGGTCAGGAATTTATCTTCCATGGCTATTTACCTGCCCGTCCACCGGAAAGAGAAAAGAAGCTAAAACAAATTGAACGCGAAATCCAACAACATGGTTATACCCATATTTTTATAGAAACTCCTTACCGCAACAATCAAATGATTGCTTCTATTCTAAAGGTTTGCAGCGCATCTTTAAATTTTAGTATAGCAGTAAACATCACCACTGAACATGAGTTTATCCGGACGCATTCTATAGCTGAATGGCGGAAATTAAAATTTGAGCCGGGAAAACAACCGGCAGTTTTCACGCTTGGGCGATAAGAAGCCGGTGTAAATACCGGTTATTTTTCATCAATGCTGATGCCCGTGTGCGCCGTGGACGTGTCCATGACTGATTTCCTCTTCGGAAGCATCACGCACATCAATAACTTTTCCTGTAAAGTGGAGTGTTTTACCTGCCAATGGATGGTTAAAATCCATTTTAACTTCATTGTCACCAATTTCAACTACCAATCCCTCTAAAGGATTCCCGTTATTGTCCTGCATTGGGATTACATTTCCAACCTGAAGCATCTCTTCATCAATTTTGCCTTCGACTTTAAAAATATCGATCGGCAGATCAATTACTGCTTCATTGTTGGTCTGACCATATGCATCATCAGAATTAAGCGTGAATTCAAAAGTATCGTTTACATCCAGGGATTCGATGTTTGATTCAAATTTAGGAAGCAGGTTGCCGGCGCCGTATAAAAATACGAGTGGCTGATCTTTGTCAGCTTTATCAATTACCTGACCTTTATTATCATCCAGCTTAAGTTCATACGTAAGTGAAACCACTTTGTTTTTTGAAATCGTCATTTTTAAGTTATTTGAGATTAATGATTATACAACAAAGAGGGTTACCACAATGTTGAACGCACGTGCAAAGTTAATGGATTTTATTCAGGCATGCTAGTATTCGGTATATATTTTGTAATTTTCCGCACTGATGCATAGGCGCCACACTAATTTCAGGTCTGTATGAACTACAACAATATCAAAGCTTCTGAGACTCCACGACAATCAGAAATTCCGATAGAAATCCTTCGTCTGGAAGGACTTAGCAAAAGGTATGGAAATATTCAGGCAGTAAACAAGCTGGATTTAAATATAAATAAGGGGCAGGTATATGGTTTGCTTGGCCCCAACGGGAGTGGTAAGACCACAACTCTAGGCATTATTCTGGGCATACTGAGACAAACATCGGGGAATTACTATTGGTTTGGTAAACCTTCAGAGGCAACGCTGTATAGGCGTATTGGGTCTTTACTGGAACGTCCCAACTTTTATCCTTATCTGAGTGCAGTCAATAATCTGCAAATAACCGCCCTGATCCGTGGAGTGAACAACGCTGATATTGAATCAGTTCTGCATCTGGTAGATCTGTATCCACGCAGAAACCATAAGGTACATACTTTTTCCTATGGCATGAAACAAAGGCTTGCACTTGCTTCTGTCTTATTGGGTGAGCCGGAAGTGCTTATTCTGGATGAGCCTACCAATGGACTTGATCCGGAAGGAATTTTCGAGATCAGAAATATAATTGGCAATGTTGCCTCAACAGGAACTACTGTACTTTTAGCCAGTCACCTTCTGGATGAAGTTCAAAAAGTATGCACTCATGTCGCAATTCTTCATAGGGGCATTAAAAAATTCAGCGGACCGGTAGCTGAACTCCTGAGCGAAGAGGAAATCCTTGAACTGTCAGCTAAAGACCTGAACACACTGGAAAGTGCCATAATAAAATTGCCGGAATACCTTTCACATAAAATTAACAACCAGACGATTGAATTGAAGGTCAAAGGAAAGAGCGATGCAGCAAAAATTAACCATTTTTTGCATCAAAACGGGGTTAGCTGCTCCCACATCAGCATGCATAAACATAGTCTCGAACAAAATTTTCTGGAATTGCTTCAGAAATCATCCTCATAAGTACAGGGTCATGAATGAAAAACTTCCCGTTTTAATAAAAATAGAATGGATCAAAACACGGCATTACAGGGCCTTTAAGATTTTATCACTGGTCTATGTCGTACTATTGGTTCTGGTGTTTATTGGTGCCCAGCGCTTTATCAATAACATAACCATACAAAGTAATGATGACTCCTTTACTCCTTTTAGGGGTTTGTCTTTTTACCAGACCAAATACATATGGCAAAACTTTACCTATATAGCAGGATATTTAAAAATAATTCCAGCCCTTTTAATTATATTATTGATTACCAATGAGTTTTCATTTTTTACCATGCGGCAGCAATTGATTTCGGGTTTAAGCCGAAAGGATTTCTTAACCGGTAAACTGTTGGTAATTTCAGCTTTAATTGTGGGAATAGTAATTTTAATTGCATTAACTGCTTTAGTATTGGGATTGCTGCATCAGCAGGTGGGTGATGTTTCGCTGCTTAATGGGGGATTGTGGTTTTTACCTTTACATGCACTTGAATTACTTACCTATCTCATCTTTTCGATGATGATCGCATTTATTTTCAGACGTTCGGGAATTGCTACAATCGTATTTGTTTTATATGCCCTTATTGGCGAGCGCATTGTTAGCTTCATACTTCCCGGCAGTATTGGAGATTATTTGCCATTAAATGCAGCAGGTTCTCTGATTCCATTGCCCAACAATACGCTTACTTCTTCAATAGGGCTTACTTTCAGAAGTACGGTAGATATTCAGACCATTTTAAGCTGTGTAATATATTGTTTTCTGTTCACCGCAATTATTTATTTTTTATTGCGCTGGCGCGATGCCTGAATTTGCAATGGAATCAGCATCCCTGGGCACATATGCCGGAGAACTACACTGATATGGTTTGGTCACTTTAGCCGGAGGCGATGGAAATCTTCCTCTAAACAGTTTGAGGTTTTCATCCTGCATAACCCTTTCCATAAACAAACCAAACAATGGGAGTGCGGTACGCAGGCCTTCTCCGGTTTGCGAAGTCCGAAAGTGAACACTGGGATACTCTCCTCCAACCCACACCCCTGTTACTAATCTGGGGGTAATTCCTACAAACCAACCATCGGCAAAGTTTGAGGATGTGCCGGTCTTGCCTCCAAAATCTGTGTCATACCGGAACAGGTCAAAACTCCAGAGACCCTGTGTAGTTCCGCCTGGTTCTGATAAGCCGGAGCGAAGCATGTTTTCCATCAAAAAGCTATTCTCAGCATTTAAAATCTTTCGGGGACGATGTTGATGCATATAAATAATTTTATCATCGTGGGTAGTGATTTTGGTTACCAATACTGCATCATTAAACTCACCGCGATTGGCAAGGGCTGCATAAGCATTTACCATTTCCAGAAGGGTAACTTCACTACTTCCCAAAGCGATGGAAGGCAAATTCAGAAGCGGAGAAGTGATGCCGAAGCGTTGCGCCATTTCAATCACTTTATCCCAGCCAACTTCTTTAGTTAACTGCACTGCCACTGAATTTACCGAACGCGCGAACGCACTTTTAAGGGAAAGATTGATTCCTGTGAATACCCAATTGGCATTTTTGGGCGTCCAAATTTTTTCTTCCCCGTTTTCAGTGTATTTGATCCTTATGGGTTGGTCAACTCTTCGGTCGCAGGGACCCATTCCTTGTTCAAATGCAGCGGCATAAACAAAAGCCTTAAACAGAGAGCCTGGTTGCCGGCGGGCCTGATTAACATGATCATATTTAAAATAACGATAGTCATTGCCGCCAATCCATGCTTTAACATAACCATTTGACGGATCAATGCTTACCAATCCGGTATTTAAAATATGGGCATACCAGGCAATTGAATCGAGTGATGAAAGCAGGGTATCAATCTCCTGCTCCCATGAAAAAACGGTCATTTTATGAGGTATGGAAAGTGCTTTTAAGGCTGAATCACCATTGTTTGCGTAATGATTCAGCCATGATTTATATGCCGGAGTTTGCCTGCCAAGGTTTTCAATAAAGTCATTGATGGTTCTGCCATTGGCATCTACCCATGGTTCTCTGCCCTGCCAATGCTGATAAAATTTATTTTGCAATGATTTCATATGTTTTTTCATGGCCATTCCGGCATGTTCCTGAATAACAGGATCGAGGGTGGTATATATTTTCAATCCATCCCGATAAATATCGTAACCGGAAGACATACACCAGGTTTTCAATTCGCGGGCTACCGCAGATTTAAAGTAAGTGGCTTCTTCCTCCTCTTTATAATGGTTAAATTTAAGAGATAAGGGCAGCCGCGTGAGAAAATCATATTGCTGCTTATTTATGTATTCATAACGTAACATCTGCGTGAGCACGTCATTTCGTCTTCTAAGCGCATGATCTGGGTTTGATACCGGGCTGTAATAACTTGGGGCTTTAAGTAAACCTGTGAGCAGGGCAGCTTCCTGTATCATAAGTTCTTCAGGTGGTTTATTAAAAAAGGTATTGGAAGCTGCCTTAATTCCGAACGACTGGCTTCCGAAATCAACCGTATTGAGGTATAGGGTAAGAATTTCGTTCTTGGTATATAAGGTTTCCAGTTTAATGGAACTGATGTACTCCTTTGCTTTAAATACGATGATATCAATTCCGGGAATTTTCTGTAATAATCCCTTTTGATCACCTGTGCGTGTTTTGTAAAGGTTTTTGATCAATTGCTGGGTGATGGTGCTGCCTCCCCTGCGATCACCTTTAAAGACGCTAAATATTGCAGCGGTGGTGGCCTTAACATCTATGCCGTGGTGATGATAAAACCGGATATCCTCTGCCGACAGAAGCGCGTTAATTACAACCGGAGGAAGCTGGTCAAAGGTAACCGGAGATCTGTTTTCATGATAATATCTGCCAATCATACTGCCATCAGCAGCATATAACACAGAGGCGGCATTATTTTGAGGGTTTTGAAGATCAAACAATCTGGGAGAAGGGCCGAATAGATTGAATAAATTGAAATCAATAGATATTACAATTAACAAAATAAACAATAAACTTTGAGCCAGCCTTACCACCAACTTTTCCCAAAGGTGGGTAGCCTGCCGGGGCATACCTGTAAATAAAAAAATCAACTTCTTAAAGAAGTTACTGGCATAGCTCCATACCCGTTTAAAAAAGCGGTAAGTCTTCATTCCGGGTAGAGGTTATATATTATTTTCATTCTTTCGGGTGATGAGTTGCAGCACACAACTTCATTATTTATTTTTTTTATATACCGCAGAATTTGTAACTTTACATGAAAAATTTCGTCAGAATAGATAAACTTAGAAACATTGGATTTGTTTGAAGTTTATGTTATTATAAGTTCCGGTAAAGTTGCGAATGAAGGCATCTCATAAAACTAAAAAAATGATTTTGCTCAGATATAACAGGATACTCATTTTACTCATACTCTTTCTTCCCACACAGTCTGTTTTTGCCCAGCGAAGCTCTACCTCTTATTTAAAAGCGGCCATAGAAGCCACAAATAAGAAAAAGTATACTGAGGCGATACGGTTTTGCGATACGGCGGTTAAAATAAACAGCACTTTTGTAGAAGCCTATTTTCACAGGGGATTCAATAAACTTAAATTAAAGGATTATACCGGAGCCAGGGTGGATTTTACCATTTGCCTTGAACTTAACCGCAATAGCCTGAGTGCTTATCTTTACCGTGCATATACCAATCAGAAACTGGGCAACACCTGGGAAGCCGGCCAGGATTATTTAAGTGCACGAAAGATAGATGCTCTGGAAACTCTGGCCTTTTTTACCCTTAATTTATTCAGGTCAGGGGTTTAACTCACTGCAACTTTTCAAGATGATTCAGCCTTTGAGCTAAGGGCGGATGAGAATAATGGACAAATACATAAGCCGGATCAGGTGTGAGGTCGGTAAGGTCATCTGCTGCCAGTTTTTTTAGCGCTTTTTGTAAATTAATAGCATAATGGAGTGAAGACGCAAAAGCATCGGCCTGAAATTCAAAGCGCCGCGAAATATAATTGGAGCCAAGAGACAGCATTATAGAAACCGGAGTATATAATAATCCAAACAAGATTATACCTAAATAAAAGGGTTTGCCATCGATGCCCATAGCTTCATAAATCTCAGGCCGGCCAACAAGCTGAGAAAAAAGCCAGAACATAATCCCCGTACTCATTACTGAAAGTATGATAGAAAAAACAACATGCTTCTTCCGGTAATGTCCTATTTCGTGAGCCACCACGGCCGCAATTTCCTCATCGCCAAATTTATCTATCAAAGTATCATATAATACTATCCTTCGTTTTGAGCCAAAACCACTAAAGTAAGCATTGGCACGCGTTGATCGTTTTGAACCATCCATTACATAGATGTTGTCGATGGTAAATCCACTTTTCTGTGCCAGTTGCTCCAGACGCTGCCGCAGGGACCCGGGGCCTAATGGCTTTTGTTTATTAAAAAGAGGCACAATGAGGGTGGAATAGAAGAAGGCCAGGAATATGCTTACACAGGAAATGACCAACCAGGCCATCCACCAGAAATCTGAGCCAAACATTGAATAGAGCCAGTAAATCAAACTATAAAAACCTCCAAAGAGAAGAATCGCCAATATCCATGATTTGAGCTTGTCAGTTACGTATGTTTTGGCAGAGGTCGTGGTAAAGCCATACTTCTTTTCAATAATAAATGTTTCATAAATGCTGAATGGAGCAAAAAGTAATTCACTACCTACACCCAGGATTGCAAAAAAAACCAACCCACGTATGAGTTCATTGTTTATGCTCAGCAAAGCAAAGTGAAGTGCTGTAAAGCCATAGATTACCATGATTAAAGTTACGGTAAAAGACAAGACTGAAACCCATCTGTTGAAGCGATGTGAAGCTGTTTTATATTCCTGATACGTTCGGTATCTTTCCTGTGAATAAACATCCGAAAGAGATGCAGGGATTGGGTTCATCCGGGAGAGGTGGTTTTTGTAACTCAACCATCGTTCACCTATAAAATTGAGTGAAATTAAGATCAGAATTATATAAAACAGAATCATTCAGGAAGACCATTTAGTAATTGCCATAAAATTTTCTCAGAAACCATTCTGCACCCAGCAATACAATAAAAAGAATCAAAGCAGGTAAAAAGTTTATGATATCGGTAAACTGTTTGCGGCTGTAGATTATTGGTTTTATGTCATTCCGGTTTTTGAGATCAAGAATGAGATCCTGGATTTGATTGCTGAAATAGGTTCTCCCACCGGTTTCAACTGCTATTTTATTGAGCAAATGATGATTGGCCACGGTATTCATCTCTTCAAGATGGAGTGCAGTTATGGAAAAACTGCCCTGGCGTTGAAGCCTGGTGCTGCCGGTGTTAGCAATAGCGGTAAACCGGTAGATACCAGGAGGCAGATTTCCTGCATTTAACTGGTAACCGCTGCCGGATGTTAAGAACGTATAGTCATAGGTTTTCCCTGCTTCATCGGTAATTACCATTTGTAATTCAGGATCAGTGATCATCTCGAAACTTTCGTTATAGATTATCGCACTAAACTCCACCGGTTGGTTTTCAGCATAATAATTCCGCCACGAAAGCTGCAAACGCCCGGCATCATCTTCCACTGAAAGGTATTGAATGATTTTCCCGAATAAATCATCAAAAGCCTGATGATTATTATTGAGCTTATAGTCGAATATTCGCCACTTCCAGATACCTTCTCCAGCGATGACCCCAACGCGTCGCTGATCGACCTGACCAAACATGAGCAATGGCATATCTGTTTTGAGGTTGCCTATTTTTTGGTAAGCAAGCGTATACAAAGCTGTTGATTGCTTATATTCTGCGAAAGGTGCCACCAGCGGAGGTGCATTATCAAGCAAGCTGATCATCTGACGACTGACAGTGAACAACGGGAATTGTTCGTCAATCGCTGGAATCGCCTCATTTTGCTGTTTAGCGTAATTGATCAGGGAAAGTCCCATCTGTAATCCGTTGAAGCGTTGTATGTCGGTTTGACTTCCCAGAATATATAAACCGGGTTTATTCAGCCTTTCTATTTCACTTACAAGTTTTGCCAGGTTATTGGAGGTGGATGGTAGGTTATGGAACAAGAACAAACTGTAATCTGATGGATTAAAATTAAAGCCTGATGAAATAAACTGCTCCAATTCAAAATTATTGCTTTGACCAACTGCTCTTTCGATGGCAGCGAGGTCAGGATGTGGAGCATTGGCCAGCAATGCGGTCTTTTGTCGTTTTTCTTTAACTTCTACAAAAACTACCCGTTCATTGTTGCGTGTATTCGTTTCACCTTCAATCACCTGTATCTTTACAGTGATTTTCAGCATGCCAGTTTCTGATGCTTCGGCAAAAGCAGGAACAGAAATAACCTGATTGTTCGATACAAAGTTTAACGACTTTGAGAGAATTTCTGTCTCACCCGCACGGATCGTAATCAGTGCTGATTTTCCGGCAGCTTCTCTGGCCTGCACCATTGCTTCAATGGGGAAGCGATTTCCTTTATACGCTATCTGATTGTGTTTAACAGCAGTAATCGAAAGATCGCAGTAAACGGTAGTATCGCCAAATTTAACGGAATAAACCGGGAACCCTGATGATCGTGCCGGATACACAGGATCGATTCCGACATTGTATATACCATCGCTTAATAAAACCACAGCGCCTACATTGCGATTGTAATAGCGATTCTGCATATCGGTGAAAAATGCACCTATATTGCTTGCTCCCTCATCAAAAGTCAATACCGGATCAGCGGAAATGTTTTGTCCGAGGCTGTACAGACTAAGCTGATGATCATCACCCAGGGCGCTGCTTAAATCTGCCACCACCTGTTGAAGTTGTTTCCGTTGCACTGTGCTATCAGATGTCAAAACCATCGAACGGGAATTATCCACTCCTATGATGATGGTTGGGTTCTCAGTATCACGGATCAGCAGGCTAACCATGGGGGAAAGCAATAGAAAGGCAAGCAGACTAACTGTAATAAAGCGAAACGAAAACAGCCACCATCGCCATTGGGGAGGAATTTCGTCAGTTTGGTTGCGATAGTACAAAAACATGGCATAAGCGGCTCCTGCCAACAAACAGAGGGGAGCAAACCACCATGAATAACCCGAAATAATCTGAAAATTCAAAACAGTAATATTAGCGTAACAACAAGAGAACGGATTTCAGGAAATTCATTTTCAACACCGCAAAATTAGCAGAAAGTACTCAAAATCTCAGGGAATAAATTTCGACAACACAGTGTACCCGGTGAGTTTTCCTTTTTTATCATAAGTTTCACTCCGCACCATGCCCACGTTTTTAGCAATCCATTCTGCGGTAGTGGTTGTGACTTTCACAATAGACTTAACGTCAGTATCATAGGTAATTTTATAACAATCAAAAGTGCCGGCAGGAACCGTTATACTTTCAAAAGCTTCTACCTTACGATTAATAATATTGACGGTCATATTCAACATGGCCATTCCTCCGGAAACTTTCATACTAACACTGCCATCGGGAAGAGTTTGTCCAACTTCCATGCGTGAGGGGAAAGCCAGATCACTTGCATCTACGGTTACTTCCATATCTTGCATACTTTTCATCGTATTTGGATCAAGAAAACTTTCCATATCCATGTAAAATACATTATCCTTGCAACGCATCTGTAATTCCTGTTCAAATATGGCATTGCCTTTTTCATCAAATTGCTCGCTTTTTACTTTAATGATCAGACCTTCATCTGTTTCATCCGCTTCCAGAATGGTCTGACGGTTGGTAGCGGTCAGTTTATCTTTTGCAGAAAAAGATTGCATTTCGATAACAGTTCCGGTTTTTAGCGGATAAAAGCCTTCGCATGCCTGACTCCATGAAGTAATGGTGAAAGTTGCGATTATAAGAATGGTAAAAAACAGCTTTTTCATAAGAGTGCGAATTTAAGGGTTTATACTCACAAAATTAATAAATTGAAACAGTTATCACAATCTTTTGTTTTATTTACCTGTATTCACACTGGACTACACGGGGTTATTTCACTGATTCATTGAGCATTTTTTTATTGTTTGTGCGCCAAATAACCCAAAAACGGTTAAATATTTGGTTGAACCTGAATTCCTTTCATATGTATCTTAACGAAAAAATAATGAAATTCAATCGTTCTCTCAGTTTTGATGGGGAATTGCCTGAGAACATTACTGTGATGAATCCCTTTGAAAAAGAAGGTATTGTTACAAAAATAGCCGGACAATTTTACCGGAAATATTATCACGACAGTCTTCCCCGAAAGGTAATTCTGGGAATTAATCCTGGCAGACTGGGGGCTGGCGCTACTGGTGTGCCTTTTACTGATACGGTGCGCCTGAATGAAGTATGTGAAATCCCTGTAAAGGACTTTCACAGTAATGAACCATCTGCGGTATTTATGTACAAAATGATTGAGCGTTATGGAGGTGCTAAAGCATTTTATGGTGACTACTACATAAATTCCATTTGCCCACTTGGATTTCTAATAAGAAATCACAGGGGAAACAACGTAAATTGCAACTATTACGACGATCCGCTTTTATTGGCAAGCAGTCGGCCATTTATGCTTAAATCACTTATGCAACAAATGGATTGGGGGCTGGACAATAAGTCGGTCATTATTCTTGGTAAAAAGAATGCCAGTTATTTCAAAAAAATCAATGATGAACAACGCATTTTTCAGAATATAGAAGTACTGGATCATCCAAGATTTATCGTTCAGTACAAACGCAAAAAAATGAACGATTATATTGATATTTATCTTGAAAAGCTAATGGCTTAGGTGTGTAAAAAGCTGTGGCAGAGTAACGTTTAATACCACCAATGCCAATCAGATGATGGGAAAATCCAACACCAGATCACTCCACCCCAATTCAGTCTTCATTTGCAAACTGATCACAGCATACTTTTTAGATATCACAGCTTGGTTACCCCCAGAAATCTGACAGATTTGGAGATGAGGTATACCGTAAGTTCCGGCTATTCCTTCCGGATGATGCAAAGGCCAGGCAACAGGTAAAACCAACCCGGGACTTACATTTGCATCCCACCGCAAACGCTGATTACCTGACCCGTTACGTATGAGGACAAATCACTGGCAAGAAACAGAGCTACATCCGCAACGTCTTCGGGTGTGCCTCCCCTTCTCAAAGGGATAGAATTAATCCAGTTATTGCGCACTTCTTCACTCAGTTTAGCCGTCATGGCAGTTTCAATAAAGCCTGGAGCAATGGCGTTGCAACGAATGCTGCGTGATCCCAGTTCCTGAGCTATCGATTTGGTAAAACCAATGAGCCCGGCTTTAGAAGCAGCATAATTGCTTTGCCCGGCATTTCCGCCCACTCCCACTACAGAGCTCATGTTGATGATGGAGCCACTTCGCTGTTTCAGCATTACGCGCTGTACGGCTTTGGTAAGATTAAATACCGATTTTAGATTTACTTTTATCACCAGATCCCAATCCTGTTCATTCATGCGCATTAGCAGATTATCGCGGGTTATACCGGCATTGTTTACAAGAATATCAATACGCCCGAAATCCTGCATGACCTTGTTGATAAGCTCATCACTCGCTTCAAAAGAGGAGGCATCTGAAGCATAGGCTTTAACTTTAATACCCATTTCGGTTAAAGTTTTCTCAAGGCTGATGGAATGTTCATCATAATTCAGGTCTGATACAGCAATGGCAGCCCCTTGCTGTGCAAAACGCAATGCAATGGCTTTACCAATACCTCTTACCCCACCTGTAATTAAAGCTACTTTCCCTTCGAGAAGTTTCATGTTTTAAAATTTTTATGTGTTTATAAAATGATTTTTAGTTAACCCTGAGTCTGTGAAATCCACTTTAGGAGATTAAAATCCTGGCGGTGAGGCAGCAAGGGGTGTTTTGGAAACATTCTTATGGCGTAATCGAAGACACCTCCCTGGGTTGTGGGCAGTTCAATGAAAAAACTTACAATGTTTCCATCTATACCCGCCACATTCATTTCTTCAATGGCAGTCGGTGTTTTCACTTCATCGTTAACCTTGTTTCCGAACAGGACTTCAATCCCTATATCGCTTGCAGATAACTCATTAACATTTACAATGATTTCAGCGGTGAATTTTTCTCCAAGGCGCAGTGGCCGCTTAGATGAATCCGGTAGATTAACATTTACAATTTCAATACTATCCCAGCCGCGAAGCATTTTGCGTTTCCAGGATGAAAGCAACCGAACCTGTTCAAAATCATTGTCACGGAGCTTATCGGAACGTTCGATCAGTTTATTATAAAATTTTTGCTGATAATCGTTCAACATGCGGTGCATGGTAAACTCCGGAGCAATCTTTTGGATGGTATTTTTCATGTATTGCACCCATTTTTCAGGGATACCGGCATCATTTCGTTCATAGAATGCGGGAATAATTTCATCTTCAAAGGTATTGTAGATATTTTCGGCATCCAGTTCATCCTGAAACTCCTGGTTTTCATATGATCTCTCTTCGGTGAGTGCCCAGCCGGCGTCTTTTTTATAGCCTTCGGCCCACCAGCCATCAAGTACACTGAAATTGAGCACACCATTCATCACGGCTTTTTCACCACTGGTTCCGGAAGCTTCCAGGGGCCGTGTAGGTGTATTGAGCCAAACATCTACTCCCTGCACCAATTTTGAGGCAAGAGCCATGTCGTAATTTTCTACAAATACAATTTTACCGGCAAAGCGGGGCAATTTTGAAAATTCAACAATACGTTTTATCAGATCCTGACCGGCTTTATCTGCAGGATGAGCCTTACCGGCAAAGATAAACTGCACCGGACGTTCGGGATTATTTACCAGCAACGCCAGCCTGTCGGGATTGGTAAACAATAGGTGAGCCCGCTTATAGGTAGCAAATCGCCGTGCAAAACCAATGGTCAGTGTGTTGTCCTTGATGGCATCCATTGTTTCAAACACAAATTTAGGACTTTCATGACGAAGCTTAAGGTCTTCGCTAAGCCGCTGGCGGACGTAATCTAATAAGATTTTGCGATGCTCCTGCCGCAAATTCCATAAAATAGCATTGTCCACCTCCTGAATTTTATTCCACTTTTCTCTATCGAGCTGACGGGCAAGGAAATCCTCGCCAATTACATTGGCATATAGCGCCATCCAGGAAGAAGAAGCCCAGGTAGGCAGATGAACTCCATTGGTTACATAATCTATATACAGTTCATTGGAGAAGTAGCCTGGAAACATGCCTTTAAACATATCTCTGCTCACCTGACCGTGGATGCGACTAACGCCATTCATCTCCTGTGAAAGTCGGGTTGCCAGCACACTCATCGAAAACTTCTCATCCTGTTTATCTTCAATATACCGGCCCAGATTCATAAAGGTATTCCAACTGATATTAAGCCGGTCGGCGTAATGTGGAATATAAGTTCTGAGCATATTTTCGCTAAATGAATCGTGGCCGGCAGGAACCGGTGTGTGGGTAGTAAAGAGCTGGCTGGCCCGTACGATTTCAATGGCTTGTGGAAAGCTAAATTTGTCATCCTGAACCAGGTTGCGCAATCTTTCGATACCTATAAATGCTGCATGGCCTTCATTACAATGAAATACCGAAGGGTTAAGCCCCAATGCATTAATAACACGAATACCTCCAACGCCCAAAAGCAATTCCTGCTTGAACCTGTTTTCCCAATCTCCACCATAAAGCTGATGAGTTATGAAGCGATCGGCTTCATTGTTTTCATCAATATCGGTATCCATCAAGTAAAGGGGGATTCGCCCCACATCCAGTTTCCATACTTTGGCATACAGTGTTCGTCCCGGCAAAACAATTGATATGGTTAACCATTCTCCATTGCCATTTCTTACAGGTTTTAATGGCATATGTGTAAACTTCTGAGGATGGTATGAGTCCGTCTGGTCGCCAAACAGGGTAATGGTTTGCTTAAAGTAACCGTATCGGTACAGTAATCCGATAGCAACCATATTTGCATTTGAATCACTTGCCTCTTTAAGGTAATCACCTGCCAATACACCCAGTCCGCCTGAGAAAATCTGCACGGTATCGTGCAAACCATATTCCATGCTGAAATATGCAACCTGGTCTTTTGGCTTTTCGAGCCTTTTTTTCATATAAAGCTCAAATGTCTCATATACCTGATCCATGCGCTCAAGAAAAGACTGATCCTTCTGGAGTGCTAACATTTCTTTGACAGAAAGTGATTCGAGCAGCGAAATAGGGTTTTGCTTTAGCTGTTGCCAGCGCACGGGATTGATGGAGGCAAAAAGTTCTTTGGCGGCTGGGTTCCAGCACCACCAAAGGTTACGCGACATCCGTTTAAGCGGATTAAAACGCTCAGGAATACCGGGTTTTACCAACATTTTATGCCATACCGGAATTTGATCCTGCTTTTGAGGAAAGGACATCAATAAATCGGGTGGCCGTTTATTGCGGAAAAGGTCAGCGCGTTGCAAAACCTTAACCAATGCAATATCAAATGCTTCTTTGTATTTGTCAATAAATTCATCCCACAGTGCTATTCGGGAGATTTCGAAAGCCATGACACGGGCTTCATTGGTCTGTTGAGTATTAAAGCCGGCAAAACGCAATATTATTTTACTGATGTTTTCCGAAACGATATTTTCATTTCCATCATTGCGTTCAATAACCCATGCACCGGGATCAGAAGCACCTACTTTTTTCTTGATCCATAGTCCAAAACCTGCAAGAGAGGTGGTGATGGTAGGTATATGAAATGCCAGACTTTCGAGTG
The DNA here is from genome assembly GCA_002410555.1 of Bacteroidales bacterium UBA5281. Lineage (GTDB taxonomy): Bacteria > Bacteroidota > Bacteroidia > Bacteroidales > Lentimicrobiaceae > Lentimicrobium. Next base: position 115,817 of record DHSR01000033.1, on the reverse strand, counting down.
GGGTATACCCCCAGGGTTCGTAATAGGATGGAAATACGGACAAGTCAAACCCGATAAGTAATTCATAATAGCTAAAGTTGAAGACTCCATCCATTCCATTCAGATAAGAGGGAACAAATACGAGTTTTACTTTATCACCGGCTTTATTGTTTAAACCCACTTTCTTTGCCTTGTTCAGTATGCTGTCATTTTCAGGATCATGCAAGGCATGTGTGAGGAAAACGCCTTCAATTGCCTGGTCAAATGTAGCCGTGTTTAACCGCTGCATCAAATCTGGATCAGGCCCTTTGTGGTTGGCAGGAACTGTGATGTATGCGACAATCTGGCGTTTCAGTTCAGGATCCGTATTCAGTTTTGCAAGGGCATCAATAAACAGGTCAATGCCTTTATTCCGAAATTCGTAACGGCCACTGTTTATAAGTAACAGGGTATCATTTGGCATTTCCTGATTAAATAGGGCCTGGGTAATCTGCATGACTTTGGTACGGGCAGCTTCACGGCGGTGATGAAATTCATTTTCAGGTGGGACAAAACCATCATCAAAGCCATTTGGTGTTACCAGATCAACCGGTTTTTCGAGAAAATGGGCACATTCCGTTGCAGTGATATCACTCACCGTAGTAAAGACATCAGCATTTTGCGCGGCAGTTTTTTCGAGTGAAAATTTTGAAATCACATCAAAACGGCGGGCAGACTGTTCGCCCGGATACTGATTAAAATCACCATACAAAGGCAGATTATTACCGGCAACTGCCCTGCCCAATACCGTGGCATGTGTCGTAAACATGCAGCCGATCTGAGGAACATTCTTTTTAAGGTACAATACACCGGTACCGGTCATCCATTCGTGAAACAAGGCCACAATACGGTCCTGAGCAGAAAGGTTGAATTCGTAAAAATTCTCGATTACTTTGGCAGCAGCATAACCAAAAAGGGCAGGTTCTACATAATCCCACTGACCTGCCAGAGAATCCAGTTTGTAGGTTTCCCAAAAGTCAGCGAAAACCCTGTCCTTGTTTTGAAAATAGGGTGTAAAGTCAACAAGTATAGCAATGGGTTTGCTTTCAATATTCCAGCGTCCAAGACGCAATCTTAAACCTTTCGATTCTGCATATTCGCGCCAGGATTTGAACAGGAACCTATCCTCAATAAAATCAGGATTGCGATTGGTTTCTTTCCAGACATCAGGTCCAATTACCATATAATTGTCGTGATATTCCTTCTGTATTCCTGGTGCTTTAGTAGATATTACAGTATAAATACCTCCTATCTTGTTGCAAATTTCCCAACTGGTTTCAAAAATATAGTCCGGGCGTAGTTTTTTTTCTTCTGTCATAAAATGAGTAATAAAAGATTGATGAAGATATTCGCCTGTCATAAAGACAGCGACATGTCTCCATTTGCTGTAATCCATGTATTGAATTACAGTATTGGTTAAAATTCCGGGTGCAAATTTAAGGATTAAAACAGTGAGCGGATAAACTCGCTGATTTTGTTTTTATGATGTTCGATCGTAGACTTCCTGGGTCTTTTGATCTCACTGATAATACGGGTCAGTTCTTCATTGTATGATTCAGGCAGTTTTTTTCTGAATTTTTCCAGTTCAGCTCCACTACGGTCATAAATGCTATATGCCAGCGACTGAATATCAATATTCTTGATAAACTGCTTCACTTTTGGCTTTGACAAACTAAAAAGCACTTCCAGGTCAGCAATGGATGAACTTGTTTCTGCGGTTAAGCCAGCCTGAGGTGAATTTTTCACTTCTGTTTGAGTTGATTTTCTTTTTTTTATGTATAAGTCAGGTACTTCAGACGGAGGGGTATCGGAATGCTGGCTGTCATTCTGAAGCCTGATGGTAAAATCAGACAGAACATTCATGTAATTGATGAATGCTTCATAAGGACTGGCATAAGGATTGAAATATTTATGCACTGTTCCATCAGAGAACCACTTGGTACACATGTAATAAAAATGGTCGGAAGTCTGCAGATACAACCATTTTTTCTGCAGTTCAGGATTCTGGGTTTTTTGAGCGAGGGGAAGCAATTTATATAACGCTTCGAAGGCTTCATCCTGCATATCGTTTCCAAGCCATGCTGTGAGGTCGCGTTCCTCATCGGCCCAGGAAATGGTATTGGGAACCAAAATAGCCGATACAGGTTGTAATCGTGCGGCCAGCCCTGCCGGAGTATCAAACTTATATTTTGTCCGGGCAAGAATTTGCTGGGGCAGTTTCTTCATAAAATCAAAAATACCCGTTTCAGCCCATTGATGCTCACCGAAAGTTTCATAATCGAGGAAGAGGTTGACCACCTGTTGCTTTGGGTCTAAATCCTGCAGCCATTGGGTAAATTTTTCAGCCGTAAGCGGCCATTCGCTCCAGGATTGGTTTGAAAACCTGAATCCTATATCATCACTTAGCTGGAAGTTGCGCAACAATACTTTAAGCTTCGGATTGACAGCATTACAATACATAAAATCGGGACTTTTCCAACCGAGTATATGTTTAGCTCCTTCAGTAAGCATCACATTATATCCCATATCGTAAACTTTTTCGCCAATACGATCGGAATAGATAAGTTCTGTATTCCGGAATGAAGTGGGTTTTAGCCCAAAGAGCGATTCAATCCGAGCGCTGTGTTTGGCGACCTGGGCGGCAAATTCATTACTATCATAAAGCGAGATCAGGGAATGAGCATAGGTTTCCGCTAAAAATTCAACGTTACCGGTTTCGGCGAGCTTTTTAAAGCTGTGCAGGGCCTCGGGCGCATATTGTTCAAACTGATCCAGTGCAGTACCCGAAATAGAAAAGCTCACTTTGAACGCAGAACCATATTCATTAATGAGGTCGAGCAGCAATTTGTTCATGGGTAAATAAGATCGCTCTACAATTCGTTTGATGATGGTTCTGTTCTGATAATCATCAAAATAATTATCATCGGCACCAATATCAAAAAAGCGGAATGTTTTCAACCGGTAGGGTTGGTGAATCTGGAAATAAAAACAAATTGACCTCATATCTTGTGATTTAAAATAGTTATATTTGAATTAAAGGACATCTGCATAGACTTTTTTAATATGTCTGGCTGCATTTTCCCACTTGAGATTATCCACTTCTTTGGCACCATATTTTGCAAACATTGCAGGCAGACTTTTATATCTGAGCAAGGCATATATCGCGTCAGCCATGGCATCAATATCCCAGAAATCAACTTTCAGGGCATGCTGTAAAATTTCAGCCACCCCTGACTGTTTTGAAATTACCACCGGCACATTGGAGCGCATGGCCTCCAGAGGCGAAATGCCAAAAGGTTCAGAAACAGAAGGCATCACATACACATCGCTCATGCCGAACATGCGGTCTACACTATCCCCTTTCAGAAATCCTGTAAAATGAAATTTGGATGACATGCGCAACTGAGCAACACGACGAATCATTTTCTCGAGCAGATCACCCGTTCCGGCCATCACGAAGCGGACATTATTGTCGCGTTGCAATACTTTATAGGCAGCTTCGATAAAATATTCGGGGCCCTTTTGGTAAGTAACCCTACCCAAAAAAGTGACTATTTTTTCAGGCACATGGCTGGTATATTCAACGAGATCAAGTTTTTCGACAGGTTCAACGGCATTGTGCACTGCCACTACTTTTTCGGCAGGAATACCATATTTTGTAATTACGATATTGCGTGTGAGATTGCTTACAGCAATTACGCGGTCGGCAGCCATCATACCTTCACGTTCGATATCATATACACGCTGATTAATATTTTCGCCTGAACGGTCGAATTCAGTGGCATGCATATGCACCACCAGCGGCTTGCCTGAGGCTTTTTTAGCCGCAATGCCTGCGGCATAGGTTAGCCAATCGTGAGCATGAATCACATCAAATTGAGAATTGGCAGCAATCTGGGCACCTACCAGCGCATAACGGGCTACTTCTTCGAGCAGATTTTCGCCATACTTTCCCGAAAAAATATATTTGGCTTCAAAAACAGATGAATTTGTTTCATATTCTTCCTTAATATCCTGGCTTACCAAATTATCGAAAGCTTCAGGCCCCACATAAGGCACCAGGCTGGAGTTCACTTCCAGATAGGTGATGTTCTTCCAGAATTCAAGGTTTTCTTTACTGTGGATATCAATCAGGACATCGCTGGCGTTAATAAGCCTTACGGCTTCTTCACTTTCATCGCCATAGGCTTTTGGAACAACAAACAGAACTTCCACTTTATTTTTAAGCAAACCTTTGGTCATTCCAAAGCAGGCAGTTCCGAGCCCTCCGGTAATATGTGGTGGAAATTCCCATCCAAACATCAACACTTTCATAAATTATACGCTTTTTAAAACCAAAGTATTTATTTATCCGAATTTGAGGCATATTTCTGGATTAACCAGTTTATGCGGAGCAATTCGGCTACATTCCATGCCTGAGAAATGGCCCCCCCGGGGTAATGCGGCGGATCACCATCATACACCTCAGAAATGGTACCAATGCCATGTTCAATCATCACAGGTTCAAAACCTTTATAAAGATCAGTAACAAATTTAAGTCCCGATTTTCCATGAATTTTCAGATATCCTTCTACAAAATGTCCCAACAGCCATGGATAGACAGATCCCTGATGATAAGCATTATCACGCTGAGTCTGATCACCTGCATAAACGCCCTTATACAAAGGATTCTTAGGAGACAATGTACGTAAACCTCTGGGTGTAAGCAATTCGGATTTAACCGTTTTCAGTATCGAATTACGCATTTCTTCATTTAATGGAGAGTAGGGCAGCGAGGTTGCAAATATTTGATTTGGTCTCACACTGGTGTCTCTATAGTCTCCGTGTGCATAATCTGCCAGGTAACCTTTTTCTTCATACCAAAACTGGTTAATGAAAGCCTGAGAAAACTTATCGGCTATGGCCTGCCATTGGTTCACAAAATCATTATCCCCAGCATTTTTAGCCAACTCGAGTGCGAAGCTCAGTGCATTATACCACAATGCATTCACTTCAACGGTGTATCCGGTACGGGGTGTAACCGGTTTTCCATCCACATAAGCATCCATCCAGGTAACTGCCACACCGGCTTCACCGGCAAAAATAAGTCCGTTTTCGTGAAGCTGAATATTGTGATCGGTACCCTCCCTATATCCCTCGAGGATGATTTTCATTTTTTTACCATATTCTTTCCAAAGGTTAGCGGTAGATTTAGAAAAAATAGCATATTGCTGTAGTGTCCAGAAAAACCATAGCGAGGTATCCGCAGCATTGTATTCAGCCAGTTCACCAGTTCCTTTATTGGGGAAAAGCGGTCCGCGCATTTCGGCCAACATATTGTCTATGGCTGCCCTGGCCAGTTTAAGGTCGCCGGATACCATGGCCAGACCCGGCAAAGCGATAAAGGTATCGCGCCCCCAGCGTCCAAACCAGGGATAGCCGGCTATTAATTCCACCTTTTTGCCTGTTTTTACAATGAATTGCTGTGAAGCGTTCATCAGGCAATGTTCAAAACTATCGCGTGGGATTCGTCGTTGTAGTTCATTGTGAAACAGCTTTTTAAGCGATACCGGACTGGTAGGTTCTATGCCGGCTGAAAAATATATGCTTTCTCCTTTGGCAATAGGCAGTTCAAAAAAGCCGGGTACATACAAGTCTTCAAGATAGTCGTAGCCCCGTGCTTTTTCGCAACTGTATTCAATATTATAATACCAGTCGGGCACATGGACATAATCTACTTTTTTGGAAAATTGCATATGCAAATAGGAATAACCTTTGTACATACGTAATTTTATACCATTGGGAATTTCTTCGTAAGATTTATCTACATCATGATTTGCCTTGCATAAGGAGTGGATATTCCTGAAAGCAAGAAAAGGTCTGAATCGAAGGGTGGTCTCCGAGTGAGCGTCGAGTAAGGTGTATTTAATTATGGTACGCCCATCTTTATGAGAAAAAATTTGTTCACGTTTAAAAAATATACCGCCAATCCTGTAAGTTTGGCTAGGAATGGGTTCAGTAGTGAAATCAATGAAATATTTATGCCCTTTGGGGGCAAATACCTCACCCTGATATTTTCGAATAGAAAGGTTAAATTCAGCATTGTGCTGAATAATGGTTTCATCCATACCCGACAGCAGTACATGATTTCCATTGTCCATTGCCGGCTGAGGCACTACCAGCAAACCATGATACTTGCGGGTGTTACAGTTTACAATGGTGGAGCTGGCATAAGCACCTTCACGGCTCGTCCTGAGCAATTCTTTTGGTAAACTGTATTCAAGATTTACCAACTGACTCTTATCAAAGTTAATATAACTCATAATCTATTTAATGTAAAGCAAATTACAACCATTCAATATTGTTAGCAAATAAGCAAAATATCCGGCAAAGTAACACAAAGGTATATCTTGCTTTGATCATCCATATTTTTAAAGAAGAGGTTGAGCCAAAAACATCATGTATTCAAAATTGTTCAACTGAAGTTTAAACCTATGAAGGATTTAACAAACCATATGAAATGGTTCCGGCAAACGATGTTTTTAAAATCGGAATAAATATATGGAAAATATCTGAGACCGGAGCGAAAATTATTAAAAAATATGAATTTAATTTTATTGTGCCACTTTCTGCACCTTTTAATTATGTCCATATGCACTTAGTGCATCGGCAATTTAACGGTAAAGGTACTCCCCTTTCCGGTTTCGCTGGAAACCTCAACATATCCTCCATGTTTTTTTGCAAATTCCGCACATAATATTAAACCCAGACCAGTTCCGGTTTCACCTTGTGTGCCGGTAGAACTCTTATAGCCTCTGTCAAGTGCAAACAAATGCTCCATCACTCCGGGTTCTATTCCTGTGCCTTCATCCTGAATGCTAACCCAGAAATTTTCGCCAGAAACACCGGAACAAATGGTTATGATGCCCCGGACAAAGCTGAATTTTATCGCATTATTTAACAGGTTTCTTATAATGGCATTCACCATTTCAAAGTCAAACCAGGCATCCACCTGAATGTCACTATTATAAACAATCTCTATTTGTTTATTCTCAGCACTACTCTTAAATAAACTAACGTTATCCTTAATGAGTTTATTCAGATTAAGAAATCTGGGATGAAAAGGAAAGGATCCGCTTTGCGTACGGGTCCAATTCAGCAGGTTTTCAAGCAAATTAAAAACATTGGCTGCAGTAGATTTTATTGATTCTATTGTTTTTTCTCTTTCTTCGTAGCTGATTTCGAAGTCCTTGTCGGTAATTAAATCGAGCAGTTGATTTATTGATCCAATGGGGCCTATCAGATCATGACCGATAATAGAGAGGAATTTATCTTTGGTGATAAGATTGCGCTCCAGTTCAATCTGAATTTGTTTTTGGTGTGAAATATCAAAGATAGAACCAAGTATGGCAGGTTTGCCAAAAAAGTTAATGAAACCTGCTGAGAGATCGAGCCACTTTACCTTTCCGGTTTTGGTAATTATTTTAATTTCATAGCTGCTTTGTGGTTCCTTGCCCTCCATACGTTCTTGTGCTCTTTTGCTCACCATCTCAATGAAATCAGGATGCACCAGATCGGCAATTCCCAAGTCTTTTAGCTCATCCGCACTGTATTCAGTAATGGATTCAAATGCCGGATTAACCATAAAGAATTTCTGATTCAGGTAAACATAAATACCTGAAGATGTAGTTTGCGAAAGGATTTTAAACTTTTGCTCACTCTCAATCAGCGCCAACTCTGCTTTTCGTCTTGCCGTTACGTCGCGACTAATTCCTGAATATCCGACCAGTTTATTATCAGCATCAAATACCGGTCCGATAACAAGTTCCACCCAAACGGATGAACCATCCTTACGTGGTTGTTCCACGATCAATGTTACATTTCCGAAAGCTTGGCCGGAACTTACCCGTTCATTTGCCTGTTTTATTTCGTCATAAACTAATTCTAGTGAATCCGGTGTTAACCGTTCCTCCAGAGACTGATCCATTACATCTTCGGCAGTATACCCCCGGAGATTTAAAATGGAGGGACTTATATAAGTAAGCTTGAGATCTAAATCCAATACCCAGATGACATCAGAAATATTGTCACTAATCATTTTTAAAACAGAATCTCTTTCGTTGAGTTCTGCCTGAATCAGTTCTTTTTTTTTCAGCGCTTCAGCCAGGCCATTAAAAACTGTTGAGAATTCGCCCAGAAAATTTGTTTTCTGATTATAATCGCCATGTGACAATTGTTGCATCTGCCATTTGAGGTGGCGCAAGCTTGCATGTAAGGCTTTTATTGGCGCATTGATTGCGTTGCTTTTGGGTATTTCTGTGTTGAGTTTTCCATTTGAAAGATTAAGCACAAACTGTCCTGCATCCATCAGTTGCTTCTGCATTTGACGGAAGTTATCATAAAGCAGAATTTGCTCAGCAGGCAATGTTGAAAGTTCATTTTCGGTAAGCTGAGGTAATAATATAAGCTGTTCACCCTTCAGTTGACTGATTAGTGCTGCATTTAATCTGCTTATCAGCTCATTTTTATTTATCATCTTACATTAACGCTAAAGCGGCAAACCCTGCTTCCGTTAGACCAGCAATCAATTTCTTTCACTTCAAATGCCTTGCCTGTATATGCTTCAAAAATCCCGGCAATAAAACCTTCGTCGTAATCACAAACAGTTTCACCTGATACCGGCAAACCGGAACAATCGAGATCTTCGGCAACCACCAGGGTAAATTTAAGCTTTTCAATATCAGCATCTTCTACCCGGAGTATGCATATGCCCAATTCGAGTAATTGTTGTTGAAGCTCGGCCACAAATAAATTCAGGGGTTGACCATTTTTAAGCCTGTTGGTAAAGAACTGCTCACCCGCTAAAAACCCTGCCCGGTAAAATAATTTTGCTGCTCTTTCGCTTCCCATTTCAGTATTGAGAACGCTGCGCATAGAATATTGCATCATTCTGTAAACAGCCACGCTGGTTTCTTCACCCATTTGTGGTCTTCCAAGAGCAATGTCACCAATATCTTTCCACTGGAAAGAGTAATTATCCCGATTAAATAGCATAGAAAAGAGTTTTATTAGCTGCCAAAAATAAGAAAATTATGCACTAACAGGGCAATCAGGCGTTCTCATTTTTGTTACTTTTTATCCTGAAATAGGTTGAGACAAACAAAAACCTATTAATTTTGCCAGGGTTTAACAGAGAATTATTCTGAACAAAATATTCATAAGTTATTGAATTTAATACATTTAATCAAATTATAATGATTTCATCAAACACATCGCTTCTTCGTATTACACAGGCCACTGAATATGGGTTTGCTGAAGTTAAATTGCTTTACCAACGGGCATTTACCAATGAGGAACGACGGGATCCGGCTGATCTGGATCAGTTGCTTGAACAGCCTGGCTTCAGTTTCTATCTGGTAAATCATTATACCTGGCCAGCCGGTTTTTTGGCAGTATGGCAATTCCCCGACTTTGTTTTCATTGAGCATATGGCTGTAAGTGAACAATTCCGCAATCGCAAAATTGGAGCTGCTGCCTTGCAGCAACTTGTAGCTATGAATGAATTGCCTGTGGTTTTAGAAAGTGAACAACCATTTGGTGAAACTCCTGTTTCACGGCTTGCTTTTTACAAGCGACAAGGGTTTCAGGTTATTGATGAAAATTACCTTCAACCTCCATACAGAAAAGAAAATGAGCCTCTGCCCATGGTACTTATGTCGAACCATCCCTATTCCGCCGAAGAAGCTTCAATGGTTGCAGCCGCCATTAAGGCTAAAGTCTACCCCTCATTCCAATAAATAAGCTCGTATTTATTTCTTAATAATCAGATGCTAATTGTATCAGCATTTTATCAATTTCAATGTTTTGGGCATAGTCAGTGCCATTATAGATAGGGTAATGAAATAAATTCCCGGAACTAAGGCACCCATATCAATTACTTGTTGTGAACTAAAATTGGCTCCTGACCTGCACCAACAGCAAGCTATGAATCAGTTTATTTCTGAGTGTACCTGATTAAAAATTCATTTTTTGCTGAGAACTACCCTAAATAGAGATATTTTTCTCTTAATTTAGCCGGACAAAACTACAATTAAGAACAATTATGAGATTACACTTTTTTTGGTTATTCATCGTCCTTTTTATTTCATTTTCTGTGCAAGCCCAGAAAAAAGTGCCATTAAATGATGACGTATATGACTCATGGAATAATATTGAAAACCCAGGCCTTTCCCATCATGGAAAACTGTTACATTTTGAGTTAAACCCACAATATGGAGATGGCATTCTGATTATCAGAAATTCAATCACAGGAATAACCGACACCTTGTCCCGGGGTTACCAGGCCAGGGTCGCTCCGGATGAATCCTTCGTGGCATATAAAATCAAGGCTCCGCTTCAAACCATTCGCAAAGCAAAGCTGGACGGCAAGAAGAAAGATGAATTACCCATGGATTCACTAGGTATTTTATTGACTGATGGGCGAAAATTAACTTTCCCTTTCCTGGAATCGCTTCAGGTGGCAGATGAAATGGGGAAGGTAGTGCTGGGATTATTTAAACCAGCAGACGTAATGTCAGATACTTCCCTGATGGATTCCACCGCATTAAAACCCTTGAAACCAGTCCGGAAAAAGGATAGTGAAAAAGAGTTTACCCTTCGTTTGATATTTCCTGAAAAAGATACTTCGCTCGTACGCGAGAATGTTACACAGGCCCAAATGAGTGAAAATGGAAATACTGTTGCTTACGTTCAACTGGAGGGCGATAGTACTAAAACTCAGAATGTTTACATTCATGATGTTGCATCAGGAACAGAACAAAACATTTACCAGGCAGGCAGCATAAAGAACTTAAATATTTACCGGAATGGGGAAAGACTGGCCTTTTTAGCCAGCAGTGACACCACAAAGGAAAAAAGATATAGCCTCTTTCTATGTGAGCAGGGGAAATGTACCATGATTTGTGACACATCTGATGCAAAAATTCAAAAGATTTATAGCCCGTCCGAGAATGGAAAGGTTTATTTTTCTTACGATGGTAGCAAACTTTATTTTGGTATTGCCGAAACACCCCAAACAGAACCTAAAGACACTTTAACCGACGACGAAAAAGCTAAAGTGGATGTGTGGAGTTATAATGATCCAAAATTGCAGTCACAACAGCTCAAAGAACTGGAATCTGACAAAAAGAAAACTTTTCTTTCAGTTTATAATCTAAAGGAGAAAAAAATCACACTTCTTGGCAACGACAGCATTGATTATGTAGATGCCGGTTTCAGAGGAGACGGAACGATGGCTTTGGGCTATGCGAATTCACCTTATCAGCTTCAGTCATCCTGGACAGGGCGCAGACTAAGGGATATCTATCTAATTGACAAACTTTCGGGCAACCGGAAATTGCTTCTCAAAGCACATGAGGGACCTGTTTCTCTAAGTAATAATGGTAAATACCTTGCCTGGTATGCATTGAGTGACAGCCTGTGGCATACCATGACGATTAAGGATGGCAAGCAGACAACCCATAAGGTGAAAAACATTAATTTTTATGATGAATTAAACGATGTTCCTGGCCTTCCGGGACCTGAAGGCTATGCAGGTTGGACCAAAGATGAGCGATATTTTATCGTATATGACCGGTTTGACCTTTGGAGTTTGTCGCCCGATGGCAAACAGGAACCGGTTAATATTACACTTGGAAATGGAAGAGAAAAGAAGATCAAATTTCGCAACCTTAGTATTAATAATGAAGTACCTTATATAGGATTGGAATCCGGCGAATTATTATTGCGCTCTTTCAATGAAAAAACCAAAGAATCAGGCTATTATCTGGCCAATAAAATCACAGCTCCTCAATTATTGATTGAAGCAGATGCGAAATTCAGTTCTCCCGTCAAAGCAAGGGACACTTCCATAGTGGTTTGGTCAAAGTCTGATTTTACTCAGTATCCTGACTTATGGTTGAGCGATCTTACTTTCAGGAATGCAAAAAAGATCAGCCATGCCAATCCCCAGCAGGGCAGATATTTATGGGGTAGTGTATCTATTTATCAATGGATCAGCACCGGGGGCGACACCCTGGATGGATTATTGTATACGCCTGAAAATTTCGATAAGGACGAAAAGTATCCTTTGCTGATCTATTTTTATGAAAAATATTCAAACGACATTCATCAGCATTATATACCTAAACCATCGCGCAGCATAATAAGCCCTACCTATTGCACCAGCAATGGCTACGTGGTCCTTATTCCCGATATCAGTTACATCAATGGTTATCCAGGACAAAGTGCTTATAATGCAGTGGTTAGCGGTGCTTTATCATTGATCTCGGATGGATTTATTGACAAAGAGCGTATTGGGATTCAGGGGCAGAGTTGGGGAGGCTATCAGGTAGCCTGGCTGGTTACACGCACCAATTTGTTCAGGGCCGCCATGGCCGGTGCTCCCGTAAGCAATATGACCAGCGCTTATGGTGGCATACGATGGGAATCAGGCATGGTAAGACAGTTTCAGTATGAAAGCGGACAAAGTCGGATAGGTGCTACCTTATGGGAACGCCCGGATTTATACATCGAAAATTCACCACTATTCAGGGCTGATCAGGTGGAAACACCATTGCTTATTATGGCCAACGATGGTGATGGCGCAGTGCCCTGGTATCAGGGTATAGAGCTTTTTACCGCGCTAAGAAGGCTGCAAAAACCTGTGTGGATGCTCAATTACAATGGGGACGAACACAATCTAAAACAACGTGCAAATATGAAAGACCTGGATCGCCGCATGATGCAGTTTTTCGATCATTATCTAAAAGAGGCACCTGCCCCTGAGTGGATGAAAACCGGGGTGCCGGCACTCAAAAAAGGTAAACTCTGATGAAAAATCATCAGATAACACAATATTAGTTATGCCAATTGCGTAAACCACTGACTATGAAAAATAAATACTTCTTGTTATTTTTATTTGGAGTGTTGTTTTTAAACCTTCAAACACAGGCACAAAGCTATGAAGACAGGCTTGTGCAGTCGCAAGTGAGTTGCGATCAGATATCCCTGCGCAGTTCTGAACTATTCCCCTACTACATGGAGGCCGGATTAATTGACTCTGCAGGTTTTCTGCTGAATATCTGGAATGATAAATGTGGAAGTACCGAACCCGTTTTCAGGGCTAACCTGCTGATGGTACTTAAAATGCATTACTATACTGATGAGCTGATCAATACATTTTTCTTTGATATGATGAATATCTATGAAACCAGGCTAACTTTGATCAACAACAATGAACAATTTATTTATAATTATAATCATGCCCATTTTGATTATGTGCCGGTAGGTGGTGTTTTTGATACATGGAGCCAAAACATGGCTGCCGACTTACTGGAATATTACAGTCCAGGAGAGACAGAGTATCTGATCTGTCTGTTTTATTCAGGACAGACTGCACTCGCTTACAAACTTATTCTGGAACAACCCTATGCCTCCTCAGCACCCGGACTGCTGTATGCAAATAAACTTAATGAGGCTTTGCGCCTTCCCATGCTCCATTTGGGATTTTATGCCGGCACCTGGATTCCCGAGGGTCAATTATCAAGAATAGGGATTCATCCGGAACTTGGTATAACCTATGGCGTAAAAGTAAAAGAGAATAGTTTTGACCTGGTAATGGGTATAAAATTTATAAAAGCACCAACAGAATATAAGGCTTTGCGTCATAAATTCAGTGAGCCCGAATATACCGATTATTTTTTTGGCGGTTATATTGGTCTGGAATATTCACGTGACTTGCTTAACTTTAAGCCCTATCAAACCTATGTTACCATAGGAGCAGCATACGATGGATTTAACATGCTTGAAGAAGATGAAGATGCCGGACTGGATCTTTCATCTGCCAATTCATATAATTTTAACATCGGCCTCGGTACACGGGTGTTACTATTTAAAAATAATTATCTAAACATGGGTATCCGATATAACCTGGTAGATTATACCCTGAATGATAAATTTTTCATGAAAGGAAATGTATATACTGTAAGACTTAGCTACCAGTTCTTCAGTAATACTTATCGTGAAAATCTTTTAAACACCTTACATTATGATTATTAGCATCAGCAATAGTTGCACTTAGCATATATGCTCCAGCTAAACACCAGCACAGGTGAGGTTGAGTTTCGGCTAAATCTCAAAGTTTAAGGGATAAACCCCCGGATTTTACAGGAAAAATAAGCAAGTATCCGATGCAGTTACCCGCATACGGATTCATGGGTTAAAAACAATGCAACCATCGTTATCCCTGGTCGTATAGTTATATTATGTGAGTTTTTCCCACACTCTCCGGTATTGTGCCAATCCTGTTTTAAAGCTAATTTGCACATTAGCCAAAAAACAATCCGGGATGATAAAGTAGTTATCAGAATACAATAAACGAGTTCAAAAAAACGTATTATCTGCTTTATCAACTATCTTTGCATTAATTTGAAAAGCAATGAAAAACAGATTAAGTCCTTTTTACGTCATTTTTATATTATTGTTGATTATAATTATCTCATCGGCATGTAACAAAGAAGAACCTATTGATCCAAGCCCTGAGCTGAAACTGAGCTTCTCGACTGACACTGTTTTTTTCGATACTGTGTTCACAACGGTCGGGTCTGCTTCAAAAATATTCATGATTTATAATCCATCCCGGAAACGATTAAACATTTCATCCATTTCTCTGGGAAAGGGAGCGGCATCACCTTACCGGATCAATGTAGATGGTATTTCCGGAACAAGCATTTCTGATCTGGAAATTGCTGCCGGGGATTCTATTTTTGTAATTGTAAAGGTAACCATTGATCCCAATCAGGTAAACACCCCTTTAATTGCCAGTGACAGTATTGTATTCAATACCAATGGGAATCACCAGGATGTAAAGCTGGTGGCCTGGGGTCAGGATGCCCATTTTTACAGAAATGCAATATTGGCAAGTGATTATGTTTTTGAAGCCGACAAACCACATGTTATCTATGGTTATCTCATTGTAGATTCTTTGTACACGCTGAATATTTCAGCAGGAGCCCAGATACATTTACATTCCAGTGCTATTTTACTGGTTTACCGTGATGCAAGCCTTAAAGTAAATGGCACGGCTGATAACCCGGTGGTTTTTCAGGGAGACAGACTGGAAGATTTTTACCGTGATATTCCGGGTCAATGGGGCCGCATATGGCTGTATGCAGGTAGTGTAAACAACGAAATTGATTATGCTATTATCAAAAATGGTGAAGTGGGCATTCAGGCCGATACAACCGGAAATTCAACCCATCCAACCTTGCGCATCAGCAATACCCGTATTTTCAACATGAGTCATACCGGTATCCTTGGACAAGGCACGTCCATAGAAGCTGCCAATTGTGTTATTGGTAATTGTGGAGTACGCTCTGTTGCGCTGATGCTGGGTGGAAAATACGATTTCAGACATTGCACCATAGGCAACTATTGGTATCGCTCTTTCAGGCGCGAATCGGCACTTGTTCTCAATAATTACTATTTCGACAACACCATGACTGTTCAGCTACGCGCACTGGAGAAAGCCTATTTTGGGAATTGTGTGGTTTATGGCGACAAGGATGAAGAACTCACCTTTGACAGATATCAGGACGAAGGAACTTTTAATTACCGGTTCGATCATTGCGTACTTCGTACCAGAATGACTTTTGATGAAGCAAACTTTCCGGGATCAGTAAAAAATGAAACACTTTGGTTTCGTGACACCAAAGCCAATCTTTTTCAGCCTGACAGTTTAATTTCCGGACTTATAAACAGAGGTTCGATGGATGTTTTGAATGGTTTCTTTATCGATATGAGCGTGGACATTGATCTCAGTTCCCGCATTGCAGATGAAGCTCCGGATGCCGGTGCTTACGAGTTCCGGGAAACAGCATTGCCTGAAAAATTCAGAAGTAGATTAAAATAAGAGTTAACCTGATTCATGCCTTTTCTGAATCAGATAATGGTTTACAAATAATTGGTTACAATATTTGCATTTGGCTCCCTTTTGAATCAGATGCCTTAAACCGGTTAAGCCTGGCTATGCCTTTAAAAAACATATCGTTTAATTTGATGAAGCCCAATCTGGACGGCAAAACGAAGAAATAGCCCATTCCTGTTTTTTTTTAGAGCTGGGCGAACAGGCTCCACACGCTGATGCGGTCCGGTTGGTAAATTCCGCTTAGTCAAACGGTGTGGAGGGCTACTCACTGATCATCCAGGCAAAAAAAATGCAGTTGCATCCACAAATGATACAACCGCATTTTAATATAATAATTGCGCAGTTTTTTTGCTTTAGCTTCCCAGGGTTGCCACCATCACCGCTTTGATGGTATGCAGACGATTCTCCGCTTCATCAAAAACAACCGAGATGGGCGATTCGAATACTTCCTCGGTAACTTCCATGCTGTCGATGCCATATTTCTGATAAATTTCTTCTCCAATGGTGGTATCGCGGTTATGGAATGCCGGGAGACAGTGCAGGAATTTAACCTTAGGGTTGCCGGTCATGCGCACAACATCCATGTTTACCTGGTAGGGTTTCAGCAGTTTGATGCGTTCTTCCCACACAGAGGCAGGCTCGCCCATACTTACCCACACATCGGTGTAGAGAAAATCGCAACCTTTAGCACCTTCTTCAACTGATTCGGTAAGGGTAATCTTTGCACCTGTTTCTTTGGCTATTTCGCGGCAGGTAGCAACCAATTCTTCGTTTGGCCAGCAGGATTTAGGCGCAGCAGCGCGGAAGTCCATACCCATTTTTGCAGCACCTACCATCAGGGAGTTTCCCATATTGTTTTTGGCATCACCAAAGTAGCAAAAAGCCACCTGGCTCAATGGTTTATCGGTATGTTCCATCATGGTGAGAAAATCGGCCAAAATTTGCGTGGGGTGAAATTCGGTGGTAAGGCCATTCCATACGGGCACACCGGCATACTGACCAAGCTCTTCCACTATGGATTGGGCATAACCCCGATACTCAATACCGTCATACAAACGCCCCAGAACGCGGGCAGTATCTTTCATGGTTTCTTTTTTACCAATCTGTGAGCCTGAAGGGCCGAGATAGGTAACGTGTGCTCCCTGATCCAAAGCAGCTACCTCGAAAGAACAACGGGTGCGGGTAGAATCTTTTTCAAAAATCAAAGCAATATTTTTGCCTTTTAGCCGGGGCTGCTCGGTTCCGGTGTATTTTGCCTTTTTTAAATCGGCAGCAAGTTGTAACATGTATTGAATTTCCTGTGTCGAAAAATCGAGGAGTTTCAGGAAATTGCGGTTTCTTAAATTGAAGGCCATGGTATTTATTTTTTATGATGAATGATTAAATGATTACGATGCGGGTTCCGCCATTATCCACGCCCAGTTTATCGGTACTGGTAATGATGGCATCCTTTCCACTGCCTTCCACAAAACTGATGGCTGCCCTTATTTTCGGCGCCATGCTGCCTTCGGCAAATTGTCCTTCGGCCAGGTATTTTTTGGCTTCGGCAATAGTCATTCGGTCGAGGGCTTTTTCCTGCGGCGTATTGTAGTTGATGCAAACTTTGGGTACATCGGTCAAAATGAACAATTTATCAGCATGAATGTGAACAGCCAGCAGCGAGGAAGCCAGGTCTTTATCAATAACCGCATCAATTCCCTGCAGTTTATTTTCCTGTACATAATAGGCCGGAATTCCACCTCCGCCAACGGCAATCACAATTTGCCCTGCCCTGGCTAAGGTTTCAATAGATTTCTGGTTGTTGATCACCAATGGTTTGGGACTGGCCACTACTTTACGATAGCCTCGTCCACGGGCATCGGCAGCAAATCTGGCACCCGTTTCAGTACTAATTTGTTCCGATTCTTCCTTTGTATAGTAAGGCCCAACCGGTTTGGTCGGATTTTGAAATGCCGGATCGTCTTTATCCACTAAAACCTGAGTAATGATGGTAATGATATCGCGATCCATATCGTTGGCCATCATCACATTGCGCAACTGCTGCTCAATGATGTAACCAATAAATCCCTGGGAGTAAGCCACAGCCACATCCAACGGCATATCGGGCAAACCATAAATTTTATGTCCGGCGGTATTGGCCAGCAAAATGTTGCCCACTTGTGGTCCGTTGCCGTGAGTAACCACTACATTATAATCGGCCTTAATCAGGGTGAGCAGACGCTCGGCCGTTTCGTAAACATTGCCTTCCTGATCATCAATGGTACCTTTTTGATCACTCCGGAGAAGGGCATTGCCGCCCAAAGCCACAACAGCTAATTTATTCATATAAGATTGGATAGTTAGAATTAAGCAGCAAATGTAATTACTTTTTGGGGATGTGCAAATAGTATTGATTGTTGCCGCTCGAAGGTTCACAAAGATTTTTGGTTTGATGAAAAACTGATTGTTGAAGAACGTGATTTTGGACTTCTGTTACTGCCTCAATTCATTATAGATGCCACTGATTTGGCCAAAATCATCAAAGAAAAAAACCATGTTGCTGTGGACTAAAGACAAAGAAAGGCTTCTGGAGATATTTCATCAGCAGATTTTGCGATGGAAGTCCGGACTTACGGCAGCCGTGTGAGTGGAGATGCACATGACAGCAGCGACCTGTACCTGGTTATACATCCCGAAAAACTTGAGAAGACGCCTATTGTCATACTTGTTCAACTAAAGGATAAAATAAAATACAGCAACATTCCCATTCCTGTGGAACTGTTTGACCGGGCAAGGCTGCCTGAAAGCTTTCACCAGAATATCATAGCACACCATGGGGTGCTGTAGCAATCCGGGAATTATGGCAAATGAAGCATCAATCAACTACAAGAAAAAGCACGATAAAGGATAGGAGATTTGGATTTAAAAAACGCGGAATTATTACCCCGGATTGGGATAAAACCAATTGACATATAAAAAGTGATTGCAACCTCTTTTTGAAAACATTTTCTTAATACCTTTATAGGGAACAGCGGATAAAAATCTTTAAGGTGGTAACAAGTTAAAAACAAAAACCATGAAAAAAGTATTTATCACACTCTTTTTAGCATTTTCACTTCAAACTATTGTTTTTTCTCAACACCTCACTGTCTACTCAATAGCAATTCCTGATTTTTGCAATAACTGTGCTGGGGCTTTTGTAGTTGAGGCCGCAGGAGGAGTTCCACCCTATTTATATTCTATATATAATATTGTATTTCAACCATCAAATACCTTCACAGGTTCATGCGTTGGGATTTATGTAGTGACCGTTAAAGATGATGAAGAAAATTTCGTTAATGATATAATTGAAATTGTTAACATCACGCCTTTACTTTTATCAATATCCATAACACCTTCGGGAAAGGAAGCAAGTGGTGTAGCGGAGTTATTTGTTGAGAATGGCTATCCTCCATATTTATATTCAATTAATAACGGAGAACCTTCTACTCAGAATATATTTTCTGATCTTCCTCCGGACTATTGTAGGGCTGTTGTAATAGATACAAGATGATGCCAGGCAACTTCTGAATTTGAAATACCATCAATAAATATCGATAATACTTTATTATTGAACGGGGATAAGCTCACTTCAAATTTAGACACAGCTACCTACCAATGGACTAACAGCGAAACGCAAACAGCCATAGAAGGTGAGATCAGTAAAATTTTTCAGGCAAAACAAACAGGGAAATATAGAGTAGCAATGACATTGACAAGCGCTGCCTCAGGAGGTGAAAAAAATAAATCGGAGGGACCAATCGAAGATTTGCTTTTAGAATAACTGAAGGGAACCCGGATCTTATGTGATTTGCAGGTTTTTGATGATAAAAAATATAAGTTCAAAATACAAATTGCCTCTAAATGGTTTAATTAATATACCAAAATGCAATTACTATGAAACCTTTTAAAAATCTTTCTGAAGATGAGTATCAACAGCTCCTCAAATTTCCAGCTTACATTACACTGCTTGCAGCCAACCAGGATGGCAAGTTTGATGAGGTGGAGAAGAAATCAGCCGTTAAATTCGCACATATAAAAACATTTACCTGCACCCCTTTGCTTATCGACTTTTACGAAGAAGTAGATAAGATATTTGAAAGCACAATTGTAGAGTTGGATCAGGAGCTGCCCAAAGGAAAAGAAAACAGAGACGCTGCCATCAAAAGAGAGTTGTTGAAACTTGAACATATTGTATTGAAATCAGGAGAAGTGTATTCCTCTACCTTGTTTGAAAGTATGCGGTCTTTTAAAGATCATGTTTCAAAAGCACATCATAATGTACTGGTGGACTTTGTTTTCCCGCTGCCGATAAAGGGTCTGAAGATGTAATGAATAGTGATTTGGTAACAATATCTGTTTTTCATTCGAGACCGATTAAAACTCTTCTTCATGGCAAAGATACATCACTCGACTGCGTTTCGTACTGAATGACAATCATATATCTTTTAGTGATAAGAGAGAATGAGGGTATGAGGAAGCTTCCTCGCACCCTCAATCCCTCAAAAAAATAGTGCTAAATTCTGTCAAACAGGGCCAAGCAATCTACCTTTAAATTTATCCCGTCATTATTATCTGTTTATATTTAAAGAAGTCCTGAAAGCAGGTAATTTTATATGCTTATAAATTTTAATTGCCTCAATGGACAAAAAAACAATCTTTCGTAATCCCGTTATATCGCGCAGGGATATTTTTCCATACTTTTGTCTTGAATGAAGACAGATAAAAAATCCATACTTTTCGCCCTGTTGGCAGTACTTTTTTGGTCCACAGTAGGGTCGGCTTTTAAGTTGACACTCAATTTTTTGAATTACACACAGATACTTCTTTTTGCCAGCTTTGTGGCAGTAATTTTCCTGGGTGGTATGCTTCTTATTAGCGGAAGACTGGCGGATTTAAAGCAGGCTTCTTTAAAGGAGGTCGGTCTTTCGGCTCTTATGGGCTTTATCAATCCGTTTGCTTATTATCTTATCCTGCTCAAAGCATATTCGTTACTGCAGGCCCAGGAAGCGGTGGTGCTCAACTACATCTGGCCAATGATTTTGGTCCTGCTTTCCATACCGGTGCTCAAACAGCGTATTTCATTCTTAAATATCATTGCATTATCCATCAGTTTCCTGGGCACCCTGGTTATTGCCACCGGAGGCAGATTAAGCACCCTCACTTTTTCAAATCCATTGGGTACAGGTCTGGCACTGTTGAGTGCCTTATTCTGGGCTTCTTACTGGTTGCTAAATATGAAGGACAAGCGTGAAGCCTCTATAAAATTGTTTCTAAACTTTGGATTTGGGTTCCTGTATGCACTTATTTACACGCTTTTGACTAAGCAATGGGTTTGGCCAGGATTTGAAGGTAGCATTGGTGCCATATATATTGGTCTTTTTGAGATGGGAATCACCTTTGTTATCTGGTTAAAAGCGCTGAAATATGCCGAAAATACGGCCAAAGTCAGCAATTTAATTTACCTTTCGCCATTTATCTCATTGATATTTGTGTCCATTTTTGTGGGCGAAAAAATCATGTTTTCAACCATAACCGGCTTAGCACTGATCATCAGTGGCATATTGATGCAGTATTTTATTGATTTGAAATTCTCCAATTTGGGACGAGGAACGGAAGGCGGATGAGGTAAAAGTGGACGGGGAGAAAATTTAACTTCTAACCTCTAACCTCCAACCTCCAACTTCTAACCTCCAACCTCTAACCTCCAACTTCTAACTTCTAACTTCTAACTTCTAACCTCTAACCTCCAACTTCTAACTTCTAACTTCTAACCTCTAACCTACAGCCAGGTGAAACCCCCGGAGCATTCGATACTCAAAGATATTTGCTTATGGTGCGTAATAATTCCGAAGGACGTATAGGCTTTGAAAGATAATCGTCGCAACCGGCCAACCGGCTTTTTTCCTTTTCTCCTTTCATGGCATAAGCGGTTTGCGCTATTACAGGCAGTTCTGGTTTTAGTGATTTAATTTTGCCTGTAGCAGTATATCCATCGATACCATCCAGTTGTACATCCATCAACACCAGATCGAAATGTCGGCCCAACTGCACCAATTCCAGAGCTTCTTCGGCAGTTCGTGTCCAGAGAATATTTATTTTCGACTTACGCAATGTGGCAGCCAGAAACTGATAATTTGATTCTACATCTTCTACAATGAGAACCGTTTTCCCATCCCAGATTCCGGTGGTTGCAGCAATATTGTCAATGACCTGATTTGCCATAAAAATTTGATGAATTATTTGGGTATTGAGCAAAAAAAGAAAACGCGATGTTTCACTTTTTCAGGTTGGCTTTCTGATGTGGTTGAAACTTAAAGAATACTATTGCAATGGGACAAATATACAATAATTTAATTTACATCTACAATATCATTTATCAACAACCTGTAGGGATGAAGATAAAAGAGGAACAAAGTGAAATGCTTATCTTTGCAGCGATGAATACGAAACGAATTGCTTTTCAGACTTTTGGTTGCAAATTGAACTTTGCAGAGACTTCGGCCATTGCGCGAAAATTTACCGAAGCCGGCTATACAGAAGAAGATTTCAGGCGCAAAGCAGATATCTATGTCATTCATTCCTGTTCGGTAACCGCACACGCTGAAAAAAAAACACGTGCAGCCGTTCGACAGGCACTGAGACGCAATCCCAAAGCCTCGGTTGCTGTAATTGGTTGTTATGCCCAGTTGAGGCCTGAAGAATTAAAGAATTCTGGAGTGGAGATTGTATTGGGAAACAATGAAAAATATCAATTGTTGGAAGTGGTTTCGGGTAAGCAATATCATGCAAATACTGTTTCTGATAAAACCCTGCAGACGAGCCGGCATTTCGAACCAGGGTATTCAATCAGCAACCGTACCCGTTCTTTTTTCAAGGTTCAGGATGGTTGCGACTATTTTTGCACCTATTGTGCAATTCCCTATGCCCGCGGGCGCAGCCGGAGCGCTACCATTGCTGAAACACATAAAGTAGCACAGAAAGTAGCCAATAGTGAGATAAAAGAAATGGTACTCACCGGTGTAAATATTGGTGATTTCGGTCATGGCCGTAAAGAAAATTTTTTCGATCTGCTCAAACAACTGGAACAATTGGACGGCATAGAACGCATTCGGATATCTTCTGTGGAACCGGAATTGCTCAGCGATCAAATTATTGAACTGGTGGCAAAATCAGAGAAGTTTATGCCACATTTTCACCTGCCCCTGCAATCCGGCTCTGACCGCATACTCGGGCTGATGAAACGAAAATACCAGCGCGAAATTTTTGAACAAAGGGTAACCAAAATCAAGTCCCTCCTACCTCACGCCTGTATAGCCGCGGATGTTATTACCGGTTTCCCGGATGAAAGAGAGGAGGATTTTGAAGATGGATATCAATTCATAAAAAGCCTGCCCATCTCCTATCTTCACGTATTTACCTACTCGTCAAGACCGGGAACAAAAGCCGCCATTATGCCGGGTCATCTGCCTGAAAGCATTAAACAGGATCGCAGCCAGAAACTTCACACCCTATCAGACCGGCTGAAAATCCTCTTTTATCAACAGCATACAGGAACAGCACAGGAGGTATTGTGGGAATCCGATCAGCAGGATGGATATATGTATGGCTTTACCCAAAACTACATTCGCTGCCGCAAGCCTTTCGATGCCTGTTCCATTAATAAAATAGAAAAGGTAACTTTAACGACTCTGCATAACAATGAAGTCTTTGAAGCAATAACTTCTATCTAATCTGACAAAATAAAACCTTATGAACAACATAAATTATTCAGAAATTGTTGAGCAGGTTCGCCTGATAGCCCTCAAAGCCGGTAAGTACATACAAGAAGAATCTATCATATTCAGGCAATCGGATATTGAACAGAAAGGAGAGCACGATTATGTTACTTATGTGGATAAATATGCTGAAAATTTGATTGTTGAAGGATTAAAACCACTGGTTCCCGGTGCCGGTTTTATCACAGAAGAAGACACAGCCGGTCATCAAAATGAGCATTACAAATGGATAATTGATCCGCTTGACGGCACCACAAATTACATTCATGGTGTACCCTTATATTGCGTGAGTATTGCCCTGATGGAAGGGAATGAAGTGGTGGTTGGTGTAGTGTACGAAATAAATCTTGATGAATGCTTTTATGCCTGGAAAGGTGGTGAAGCCCGGCTCAACGAAAAAAAAATCAGTGTAAGTAAAAATACGGATTTTAATACGGCTTTGCTCGCAACCGGCTTCCCTTATTACGACTACGGTCGTTTGGATGCCTACATGGAAGTATTTGAATACCTGATGAGGCATACCGCCGGATTACGCCGGCTGGGCTCTGCTGCCGCAGACCTTGCTTATGTGGCCTGTGGGAGATTTGAAGGTTTTTATGAATATGGACTGAATGCCTGGGATGTGGCTGCAGGCGCTTTTATTGTTGAAATGGCCGGCGGCAAAGTAACTGATTTTACAGGAGAACGCAATTTCATCTTTGGTCGTGAACTGCTGGCAGGAAATACATCGGGACATGCCGGACTGCTCAAAGTAATTCAGGGATTGTTCGATGAAACGGACTAAGCAAAACCCTGATCTTTGTTTTTATTGAATGTTTTTCGGTGAAGCTGATGGCACCTTTTAATTTAAGCCGTATCTTCGCATTCCATCAATAGAACCTCTATGAAATCGCTTTGTTTAATGCTACTTACCTGTCTGGGTATAGGATGTATACAGCCAGCCACGGCTCAACAGGACACCACGGATAAAAAATCCGGTATTATTTACCAGTTTGAAATTCGTGAGGAAATAGCTCCCCCCGTCTGGCACCGTACCAAAAAAGCATTGAAGGAAGCGAAAGCCATGAACGCATCCATCATTCTCATTCATATGAATACTTATGGGGGCATGGTTGAAACCGCCGACTCCATACGTACTGCCATATTAAAATCAAGCATCCCGGTCTGGGTTTACATTGACAACAACGCGGCTTCTGCCGGTGCACTGATTTCCATAGCCTGCGACAGTATTTATATGCGCGAAGGTGCCAATATAGGTGCGGCTACAGTAGTAAATCAAACCGGTGAAGCCATGCCCGATAAATATCAGTCGTACATGCGTTCTACCATGCGTTCTACTGCCGAAGCCACCGGAAGAGATCCGGATATTGCTCAGGGTATGGTGGACCCCCGGGTTTATATTCCGGGGATTACCGATAGTAATCAGGTGATAACATTCACCGCCAGCGAAGCAATCAAATATAACTATTGCAATGCTCAGGTGAATAGCGTTGCCGACATCCTGAAAATAACAGGCAGGCAGAATTATACCATTGTAAAACAAAAGCTTACTGCTACCGACCATATTATTGGATTTTTGACTAAGCCACTCATCAGCGGCCTGCTCATTATGCTTATCATTGGCGGTATTTATTTTGAATTACAAACTCCGGGCATTGGCTTTCCGCTGGGAGCAGCCGTTTTTGGAGCACTGTTATATTTCGCACCGCTTTATGTTGAAGGACTCGCTGCCAATTGGGAAATTTTAATCTTTATCGTTGGACTGGTTTTGCTCGCCATTGAAATATTTGCCATCCCAGGCTTTGGAGTAGCAGGCATTTCCGGTATCATCCTGATGGTAACCGGGCTAACGCTCAGCATGATAGACAACATAGGATTCGATTTTACCGGTGTTCAACTCAATGGGCTGGCCGAAGCGTTTTTCATCGTTATCATTGCTTCTTTTTTATCCATTATTGGATCATTTTACCTGACCCGAAAACTTTTTGGCACAAGCACCATATTTGGAAATCTCGCCCTTATGACCACCCAGCCACAATCTGAAGGTTATGTTTCTTCAGATAGTCAATACACCGAAATGCTGGGTCAAACCGGCGAAACCTATACCATACTTCGCCCGGCTGGTAAGGTTATGATCAACGGAAAAATGTTTGATGCAGTGGCCCAAACCGGATACATTGATAAAGGAGAAGCAGTTCGCATTGTCAAATATGAAAATGCACAGCTTATTGTGCGGAAAGTGTGATAGAGTAAGGGAAGGATCAATTTAATTTCTAAATTCTAATTTCTGAATTCTAAAATTTCGACTTGATCCAACGTACTGCTAATGAAACTATACCGGTTTTGCAATCAAAGTTATCGGCCCTCGCCACACAGGCTATTTTTATCATTTAATGAGTTTTGCCCTGGCTTTTGACTGGTAAAAATCCAGGTATTCGATTTCATCCTCAAAAATTTTCATGCGTATGGCTGTTTGCACCTTACCTTTTTCCCTGGTCCGGTCACCAATGATCAGCGTATACTGAACCGGATCGTTTGAACCATTGACAAAAGAAAAAGAAAACTCAGAGAGAAATAAATCATAAGTCCGGGTTTCGTCAAAAAATTGTTGCGTTTTGGTGGCTTTTTGAGGGGTAAAAAAGATGTCGAACAACACATTTGGCGTTCCATCGTATTTCCCCCAACGGGCACTAGTAACAACAGCATTGTGAATCATGTAGTATTTTTTCGGATCGCTTTTATGTGTTTCATATCTGATGGTCTGCTTTTCAGCCACTGTTTTAATCTTAGTTTCATAAGTTTCTTTTATTCCGGGAATGGCCTCCTCCAGTTTCATGATTTCATTGGCAATTTTTTGAAAATTGCTTTCATTGACCACTTTCTGTAAGCCTTCGATCTTCTTTTCAATGGCTTCAATTTTCGACATGCCTTCATGCGCCAATGCTATGATGGTTTGACGATCGCCGTAGCTGAACCATTTAAACATACATGGTGCCTGACCAACAAAATCGCGAAATTCACCTGCTTCTGCCGGAGAGTAAGTCGACCCGTCTTCTTTCCATATCTTTCGTGAAAAGTTCAACTTTTCAGTTCGCAGGCGCATGTCGGGATCGATAATTTCGGAAGCAGGAATGAGGTGCTCACGAATAATGGTCGCTACAATTTCCGGATCATTCACCAGAATATGATCACCGGCTGCATCAAGTGCATTTTCGCAGGCAGCAGCGTCATTTTTGCAGCGTGCCAGTTCAACAGCGGAAATCACTTTCTGATCAAACAATTGCTGACAATCGGGCATATAATAATAGCCCGGGCCTCTCACAAAAATTTTCTGGCTGCCCTGTATCAGGTTACCACTTTTCATCTGACTGGCAGTGATGATTACTTCTCCCGAATCATCGGGCTGCATTGCATATAGCTCAACTGTTGAATACCCAGGCCTGTACGCTGCTTCGCCTTCATTGACCGGTATAATTTTGATGACATCTGAAGAGGCGTCCCACACCACCGGCACCTCAGGATAATTTGACAAGGCATAAAAAAGTACAGGCTCACCCATCTCACCGAAATCACCCACTTTAACTTCCGGATTGCCTGCAACTATGAGTTCACCCTTCGGGAAGTGCCGCTCAAGCCATTCAACAGCTGCAGCGGTAGCATCTTTAAGTCCACCGGCCAGTGTAACCGATTTCTCGAGTGTTTTTACGGGATTACTAAATGTTACGTATGCGAAAAGTGCATTGGCGAGTTGCAGTTCTTTATACATAAAAGCATCTTCCGGAACAACCCGGCTCATGATATCAAGCGCCAGGGCACCACAGGGAACTATTGCACCCACAGCAGTGGGCAGTGATGCAATGCAGGCCACCGCATTGAGGGCTGTGCTTGCATAACCAGTATAGTCAGCCAGATCTTTCATGCTGAAATCTAATGGGATTGGGTTGAGAAGCGATGGGCCACCATCACCTGTGCCAGGAAGCATTTCAGTATTTTCAGGCGGCGCAGCTAATTGAACTTCATGAGAAGATATGAAATTGCCCAGGGTATCGAATACTGTAACCCTGGTTACATCATTGTAAATACTGCTGAAATGCATGGCGTACCCACCTGCCATCATACTTCTGGGTGTACCATTTTCATTATAAAGCATTACCACAGCCGGAGCATCTTCAGAAACTTTAAAAGTAAGCGATTTAATCCGCTTTTGATCTGCATCCAGATCAATACCAACAATATTTCCGTTTTCGTGCACACCCAACATGTCCATTGCCTTATCCGGCATTTTTACCAAAGCAAAATTATCATATAAGCCGGCTTTGTTTCCATGAGCTTCTGAACGTATTCCAGCGGCTGGACCGGTATAGGGTTGCCCTTCGGTCAGCTTAAGGAGTTGTTCTTTAACAGGATTCAATAATTTCAGCATTTGTTTGTCAGAAGCAGGCAATACATTCTCCACCCAGCCTTTGTCGCTCAAATATTGTCTTTCCGTAATGCTGATGGTGAGTGTACCCGTTCTGTATTCAAGGCCAAACTTAACGCGATTGTCAAACAACAGTGTTTTATACCGGTAATAACTCGTATAAGCCGTGCCTTGCCGCTTGTTAATCAGAGGCCGGGGGTATTTTAAATCTGCAAAAACTTTGATAACAGCGGGCCAGACAGCCTCACTTGAGACATTATCAATCGTTACTGAATGCTCATTTTGAGCCTGAACAAATGTTGTCATATACAGCAAGGCCACAGCCATGCAAAATACATTAGCTTTTCGCATAAGTAAAGGTTTTAGGAAGAAATGGTTTTTCAGTGTAAAAAAATCAGGTATTCAGGTGAAGACTACAGCTGGTCCGGGCATTGAAAAGCCAACCACACCAGGGAAGTTATGTGAAAAAGAAAGAACAATTTGTGCTGTGGAATTGCAATATTAAGTAAATTTGAAAAAAATAACAAGCAAAATCATAATAAATTTGAATAAATATGAACAATTCGCGTATCAAAGTCATTGAAGGCGACATCACAGATTTTGAGGGTGATGCCATTGTAAATGCGGCAAACAACAGTTTGCTGGGAGGCGGTGGTGTGGATGGAGCCATTCACCGTGCTGCCGGACCGGAGCTTTACGATGCCTGTTATGAAATAGGAGGATGCCCCACCGGTGAAGCCCGGATAACACCCGGGTTCAGGCTGCCTGCGCGCTATGTAATCCACACGGTGGGCCCGGTTTGGCGGGGCGGAAATCATGATGAAGACAGGCTGCTTGCTTCCTGTTATACCGAAAGCCTAAAACTGGCTGCAGAAAATGAGATTGATTCCATTGCCTTCCCCTCCATTAGCACCGGAGCCTATGGATTCCCACATAAGAAAGCTGCCACTATTGCCATTCGTACTGTAAAGCAATGGCTAAATGATCCGAAGCTTCCCGCAGACATTACTTTTGTTTGCTTTGGACAGCAGATGTATCAGCTTTATCTCGATTTACTGGAGGATAAGAATTGATTTTCATTTCTTTTGATAAAGCCCGGTATGTTCTGTAGTCAGCTACATTCCAGCTTTGCCAGTTGAGTAAAGGGTATCCGTAAACAAAATTCTGACAACGCTTATTTACATGTTTCGCATAACTATACAGAGACATGTACCTATCTGAAAAATCGAATTTCTGCTCCTGGGCCTCCTTAATTTCCGCTATCTGCAACGTTGATTCTCTCAGCACCGGCAATGTGCTTCCATCAAGGAAAGCCATAAAGTCAGTATGGAAAAACGAAGTGGTATAATGTTTATAGTTGTATCGCGCAATAACTACGTCCCAGTTTATCAGACTCAGAGCTACAACCATCAGGTAGGCAGCAATGCTGTTATAATAGAAGAGATAGTTATTCGTTTTTCTGTTGATAATCTTTATCATTACGGTAGCTATCCCGAAAAGGGTAAGCAAGAGAAAAGCATACACCCAAATGCGCTTGAATGCCAGGTTAAAATGCTGGATATAGAGCCAGTTGCGAATGCCCACAGAAATGGAAAGTAAGGCGTTTTGTGCCAGCCATACCAGGGCCAGCTTTAAGAGGAGTTTTCTGCGTGGATAAAAGTTCAGGCTTGCCCGGAAATAGTAGAGTACGATAAGGATAGAAATGACGATTGAAAATACCAGCAGCCAGGTACCAGCGTGCACAAATTGTTTGAGATAATCTCCATTCCAGTCAAAATGGAACCAGACATTCCAGATATCAAGCACATTCATTATTCCAATCAACACGTTGAGTAATATCAGTAACACAATGCCCGAACGAAATTCGATGCGCAGCAATGCAGGTTTGCCCGCCGGATTTCGTTTTTGCCGGTGCAATTGCATGGGAATGGATTCATTGATGAGTTTGAAAAAATCCCTGGACTGACCAAATACAAAGGCTGTTGAAATAAGCAATCCCGCAACAAATAACCAAAAATTTGCAGGATCAATAAATTTAAAAAGCTGCTCAAACCAAATGCCCAGTCGCTCTATAAAGTTACCGGTAAGGGCATCAAAAAATGGACTTGCTCCTGCATACAGCATTACAAATACCAGCGCTATGATCAGTGGAAAAAGAACAATGAGTAGAAACCTGGCAACGTATCTTTTGCCTCCAGTATTGGAATTAAAACTAAAAAGATGACTTAAATAAATATAAAACCCGGAAATACCGGCAGAAAATGAAGCCGGGACAAGGTTTATCAGTTGTTTTGTGTGATTGTCAGCCGATATTCCGACCAACAGAATCAAAGAGATGACATTGGCAAAAACTGCCGTTGCTGATCCATAAAGCAGTGACATAAATCCGGAAATCAACAAACCGGAACTCAATATCAACTGGGTAGTATTTGCCGCATTGATTCTGCCGCTGGTGTACAACAGCATCAATACCAAAACATCCATGACCAAAACATTAACGCCGGCTTGTTGACCCTGCAAGAGGTAAGCAAACAAAAGAGCAAAAATCAATGGTAAAAGCAGCCGGATTTTTTTCATGGATTTTATTTTGATTAACGGGATTATGGTCTGAATATTGTCATCGCTAACATATAGCCTGACCTGATATCTAAATTCTCAAGAGTTGCTATTCAGTGAATAATATATTATTAAGTAAGCGATTTCTCATATTATTACCAACTGAAATGTCAAAAAATCTATTAACCGGTCTGGGTTGGTCTATCCGTAGTAAGCATAAACCAATGACTCCACCCCCATTTTCAAAACTTTTAAATGACAACGATAATTTCAGAAATATATTCGAGAACTACCCATTCAAAAAAATTGATGAAGGTATATTGATTCCTGCCTAAATAAATATCCCGGCTCCATTTACGAAATATTGAAGTTAAAACCCTCAGGTTGTATCTGGGGTGGAAGGGAATAAGCTATTATAGAACAAAGGAAGGTCATAAAACTCCAGGCAGATCTGACTTATCCAGGCCCATTGTGTTCCAAACATGTAAGCCCGGTTCCTGAGTTTATTAAGTGGAGCGGAAAACGGCAATTCCGATGGAAATGGGTCGGGCAGGGGGCCCATGACAGTCATTTTGACTTTAATATTTACAATCTTTCATGGGTAGAATCACAGCAAAGCTAACTGTATCATACCTGCGATTAATCATTGATTATTGGCCTAATATAATTTATCACAGGAAAAATTTTAATTTAATTGTTTCCCTTCACCAAATACCAGTCAATCCATGAATCCATCTGTTTGGCGGAGTTTGGACGAAGTATGATTTCCCGTTTATTGCTCAACAAGAATATAGTTGGCGTTGCAAAGACATGGTAAGATTTAGCTACCGGACTTTCCCACTTCTGATAGTCGCAGATACTAATAAAAGGAAAAGGGGTTATGAATTTGTTGAAAATTTCTTTGTTTTCATCCAGAGCAACAAAAACAACTTCTACGTTTTGTTCTTTCCATTTTTGGTATAAACCGGCAATTTGTATAAGCTCCTGCGGACATGTGGGACACCAGCTTGATCCGAAAACCAGAACGGTATAACTGGCATGAATATCTGTTAATTTTTGGGGAGCATTGCCCTCTGATGTGTAACCAGGCGTAAAAACATCTCCCATGAATTCAAAATCGGGGGCTGTTTTTCCTATTTTCATGGCACGATAGCTTTCCAATTGTGAAGCGAGGTTGCTATCAACAGTGCAACTTTCTTCGTTCAAGACTTTTAATGCCAGATATTCCTAGGCTGTAAACAAGCTACGTTTTTCCAGAAGTTTAAAAAGGAAATTTGTTATTGTATTAAATTTTCTCTCGTCAGGTCTGAGGTTTTCAATCATATAATCGATAGAGGTATTCATCTCGAAGAAAACTGAATCCAATGAACGCCCGCTGTTTTCAATCAACCAAAAATGAGCTTCGATGGCTTCGCGCAATAACCCGCTTTTATAGAGCCGTTGGTCAGTATAGTCTAATTCTCTGAATGCTTTTATTGTAGCCGGAATTTCGTCGATGTGAAATTGGGCTATGGAAGAAACTGAACTAACTAACTTGCGTACCGGAAGATACCAGCTTATATAGGTTGCTTTATCCATGCCTGTTAAAAACGAATTGTCTTCTGCTTTTATCCGCTGTTTTTCTTTTTCTATTGCTTTTTGAGGAAGTTTATGTGTTGCGAAGAGAGAGTCCTGAGTGTAGATTTTGGACAGATAATTCCATGCGCTAAGGGCTTGTTCCCAACGTGCATGTTCTGAAGCGTATTGTGCAAACAATTGATTTTCTTTTCCAGATAGAATAGTAACACTTTCTGGCGAGTTTAGAATATTGCCTTTCAGTTGAACATCCTCCATTTCAAGTACTACAAAATAAGCTTTTTTATCTGATGCAGATAAATATCCCATTCCCAGATCCTTTTTGGCAAAACGCAAGGCAAATTTGCCATCTTTTGAAACCATTGTGCTATCGATGGTGTAAATGCCGAAATCCTGAAAGCCTACCAATTTCACCTGTTGTCCAGCCAAAGGAGGAAAACTGCCTGTAATACTGTTCTGTGCAAAAGCATGGGCCGATATAAGAAAAAGAATCAGCAGAAAAAGAAAGTTTTTAAATTTCATCCCAGAAGATGGTTTTAAAGTATTCTGAAACACGGGGCATGATTTAATGTTTGCTATTTGCCTTATAGCTTATCTATAAATTTTTAGAATCTCTATTTGGCAAAAATCCTGAATTAAAAAAGGTAGAAAGTTTATAAAACTTTTATTTTAT
This sequence comes from Bacteroidales bacterium UBA5281, assembly GCA_002410555.1. GTDB lineage: Bacteria > Bacteroidota > Bacteroidia > Bacteroidales > Lentimicrobiaceae > Lentimicrobium. The sequence continues at coordinate 82,836 of DHSR01000033.1, read as the reverse complement.
AAACTTCTACCTTCAATCTTTAACTTATTTAATCCTGAATACAGCGCACACTGTCGCCGGTCGCCCGGTGACTACTGATCACATAGGCAGTGGTTCTGAAACTCAGGAAACGTGAGTAGATACCACCCGCTTCAAGAGACAGTGTACTTGACCAATAGCAACCACTTCTTCCAACACTCATGAGCGAACCATCGCTGTAAGTGCGTTGACCGGCTACAGTCAACTTTAGGGGTGAGTTAAATGCACCCGCTGCATTGTTACTGCTCCAGCTTCCGCGTTCTGATTCCCATTCTGCTTCAGTTGGTAAACGGTAACCACTGGGGCAGGGGTTATTGACGCCGTTTACACCCTGCCACAGGTTGTCGTTTTGTGGTACGCGCCAATCAAAAGGGCTGTCGGGATTCATAATAAAATCGCCATGCCCCGGGGTATCGCTGCTACTTAATGTAGAAGTTATACCGGATGTACGTATTTCATGTCCATCAGTTCCTCTGCCCCATTGATATAAATCGCCATAAGCAAGGGAATCTGTGCTTGAAGTTGCAACTTGTGAAGCACCAAGATTCCTGTCCAGCCATGTTCTTCCCGTAGCCGGGTTCACTACACTGCCAAACCCGCCACCGCACGCATTTGTCTCAAGCGCAATAACATTAGAGTTGACGGTGGTTCCAAAGTTATTACTAGCTCTTAACCTGTAATAATAGTTAGTGCCACAAATTAAACCACTTACTGCATAGCTTGTAACATCGTCAACTTGGTGGTTGTTATATATCCAGGTTCCGGTGAAATCACCTTCACTGTTTACATCTATGTAATAAGTGTTTGCCCTTTCACTTACCGTCCAGTTGGCATCAAAGCTTTCTTCGGTAATGTTGGTAGCAGCAGTAGCTATAAATGGGCCAGGCAATTGAGAACCAGTTGTGCCCGCAACCCATGTAGGGGTATTGTTAACAAAAGTCATTATATCGCCTTCATTACCTGCTAAAACGATTACCCATTCCGCACCATTCCAATATTGCATTTCACCTGCTTGTGTACCGTAAGGCACTCTTGGATCAATTTCGGTAATTGTACCGGTAAATGAATCAGCCGTTTGGGAATGTAAAGCATAAGGCACACTAAGCAATTGGCTTGTGCCGGTAATGCTGTAGTTTGTTCCACCGCTTAGGTCAGTTTCAATTTTAATAAAATAAGGCCCTTCTGTCCAGTTGATGGCAAAATCACCACTTATGGATGTGCCTGACCCAATTTCCATGCTTACTAAACCATTTGCATTGCTGGTTGGAGCTTGGGTTTCAACATACACCGCTGTTCCCATTGCCGAATCTTGTAAAATGCTGATCTGCATTCCAACTTGCGTGTTCATTACTAAAACATCGTTGTTGTTGATTGTTCATAACAATGTTTGTTTGACTGCCCGTAATCTTTTGGGTTTGCAAAAGTTTCCCATGCAAATCGTATAGTTCGAATGTTAAAGTTGAAAAGTTAAAGTCCTTGACTTCCAATATAAGATAATCAGCAGTAGGGTTTGGATAAGCATAAACCGAAAGCTTAATACCATTGGCTTCTTCAATCCCTGTTACTACCCAAATCTCGAATGGCTGCTGCACTCCTTGGTCCAACGAACCATTTGTTCCTGTGTTTGTGGTATAAACTACCTGACCAACGGAATAACATACTGAGCCTCCGCTTCCTGTAGCATTGCCACCTGTGGCGTTAATGCTTTCTTGGGCCATGGTAGATGAAAGATAAAAAATGCAGGCTAAAAGCAACATTGCTGTTACTATGTTTTTATCTCTTAACTTTCTACTTTTTACGCTCAATTTGTATCGCATATTTGACCTCCTTTTTTCAATGGTTAATACTTTCAATTTAATTCAACTCCTTGTGTCACTTTCTGTCGGTGTCAATTCGAATTTTCCCCAATGAACTTAACCCTTCGGACAACCAACTACTTTATTGATCCACATTACCAGCCAGACATTTTTATTGCAAGAAATAAAGCCACAGAAATTCAGGATATTTCTCAATCGTAGCGTGAAATTCATTTAACATTATTGCCTGCATCAAGTTCTAAATTTTCAATGCAACAAAGATATTCCATGAAAATGAGTAAACCATTCCGTGCTGATGGGTATGTTTCCCTTAAATTTGCATCCGGGTCAGCACGTATTTTTGTCTAAGTGTGTGTTTTATATTTCAATGGGATTTATTTCAACTTACTTTTGTAATGTCGGAAGCTTAACTGCTAAATCACCAAAAACAAACTAAAGCATGTTCATCCATCATTTTATATTAAAAAAAACAGGCTGAAATGCAAAAACTTATTCATTTATGATTTGTTTGTAAACTTTTTCAACTTTAGATTATTTCCTTTTTACCTGCTTTTCGTGTCGCTCACCGGGTATGCCCAGAATACCATTGTGAGAGTTAGTGTTGATAGCAATAACATGACTGAAATAAGCGCAGATAGTCTTATAAAAACCGCCATGAATGTCCTGTACTCTTATCCCGACAGTGCGCGATCAATCAATATTAAAGCTATCATTGCCGATAGCCTCAATGAGAAACACAATCATTCCGGAAACCTGAATCTACTTGGATCAACCTATAACGTACAGGATAACTATGGTCAGGCGCTCAATTACTACTACAAGGCACTGGAAAGTGCACAACAACACAATGATACGGTAAGATTGGGGGCCATCTATAATAACATAGGTGTTCTTTATTTAAAAACCGGAAACTTTAAAGATGCACTGGATTATTATCTGAAAGCATTGGAGCGGTTTCAGCGTTCGGGGAGTAAGAAAAATGCGGCTGGCGTTTACAATAATATCGGACTTCTATTCAATGAGCTTGAGAACAGCGAAAAGGCTTTAATCAATTTTCAACTTGCCCTTGAAAACTTTAAATTAGTTGGCGACAGCATCGGTATTTCAACGGCTTTGGGCAACAAAGGTCTGATGTTTGCAAAAAAAATGAAAGTCGACTCGGCGCATTTTTATTTTGATAAAGCTGCAGGGATTTCTCAAAGAAACGACAATATTTACGGGCTATGCAGCATATACCAGGATAAGGCCAACTTTTATTTAAAGACAAACAACACAATTGATGCAAAAAATTATTACTCCCTCAGCCGAACCTTATCGCAATCCATTATACAGCCTTACCAAGAGGCTTCATCGATGTTAGGGCTGGCACAGGTTTTACTCAAAGAGGGTAATTTAAGCAATGCTTTGGACGAGGCAACCGCAGCTTTAGAAATCGGTAAGCAGTTGAACAATCAGGTGCTTCAGTACGAATCTCACAACGTGCTATCTCAAATTTATGAGAAGAATGGCTCATTCGATAAAAGCCTTCAGCACTTCCGTCAGTATGTAACTATGAAAGATGAATTGTTGAACCAAACCGTACTTCATCAGATTTACAATTTAGAAATCAACACCTTAAGCCAGGCCAATACTTTTCAACAGTTGCAAATTGAAAGCCAGCAGTTAAGCATCAGCAAAAAGAATAATCTACTCCTGTTCATTGGAATTGCATTCTTACTCGTTATCATCGGAATCTACTTGCTTTACCATAATTATAAGCACAAACAACAGGTAAAGCTGCAGCAGGCCATCATTGACCTCACCGAAAAAAAATCGCGCGATGCTGTTTCCGCCGAAATACAAGAGCGCCAAAGAATTGGCCGCGAACTGCATGATGGTTTAGGGCAGGTTTTATCCGTAGCACGGTTGAATTTAAGTGTGTTGCATCAAAAAAGACAATTGACCGATAGCAGAAAAGAGGAACTTTTCGATACTACCTTTAAAAGTATTGATGAAGCTTTTACTGAGTTACGTAATATTTCACACAACCTTGCGCCAACCCTGCTTTCGGAAAAAGGTCTGATTGAGGCGCTGAAAAATCTTTCAGATATAATCAACAAAACCAACCATCTTAAAATGCAGGTAGAGTCATTCGGCTTCTTTACAGATTTAGATAACTTGACCGAGCATACGATTTACAGGGCAATTCAGGAACTGCTTAACAATGCAATTAAACATGCTGAGGCGAAGTTTATTTACGGTTCAACTTATTAAAAGCGAAAAAGAGGTTACACTTATGGTTGAAGACAACGGACATGGTTTTAATGTAAATGATACGGGAACCAATAATGGAGGAGGTATTGGCAACATTAAATCAAGAGTAGAAAATTTGAATGGCAGTATGTATGTGGACTCACTAATTGACCGTGGCACCATTGTTAGTATTGTCATTCCATTAAAATAAAATAATGTCACAAGAAAAAATCATTAAAGTTTTGGTGGTTGATGACCATCAGTTGATTATTGATGGCCTCAAATCATTGCTTCAGGATGAACCTGATATCGTTTTTGCCGGAGGCGCAAATTCCATGCAGGAGGCTATCGACTTTGTGAGTAATAACCCCGTACAGGTTGTTCTGGCTGATATTAGTATGCCAGAAGGATCTGGAATTGAAACAACGCGCAGTTTAAAAGAAATTCAGCCCGACATTCAGATATTGGCCCTGACAATGCATGAAGACATTAACATGATCAGAAAGATGGTGGAAGCAGGAGCATCAGGATATATCCTCAAACGCACCAATATGAATGAAGTGTTGGAGGCGATTCGGATAGTAGCAAAAGGCGAAAAATACCTCGGTCGGGATGTTCAGGAAATCCTGCTAAATAATATGAGTCAGTCCGCAACTCCCTCCGAACTAACCGTAGGCCAATCAGTGCTTACACAGCGCGAAAAAGAAATTCTTATTCTGATTGCCAATGAAATGCAGAACGACGAAATTGCTGAGAAACTGTTTATCAGTGAACGAACGGTAGAAACGCACCGTCACAATATGTTTACCAAAACAAAAACAAAGTCGATTGTTGGTCTGATTAAGTACGCAATTGCCAATGGGTTGATTGATGAAAATCCCGGTTGACCCTAACCCACTTTTCAAGTTTTAACACACTAGGTGTTTTTGATGAAGCAAGGTTGAATGAATAAAGGTATAAAAAAAGGCCCCCATCTTAAGAAGGCCATGATATACTTATAATTCATTGGTTTTTAAGTGGAGCGGAAAACGGGATTCGAACCCGCGACCCTCAGCTTGGGAAGCTGATGCTCTACCAACTGAGCTACTTCCGCATTGATGCCGCAAATTTACAAAAAGAAGCATTTAAACCCGGTATTTGCATTGTTTTTTTTATTCATAGGAAAAACTGCTGTTAATGCGGGGCTTTTTCCGTAATTTTATCGCCTTATAAACGATAAGTCCATAAATATGACTAAAAAGCCTCATTTAAGTTTCTGGCAGATCTGGAACATGAGTTTTGGGTTTCTGGGTATTCAGTTTGGGTTTGCGCTGCAAAATGCCAATGTAAGCCGGATTTTTGAAACCCTGGGTGCGAAAGTGGATGAAATTCCCATCCTTTGGATCGCCGCTCCGGTTACCGGTTTGATTATTCAGCCCATCATCGGGCATATGAGCGACAATACCTGGAACCGTCTGGGCCGGCGAAGACCCTATTTCCTGGTGGGCGCCATTTTGGCTTCACTGGCACTTATTATTATGCCCAACTCACCTACCCTTTGGGTGGCTGCCGGTATGTTGTGGATTATGGACGCATCCATCAATATTTCTATGGAGCCTTTCCGGGCTTTCGTGGGCGATATGTTGCCTTCGGAGCAACGCACCAAAGGTTTCGCCATGCAGAGCTTCTTTATTGGAACCGGAGCAGTAGTGGCTTCTGCATTGCCTTATATACTGACCAACTGGTTCGGCATCGCCAATACAGCACCCGAAGGAATCATCCCGCCGTCGGTTCAATACTCCTTTTATCTGGGTGCAGCCGCTTTTTTCGGTGCAGTTATCTGGACAGTGGTGCGCAGTAAAGAGTATTCACCCGAAGAACTGCGCGCCCATGCCCTGGCGGAGGGCAACATCACAGAGAATGAACATCACGACGAGATAGAACAGCCTCAAAAAACCGGTAGTATCTTCCTCATCCGCAGTGCGATATGGATTGCAACAGGCCTGGTGCTCTCCTATCTGATCTATTACTTTAAACTCCATCCTGAATTATATATTTTCACAGTGGGTTTAGCAGCTTATGGTATGATGTTGCTGATTTCAGGATTACTCATCAAAAACGGCAAAACTCAAAATGGGGTGGCCGTTGTCATGCACGACTTCTACAAAATGCCCAAAACCATGGCGCAACTGGCTATTGTTCAATTTTTCTCCTGGTTTGCCCTTTTCGCCATGTGGATTTACACCACTTCGGCGGTTACTGCTCATATTTACGGCACTTCAGATACTACTTCTGAACTTTTTAACAAAGGGGCTGACTGGGTAGGCATTTGTTTTGCTGTTTATAATGGGGTAGCGGCTGTAGTGGCTTTTCTATTGCCGGTTATAGCCAAACGAACTTCGCGTAAATTCACCCACATGATCTCGCTTATTGCCGGAGGCATCGGATTATTGTCTATTTATTTTATCAAAGACCCGAACTTATTGTTGGTTTCTATGGTTGGTGTCGGTCTGGCCTGGGCAAGTATCCTCTCCATGCCTTATGCCATACTGGCCGGGGCATTACCCAGTCATAAAATGGGTACTTACATGGGCATCTTCAACTTTTTTATTGTCATCCCTCAGATTCTGGCTGCCAGCATCCTCGGTTTTCTCACCCGCGACCTGTTTGGGGGCCATGCCATCTATGCCCTGATGCTTGGGGGTGCTTCTATGTTTATTGCAGCCGCCACGGTGATGTTTGTTACTGATGATCATTGATTATGGAAAATACACGTAAAGCAGGCATTCTGCTTCATCCCACCTCGCTTCCAAACAATTATGGCATAGGCACTTTTGGCCCTGAAGCATATGCTTTCGTTGACTTTCTAAAAAAAGCCGGACAAAATATTTGGCAAATCCTGCCATTGGGACCCACCGGGCCGGGTGACTCACCCTATCAGTGCTATTCTGCCTTTGCACTGGACCCGATACTTATCGACCTGACCCACTTTGTAAAAAAAGGATGGCTTGAATCTTCGGATTTAAAGGAGGCCGAAAAAGCCAATTCAGGCAGGGTGGATTATGCATTTGCAAATGGTTCGCGATCCAATATTTTCAAAAAAGTGCATGACCTCTTTGAAACATCGGCAACACAAGAGGAAATAGCTGATTACGAGGCTTTTACGAGCAAACAAAGTTATTGGCTTAATGATTACGCATTATTTAAAGCCATTAAAGAAACCATGGCAGGTAAACCCTGGTATGAATGGCCTGACGAGATACGCCTGAGTGAAGCAGAATCACTGGCGCAATATAAAGAATCACTCAGTCAAAGGATTAAATATCACAAATACCTTCAATTTGTTGCCAACTACCAATGGCTGGCATTAAAAGAGTACGCGAATAAAAACAGCATTGAAATTATTGGAGATATACCTTTATATGTTTCTTACGACAGCAGCGATGCATGGGCCAATCATGAAGTTTTTATGCTGGATAAAAACCTTAACCCTGATCTGGTGGCCGGTGTTCCTCCTGACTTTTTCAGTGAAACCGGACAACTCTGGGGAAATGTGCTCTTCAATTGGGATTTTCTGAAACAAACCGGCTTTGAGTGGTGGATAAGGCGAATCAGCTATAACCTGGAATTAGCCGATATCATCCGAATCGATCATTTCAGGGGATTACTGGCTTTTTGGGCGGTTCCTTTTGGAGAAGAAACAGCCATAAACGGGAAATGGATAGATGCTCCCGGTAAAGAATTGTTTGAGGCACTATATGAAAAATTTGGTGAATTACCCATTATTGCAGAAGATCTGGGCGTAATTACTCCCGATGTGGATGCCTTGCGGGAGAAATATAATCTTCCCGGTATGAAAATCCTTCAGTTTGGGTTCGATGAGAGTGATTTTAACGGATTTTTACCCCATTTTTATCATCCCAATTCGGTAGTATATACCGGTACCCATGATAATGACACCGTGATGGGATGGTACAATGAGCTAAGCAGTGATATTAAGCTAAAATTTCATAAATATGCAGGCAGCATAGGCAGCGGGCCTCAGTGGCTGATGATTCGACTGGCCTGGGCTTCGGTTTCACAAATGGCGATCGCCCCTTTGCAGGATGTAATGGGGCTTGATACAGACTCACGGATGAACATACCGGGCACACTGGTCAATAACTGGCAGTGGCGCTATTTTGAAGGACAACTTCCTGATGAGTACGCACACCGGCTTAAAGATTTAAGCATTTTGTATAGTCGCATCAATCCGGATTTGAAAGACACCTCTGCAATCTGATACTAATTTCTGTATTTTACTACAGGTAAAGCGGAAGCAAGGAAAATTACTGTTTCCGGCTCTGCCAGATTTCATCCTTTCCGGTTCAGGCTTCTACCACCTGGTACTCCTTATTAATCAGCAAGTCAGCCTTAGGCCTCAATGTAAGTACTATCTGGTGTTCCTGCTCCAGCACCTGCATACGATATTCATTCTGAGGCTCTTTGCCGCGAACGATTTGCGCCTTTTTCGTCTCATGGTAGGTGAGTTCGATGAAAATGCTCAAATCAACCCTGGGTGTATTGATGGCGTATAAACCATCGATGATAATCATATCTACACCATTAAAATCGGTGGTGAGCTGGTCAACCTGTTCGGTAACCAAATCGACACATGGCATGGTAGAAACCCGGTTTTGCCGAAAATCCTCAATGTTCTTATTGATGGTATCCCAGTCATATTCACTCAGTCCGACCGACTGCTGAATGCCATGCTTTTTACGCCATTCCGTCCGCAACAGCGGGAGAATCCGGTAGTAATTGTCGATGTGAATGGGTTTGCATATGATGTTGGCTTTACGCAGCATCTTTGCAATAACATGCGCCAATTCCGTCTTTCCCGAGCCGGACTCCCCTGAAATGGCAATGATGAATTTATCCTTTTTGTTTTTCAGGATATAGGGCACAATCTCTTTGGCAGCATTTTCATGCTTTTCCGTAATTAAAAGAACATCTCCAAGCATATTATTCTAATTTTAATGGTTTTGTAGATTAATAGTGAAATATTTCACTGGCAGTATCAAAATCCAGATAGAAATCGGCCAGGGGTTTGAGGGATTGTACCACCTTATGTTCACGCTCCAGCACCTGCATCCTGAAATCATCCAATTCCTCCTTGCCCGATAGTTTTTGCTCTTCAAGGGTATCGTGATAGGTACTTTCAATAAAAACTTTCAGGTTTGCCTCTTCAATTTTCACAGAATACAAACCTTCGATAATCAGGACTTTTATTCCCTCAAAATTGGTGGTTAGTTGATCAATCTGTCCGGTAAACAAATCCACACACGGAATGGTGGTGAGCTTACCCTCCTTAAAACCTTTCAGATTTCGGTTGATTACTTCCCAGTCATATTCATTGTAACCCACACTTTCTATTCCATGGCGTTTGCGCCAGGCCGTTCGCTCGAGCGGGGCAATTTTGTAGTAATTGTCCATATGCAGCAATTTTACCCGAATGCCTTCTTTTCGCAATAAGCGACCGAGCATATGAGCCACTTCAGCCTTTCCGGTTTCTACCTCTCCCGAGATGGAGATGATGTATTTATCCGTCAACTCATCCTGAACCCTTTCGTAGATGGTCTGGGCAGCGTTTTCGTGCTTTTTATTCAGTAATAATATATCGTTTAGCATTTGCTTCTGTTTTTTTTCGTTAGAAAAGTCTTAAAATTTAAGCGTGAGCTTATTTCCGGGAGTCAACTGGAAGGATTTCCCTTTAATAAGGATTTGCGTTTTCTTGCCGGTTTGTTCAGCATGTTCAATCAACACACTTTCGTGAGAAGCCTCCAGATTGAAGCGCTGTCCCCGGAAGGAGAAGCCAAATTTAATGCTTCGCCAGGCTTTAGGCATATTCGGCTCAATCCTGATGATTTCGCCGCGCAAATTCAGTCCGGCGTACGCATGCATGGCTATCAATACGGTGCCGGCCATTACGCCCAAATGTATGCCTTCGGCCGTGGTACCGCCTTGTATGTCCACATAATCGCTACCCAAAGCATCCTGATACAACTCCCAGCTCAACTCACGATCACCAATCATATTGGCAAGTTGTGCATGTACCACCCTGCTGAGTGTTGATCCGTGAGAAGTGCGCGCCAGGTAATAGCTCAGATTTTCTTTCAGATAACCGGCACTCACCTGATAGCCCATTCCTTCCAATATATTGCGAACTTCCTCATCGTCGAGGTTGTAAAAGGTCATCAGGGTGTCGGCCTGTTTGGCAACCTTATATTCATCTGCCGATTTTCCTTCGGCCTTTAAAATGCGGTCGAGGCGGTAAATATTGTCATATTTTTTCTTATAATCATCCCAATCCAGCTCTTTCAGGTCGAAATAGCCATCGTATTGGGAAATTATGCCTTTATCAGAAATAACTACATTTAACTTCTGTGAAATTTCTTTCCAATGATTGAGTTCTTCCGTTGTTACAGAAGTTTTTTTCAGTATGGCTTTGGATGATTTACCCAGTTTTTCAACCAAATCAAAAGCTTTTCCGAAAGCCCATGCTACCATAATATTGGTATATGCATTATCGCGAAGACCACCTTCTGCTGCACCATGATACTGCTCGTGAAATTCATCGGGTCCCATAACACCTGCGATAGTATATCGGCCGGTTTTTGCATTTAGCTCAGCTTTTGATGCCCAGAAACGACAAATTTCAAGGAACATTTCGGCACCGTATTTCTTAATAAAATCCAAATCGCCGGTAATATGGAAATACTCCCAGATGTTGTATGCGATGGCAAGTGACACATGGCGTTGCAACGAACTATAATCGTCGCCCCAGTCACCGGTAAGCGGGTTCAGGTGAACAATCTGCGTTTCTTCGCGCCCATCGCTGCCACTTTGCCAGGGAAACATGGCGCCTTTATAACCGTGTTCTTCCGCATATGCCCGTGCTTTGTCCAGCCGGTTGTAACGATACAGCAAAGTCGCTTTTGCCGTTTCCGGGAAGTTCATGCTATAGAATGGCAGAATAAACAATTCATCCCAGAAGATATGGCCGCGATAGGCCTCACCATGCAGGCCGCGGGCCGTAAAACTGGCATCAATAGTGGCATTGTGTGGCGAAGCTGAAACCATGAGATGGTATAGATGCAGACGCAATAGTTTCTGATCCATGCGGTTGCCATCGATGACTATATCTATTTTCTGCCATATTTTAGACCATTGAACCACACTTTTCTCCACAATATCGTCAAACAGGGTTGTTGTAACGGCCATTATTCTTGCTGCACTCAATGGGTCGGCAACATCATCGTATTTTGAGGTGTAAATACCTACGGTTTTTTCAAGTCTGAGGGTTTCACTTCTTTGCACCGGCACAGAAAAATGTACAAATGCTTTTGATGGCAATACCTCTGCCGCACCTGTTATATCCAGTCGGTTGTTGTTGAGATACAGGTGATGATTTGCCGCTTCGGCTATTTGAATACCTGACTGCGTAGTATTTACCGAAACCCAAATCAGATTATCCTCACACCCCTGCTGGTCTTTTTCCAGGTGGCGCTGATTCAGTTGCTTGTATCGTTCCACTCCTTCGTTGATGATGTCTCCATCAATTCCGCTTTTCAGGGCTATATTTCCATTATAATTGAGCGGAGTAATTTCATACTGAAGGGCAGCCTGATGAGGAATGGCCATGTTTGCCATTCGCCTTGAAACCACCCTTGTTTGCCTTCCAATGCTATCGGTAACTACCATTTGGCGGGTAAATACTCCGGTGCGAAAATCAAGGTGCTTTTTAAATTCACTGATTTCAGCCTTATCAAAATCGAACCAGGGCTCTCCATCAATCCGAAAATTGACAGGCAACCAGTTGGGCACATTCACAAAGTCTTCATTTTCAATCAGGCGGTCGCCTACTTTAGATTCCAGGCGGTTGTACAGACCGGCAATATAAGTTCCGGGACTGTGGAATTCGGAGGATTTTGTCTCTTCCATTGCGCCCCGGGTACCAAAATAGCCATTTCCTACCGTGAGCAAGGCTTCGCGGGTGCGTTCTTTTTCAGGTTCATAAGCGTGGTAGGTAATTCCCCATTGGTCGTCTTCCAGAACTTTTTCAAACCACTGATTGATGCGGTCAATGTTGATTTCGCTGAGGTCATTTACAACGATGTCAGCACCATTTATTAACAATTCCCGTTCATTGTCTTCGCGGGCAACGCCAATTACCAGTCCAAAAGCTCCTCTGCGTCCGGCCTGAACGCCCGAAACAGCATCTTCTATAATTACCGTCCGGTGGTAAGTTACGCCAAGATTATCCGCAGCCCGGGTAAAAATATCGGGTTCAGGTTTGCCCTTTAGCTTAAGTTCGGCTGAAACCACGCCATCCACGCGGGTTTCAAACAGATGCAATAAATTTGCAGCTTCCAGCACGGGTTTACAATTCTTGCTGGATGAAGCCACGCCAATCCTGATGCCGGCCTCTTTCAATCCATAAATAAAGCTGTGGGTGCTTTCATACACTTCAACACCATCGCGCTTCAGAATTTCATTGAAAGCAAAATCCTTCCGGTTGCCCAGACCACAAACCGTTTCCTGTTCATATCCATCCGAAGGATCGCCATACGGCAACTCAATGCCCCTCGATTTCAGGAAATCATCTACTCCTTTGTATCGTGGTTTACCATCTACAAATGGCAGATAATCACCTATATGAGTAAACTCCTGGAAAGGTTCATTGTATTTTTTTTCGCGTTCCTTCAGGTAATCATCAAACATTGTTTTCCAGGCGCTACTGTGTACCAGCGCGGTTTTGGTGATTACACCATCCAGGTCAAATATAACGGCATCAAAATGGTTCTCAGACATATACTATTGATTATGTGTACTTTAAAGATAGGATTAATCCATGCAAAGATATGAAAAATAGCGATAAGGCGTGAAGTTTCCTCAATACAGACTGGTTTTTATCATATCGTGTAAGACACATTGCCGTGGTTTGAAGCCTACCCTTGTGGGGTTTATGGCTGATGAAATGAACTCAGCTGAAATAATGGAGATGTTGAAGACACTTTTCATGCTGTCGTAAAGAAAACAAACAGATTTTAATCCAACCAACAGCCAAAGTCAAAAAAATCCTGCTGAATCATTAAATACTTCAGAATAATTTTATAATATGAGTTATTTTATATATCTTTGATTATTAAATTTTAAAAACTCATTTTCATGAAAAAACTTATTCTTATTGTACTGCTGCTTCCCATTTTATCTGGGTGCAATAATAAAAAAAAGGAATACGAAACCTTAAGTGCACGCTACGATAGTTTATTGGCTATTGGATTTACGAAAGATACAGCTCTCATCGGCTATATGGAAGCCTTCAATACCATACAGTCCAATCTGGATTCTATAATGATAGCCGAAATGATCATTTCGCAGAGTACAAGCACAGAAGGAGAAGTTCAACCTGATGTCAGGGTAAAAATCAATCGTGACATTCAAATGATACTGGAAAAACTTCAGCAAAATAAAAATACCATTGCTGTGCTGCGCTCCAAAATGAAAAGCTCAAACAACCGGGTTACGGTGCTTGATGAAATGATTGAACGCATGAACCGGCAACAGGAGCAAAAAGATATGGAGATTGCGGAATTAAGCGAACGTTTGAAACGGATGAACTTTCAAATTGATACGCTTATGGCACAGGTAGAGGCAAAATCAGAAACCATCAGCGAACAGGCGACTGCTCTCAACACAGCCTATTACGTAATGGGCACCAAAAAAGAATTACGTGATCAGAATATCATTACCATGGAAGGCGGATTTGCAGGAATTGGCCGAAACAAGAAGATAAGGGATGACTTTGATTCTAAATACTTTACCCGAATAGACATTACACGGTTCAACTCCATTCCCATCATGCATAAAAAGGCAGATATCATTACCACCCACCCTTCTCAGTCTTATAAAATTTATGGCGAAAAATCAGTGGACAGCCTGGTAATTATAAATCCAAAAGAATTTTGGTCAGCTTCAAAGTATCTGGTGATTGTGATTGATTGAAGATAAGAATGAAATAAAGATAAAAAACCGGGGTGAACTGCTCCGGTTTTCCTGTTTTTAGGGATAAACCTGCAATATAATTGAATGAAAGCCAAGCTGTCTGGTTTATCCCTTGTACTTCAACTTAAATACCGGTCGGGATTACAAAAGCATAACCACGGCCAGTTCATTACTAAGCCATTGTAAAGCGTTTTTCATCTTTACCAACAATGGTCAGGTGAAGGACACCGGTTTTAATATGTGGTATAGAAAAGGCAAAAATTCCAGAATGACAGATTCAAAGAGGTTTGGACAAAAATTTATTTTATCAAAACTGCGCATTCTGTTTTGTGAATCAATCAGGCTTTATAATATCTTCATTTGAATTTGATAATCTTTTTTTTATATCTTTGTTAATAACATTTAAAACAAACTCAGGCTATATGTATACCATTCTTGTAGAAGCTTAATGGACATTTATCCAAACCCAACCTCAGGAATAACTTATTTTTCATGCCCAAAGGTAGACACACCCCTTGAAATCAGAATTTACAGCATTACAGGTAAAGAAGTGCTTTTCCAGATTATTGACAATCCTGTTCTGGATTTGAGTTATTTACCTGAAGGATTGTACCTTGTGAGGATTTCTTGTGAGGATTTCTGCGCGGTGAGAAAGTTGCTTAAGCGTTAAAAAAGCACTTATTAGATTCTGAAGGTGACTTAACAATTAAAAATAGATTGCTTTATTTTGAAAAAGGAGTTTGATTTGGAGAATAATTCATGATCAAACACACACTTAATAACCCCATGGTCCCATCAAAATTTTCGTTAAAAGTACAAACTTTCTTTGACCAACCGTCCGCCTGATAACGGATAGCTGTTTTTTGCTGGTCTCCTCCCCTGCCTGAAAAGGGCTGATGCGGAATTGCTTTAACCCGGCAAATGAGTTTAAGCCCTACCTGTTACTGGCAGTTTATTCTATCTGTTGAGCAATCCATTCTGTGAATGCTGATACTCTTGTCCATTCCATTATTTGTCCATAATAACCTGTTTTCATCAATTGTTTAAGATCAGTGCCTCCGCCAGAACAAATACCAATGAGTTCCCATTTTTCATTATTTTCCCTGAATAGCCCACCACCACTGTCACCGCCTGAGCTTATATATTCCAAAGGTCTTGGTACAGGGCTGCCTGATTTATTGCAGTCCTTTCTTTCGGGATGGTCGAAGTCACAGACAAGCAAAGTTTCAATACCCAAATATTTCTGTCCTGTTATACTGTCAACAACATTTTCTCCTGCAATTTTCTTATGGTAAACATTTACTAAATCAGGTCGATTGGCCGGGCCAGAAGCACCATAACCTACACCTACCACATTGGAGTTTAGTTCGTCAAAGGCAGTGTTGAGTTTTGCCGGTGAAATACTATTCAAAGGTTCCTCTAATTCAATAATGGCTATATCGCAAGAACCTGTGGTCAAACTATCCAGATAGTTGGGATGTAATAATAAACGCTTAACCTCGACCTTTTGCCCTTTGAATTCCAGATAAAGTTTAGCTACATCAGTTAATCTATCGTTAATGCCAACATCTATAACCATTGTCAATCCACTTATTTCCACGGTGTCATATCGGGTATCACTGTCAATAAAGACATGTGCAGCGGATAAAGCAAACCGGTCACTGATTAAAACACATGATCCTATTGCCGAAGTGTCTTGAAATACTTGACCCACGCAATCAAATTGTTTCTCAGCAGCCAATGTTAGGTATTTCTCTTCATCGACATCGTGCCTGATGATACCCGAAAAAAAAGTCAAAAATGCCAGGACACTTAGTGTTAAAACTTTTACTCTGTAGTGTTTCATTTTATTGATTGTTAATTTGTTTGCAGCGTTGTGTCAAAAGTCAGTTGCATTCTAAGCCATACCAATTTACCCTTCGAGTATTCTTATTAAATCATCATTTACATAAAAGACCACAACCCCATCTTTCATCGGACTGAGGATATGGGAATTCACCAATTCATCCATATATTTTGTTAATGTTGTCCGGGATGTTTTTCCAGTAATTTCGCCAATTACCCCAGGTTTAATGTAAGGTTGACTAAATATTGCTTCATTTACTTCTTTATTGTACCATTTAATTTTCCCTTTTGCATACTCAAGTGTTGAGTCCATTTGTGCCAATATCTCATTAATTCGGGTATTTGTCAATAACGAAGTTTTTTCAGTTGCCTCCAGCATAAATTCAATCCAGGATTCCCAGGAATTTCTTTGCGTTACAGCACCCAATTTATAATAATAATCTTCTTTATTTAAGATTATAAATTTTGACATATAAAGTACGGGCTGACACAATAATCCCTTACTGAATAAGTATAAAAGATTCAAAATTCGTCCTGTTCGGCCATTTCCATCCTGAAATGGATGAATAGCCTCAAACTGATAATGGGCCACACACATTTTCAATAGTGGGTCAGCGGTATATAAATCATCATTATTCAAGTACTCAACTAAATTTTCCATTAAAATTTCAATCAATCCTTCCGCTCTTGGTGGAGTATAAATTATTTCTCCGGGCCGAAATTCACTTTCACCTCTTTTTATGACTACCTGAGCTTGCGGAGGACGATATCCAGATGTGGTTTCTTTTATTTGATTAAAAATTCTCTTTATCAAACCGGTGTCAATCTTCTGATTTATTTGAAGTTCTTTATATCCTGCCCAAAGTGCCTCTCTATATTTTAATACCTCTTTTGTTGCTGGATTTACATTGGATTCCTTATTTGTATCAGAAATTGCCTTATAAAGTTCATCTTCTGTGGTAAAAATATTTTCGATTTCTGTAGAGGCTTTCGCTTCCTGCAATGCCAATGTATTTATTAACATTAAAGGGTTGGGCAATCTGTTCAAGTTCCCATTAACTGTTGCCAAAGCTCTCGTTGCAGCAACCAAACGTTTTAAAATAACAGGATTGTTTTCAATATCCTTACCTGGAGGTAATAATGGCAATTCATTATAAGGTCTTTTTCTATCGAATTTCGGCTCTTCCATAAATGTTCAATATTTTTTAGATTCTGGACACGATGCAAATATAAGTCCAAATATTGAAAACACAATGTTCAATTGTTCATATTTTGCAAATTATTGGACAATTACTCGTTTTTCCTGAAAAAACTGAACACATATTGGCTCAATGTTCAATAAATGGAAAATATTGAACAGACTACTTACTCTTACATACACCCCGAGGCCAGGCCGCACAATTAGCTATTCCCAGGCGCATCTTGCTTTTCATTTTTTTCTTCGCTCTGTTGCTTTTCAAAGTAAACTTCAGGTAGAATAATTCTCACCTCCTTTTCTGCCCCTTCTTTCAGCCAGTAAACGATGAAGTTGACTTTTGCACTCTTTAATTTATACCCTCTGCGTGCTTGTGCTTCTTTAAATTCCAGGAATCTTTTTGAAAACTTCAGAACCAAATCACCTTTTGAATTTGCACATCCATCTTCTTTTATTTTAAGCATTTCTCCGCTTAAGAGATGATTTACACGATGTTGAACAAAATCAAAATAGCCAAGATAAACATGCTCATGGGTCAGATGCATTGCCAACTCTTTTGGTGGTGGATAGATTATCCTGTCATCAACTTTTTCCAGATTCTCTGTCGAAAGGTTGTTCAGGAAATTTGAATTCAAGTGAACCGTCAAATTCTGTTTGGCCCTTGTCATGGCAACATACAACTGCCGCTTGCTTTCATCTGTGGTTGGGTTAAAATTTTCAAGCATCAGGAAAACATTATCAAACTCTTTCCCTTTGGCTTTGTGAATGGTTGAGACAAAAATTGTTTCTCCATTGCCATGGACAAAATCCTCCAACCTGGATTCGCGAATAAAATCCACCAAATCGGATTTATATCTCTTCTTTGGATTTGTCGCTTCAAAATCTTTGATGATGTTGGCACAAACCTCCAACTTATTACTGTTGCGAAACTTGTTTATTAATTCTCTTTTTGCCTTATCCCAAACATCATCGCAGATTATAAAAACATCATCAGCCAAATTTAATTGACTCAATAAAAATCTGACTTCTAATAGGTTATATAAGCTGAAACCATCATTGGTTTGAATCAGTTTCGCCTGTATCCCATTTTTTAACAGTAATCCTGAAATTTGCAGGGCTTCCTCATTCGTATTTGTAAGTACACATGTTGTTCCAGTAATTTCAGCCGTGAGGATATCATTTACAAGCGGTGCAGTGAGATTGCCGCTTTGATGGTGAACCAGTTTAATTTTCCCGTTGCCGGTTTGCTTTGGAATTATCGGTGTGTGTTTCAACCTGCGATGAATCCGTTTCACAAACTGATTGGTAAAATCAACCAGGTTGCTTTTGCTTCTGTAATTCTCAACCAATTCATGCTTTACCGCTTTATTTACCTGAATAAACTGTTCAAGATATTTAGAACTTGCCCCCCGGAATTCAAAAATGTTCTGGTCGTCATCCCCTACCACAATCACTCTCATTTCTTCGTTTTGCTCCATCAAAGCATTTATCAGGTCGAACTCATCTTCATCCATATCCTGTGCTTCATCAATTACCAATACTGTTTTTGTAATCCGGCTTACTTCAACTTCTCTGCTCCTGATTTTCTCAATCGTTTTTTTAATAATCACTCGTGATTTTTCCAAACTCCCAACCTTACCCAACAAATCAAAGCAGTAGGAGTGAAAAGTCTTTATTTCTATGTAGTTAGCAGCGTTTCCAATGAGTTTAAGCAAACGTTTTTTAAATTCAGTAGCTGCTGCCCTTGAAAAGGTAACCATAAGCAATTGCTCATGTTTTACATCTTCCATTAAGAGCAAGGATGCGAGTTTATGAACCAAAACCCTTGTTTTTCCACTTCCTGGGCCGGCTGCCACCACGATGTATTTCGATTCGTTGTCGTTGATAATACTCAACTGTGCGGGTGATAGCTCACCAAACAGTTGCCTGAATTTGGCAGGGGTCATTTTAAGCCTGAGTTCATCGGCCTTGCTCCCCGGAAAATATTTTCTAAGGAATGTGCTGTAATTTAACTGAAAATAGTCCTCAACAAATTGGAGTGCATTGCGATAATCGGATATCATTTTCCTGGCATACTCACCAACAATATGGATTTGCTGCACTTTATTTTCATAGAATTGATGAAGTTTCCCGTAATCCTCTTTCGTGTACCGTTTTTTATTGTCCTGCTCTAAACGTTCTATAGTCAGGCGGTTATATACCACCATAAAGCCTCCCTCAATCTTAATTGCCTCAATTTTTGACAGATAAAAAAGTGCATCCTCAATATCATCCAGGTCAACGTTCAGTTTAAACAGGCTTTGACTGTTTTCATAAGCTGTTTTTAATTCGTGTATTGAAAACTCAACCAACACTTCCTCTTTTCCAGTATCATCTTCGGAAGCATTCATATTGCTTTTCTGATAAAGAAATTCAACTAAAAACTTTGCCAACTCATGTCGCTTTTCCAGTTTCGCTTTCAACACATCAATGGGATGCAGTCGAAGCACAACCATGTGATTCTTTGAATATTCAATGTTGCGTCGTTTTATCCAGTGCTTAATTGCCCAGAAGTTGACGATGGTTTTAATCTTGTTGATACTTACATCTTCACATCCTCTGGCTTCAGCTTCTTCGTTAAGTTCCTTTATATGAAAAGTTTTTTCCTGGTCTTCAAATACAGGCAGCAAAAAGTTTTCAATCTTTCTGAACGCATTCACAATGCCGAGAGATCGGTTCTTGTTCTCCCCCTTTTTAATGAAAGCTGTCAAATCTTTTGCATCAGCCAGTATCTTTTCTTCACGAAGCAGGTTCACTATGTTTATCACTTCTTCTTTTACAATTCCCAGGTGGTCACTGATATAATCAATTCTTGATTCGGCTGCTTCATCATTTATTTCTTTTCTGCTTTTGCTTGAAAAAAGCTTCTTTATAATCCGGACACCTTTTTCCTTTTGTTTCTCTTCAAATTTTTCAGAGGACCTGATTTTGTCGATGGCTTCCTGTGCATTTCTGGAAAGTATGCTATTGGCAAACACTCTCGGCATATTTTGCCCGCGTTTTAAGTAGCCGGCATCTTCTAATGCAGCGATGGCTGTGGTTACTCTTGTTTCTATTTCAACCACATTATCGTCCCAGCCTGCTTTTCGCGCGATTTCCAGGGCAGAGTTCGACACTGTTGAACGGAACCGTGTAATATCTTTGATCGCCTTCCAGATTTGTTGAATCTCTTTAATGGAGAGTTTGGTTTGATTCAGCAGGATGAAATGTTTGCCGAGATCTTCCTCATTGAACAATACAAAGCAATCTGCAACAATATTTTCGTCCCGTCCTGCTCTCCCTGCTTCCTGAATGTAATTTTCAAGTGAATCAGATATTTCATAATGAACGACCATGCCGACATCCTTTTTGTCAACGCCCATCCCGAAAGCTGAAGTCGCAACCATAATGTGAACTTCACCCGAAATGAAAGCATCCTGGTTGGCAGTTTTCTCCTTCACATCCATTTTGCCATGATAGGGTTTTGCCTGAAAACCATCCTGGGTTAACCGCTCTGCAAGCTTATAGGCTTTCAGTGTCCTTGATACATAAACGATAGTCGGACAATTCTTCTCCTCAATCAAATCTCTGAGCGTTTGATATTTTTCTTCTTCATCACCTTTTTCAAAAACTTTGTACTGAAGATTTGATCTTGATGCTTTTGAAGAGAACAGTTCAAGCTCAAGCGAAAGCTTTTCTTTGAAGTAATTGCGAATATCTTCAATCACCTTTTGCTTTGCTGTAGCCGTAAAGCAAGAAACCGGAATTCCATTTTCAAGGTTTTTCTTTTCCTGAATGGACTTGATAAAATCACCGATGTACAGATAATCCACCCTGAAATCTTGTCCCCAGGAGGAAAAACAGTGGGCTTCATCAACAACGAATCGAACAATCTTTCTTCCTAAGATCAATCGTTCAATGGTTCGTGAACGCAACGACTCTGGTGAAATGTAAAGAATGGCTGCTGATCCATCTTCAACCCGCTCAAATGATTTTGCCCTTTCAATCGGGTCAAGCAATCCATTTATGGTTACTGCATCTGTAATTCCAATTTTTTCAAGATTGTCTACCTGATCTTTCATTAATGATTGCAATGGAGAAATCACCACTGTAAGGCCCTTGCAGGTTTCGCCACTCATCAATGCAGGAACCTGAAAAGTGATTGATTTCCCGCCACCGGTAGGAAAAATGGCAAGCAATGATTTATTATCTACTGCCGCCTTAACGGCATTCTCTTGTAAGGGCTCACCCCCAAATGTTTTATATGAATCAAATCCAAAAAATCGTTTCAACCCCCGATGAATGTCTAATGCATTGTTGCAATAGACACAACCGCTTATACAAGGTTTATTGCGTATCCGGAACATTATCCGCTCCACTTCCGGATAATTCTTTAGCACCCAGGGAGGGGTGATTGAGTTTATTTTTCTATGGTGGATAAAAGAGTTAACCAGCGATAAACAGTAGGCAAGCTCAATGGGATGTTCAGAAATTATTGGAGCGAGGTCAGCATGTTCGCAAATTTCGTTTTCAAACTTTTGCAGGATCAATTTCTCAAGGTCTCTGCTTTCGCCAACAAATGCGATGAAACGGAAAAAAGCATTAAATTCCGTTTTGTCATTCAGCAACAAATAGAAAATCTGTTTTAGACTTTCATCAATTTGTTTGAATGCGGCAATTTCATCGTAAAATAAATCTTTCGCCTTGATTGAGTCATTCAAAGGATTGTTAGTGTCTTCGGATTGTAGTTTGTCATCTTTTAATAAAGCATGATAGGGCCTGGTTGGGAAAAGTAAGGGAGAAAGAAAGAGGGTGTCAATGATATTTGCCTGATTAATTCCTGCATCAGTAAGTGCTTTGCTGGTGTACTTTATGTCGTGAGCAAGAATGTTGTGTCCGCAGATGAATTGTGTTCCTTTTAGAAACCGGACAAACTCAACCACCGAAGCTTTATGAAAAAAACTTCCATCATCTTTAACACTTCCAATGTCAAGAATCTTTCGGCTCTTAGGTTCAATTTCAGTATCAATAAAAGCAATTGAGTTCATATTCAGTTGTCGGAAATTTTATGCGTTCATCCGGGCACTATATCTGTAATCTATTTCTTTAAAGTGATCAGGAGCCCGTTTTGCGGATACAGTTCTGATGCATCCGTTATGAATCCGCTTTACCAGAGGTCAAATTTGCGTTTTTCCATTGGAATCTCTCTTACTTTCGCAATATTTATGATTAATCTGTCAAGTATCTTTTTAAACGCCTTTTTGTCAGGTGGATCATCAAAGAAAATTTCCATAATGACCTCTTCTAATTCCCATTCTGTCAGCCATTCCTTAATCAGGGATGCTGATTCATCCAGAAATTCATTGTCTGAATCGCAATCATTTGCCAATATTCCAAATTGCAGCGCTAAATCATGATGAAAGTGTTCTGCTGTACCAATGACCGCTGAATATGTTTCTTTTGATAAATCATCTGTATCCATATGGTATGTTTTTTAAACAAGCCTGGTTATGCGCTATCAGGCAATTTTGGAAACCCCATCAGCGCAGCCGGCAAAAACTTCGTTAAAAATACAAACTTTCTTAATACCATCGTTCAGGTATTATGTAGCCGGAAGGCTGGTTTGCACGAGACAAGAAATTTATGGACAATTATGTCTATTAAATTTTCGACTGTATAATAGTAATTGCAATGTATTCAGATACTTTCACTAGTGCGTAACCGACAAATTTCAGGATTAGCAGTTGATTGCGTGAGTTTCACGGTCTGACCGGACAAAGCACGAGCGGCCTTAAAAGTGCCAAAAACTACATCAAATGGGCCAGTAGTTATACAAAATATGAGTCACCCTTTTTATTTCAATGGTCTTAAATCTTCAAATTTAGCATCAATTTCAATTCCAAATTCTTTCTCAATGATTGATAGATACGATGAATCATCTTTGAGCAACATTACTTCTTCTTTTCCGTTTATTATCTTCTTAAGGCTGTTATTAAACAAGGTAATCATACCATTTTTTACAGGGAGAGCTGCAACTCTGGAATTGACAAAAATAGATTCAGGGCTCGTAGAAGTATAATGTTTTCCGTATTCAATATCTCCCCGACAAACATGGCTTAAATCAAAACTATATAGGCTTCTCCAATCTTCGTCATTCATACGCTGAAGCATATAACCAAATAATTCGATTTCTATTAACCTATACGTTTGATTCTCAAACATAACAGGCACGTTACAAACAAGCGGTATTGGAACTGGTGGTGATCCGGCACCAAATCCCAAATCTACCAACCATCTTTTCTCATCAATAGTAACTAAGGTCACCTGATGTCCTCTTCCTGTTGGCTCACCAGTTATATGCACTCGTCCCAGCAAAGGGCGTGCTTCAAATCCAAATGATTTAAGCGCTAATAAAAGAAGTCCATTTAACTCTGAACAGTATCCTCCACGCTTATTCCTGACCATTTTATGTACTAAAGATTCAGGATCAACATTGATGTTTCTTCCAAGGCAAATATCAAAGTTTTCGAAAGGAATGGTTGTATGCTGCGCATGGTGAATTGACTTCAGGCACTCAAAGTTAATAGAAACTTTCCCGTCGAAGTTTATTCGATTTAAATATTCTTCTTTGTTAAATGTAAAACCACTCATTTTATTCTGTAGTTAATTGTGTTCAACTGCAAATATATTCCTGGAAGTTCAAAACTCGTTCTGCTGTACCAATGATCGTTGAATGTGCTTCTCTTGATAAATCGTTTATATCTGATTTTCTGAATCTTGAACCTTTACTGGTAACGCCATCCCTTGTTAATTCAGCTAAATCAGGTGTTATTTCTTTCTCAAAAGTGCGGATAATGTTTGAAATCAGCTCTATTTGAATTTATCCCGTAATTATACAGTTCTGAAAATAAAAACAAGGCAGCCACAGGATATCTGCAACTGCCCTGCCAGAAAAATGATAAGCTGTAATTTTACAGCAACCATGGATCATCTAAAGGATCAATATAATCCTTGGTGTTTGTATCAATTTCAACTCCGGGGTCTGCCGGTGTAGTAGGTGTGTTTAATTCCGGGTGTCTGTTATTGGCTTTCAGTTGATTTTCATGAGAATCTCTTTTTGGCAGATTCAAATCCACATCGTCCATTGAAATATTCATCGCTTTTGCTACGCCCTTTCCATAGGCTGGATCGGCCTGGTAGCAATGGTAAATATGCCGGTGCTTTATCTGAAGGGTTGAATCACCCATATTCCGGGCCGTATTGTCAAACAATACTTGTTGTTGATCTGGGGTCATTCCTCTGAAGAGAAGTCCGGGCTGGGTGAAGTAGTCTGAATCATCCTCCCTAAAGTCATATCTGTAAACATCACCACCTTTTTCCGGGGGCAGATTGTCTTTAAGGCTGTCTGTCCAGTTGCCATAGCTATTGGGCTCGTAATGCAATTCGCTTCCCAGGTTTCCATCCACGCGCATTTGTCCATCGCGATGGAAGCTGTGTGGCTGTTTAACTGCTTTGGGTGAATTTACCGGTATTTGATGGTGATTTACACCCAGACGATACCTTTGCGCATCTCCATAAGAGAACAAACGCCCCTGTAGCATACGGTCGGGTGAGAAACTGATCCCCGGCACTACATTGGCAGGATTAAAAGCAGCCTGTTCGATGTCGGCAAAATAGTTGTCAGGATTCCTGTTTAATTCAAACTCACCAACCGGGATAAGCGGAAAGTCTTTCTTTAACCACATTTTAGTCAGGTCGAAAGGATTGTTTTCCATAGCTTCTGCTTGTGCTTCAGTCATAATCTGCACATAAACTTTCCATTTGGGAAATATTCCTTTTTCAATGGCTGTATAAAGATCCCGCTGATGAGATTCCCTATCCATCCCTACTACTTTCCCGGCTTCCTGATCCGTCAGATTTTTTATTCCCTGTTGTGCTCTGAAGTGGAACTTAACCCACACCCGCTCATTTCTGGCATTGATAAAACTGTAAGCATGGGAGCTAAACCCGTGCATGTGCCGGTATGAAGATGGAATTCCCCGGTCGCCCATAATTATGGTCAACTGCAAAAGTGCTTCGGGCAACGACGACCAAAAATCCCAGTTGGTATTCGGACTTCTCAGATTGGTGCGCGGGTCTCTTTTAATGGCATGATTTAAGTCGATAAACTTCATGGGATCTCTGAAGAAAAACACGGGCGTATTGTTTCCTACCATATCCCAATTGCCTTCTTCGGTATAGAATTTAAGCGCAAATCCCCGAATGTCACGTTCAGCATCGGCGGCACCTCTTTCACCGGCCACGGTTGAAAAACGAGCCACCAGTTCTGTCTTTTTGCCTATTTCTGAAAATACAGCCGCTTTGGTGTATTGGGTAATATCATGCGTAACCGTAAATGTTCCAAATGCTCCGGAACCTTTGGCATGCATTCTGCGCTCAGGAATAACTTCGCGATCAAAATGCGCCATCTTCTCCAGAAACCAGGTATCCTGCAAAGAAACCGGCCCCCGTTTACCGGAGGTCATGGTATCCTGATTGTCCGTTACCGGAGCACCTGCCGCAGTCTTAAGCCCGGGATTTTCTCCCTTGTTCTGATTTCTACTGGGAATTGGATCACCTAAATTGTTCTTATCCATGGGATTACCCATACTCATTTTGTCTTTTTTGTTGTCCATATTATGATTTTTTAATGGTGAAATTTTTGTGAGGAGCTTACTGTGCAACAACAATAAGTGCAACAACTGCTTCGTTTCTTAGGGGCAGTTTTGCTGCAAACTACCAGCCATAAAAAATGCTGATGTAAAATTGCTATTATCGTTACAACAAAAATATGAAAATTTCGCTACAAATCAATGATTTTAATAATTTGACAATCGGTTTTAAAATGCATTGCAAAGGGTGCCGGGATATACAGAAACCGCATTCAAAGCGATTAAGTAAGTTTTGGATTAAGGATAACTAATAAAAAATCCATTATTATGTGAAGCAAGGTATTGAAAGAAAGTATGTTAGGGGTAAGTACTTTCAAACTTTCCTCAAACTGTCTTCTCGTTTGAAAAAGAAGTGGTCGTTTTGTTCATATTTATTTAGTTCGTCAAACATTACTCATAAAATATTATGATGTCAGTTTAAGGTCAGATAGACTATTAACCGTTGGTTATATATTTCATAGCTATGCGTCGTCAGGCATTTTTAAAACCCCATCTTCGCAGCCACCGGAATCTTTGTTAAAAGTACAAACTTTCTGCAAACTAACAAGTATCCTACATAGAAAAACACATCTCAAATCAGCGGCAACCCCAACTCCTTCAAAAATTCATTGTGTTCTCTGGTCGTCAACGAAATGATCGGAAACCACTTCACCCGTGGTTTTGCAACCTTGCTATGCCCATTCAACGGCACTCAAAAAAAATACTTTAAAGATTTCTATAAAGCAACAGATTACAGATTACAGATCTCAGATTACAGATTACATATCTCAGATTACAGATCACCGATCACAGATTACAGATCACCAATCCCGCCGGAGCGGGCAGGTACACATCACCCCACATCATCAGTCAACCCCCAAATTTTTAATATTATAATATTGATATACATTGTTTTACATTATATTTTACTTATAATTACGCTTAAAGTCAACCCCACAAATGTACGAATCTCACTTTTTATGCCAGGAATAATGGCCTTATTTAGCTAAATATTTGAAAAGAGACATTTTGAATGATCATGAACATGAACTCAAAAATAATAATTACATGAAAAGACTTGAAGATAAGGTAGCCATTATTACCGGTGGCGCTGATGGTATTGGCAAAGCCACAGCGGAGCTTTTTGCTGCTGAAGGAGCGAAAGTTGCCATTTGGGATCTGAACACGAAAAAAGGCGAGGCTCTGGTTAAGCAGTTAAAAGCCCATGGCTATGAGGCCACATTTATCCGTGTGAACACTTCGGATATGACCGCCGTGGAAAAAGCCGCAGATATCGTGATGGAAGAATATGGCAGAATTGATATTTTACTCAACAATGCAGGAATTACCCGTGATGCAAGCATGAAAAAAATGACCACTGATCAATGGCAGCAGGTAATTGACGTAAATCTGAGTGGTGTATTTTATTGCACCAAAGCTGTTTATCCTTTCATGCTTGAGCAGGGTTATGGCCGGATTATATCTACTTCATCTGTGGTGGCTTTATATGGGAACTTTGGTCAGACCAATTATGTGGCAGCTAAAGCGGGCGTAATTGGAATGACCAAAACCTGGGCCCGCGAATTTGGGCGCAAAGGAGTTACTGTAAATGCCATTGCTCCAGGCTTCATCTCCACCGAAATGGTGGCAGCCATGCCAGAGCAGGTTTTGGCCGGTATGCGCGATAAAGTACCGGTTGGCCGTTTGGGTGAGCCTAAGGAAATTGCCTATGCCTTTTTGTTTCTTGCTTCCGACGAAGCTGCTTACGTAAACGGAACAGTATTGAGTGTTGACGGAGGTATAACCATTTAGAAAAAACCATTATGCCAAATGCCATTATCTTATCAACCGGTTCGTATGCTCCCGACAGGATAGTACCCAATAGCTATTTCGACACCCTGCTGGGTGAAGATGTGAGCACCTGGCTCGAAGAAAATGTTCATATTTATGAACGCCGCTGGGCTGCTGAAAATCAGTCGACTGCCGATTTATGTATCCCCGCTGCCAGGCAGGCCCTGGAGAGAGCCAGGCTGCTGCCGGAAGACATTGATCTGCTCATTATTGCTACCGATACGCCGGAATTCATCTCACCTTCCACATCATCTAAAGTACAATATGAGCTTGGTCTTGTCAATGCCGGTACTTTCGACATCAATACTGCCTGTGCAGGCTTTGTTACGGCCCTGGATACGGGCGCTAAATATATAAAATCGGATGCACAGTATCGACATGTGATGGTAATAGGTGCTTATGCCATGAGTAAGTACCTGAATATGAGCGACAAAAAGACCGTAACCTTATTTGCTGATGGTGCCGGTGCAGTAATATTGAAAAGTGAAGAAACCACTGAACGTGGATTCCTGGCCAGTCAACTGATTACTCAGGGACAGTATTACGGTTACATGGGCATTTATGCCGGCGGAACCTACCAGCCAATAACTCCAAAAGTCATTGAAAATCAGGATCATTTACTTAAGTTTGTACAAAAGTTTCCCAAAGAGCTTAATCCCGGGATGTGGAGCAAAATGGCCACCGATCTCACTTCACGCATAGGAACAACTCCCGATAAGGTAGATCACTATTTCCTGACTCAGATCAACATCAATTCGATCTGGGAAACCATGGATCGTTTGGGAGTTGCCCGCGAAAGGGCGCATACAGTGATGCATTATTACGGATACACCGGGTCTGCCTGCATCCCCATGGCATTTGATCAGGCCGTAAGCAAAGGGCTGGTTAAAAGAGGTGAATTGATTGTCTTTATAGGCTCCGGCGGAGGCCTGGCTTTTGCCTCGGCAGCATTTATTTATTAAAGCATAGTTTAAAACCAAAAAATGTGGCTACAACTGCACAAATCACCGGCGCCTGGATTCTTATAGCACTTTATATGGGTGTCATCCTGTTCTTTGTGATCAGGGGAGCAATGAAAATCCAGAATATTTCTGATTATGCCATTGGCAGCATTCGCTTTTCTCCTTCGGCAGTAGCTTTATCATTGGCTGCCAGCATGACCAGTGCCGCTACCTTCGTCATCAATCCGGGTTTTATTGCCAATTTCGGAATAAGTGGAGTGATTTCATACGGACTGGTACTACCCCTGGCTTCTATGGTGTCATTAGCCGTGCTCACCAAGAGTTTCCGCAAATATGGAGAATCCGTAAAAGCCCTCACCCTGGCTCAATGGATCGGAGAACGCTATCACAGCCGCAACTATTCCATTATTATGGGATTTCTTGGGTTGTTGCTGCTCACTTTTATTGTTCTTATTGCGGTTGCAGTCACCCAGGTGCTGTCTCAGGCACTGAACGCCAATCCTCATTATGTGCTGCTGGGCATTGTGATTTTCGTGTTTGGCTATATGATGTTTGGCGGTGCCAACAGCATGGTGTATACCAACACCATCCAGGCAATGATTATGGTGGTGGTGGCTATTATACTTCTCACTTCCGGATTTGAACATTTTAGTGGCGGCATCAGCCAGTTTATGGATAAGCTGCGTGCCATAGATCCGGCCCTGACCAAACCCACCAATCCGGCAAGTCCTTTGTTCCGTGATTATTACGAGATTATTTTCGCGCAGATCATTGTAGGCATAGCCATTGTGGTACAGCCGCACATCATCACCAAATCTCTGTTGTTGAAAAGTGATAAGGATGTAAACCGGTTTTTAATGGTAGCCATAGGTACCGAATTGTTATTTTTTCTTGTAGTATTTGCAGGCCTCTATGCCAGGCTTACCTTTCCCGACCTCACACTGGCAGGCGAAACCCTTAAAAATGATTCCATCATTCCGGCTTATGTGGTGCACATTTTTGCCAATGGGCATTTGGCAGTAATCGTAGGACTGGTGGTCGTTTTGGGTTTACTTTCCGCCGGCCTTTCCACCCTCGAAGGACTCATTCAATCGCTGTCTACCACCATAACCAGCGACATCATCAAGCCGCTTACAGGGAAGTTTTTTAAGAGCGACCGCTCCATGATTACCCTCAATAAAACAGTAATTGTTGTGCTCGCCTTTCTTACAGTAACACTTTCGTGGGAACAAATTAGTGAACCCCGTCTAAGTGTGGGCATTTTTGCCCAAAATGGTGTGTATGCTTACTTTGCTGCCGCTTTCGTGCCCGTGATTTTTGGCATCTTTTACAAAAAAATGAAAGCATGGGTAGCACTCGCCGGAAGTATGACAGCGATAACAGTGCATTTTTCAGTATATTATCTTTTGCCATGGATGGTAAATGAATTTGGTTTCACTTTTGGATTTTTCACCCGCTATCTTGAAGGCCCGGTACGAAACCCGGCCATTGCCTGCTCATCAGCAGTGGTGATTTCAACCCTAGTAGTATTGATACTCATTTCATTTACCCGTGATTCAGCAAAAAAACAAAAAGAAGCATGATAACAATTGACTGGTTTGAAAAATGGGCCGGATATGCATCCGATAAAGTGGCGGTTACTCAGTTTGAAACCGGCCAAAGCCTGACTTATGGGCAGTTAAACAATCTGGGAGGACATGTTTGCCGTCATTTCAAAGATGAATATCAACTTACCAAAGGTGACCGGGTAGGCATATTGGCTGAAAACTGCCTTCAATACATCATACTGCTTGCTGCAGCACAAAAATCCGGTATCATACTGGTGCCCCTGAACTACCGGCTTACCCCCCGTGAAATTGACTTTCTGGTTGGAGATTGTGAGCCTGTGCTATTGATTGTTGAAGACAAATTTGTTGATAAACTCACCGGTTCACCGGCCACTGCCAAGGTTCCCTACCAGCTTAGTCTAAGTGATTTTGCTGCATTTACTGATGAACTGGATTTGACTCAAACACCAGATTACACTCCTATAGAGTTAAGTGGTGACGATACGGTATTGATTCTATACACCAGTGGAACTACCGCATTTCCAAAAGGGAGTATATATACACACCGGATGATGTTCTGGAACAGCATAAACACCCAGCTCAGGCTGGATGTTACCTCTGCAGACCGTTCTGTAAACATGGCTCCTCCCTTCCACACCGGCAACTGGAATGTACTGCTTACGCCCTTTCTGCATCATGGTGCCTTTACTGTGATCATGAAGAATTTTGATGCAGAAGCATTGCTGGAAGCCATTGACCGGTATGAACTCACCATAGTGTGGGCAGTACCTACCATGCTTAAGATGGTGGCAGATGCCGATGGTTTTGAGCAGGCTGACCTGAGCCGGGTACGCTACATTGTGGTTGGAGGCGAGGCAATGCCCATAGCCCTGATTCAACGCTGGCACGACAGGGGAGTTCCCATAAGACAGGGCTACGGATTGACCGAAGTGGGCCCTAATGTTACCTCACTCAACCATCAGGATGCCATACAAAAAGCCGGATCCATTGGCAAACCCAACTTTTATTACCAGTGGAAGCTGGTAGATGAACAGGGAAATACCCAACCTGCCAATGAGCCTGGCGAGTTGCTTTTAAAAGGCCCTAATGTAATGCCTGGTTACTGGCGCAATCCGGAGGCTACTGCCGAAGCCATTGTAGATGGCTGGTTTCATACCGGCGACATTATGCGTTGTGATGAAGATGGCTTTCTTTTTGTAATCGATCGCATTAAAAATATGTACATTTCTGGTGCTGAAAATGTTTATCCAGCCGAAGTGGAATATTTATTAAGAACCCACCCTTCATTGGAAGCGGTAGCCATTATTGGTGTACCAGATGAAAAATGGGGAGAATCGGGTATGGCTTTTGTGGTGGCTAAGCCGGAGAAATCACTGTCTTCTGAAGATATTACGGGGTTTTGCCAGGGCAAACTCGCACGCTACAAAATTCCTAAATATGTGATGAATCTTCAGGAGTTGCCCAAAAACGATGCCGGAAAAATTGACCGCAAAAAGCTCAAAGAACTTTCAAGAGAATTTTTTAAATCAAATCAACATTAATAACCAACCAAAATCTCAAAAAAAATGAAAAACAAATCTTTCAAATTAATGGCACTGATGCTTGGCATCATGGTAAGCGCAATTTCATTCACCTCCTGTGATAAAGATGATGATGAGGGAAATCCTCCCACCATAGTTAGCATGACCGTAGCCGACGACAATGCATCAGCTCAGGTTTCTATGAGTGAAGCCGTTTACAAAATGAATAATAAAACCGGCAATCTCGACAAATCGTCCTTTACGGTAACCATAACCGGTGGAACCGCTACCCTTGCCGATTATAACGTAACTCATGTTGCAGGTACCAATGAAGCAACCATTTTGCTCACCACCTCAGGTATTGCCAATGGTGAGGAAGTATTAACTGTTAAACCATCCGGCAGCAGTTCCATTTATAATGCCAGCGGAGATGCCATGGCTGCGGATCAGATGAAAACGGCCAACTTAAATGACATAG
Organism: Bacteroidales bacterium UBA5281; assembly: GCA_002410555.1. Taxonomy (GTDB): domain Bacteria; phylum Bacteroidota; class Bacteroidia; order Bacteroidales; family Lentimicrobiaceae; genus Lentimicrobium. The sequence goes on along the minus strand of DHSR01000033.1, from coordinate 50,616 downwards.
GTATTATTGGAAAATGGGCTTCAGGGGGCACCAATGTAGCTCCGCTGCTGATTGCTGCCGGCATAGATTCAGTGTATGCTCATTTTAAAGGCGACAACACTTACCTGGTGGAATCTTTCACTCCCGATGGATCGAAAACAACCCTTACCGGTACATTTTCACAACAGCGTTCAACCGTTACCGGAATTTGGAACATTACCGTAAATCAATCTTCACCGAATGCATTGGTTAGCGAGGGTATTTTTCGGGTAATTGACCAGAATCCATTGATGATGAAATATGAAATAGCTCAAACCGATCCGGCTATTGTTGGTGTTACCCCTCCCACTGCTACAGGTGGTTTTGGAAGCACAAGTGGCGGTGCATTTGGTGTAATGAATGTTCAGACTTATCTGAAGATAAACTAAGCTCACGACTGATTTTAATCACTGTTTTTTCGGGTCCGGTGCAGTTACAGGCATGTTTCATTGCCGGGCCCTTTCTTATTTTCCTGTTTCATTTTATTCAAGTTATCATGAAAAAGATTTACCCATTCCTGATGTTGTGCATGATTATGGTCTATGGATTTCAGGCTCATGCCCAAAGCACGCTGGTCGATTTCCAGAAAGAAGCCGTGCCACGCAAAGCAAACAAAGAGTTTCAATTTCTGGCTTTTTTTATCAATCAGGGGATAACGTCCAATTACTACCCCACCAGTGAGTTTCTTAAAGGACAGGTAGTAGGGCGGCTCTTTGGGCGAAATACCAGTTCAACCTCCGACACCAACCGGACCTATTATGTAGAGCAACGCATCATACCCTTTTTCATTTATCAGCCCAATCTGTTTAATGGAAAAGCTATCTTGAGGGCGTCTTTTGAAATTGACTGGACCTGGGGCGATGCCGCCTATGGAACAGGTGGAAACATTGGAGGTGCTATTTCAGCGGATCAGGTAAATATTCAAACGCAAAACATTGAACTGGAACTACTTCCCTGGAAAGGATATGCAATAAACATGGGGCTGATGCGCATGTTTGACTCGCCTTACAACCCTTACCGCACCCTGGCCGATAAAATGATGGCCACCGGTTACCGACTGGGTTACTGGGGAACTGATGCCGTGGGCATCTCGATTCGTCGTGACAAAGATTTTTCACGCTGGAAAGCCGGCTTTTATAAGTTTTATGAAAACGATATTCAATTGGATGACGATGTGAATATGTTTGAGGCCATGTATGAAAAACAGGTCTCAAAATTGTGGAAAGTTGGATTATCAGCCAATTATGTGCGCGACAGAAGCGAAGGAAAGGGTGGTGTTTCTATATTGGGACAAGGCCTCAACAGCCTGATGGCTCAGTACAATGGAACCTTCCAGTTTAAATACGGAAACAACCCATACCATGCCGACATCTTCTGGATGGGCAGTTTTTTCAGCAGAAACCAGGACTTTATGATGGACCGCTTACAACTTACCGGTTTTTTTAATTACAACCTGGGGTCAACCGATACTAAAAAAGATGGCGTATGGGCCAAATCTGATGACATTGCCGGCTTTGGGGCAAACCTGAAAACGGCTTACCGTTATGGACAAACCGTGGACGATCAGATAAAGCTTGACCTCATTTACACTACGGGAGACAAAGATGGTTTGACAGACAATAAATACTCAGGCGTAATTACCGGAAATTCCTGGGGATCGCCAGGTGCTATTTTCGTTAGTAGCGGGGCTTATATCCTCTTTCCGCATGCCAATGTGGTTAACCGGTATACTCCTGCCGTGGCAGATATATCCAATATGGGTTATGGACTGGCCGGCGGAACCCTGGTGGCATCAAAAGCCATTATTCCACACCGTCTGATTGCAAAAGCCGGTTCGGCACTGGCATTCAGCAATGCCAAACCCCTGCTTGGTGGTTATCATATAGGCACCGAAGCCAATGCAGCTGTTATCTACAATCTGGGTACCTATATGAGTGTGGAACTTCACGGAGCTTATATGTGGCTGGGTGATTTTTATGAGAGCAGCGAGGATACCTATGGCTCGCCCATCAATGGTAACTTCCCCTCGGGAACCAGACCTTACAATCCGTTCACCGCTTTTATCGTCTATAAATGGCTGTTGTTCTGATTACATCTTCTTTTTTCATCACCTCTGAAATTTTATAATCATGAAATTATTCAAACAAAACATACTGCTCATTGCCACTTTTCTTGTTTTGATTCCGGCCATCGCAGCAGCACAGAAATACGACGGTTTTCTTTCACCCTTTAGTAATCTTAAACCAATTGAGCAGATGGAAGAATTGCAATACCCTTACCAGGTGCATAAAGTCAAGATCGGTTCCGATACTGAGATTGCCTATGTAGATGAAGGCAAAGGTGAACAGGTGATTGTTCTTATCCATGGTCTGGGCAGCTATTTGCCTGCCTGGAAAAAAAACATCGAAGGTTTAAAATCATCCTATCGTGTTATCGCTTTAGATTTACCCGGCTACGGAAAGTCATCGAAACAGCCCCATAGCGGTAAGATGAGTTACTATGCTGAAATAGTCAAACAGTTTGCCGATGCACTCAACCTCAATGAGATAACCCTTGGCGGACATTCCATGGGCGGGCAGATTGCTATGGTAGCAGCGCTGAATTATCCCGATCTGGTAAAAAATCTGATTCTGGTGGCTCCCGCTGGCTTTGAGAAGTTTACCGAAGGCCAGAAACAGTGGTTTCGCAATGTAATGACTTTTGAAGGCGTGAAAAATACCACCACCGAGGACATTCAGACCAATCTGGCCGTAAACTTCTACAATATGCCAAAAGACGCTGAATTTATGATTACCGACCGCATCATCATGCGCGATGCAGAAGACTTTGATCACTATGTGTATGCCATAGTGCAATCTGTGAACGGAATGGTAGATGAGCCGGTTCTGGACGTACTGCCAAATATAAAACAACCGGCACTGATTATTTTTGGCGAAAATGATAACCTTATTCCCAATCGTTTCCTTAATCCGGGTAAAACCAGTAAAGTAGCTCAGGTTGGTAAGGAAAGACTTCCAAATAGTAAGCTCGTAATGATACCAAAAGCTGGCCATTTTGTACAATTCGAAAAATCCGGAGAGGTAAACAATGCCATAAAAGCATTCCTACTTTAGGCAGGCTGAAAAAAAATTCCAGTCAGCTAAAATCTCAAAAATCATAAACCTGATTTTCTGACAATATTTGCAGCAGATTTCTTTGACAGTCCTGCCTTGCTGTATGCCTAAGGCAAACAATGCAGAATTTATAAAATTTATGTTAATTTTTGGTGGTTTTTAAAACCTGTAATCTCTTTTTGAGTTTGCAGGTTTTTTATTTTACTGTGTACCCGTTTAAAGTTGAAAGCTTGAGTCTAGTCCGAATATATTTTTGCCGCCATCAAAACCCAAAGATTATTAAGGGTGCGCATGCAGGCTGACGTAAAAAAATCATTAAGCTTAAATCCCTGATTTTCATTTTTTTTTTGAACATTCTTTTTCGTTCACTCATTTGGGAATGCCTTCAAGCTTTTAAAAGTCGCGGCTTATCCCCTGGCGGGGAACCTGCACGGATAAATATTCATTTTATTTAAACCAAATAAAGTCTGGGAAGGTTTATTTATGACATGAATCTGGCCGGATGCAAAAAGATTTTTAAAGAAACTTTCATCATTTTTACACAAAATTGTTATCTTTATAGGTTAAATTTGTATTATCATCAATATTTTTCAATATGAAACGAACTCTGATCATTTCAATCGTCCTTATGGTAGTTGCATACGCCGGGATATCCGTTCTAATGTCAATGAAAAATGATGCTCCGGCCAGATCCGGGCAGGATAATCCGGCTGCCCTGAATTATCAGATTTATTGTGCAGGCTGTCATGGCGAAAATCTCGAAAAATTCACCGCCAAAAAATGGATGGATGAATCGGGTAATGCTTCGATTATTAAAAGTATAAAGTTTGGGATAGATACAGAGGGGATGCCGGCATTTGAGCAAACCTTTTCGGATTCGGAGATAGAAGATCTGGCTGCTTATGTAAAAAAGGGAATTCCGGCCGACAGAAGCTCACTGAAACCGGCCCTTAAAGAAGGTGATGTCATAAAATCAGAGGCGCAGGATTTTATCGTTGAAACCATAGTAACAGGACTGGATGTGCCCTGGGGACTGGTGTTTCTGCCCAATGGCGACCTGCTGATTTCGGAGCGGGCCGGAACACTCCACCGTTTTTCAAAGGGAAAACTTTCACCTCCCATTGAAGGCCTGCCACCCATCCGGGCAAAAGGTCAGGGCGGTTTGCTCGATTTATGTCTGCATCCCGACTACGCAACAAATGGCTGGATATATATGGCCTACAGTGCCTTAAATCCCGAAAAGGGAAAATCCACCAGCAATACAGCCATTATGCGTGCCAGACTTGAAGGAAATACATTGGTGGATCAGCAGGTGATTTTTACGGGTTCACCCTTCACCGACAGATCGCATCATTACGGATGCAAGCTCGCTTTTAATGAGAAAGGTCAATTGTTCTTCGGCATTGGTGACCGGGGACAGCATTTTGACTTTCCGCAAAAGCTGGATAATGCCAACGGAAAGATCCATCGCGTCAACGATGATGGCAGCATTCCCGATGATAATCCATTTGTAAATACAAAAGGTGCCCTTGCCTCTATATACAGTTACGGCCACCGTAATCCACAGGGCACAAGCATACATCCGCTTACCGGTGAGTTGTGGGTGTCAGAACACGGCCCCCGCGGTGGTGATGAACTAAACCTGGTTGAACCGGGAAAAAACTATGGCTGGCCGGTGATTTCATACGGAATCAATTATGACGGCAGCATCCTCACTGAACTGACGGAAAAGGAAGGAATGGAGCAACCTGTGTATTACTGGACACCTTCCATTGCACCCTGCGGCATGACCTTCCTTAGGGGCGACAGATATAAAAAGTGGAACAACAACCTGTTTTTAGGTTCCCTTAGGTTTCATTACCTGGAAAGGGTGGTGCTGAACGGCCATACGGTAGCACACACCGAAAAACTGCTTCAGGGCATTGGACGCGTAAGAAATGTGGTGGTTGGACCCGATGGATATATTTACGTAGCGGTGGAAACTCCGGGTAAGATTGTGCGGCTGGTTCCTGTAGAGAAGTGAGGGATTTCTCCTTGCCCCCCATCTCCCCGTCCCCTTGTCCCCGGTTCTTTTACCCTGCCAGGGCTGAAAGGAACGGGGACAAGTAGAAATGAAAACAAGAAATTAAGAGAAGAGAACGAAAAGAATGTCAATTAAACAAACGAATTAGTGTTAGAAGAGCCTTTTCCTTTAGGATAAGGTGCCGAAGGCGGATGAGGTATTAATGGAACAAGGAGAGACGAAGAGATCAGTCAGAGGCAGACAGGCGCAGGGACAAGGAGAAGGGGGGAAACGAAGACAAGGAGAGAAATTCTAACCTCTAACTTCTAACCTCTAACCTCTAACCTCTAACTTCCAACCTCTAACCTCTAACCTCCACCCCCTATGACCAACGGCCAGCGACCAAACAAAACTCACTATAAAGAATTCAAAAATCCGGAACTAAAAAACAAATGCAAAACCAGTTTCAACTCATCCAACCCTCAATCCTCCTGTTACTGCTTTCGGGCCTGCTTCCTACTTTTGCCCAGACCATTAATCCGCTTCCGGAAAAACATCAGCAGCCTGATACTACCATTGTGCTGGAAAAGGTCACCATTGAAGGATTCCGGCTGAGCAGCCATTTGCGCACTTTCCCGGGCAATTTATCTGTGCTGGCCGGTAAAGATTTTATGCTTTCCGACGGCACCAACCTGGCAACCACACTCAACACTCTGCCCGGCATAAATATGCAAAGCGGAACCTATGCCACCAACCGCATCGTCATAAGGGGAATGGGAAGCCGCACACCATACAACACCAACCGCATCCGGTCGTACCTCAACGACATACCCATCACCACTTCAGATGGCATTTCGGCTCCCGAAGAAATTGATGCTCAAAATCTGGGGCGGATTGAAGTGATCCGGGGGCCTTCCTCGGCCTTGTACGGTTCAGGATTGGGTGGCAGTGTCAACCTGTTTACACCCGAAAAACTGAAAAACGAAGGTAATTTCAGTCTGAACTATGGAAGTTTCAGTACATTGAAAACCAATATTTCAGGAACGCTGAACACTGCCAATACCCACTTGTGGGGAAGCCTCAGCCACCTGCAATCGGATGGCTACCGCGAAAACAACGAATTCCGTCGAACTTCATTCCTTACCACGGCAAAATGGAAACAATCCAAATGGACCCTGAAATCAACCCTGCTGCTGACCGACTCTGAGGCTGAGATTCCAAGTTCGCTGGGGAAAACCAAATTTGAAAATGAACCTCAGGCTGCGGCGGCCAACTGGGCAGCCATAGAAGGGCACAAGAAAAACCAGAAAGCCATGGCCGGCCTCAGCTTCACAAACTTCCTTTCATCAACCCTTACCCAGCAGCTAAGCCTCCACGGAAAATGGAGCGACAACTATGAAAAACGTCCGTTCAATAACCTCAGTGACCAGACGCTAAGCGCAGGAATCCGTGGCAAACTGAGCCATTACCGGCGGGTAACTGACTGGGTGCTGGGCATTGACTGGATTACCGAACAGTATAAATGGAAACTTGACCAGGACAATATACTGCTGAATGAAAACCGCGAAACGCGCAATCAGTTTAGTGCGTTTGCCATCCTGAATTACCGCCTCACTACCCGGCTGAGCCTTTCTGTGGCCGGCACCCTGAACCACATCCGCTACCGCCTCACCGATATGTATGCAGCCAACGGCGATCAGTCGGGCAGGCGCAACTTCCCGGTCATCGTTTCCCCGCGCCTGGGGCTAAACTATATCGTCGGCGAGCACCTCTCCTTCTATGCTTCTGCCGGACATGGCTTTTCCATGCCTTCGCCTGAGGAAACGCTGTTGCCGGCCGGAGATGTAAATCCTGACATCAAACCTGAACAGGGCATGCAATACGAAACCGGAACCCGGGTGAATCTCTTTGGCAATGCGGTTGAAGCAGAGGTTTCCATTTACTGGATTGAGCTTAACAACCTGCTGGTAACCAAACGGATTACCGAAGATATTTTTACAGGTATGAATGCCGGCAAAACCCGCCATCAGGGACTTGAACTGATGGTACGCAACCGCATTTTCGATTACAGTAGTTTCCCGGGTAAATTGAAATCCTCCCTCAGTTACACCTTTTCCCGAAACCGTTTCATTGACTTTACCGACGATGGAAACACCTACAATGGAAATACGCTGCCCGGTATTCCCGGTCAATATGCACAACTACAACTGCTGTGGACACCTGATAAAAAGCTTGAGCTTTCTACCCACCTGCAATATACCGGCAGTCAATACCTGAACGACGCCAACACCCTGGACTACGAAGGTTATTTTCTGATTAACTTAAAAGCTTCAACTCAGTTCAGCCTCAAGAAAACTGGAAACTTTCATCTTTCTGCCGGCGTCAATAACCTCACCAACACCCATTATGCTTCCATGCTTTTAGTAAATGCCCTGGGTTTTGGGAACAACGAACCACGCTATTATTATCCGGGATTGCCCAGGCATTTTTATGCGGGGGTAACGTTGAGGTTTTAAGGCCGGTGATTTTGTTTTTCTGGATAACAATGATCGCTGAAATATTCAGGTAGAACAGTTCTCCCCCTGTTCGATGAGCTGCACTGCGTGTTCCTTTAGCGCTTGAAAGATTCATTAATCAATTTTATTCATTGCTTCTTATTTTCAGAAATCTTTCCTGAAGAAGTGCTTTATAAGCCACCTTAAATTCATCGCTGATAAAGCTGATATCGATAAATTCCATCCACTTCTTTTTTGCCCGCTCCATTTTTCTAAAAATATTTTCCTGCTGTTTGAGGTCCAGTTTCAACGTATTGAAGGCCGTGGTAAAATCGCTTCGTCTGAGTTTTTTCTTTCTTCCGTTCAGGGTGAGCGCCATCTCTTCGTCATCAGCAGGATTAACCAGCTTTGTAGCCACCAGATCATAAGCAGGGGATAGCACATAGCCAATCCCGGGTCGGTTAATCAGTGAAAAATTCTTCAGGTGCATATCAGCATTGCCGGTCAAGAACGAAAACAAGACCAGTTCGAAAAAATTGACCACATCAAGGCCCGGATTGACCGAGTGCTTCAAAATAGCCCTGGCTACCTGTTCGCAGGAGCCCCGGTACTTATCTTCAGTCAGGCGTTCGGTAAGCTGACACATATCTTCCATGGCTAGTTTGCCCTGATTGTTCCTGTCAATTCTTTTAGTCAGGTAGGCAAGATTCCCTGACTGCATATGGATGAGGCTATGTGGCACTACATTTATACCCGCTATTCCAGCCAGATGCATTGTCAGGTCTTCCACCTCAGGCAACTGGGGATAATTTTCAGTTGGTGGTTTTAATATATATCCGCCCCATAATCCAACAATCGTAAATCGTTTAGGCTCCTGTTTAGTGGTATCTCTTTCAAGTTCCAGTGATAATTTTGGCTGAACACCGGTAACGGTCGTCTGGTTTTTTACAACGAGGGTGGCCAGTTCTTCCATCTGGGATTCACTGTAGGGAAGTAATGGAGGGATAGACAGTCCAAATATCTTTTTGCTGCAGGCAGTATGAAAATCTGTTTCGTTTTCATCCAATTGCCGGTAACAATACAAACATCTGCTCATAATTTGTCCTCCTCCTGAACCGGATGAATACTTACCGCTCCAATACAATCCTTACAACAGGTCATTAACAAACCCATTCTGTCACGTGGATTTAGTTTCCAGTTTTTTTCGGCAATATCCAGCAACCATCCTTCAGGAATAAGACCATCAAAAAAGGGGAACAATACATTGCTTTTAAAAGGATTTTTTTGCAATGGCAAAGTAAGGCTTACTGCCACAGCTTCAGGCAATGTTAAATATTCAACATCATATTCAAAATGATACCCGTCCTCATCCTGGGTGAGCCAACCAGCGGTTGTATCCTGTATTTTTACCTCAGCCTTTCTCATCATCTGCGCTGTTTCGGTTTAATGGAATTGCACCTAACTGGTAACCAAATAGTTGCAATACCTGATTTATTTTATCTGTCCGAAGCGACTCCTTGCCCTGTTCCAGTTCCCTGACAAAGCGAAGCCCTACGCCGGCTTTTTCAGCCAGTTCCGGTTGGGTCAAACCTGTCAACCGTCTTCTTTCCTTAACAAATTCATTTATATCCATATTCTATACCCTTTAGGGTGCAAATATAGCAAATATTTTGCAAATACCCCCGAAAGGGTATAAATATTTAATTATTGTTTATAATATACCCTAACGGGTATAAATTGAGCTTAAACGATTGTAATTATACAGCTTCCTTTTCGCTTTCACAAATTCTTTGAGCCCCATAGAATATACCCTTACGGGTGCAAATATATCAAATTTGCTGTAAAATACCCCCGAAAGGGTATAAATTATCAATAATTATCTAACTTATACCTTATCGGGTATAATTAGGAGGTGTCTTTAATTAAAGTATGTAAACGAAATGATGATATTAGGCCTTTGCGATCCAATTTTTGAAGATCCGTTCCTGAGCGAAATTTGGAATTTCTGTACTGATTGTGAGATGAATGTATCCGTCTGAGCTTCACATGTAAATTAATAAAATCCACAGGCAGAATGTTTTATTTGATTGAGGAGTACTATTGTTTCAAAATTTTAAGTCTTTTTTTTATAATCTGCCTTCCGTGGGATAATGCCACTATATACATTCCCTTCGTAAGGCCAGTCAAGTCAAGGGTAAGTTCTACTTTTTTCAATTCAAAATGATCTGCCTGGACATTCATTCCCAAAAGTTTAATTAAATTATAGTATAAAGCAGGAGTTCAATACTCAACTTACTGGATACCGGATTAGGTTAGGGTTTAAATTCAGCATCAGCAGAAATCTGAGTAACACTTACATTCAACTCGCATGGTACACCATACTCAGGATAATAGGTCGTATCGTTACCGCCACCAAAACCAATGCCTTCGATTAAAACTTCTTCAGGATAATTATTGTAGTCAGCCTGGAAATGGAATATTTTACGGTACGAATCTCCTACCAAAATGCCATCAATATTTGCAACGATAAAATCATCATATGGCATATAAATAAGCGTAGAGTGCAGTGTGTCACCTATATCCAGGTCAAAATCACAAAGTAATGCATCTTCATTGCTCATATAACCTTCCCACACGTACATCTTTTTGCCTGTCGCACCAAACCCTTCAATCCATCAAAAAGGTAACTTCATTCAAATTATTCCTGGGGCGGAACTGGACTTGCTTTCCATTGAAATTTACAAATGCCTCTTTTGAATACCTTCACATACGTATTTCCATTTATCAGGGTATCCCCGTTTGTATATTCAACATAATCAAATATCTGCAGGCAATCACTATTTCCACCAAATCACATATTCACCCTCCATTGAGGGTTATTGTTAAAATAATCAGATATTTGAGCATATGCTTCAAGGGTAAGCATCATAATTAACAGAAATAGATATTTTTTCATAATATTGGAATTGGTTGATCTCTATCATGAGCTTGAAGTTATCAAATTTACGAATTAAACTTTCATTTAGCCAATCTTTTCTATTTATTTGGGCCTATTGTAAAAATCTCTCATCGTATGATATGTCCTAAAGTATAAGCTTGTTTTTTTGGATGTAATGGACAAGAGGCAAGGAGTCAGGTGAACAAGAAGGCGGGGGAAGAGTGACGCCCACCTGTAAGGCAGGCAGCCAATAAATCAACCTGCTTTCCAATAGGATTCTCAAAATTTACAGATTTTTCTCAGGCTCACATCACCTCAGCCATTTGTAGCTTTGGCCGCCGGGCATAATTTTATTTTATTGATTTGCAAATGATTAAATCTTAAAAATAATGAACAACTGATTTTCTGGAAAAGAAATTACCGGGGAGAGCTTTAGGTTGCATTGCCAAAAATATATTATATTCGCATCAGATTATACCCCAAGCGTGAAAAAAATAAAACTACTTACTGTATCTTTTGATACTGAAATAAGGGATTACGAAATACCTGCATTCAGAGGGGCGGTTGTTGCTAAAGTGGGCAGAGAAAACATACTGTTTCATAATCATCTTAATGACAATAAGCTTTTGTATAGGTACCCCTTAATTCAATATAAAACCATTGGTAAAAAGCCTGTCATTCAATGTATTGACCTGGGTGTGGATGAAATACACAAGTTTTTTCAGAAAAGCAACTGGAACCTTACCATAAGCGACCGGATGCTTGACATGGAAATATACCGTCTTGACCTCAACCAATATACAATGCAGGTTTGGGATAAGACCTTCGATTATTCCATCAGGAACTGGATAGCATTAAATAAGCAAAACTATGAAACCTACTTAGCTCTTGAAAATTCGGGCCAAAAAGTGAGGTTACTCGAGAAAATATTGACTGCCAACATACTCGCATTTGCAAAAGGAATTGAATGGAGGGTAGATAAACCCATAACTGTAAAGATTAAAACGCTTTCAGAAATACGGGATCTTTCACTTAAGAGGCGCACTGTACTGGGATTTAAAGTTTTATTTACTGCAAATGTTTTTATTCCCAATTATATCGGGTTGGGCAAAAGTGTCAGCCTCGGTTTTGGGATAGTAACACGGAATGAGAACATTGCTGATCAGCACGTGGAGCCACACGCTGTCGTTAATTATGAACTGTGAACTTAATTCATCTTATGCAAACCATCAGAGAACGGATTTATCTTGCTGCTTTGCTCCATGATATCGGCAAATTTTATCAGAGGGCCGATACCGAATTCATTGAAAATTCTCTATTTTTAAGTGACGAGACCAAAAAATATAAAGCAGTATTTTGTCCGGTCATTGATGGGAAATACTATTACAAGCATGTACTTTGGACTGCTCAGTTTATTGAAGATTTCAATGAAACTTTTGAATCATTAATGAATACCTCTGCCGATCAGAACAACAATCTGCTTACTCTGGCCTGTTCTCGTCATCTAAAACTGGATCAGTTAACACCTGTGGCACGGATAATCCAGGAAGCCAGTCTTCTCTCTTCTGGACGAGACAGAAGCTCAGATACCGCCTACCACAATGCAGACATTTCAAATGATTGGGATAAATTTAAAGAAATGCGTCTGCGGTCTTTTTTTGATGTGATAGGGAAACCAGAAACGGAGACAAAATATCACCTGCCTGTTGGAGCACTTTCGTTATCACCATCGTTATTTCCATCTTCTTTTTTTGATTCAGCACCAGATTACAAGCAACTATGGAAGAGTTTTGTGAATGAATTCAAAAACATACCCACCGGATCACTTACTGCATTTTGTGATACATTGCTATCCCTCCTTTATAAATATACCTCTGCTATTCCATCCGGAATAGCTGATCTTCCGGAGATATCCCTGTTTGACCATTTGAAATCAACCGCTTCATTTTCACTTGCACTGTATGACTGGAGTGAATCAGAAGAAGAAAACAAAGCGGTACATCCTTTTTTATTGATTGGTGCTGATCTCTCAGGAATCAAATCATTTACTTACAATATTGTTTCCAATAACCCAGCTAAACACCTCAAGGGCCGGTCTTTTTATATTCACCTGCTTACTGAGTCAGTACTACAAAAATTATTAAAGACGCTTAATCTATCACAAGCCAACACAGTATGCTCATCGGATGGTAATTTTTATGTGCTGGCACCCAATACGCGGGAGATATTACAAAAACTAACAGCATTCAGACAGGTGATTGAAGATGCTATTTTTAAGGAACACGGCACATCACTTTATTTTGCCATTGACAGCATTGAACTTTCAAAAGATACACTGTGGAATAAGTCTTCCAGAAGCCTGGCTGAACTATGGGCAGGCCTTACTCAAAAGCTCAGCATGCTTCATCACCATAGATATTCCAAAGGGATGGATTCCGACTATTCAGCTTTCTTTGAACCAGGGGAATCAGGTGGCACTCAAGCATTGGATGCTATTTCAGGTGAAGAGTTAACTTCTTCTGATCTGAATGAATGTTATGACTTGAGCGGAAATAAAATTTCATCTACACAGATAGATAGAGGCCTGGATGTTATAAAAAAATCCACCTGGCAACAGATGATAATTGCCGAAAAGCTTCAGGAAGCTAAATATTGGGTTACTGCTGCAACCAAAATTAATTATTGGGCTGAAGCAATGGCCTTTGATCCCCTTTCTTTGGGAATCTGGCACTATTTTCTTACGGATGAAGATATAAAACAGAAACAGGAACAGCATGTGAACCCGGCGGAAGAGATGCGAATATCGCTCCTGAACTGTGACTCCGGATCAGCATGCAACTTTCTTGATTTACCGTTAAAAGGCGGTAACATTAGTTACGGGATAAGTTTTTATGCAGGCAATATTTTTCCTGAAAAAAACAGAGTGCCGGTTACATTCGATGATCTCGCAAAAGGGGAAGGAAATCAAGTTTCCAGGTTGGGGATCCTTCGCATGGGTATTGACAACTCCGGGGCCATTTTTAAAAGTCTCGATGGCAGAACCACCACACTATCGCATTATACTGCTTTAAATCGTAATCTGGACTGGTTTTTCAATGGCTATCTGAACACCCTCCGGAATGGTTCACCGGCCTATAAAAACAACACTTTCATCGTTTATTCAGGTGGCGACGATTTATTTATTGTCGGCAAGTGGAATGTACTTATCACATGTGCAGAGGAAATAAAAGAACGTTTTAAACAATGGGTATGTAGCAATCCAACCCTGAACATTTCGGGTGGATTGGTCATGGTTCCGCCTGACTTTCCAATTAAAAAGGGAGCCGATGAAGCCGATGAAGCTAAAAATAAAGCGAAAGACTATAGATTTAAACTTTCTGACGATACAAAAACCGAAAAAAACGCCTTTACCTTTTTCGGTTATCCATTAAACTGGGACATCGAATTTCAAATTGTTAAAGAGTATAAGAATCGCATCCTTCATTTGCTCAATGAAGGAGAAATGCCTACGTCATTTGTCTCAAAAATTTATGCCCATGCCATGTCAGCAACATTTGATAAGGGGGATATAAAACCGGGCAATGCCCTATGGATGTTGGCTTATAATTTTGGAAAGATGGAACACCGAAAATTGAATGAAAAAGCTGTTGATCTGGTTCGGGATTGCAAAACCAACATTTTTGCAAACACATATAAAGGGAAACCTATACCATCGCCTTATCATTTTCTTGAATTGATCAATCTTGCAACACGCTGGGCTGAACTTGAAAAAAGAATTAATTAATCTGTTTAAAACCAATTTATGGCTAACCAGTTTTATGGGAATACCCCACGACCACCCGCTCCCGATTGGGAAAAAAAATTCAACACTGAATGGATTAAAGATTCAATCACAAAAGAGTGTATTGAATACACCAGGGAGTTTGGCAGATTTCTTAGCGACAAAAGGGAAGGGAATCTTTCAACCTCGCAGATAAGGATGGTTTATGGCGAACTAAAGCGCATTCAGATGAAAGGTTTTGAGAAAGCACAAACTGCCTTTTTATTGCTAAGGCCGAAAATGGCTTATGCAGATAAAAGAAATGAAAGCAACGGATTGAAAGAACTGAAAAAAGTCTTTGATAAGGCTTATCAGCATGTTGAAACTACTCAGCATTTCAATAATTTTATGAATTTTATGGAAGCTACCCTGGCTTACCATAAAGCTTTTGGTGGCAAATAAACAATACAATTTAAGAAATCATGACAAAGCTTGTAAAAAAAATTATACTTAGTGGCAGAATAAGTCTGGTAACCGGATTACATATTGGTGGAACCAACTCGGCCATGGGCATAGGTGGCCCTGATGCTACGGTAATAAGAAATCCAATGAACAATGAACCTTATATTCCCGGGAGTTCCATAAAGGGCAAAATGCGTTCTTTGATAGAAGTTCAGGATGGCACCATCGATGGTGTTAATATGGGAGTAGTCAAGCATGGGCCTTCGCTCAGTTTATCTACTGTGGCCGCCAGATTATTTGGAACAGCAGATTTGAAAACTAATAATCAACAAGCTTCCAGGTTAATTGTGCGTGATTGCAAATTATTGACACCGGAAGAAAGTTTTTTGAATACCGATCTCCCATACACCGAATCAAAAACAGAAGTGGTCATTGATCGCATCACATCGGCAGCTATGCCCAGACAAGTTGAACGGGTACCGGCTACTGCTGAATTTGAATTAAATTTGGTGCTGAACATATTCGATACTGATAATGAGCAGGAGCTGATTGAAACCACTAACCGGGCAATTAAACTTCTTGAGGATGATTATCTTGGAGGAAATGGCTCCAGGGGCTACGGTCAAATAAAAATTCATATTGATAAAACCGAACACCGTACCGAAGAACATTACAAAAATGCTGCAAAAAAAACCATTTAAAGTCATCAAACTTGAGTTCATAAGCCCACTTCACATTGGCTTAGGTGCGGGCAATCAATATGACAATATGGATACCCTACTGCATTCAGATACCATATCCGGCGCATTGGCCTCTGCTTATGTTTCTTTGTTTAATGATGGTCAGGTACTTGAATTTATGCAGTCGTTCACCATTAGTTCGGCATTTCCTTTTCAGCAAAATCATTACTTTTTACCAAAACCGCTGATGCGGATTAAACTGGAACAGGGAAATAAATCCAATGAGGATGAGGCAACATCATTAGATGGAATTGAGTATATAGAATTGCCGCTTTATCAAACACTTATTGCCGATGGTATACTCAGGATTAACCATGGCAGGCAATCGGAGCATAAAAAATTTCTTTGGGCGGGTGAAGACAGCAACCAGCCATCATTTATGAAATCCAGCATGCAGCAACGCCTGATGGTGCCACGATACGGAATTGAAGATGCAGCATCCTATTATATAGAAAGGCTTTTCTTCTCAAAAGGTTCCGGGCTTTTCTTTTTTATTGAGGCATCCGCTGATGCATTAGGTAAAGTAGCGTCCTGTCTCAGTTTCCTTGAAACAAGCGGATTCGGAACCGATAAAAGCGTAGGTAACGGACAGTTCAGGACGTCAACTGACAGCATAAGTATTGATGTGCCTGTTAACTCTAATTACCATTTGCTATTGTCGTTGTATTGCCCGGGCAGGGAGGAAATCTCAGAAGAAATCCTTCAAAAGAGTGCCTATCACCTTACCAGGCGAGGTGGATATATTGCCGGAACTTCAATAGATAAATTCAGGCATCTGCGCAGTCGAAGCATATATATGATGCGTGAAGGCGCTGTGATGTATGGTAATGTGCCAAAAGGTAAAATAATAAACCTGCGCCCATCCTGGAATGATGATGCCTTGCATCCTGTATGGCGCGATGGGAGAGCTTTTTCGGTGCCTGTAGCTCAGAATAATGCCCATGATTTCTCATTTTCATAATGTGCAATACCGGATGAAATGATAAACATCATCAATAAAATGATATATGAAAATTTGTAAAGTTACTACCCTCACCTCCGTTCATACCGGCAGTGGCAAATATCTGCAAAAAGACATCGAATTCATAACCGGTAATGACAGAGCTGTGGTTATTGATGATCGCAAAGTGCTTGGTATTATTGGAAAGGGGAACATTGATAAATGGATCGCATGCATTAACAGGGGAAGTAGCCTGATGGATCTGATCCGAACCATCAAATCAGACGTTGAACCCGATGATATTGCTTTACGTGGAATGGATTTACTTGCTACACATTTTGCCCATGCCCGAACCCTGAGAGAGCAGATGCTCTCAGGTGGTGATATTCCATTAATACCAGGTTCTTCTATTAAAGGCAGTATCCGTACTGCGGTATTGAATCATTTGCTTGATCAGTATCAGTTTACACCATTCCTGCGCGATGAGATTTTCAATAGACGTAATAGGATTGATGATAAAATGGTTATAAAGAAACATTTGGGCACCTCCACAAATAACGATCTCCTGAGGTTTCTCACAGTTGGCGATGCCTTATTTTACTTCGAAACATGGGCCTGCAACATCCTCAGTATGAATATGGTGAGGGATGGCGTAAGGATGGAAAAAAGGCTTGGTAATCTGGTTGAATGTATCCCCGACAATGTTGAAGCTGAAATTAGAATCAACATCAACCAGAGACAACTTGAATTGAATGCCAATAAAAATTATATCAGAAACAATTTTGATTTTCTTCGTAGTTATAATGCACTCTTTGAGGTAATCAACTCACATACAGAAAAAATACTGAAAGCAGAATTTTTATTTTGGAGGGATGATAAAATGGAAGGACTTGTGGTGGATTATCTTGAAAAACTTCAAACGATTCTTGATGACATACACAACTGCAAACCAGGTGAATGCGTGTTGCGTGTAGGACATGGTGGCGGTTGGCTGGATATGACCGGTGGCTGGGCGAAAGAAAAAAAATATATTCCCGATCATGAAATCTGGAGTGCAATTGTCGATAAAGCCCGTCCGGGTAACCAATCAAAATATTCATCATATCCTTTTCCCAAAACCCGGAGAATGGACAATTACGGAGAATTATTGGGGTTTATTAAACTATCTATCCAGAATCCTTAACAAATAAAGGTCTGCTGTAAAACTATTCAGGATTTATACTAATTTTGCTACACAATATTTCAATGATCTATCAAAACAAAGATTAAGACTTTATATGGAGTTAACCTCCTTCAATAGAGCCGGACGTATAATCCATTAAAACAAGGATTACGACTTTATCATCTCATAAGAAATGTTTTAATAAACCAGGAAAACAACAATCCACCAAAACAAGGATTAAGGCACTGGTAACCGCTTAAAATTATTGTACCGGAAACTGCCACCACTCAGCAAGCTGGGCATGGGGCATTTTTTATAAGAGCTGATCCGAAAATTCGACGAAGGGAACAATCAGGGGTCAGGAGCACTCCCTCCTGCTATGCTTTAGGCAACATTACTGTTCCATTGATTTTCCCTGCCTCCCGGTGAAATGCTCTTACTACCCGGAGATGTATATTCATACATCAAGCCGGAACAGGGCATGCAATACGAAACCGGAACCCGGCTGAATCTCTTTGGCAATGCGGTTGAAGCAGAGGTTTCCGTGTACTGGATTGAGCTCAACAACCTGCTGGTAACCAAACGGATTACCGAAGATATTTTCACCGGGATGAATGCCGGCAAAACCCGCCATCAGGGTCTTAAACTGATGTTGCACAATCGCATTGTTGAATACCGCATCCCGGGTAATTTAAATCCACTTTCACTTACACCTTTTTCATAAATCGTTTTCTTTTTTTCGATCGTAACGGGATATTTAAACAGGGCCTGCTGAAAAACTCACAACCTTTTTATATTTCGGTGCGCTGCACACTCCAAAATCACTAAACATACATTTTCTAAAAATATTTCGCCACTCTGTGGCTCTTTTTCAGGTGCAAAGCACCGTAATTTATAGAAAAAATAAGTCAGAAAAGATAATGAGGTGCAGCGCACCGTAATATAAAAGCATGAAACGTGGACGCATGCCGGGAAAAGCCTTGCATTTAACATAATAAATAGCATTACATCAAACTGATATCCATTGACATATTAGTTTTTCTACAGGCTTTAAATAAATTGATACATCGTCCAAAAAATAAAAGTAAACCACAAAACATTTAAAATCAAAGGCCACCAGTTATTTCTCTGATGGCCTTTGTAAGTTTTTCTAAAGGAATAGAATTTTACGCTCCTCCCTGGTTTTATTTTTTGGCAACAATATACTTACGGAAAGAAGTTCCCCCCGAAGTGGTGGTAATACCAATAATATAGGAGCCTGCGGGTAGTTCAGCAACATTCAATTGAACAATTTCTCCGTTTCCAGAACCCCTACCCTGCCTGTAACTTACCGTTTGCCCGGGCAGATTTCTGATAACGATAGTATAAGCTTCACCTTTAGTAAGTTGCAGACCGATATTTAGAAGATCAACACCCGGATTGGGATAAAGCGTAAATACCGGCAGCCTATTTTCTGTAATGCCGGTGCAGTCGTCAACGGTAATCATGTCTGTGGCAGTTATGCTGTGGAAGTTGATTCCATCGCTCACTTCCAGGGTAACATCATAAATGCCTGTTTCATTGTAGGTCACTACCGGGTTTTGGGCCGTGGAGGTAGCCGGATTCCCGCCTTCAAAAGTCCAGTTCCACAAAGTAACATTTCCTGACGACATATCGGTGAAGGCAACAGAAGCGTCTTTGCAAACTGTGGTCGGATTGGCAGTGAAGTCAGCTATGATGGGTGCTGTTTTTCTGAGGATGGTACCTCCCGAGCCACTGGCAAACAGATTGCCATTTGATGTAGACCTTACCCTGTAAAATGTAGCTTCTCCATAAGCTCCCTGGTGATCAGGCAGAAAGGTTTCCCCAAAATCGGTGGTCATATAAATGTTATCGTCTCCGGCAACATAGGCAGTTCCATTTTCAAAAGCTTTTACACCAAAAAAGAATTCATAGCCTGTTTGGGTGGTGTTCCATGTTTCTCCGCCATCCACGGTAGTATAAATATATTCTTCTGCACCTACTACACCAAAAGAGGCGTTAGCGAAGTCAACACCAACCAGCGTGCCGCCAGGACTGTATTGCACTGTCCAGTTGTGTCCACCATCGATGGATTTATAAACTTTACCACCGGTACCCACTGCAAAAAGCGTGTTATCATCAGCATAACACACGCTTTGAATGTCGACCTGTGTGCCTGAAGTAGCCGGTATCCAGGTGTCACCACCATCGCTGGTGATAAAAATAGCTTCATCTGTTTCTCCTTCCATCATAGCTGCAGCTACACCATTGTTTTCGTCCCGGAATACAACATCAACATAATAGAACACATTGGTTCCACAGCTCACCTCCGTCCAGGAAGCTCCGCCATCGGTAGTTTTTATAAAATAGTTGTTCCACCCGCCGGCAAAGCCCAGCTGTTCGTTGATGAACCAGATACCTTCCAGTCCGCTGATGGTACCAGAGGCAGGCCATATCTTTGTCCAGTTGTCGCCGCCATCAATAGTTTTTACAATAACACCATCGGCATCATAGGTATACCTCATGCCGCAGGCAAAGCCGATATCATTCTGATTTGAAGGGAATGACAGGCCATACAAGATAAATGATGTACCCGAATTGTTAACAGGCTCCCAGGTCTGGGCAAACGCGTTTCCTCCGATGAGGATGATCGTGATGAGAAAAGTAAAGAGTTTTTTCATGAGAATGTGTTTTACTTGTTTTGTTCACTTTGATTGTCGGTGGATGACTTGATTGATTCAATGATCTTTTTCAGTGCAGACGCCTCATCTTTTTTGGCTTCGATGAACTTATCCAGCTTCTCATCGATTGAATCATCTTCGTCTGTCTCTTTATCGGTATTCATATTTCATGGTTTTTAAGATTATCATTGTGGGAACAAATAAAATACAAATTCGGGAAGCTTAGCAGTTTGTACCCGTTATAATTGATGTACACTGGCATTACAACAACCATACATCTCCAGGTATGTCTCTGAAAACATGGCACATAGATCTATTTCTCTGTGTAAATATAATTTGATTGTTATAATGTAGAAAGAAATGTAACCAGATGCTCGTTGGTATTCATCCCCAGCTTTTTTCTTAACCGGTATCGGGCCACCGTAATGCTGTTGATGGATTGGTAGGTGATGGCCGAAATTTCTTTGGTGGTCATGTTTAGTTTGAAAAAGGCACACAGGCGCAGCTCGTTGGAACTAAGGTCAGGATATAACGAGCTAAGTTTCTTATAAAAGCCGGTGTATACTTTCTGAAAACGCACTTCAAACTCATCCCAGGAGATCATGCCTGAGTTGGATTCAAGTTCCCGGATCAAATCACCTATTACCTGCTTATTCTCATTTTTAATTACCGGTCTTGCCAACTTAAGTTTTTCAGCAATGCTGGTGATAAATTCATTTTTCCTTAACAGATACATTACATAGGTAGTCAATTCCTTGTTGGCATGTTCCAACTCATCGGCCAGGTTTTTCCGTTCAATTTCAATTTTGTGTTTTTTTGTTTTTTCCAGCCTCAACAATAAAATGGCGATAACCAGCAGGAAGAGCAAACTGCTGCTTATTATAAAGTAAATCAGGTTTTTACGCTCCTGAATGCGGGCGGTGATGGCCTGACGGGCTTCGTCTTCACTCCTTTTGATATCAAACTGGTACCGCATCTCCAGTTGAGTTAATTTACGGATGCTTTCTTCATTGTAACTCGAATCGGTATATTGATTGTGAACATTAGCATAATCCAGTGCCAGCCAGGGCCGGTTGATCTCTTTATAATACCGGCTCAGATATTGAGCAGACAACGCAATCAGGCGAAATTGTTGCGAGTTCTTTACAATGTCATATCCTTTTCCCAGTAATTCCCCGGCCCGCTTGGTATCTCCCAGATTCAGGTAAACAATGCCAAGATTAATTAAGGTTTCGGCATTAAAAAACGATTTTGAACCCGACATAGTCACCTGAAGCTTTTCTTGCAATGAAAGACTATACTCCAGATGTTTTGCGGCACTGTCGAGCTCGTGTTGCATCATTTTAAGCAGACCCAGTTTCAACTGAGCATGGGCCATCCCTTCAGAATTGCCTGATTTTTCAAATAACTTATAGCCATTTATATAATACATTTCAGCAATATCGTATTGCCCCATTTGCACGTATAGGGAACCTATGTTTGCCGTAATACCGGCTACATTAATGGTGTCATGCTGTTTGGCGAAAAGTTCCAATGCCTCGGAATATAAATCCAATGCCTGCCGGGTTTTATTACTGTTCAGGTAAACGATGCCGAGATTATTAAGCAGGTTGGGAAGTTTATGGTCTTCGCCACTTTGCTTTGACAGGTCAATCCCCTCCAGATAAAAACGCATCGCTTCTGCATAATTGTCTTTATCAATATACCGGTTGCCTATGGATAAATATACCGAGATCAGCGCTTTTACATTTTCTGCACCTGACAGGTATTCCCTGGCTTTTTTAAACTGCTGCTCGGCAACTCTGACGCTATCCTGCATGAGCGCAATTTCGCCCAGAGCTGCATAAATAAGTCCCAGACTTGAGACAGCATTGGTTTTTTCAGCCAAAAGTAAAGCCCGTCTGGCCATCTCAATGGCATTACTCAGGTCAGTATCTCTAAGATGATAACTCAATGCCAGATAAATATCTATCTTTTTTTCTATCTCATGCGCTCGCTCCAACTCCATATACAGGCTATCCGCCACCGCATCAGGCTGCGAAAATGCAGTATCTGCATAAATGAATGACACAAAACAAAAAATCAGAACAGCTAAGGGTTTCATGTGTAAAGAGTGAACGTTGGTTTATCATCCGGGCCAAAAGTAAATATAAAATCACACTCTTGTCTGCTAAAAAAACACTCAAACGATTTCTCTATGCATATAGAATTATTCTCAATACTAAATTAAGAAGACATATAAGAATAGCGGAGTTTTGAATTGTTGGGCGCCTTGATATGATTATACTTATTTCTTATGGCTGGAATATCAACTTATTTTATTGGTTGTCAGATTTGAAGCTGCCGGCCATTTCTCCATTGAAGAAAAAGGCTGGGCCGCTTTTTACAATCAGGAAGCAAACAATATAACTGTCCCGCAAAGGTTTATGTGCCACCTGGCCGTGCTGGTTATTGGCACCACCCGCGGCATTTTACATGTAAAAACCGAGAATACCCCTTTCAACCGCTTTTTCGTACCCACCATTAATGTTACCGAAACCATCCGCGAGGATGTGGTAATTGAGTTGAATTAACCCGATGTTATCATTCTCATAATGTTTGCCTGAGTACGTAAAATCGAACTCAATGCAGAATCAATAAGAAAGGAAAAACTCTAACCATTTTTGTCATTTTTTTACGCATCCGATTTTTTTTTGTAGCCTATATTCTTTAGGTAATAACCTAATTCACTTTGAAAAGTGATTTATTAAATAATTAAAAAAACATAGCATGAATTATTTATTTCCTTTGCAGGGCAGGGATTTGAAATATTGATTAATTTGCGAGGCGAATAGAAAACAACAGTAGGATTGAATGGTGTTCATATATAAGAAAATAGATTATGATTCTTCACGAAGCAATTATCAAGGTTTTGCAGCAGGCAGGCCGTTCAATGACAACCCGTGAAATTGCGGATGTCCTGAATAAAAACAAATGGTATGAAAAGAAAGACAAATCCTGATAATTGCCTATCAGATTCATGGCCGCACAAAGAACTATCCCCAGTATTTCGACAGGCAAGGCTCATTGGTTGCACTAAGAGGCGGCACTTCTGACAATAAAGATTATGTACCATCCAATGCTATTCGCTTGACCGGAGAAAGTGCGCCGGAAAAGGCAACCACGATTAGTGCTGAACTGTGCCTCAAAATGCTGATGAACGAGAAAAACTTCAAATCAGCCGGTACTATTGATCTAAAAGTTCCCGATGAGCCAGGCTTATATTGTATCCGGATTGCTGACTCTTCAAATCTACCAGCACCTTTCAACACTTTACTTGCTGCACGCGGGCATAACATTCTTTATATCGGCATTGCTACCCGCTCACTCCGGAAAAGGATGCTTGGCCAGGAACTCAGGGCAGAGGGGCATGGTTCGTTTTTCAGGGGAATGGGTGCCGTTATCGGCTACCGACCGCCCAAAGGAAGCCTCAAGGAAATGGCCAATAAAAACAACTACACCTTTTCGCCTTCTGATAAAAAGAAAATTATTCAATGGATAAATACCAATCTTTTGGTAAACTGGGTAAGGTTTGATGGAGATTTCGGAAATGCCGAAACCCAATTGATTTCTCAATCCCTACCTTTGCTGAATACGGATAAAAATCCTGCAAAGCTAAGGGAGTTGGCGGAATTAAGAAAGGAATGTCGTAATATTGCGAATAGTTAAACAAAAGTAAAAGAATAAAAATAGTCAAGAAATGAAAATTTCAACTCTTTTGGATTACATTGACAATGGCCACATGGCATTGCCTGAATTTCAACGAGGTTATGTCTGGAATAGAGACCAGGTAAGGGGATTGTTTGACTCTCTTTACCGGAAACACCCCGTCGGAGGATTGCTTATCTGGGCTACAGAATCAAAAACAGCAGTATATCGTGGCAATGGAGACATTGCATCAGGAGTTATAAAACTACTATTAGACGGCCAGCAGCGCATGACATCCATCTATGGCGTTGTTAGAGGTAAACCGCCCAAATTTTTTGATGGCAACGTCTTGTCATTTACCGGACTTTACTTTAATCTGGAGAGTGAACAGTTTATGTTTTACTCTCCGCTGAAAATGCAGGACGATCCTCTATGGGTGAATGTAACCGAACTCATGGTCAGCGGGTTTGCAGGCATAGGAAAATTTTCACAAAGGCTGATCAGCCTTCCTGAATATGGAAAATATATTTCCCGGTTATCAAACTTGCTGAGCATACTTGAAGTGCAGATAAATGTGGAAGAAGTTACCGGAGAGGATAAGACAATTGACGTTGTTGTAGATATATTCAACAAGGTAAATAGCGGCGGCACCAAACTCTCAAAAGGAGACCTGGCATTGGCAAAAATTTGTGCTGAATGGCCTGAAGCACGGGAAACAATGAAAACCAAATTGAAAGAATGGAGCACTGCCCAGTATAATTTCAATCTCGATTGGTTACTCCGGTCGGTCAACACCGTTCTAACCGGTGAAGCAAAGTTTCAATACCTGCACAATAAAAATGCCGCTGAAATCAGTGAAGCCCTCAAAAAAGCAAACAGACATATCGATACCAGCCTGAATTTAATCAGTGGCAGATTGGGGCTTGATCATGATCAGGTACTTTTCGGAAGATATGCGATACCGGTCATGGTCAGATATCTCGAAAATCTGAATGGAGGATTTAATGAAAAAAACAGGGATAAACTTTTGTTCTGGTATGCTCAAGCCGGTATGTGGGGACGTTTTTCGGGGTCTACCGAATCATTTATCGACAAGGATTTGAATGCCCTCGAAGCCTCTAATAACAATATCGACAACCTTATTGAACAACTCAGGTTATGGCATGGTGGTTTGCGTGTTGAAGCCGGTCATTTTACAGGTTGGAGCCTGGGAGCTCGCTTTTACCCTGTGCTTTATATGCTTACCCGCATGGGTGAAGCTCAGGACTGGGGAACCGGCATTCCTTTAAGAGCGAATTTGCTGGGCAAAATGAGCAAACTTGAGGTGCATCATATTTTTCCGAAAGCACGACTTTACGATAAACAATATTCCCGATCGCAGGTAAATGCCCTGGGTAATTTTTGTTTCCTGACCAAAGAAACAAACCTCAACATCAGCGCCAGTTACCCTGAAGTATATTTCGAAGAAATTGAATCAAGACACCCCGGGGCATTGGCTTCGCAATGGATACCCATGGATAAGAATCTATGGAAAATTGAGAATTACCTTGATTTTCTCAAAGCAAGACAAGCATTGCTGGCTGAAGAAACCAACAAACGGATGGCCGAATTGCTGCACGGCGAAGGACAATGGCTTGAAGGACCGTCTCCTGCTCCTACACAAATGATAAACGGCGGAATTGCTACAGAAGCAGAGGAACTTGAAATAGAAGCCTTAATTGAATGGATATCATCCTACAAACTTCCTGATGGCATTTTACTTTACGATTTTTCCGACCCTGAAACCGGTCAGCAAAGGGCAATATTTGATCTTGCATGGCCCAACGGTATCCAGGAAGAACTTAGTCAACCTGTTGCTGTATTGCTGAACGAGAGTAATGAAACTATTTCAATAGCCAATGCCGCTGGGTTCAGATGCTTTACCTCCGTAAAGGATTTTAAACAATACATTACTACCGAAATACTGAATGGGGTTTATATGTAAGTTCTTTGGCATGAAGGGCCAATGCAATAGAATTATTAAGCATTGACCGATAAATATTTTAACCATTATTCAAGAAGTCGCTGAGGTTTTTGAGTAAGCTGCATGGATGTGAATTCACAAACCATCGCAATGATTATAACGGAGTCCCGATGAACCGATTGTCTGATAGTTACAAATAAATAAACCTATAGGTTGATTTAATGAAAATAATAGGTACTTTTGAAGTCGTAAAAGGAAGTCTGTATGCTATCGGTTACAAGGGCAGTAAAATGTCGGAATTTGAGCGGCTTTTCGAGGATTGGAACAATCCTTTATACCTGGATTCCTTCTTTACTGAGCATCTGGCAGACCTGCAGCAGGAATTCTGGCAAGGAATGAGCATAAGTGAAGCCATCAAAAAAACCATTCGCGATGCCGCTGAACTTGAACTAAAAATCAAATATCTGGCAGAACAAGGCAAATTAAGCAAATCTGAAAATCTGTCTGATTTATTTAAACCCTTGTTCAACAAACCCACAAAACTCGAAGAATTTGAGAAAAGTAAAGCCAAAGGATTATTGCACAAAAGCTGGCTCCGGGTCTATGCCATCAGACTTAAACCCAACCTGTATCTTGTTACCGGTGGTGCTATTAAACTGACTGAGGATATGAACCACAGGGCTCATTTGCTGCTTGAACTGGAAAAGCTGAAAATAGCCCATAAATATCTTACCGGAGAAGATGAATCAGCGTTGGATTTTATGGAGATGTTTTAAAAACTAAGATTATGGACATTAACAAAATAAGCAAACGACTTATCAATGAGTCAAAAAAGGATGATTCATGGTTAAAAGCTGCCGAATGGCGCCAGAAAAACGAATACTGGCTCAGGGTTTCACAAGATATTGCCATTAAAATCCTTGGTTACCTGCGTTCAAAAAACATGACGCAGAAAGACCTGGCTGCATTGCTTGAGTTTTCGCCCCAGCATGTGAGTAAAATCCTGAAAGGCAAAGAAAACTTTACCATTGAAAGTATCTGCAGAATTGAAAAAGCACTGCAAATAAAACTGATTGACACATCTGTTTTTCAGACAACTGCACAATACGTACCGGTGCAATCAGCTTTTAAGGGTGTGTATAGCTACCGCATAGCAGAAAGCCTGCAGCAGAAAACCAGTTTTGTCGGGGAATCAGAAATCAACTATGTAACATCCAAAAACTGCGTCGCCTGATGGAACCTTCAAATACAAAAGTATCTTTTGCCCTGCGCCGCATCTCCACTGAGCAATTTGCCATTATTGAAGATGCCTTTACTGAAGGCAAAGACATTAACCTGACTACTCAACTCAAATTTGGTGCAAATGCAGACCATAAAATCATTGTGCTGCATGCCAATTTCAGGTTTGAGCAGGATGACACCCCATTTCTGATCGTTGAAGCTGCCGGCCATTTCACTGTTGAGGAGAAAGCCTGGACCGGCTTTTATAATGAAGAAGCAAACAGTCTGACCGTTCCACAGGGTTTTATGTGCCATATGGCTGTGCTGGTAATTGGCACTACGCGGGGCATTTTACATGCAAAAACCGAGAATACCCCTTTCAACCGCTTTTTCCTGCCCACCATTAATGTTACCGAAACCATCCGCGAGGATGTGGTGATTGAGTTGAATTAAGGTCAATTCACTACAACAAAGCCATTGATGAATTTAGGGAATACAGGATTTCCCCAAAAGTCTATCCCATGAAAAGAGGGAAAACAAATACCCATGAGTTACAAGAAGAGAGAAATAGCTCTAATCGGGAAATAGGAAGATATATAAGCGCAGGTGGATGCGATTTTTTTTGATTCTTCGGGATTGGATATTTGAAAACTTGTTATCTTAGCATGGGTTTTTACTAGAGTAATGGGAAATTTTAGCGCTAAATACAAGTAGGATTTATGCGCGGTGTTGCTTATTTATATGCGTTATTCATCATTAAAAAGGAACAATCATGAAAGAGCGCAATGTAAAAACCGAAATGGAGTACATCAGCCAACAACTTACCCAATGCATAAAAGAATAGGCTGAACGTTACGAAAAACCACTGCCAAAATAAACCGACGATGTAGCCGAATTTGAAACCAAAGTAAATGCTCATCTTCAAAAAATGGGATTTGTATGGAGCTAATTACACAACAGCAAATCGGAAGTAAAATATACGCAATACGAGACGTTCAGATAATGCTCGATAACGATTTGGTCCAAATGAACCCCGTTGAAACACGAGCATTAAACCAGGCGGTAAAAAGAAATTCAGACCGCTTTCCAGACGATTTTATATTTCAACTTACAGCCGCTGAATGGCAAAACTTGAAATCACAAAAAGTGACATTAAGTTTTCACGGTGGTTTTGGGAAGCTTCAAGAGCAAGAGAGGAATGGGATGGCTTTTTATCGGATGTTTACTAAAGAGCGACTCTATAAAGTACTGATAAACCCGGGGAGAAAAATTACTTTCAGCATCAGCGCTTTACCAAACGGAGAATGTTATGATTCCGGCAGAAAAGAACCTTCTTGACAGACCTTTAATTGCCTTGTACAGGCATCCCAGATACAATTCCAATAAACAGCCTGAGTATTTTACAAGGGTTAAAAAAGTTTTAAATTCTGTTTAAATGGCAATTAAACTCCCACCCTATAATAATCAATAACATGAAACAATTTATTTACCTGTTGATAATTGCTATGTTAACATCATGTATCAAATCCGATGAAACAACTGATGAATCATCCATACCGGAAGGTGCAATATGGAAAAATCAGACAATACGTCGTGATACACCTGTAAATGGGTTTGCTGCAATTGCACTCTGGGCGCAGGTTGCAACATTAGAGGTAAATCAATCCTTGTCTGATACAGCTGTGATTGAAATTGATTATTGGAAAATTATTGAAGTGCTTAATGATAAGGAATCAGAAATTTACTTTGAAAATTATGATTACTCTTATGTTAAAAAATTTAGTATTGACGAGGCTGGGCTTTATTGCAGGTTCCCAAGTTGGTTTGACACATCGTGTCATGATTTTCATAGCCAGGTTAAAAATATGAGTGCTTATAATGGTTTGCTCACTATAGATGTTGCTCAGACACCAGATAGTATAATTCATTGGTGGACCCCGAAGCTATTATATAAAACTGGTGCTCAGTATATAATTGAAGCAAAAGTAAAAATAACAGGTAAAACAGCACTTCAATTTGGGATGGATTACTGGCGTACTTTAACGGCTGGTTTTAATGTATTTGACCCTGATTGCATAGTGTCAAATAACTGTGAAGCCTGGATATCTGATTGGGTTTTACCTACCCAAGGTGAATTTAAAACGGTGAGGGTACCTGTAAGATAGATTCATTCACTTTAATAAAACCGAAAGAAGTAAATTACATATAAGAAGATTGTAATGGTAACCACCCCCTTCCACCTCAACTCCCTCAAAGGCCGCCTGGCAGAGCACCTGGTTCAGGATCTGTTTGTAAACAACGGCTACAATGTGTTTAACTATGGTCTGGAGCGGATACAGCCGTTCCTGAGCCGTGAAATACGAAATGACAACCACACCACCAGCAGGGCATTGCGGTTTATGCCCGATTTTGTGGTACAGAATGCCAAAAGCGGGGAGCTGTTTTACATGGAAGTGAAATTCAGGGCCAATGGCTGCTTTAGGTTTGATGATAAGTTTAAGGACTACCCATACAAAAATGCCTGGTTTGTCATCGTTTCGCCGCATAAGATACAATGCATGCACTTCAAACGGCTGTTTGCCGGTGATGTAATTACAGCTGAAACCCATTACCGCCTGAGCAGTGTGCGTTCGTTTCAGTTAACGAAGGAGAGCATTGAGGAGTATGAAGGCTATGCGCAGCAAATGTTCGCGGGGTTTTAGAAAAGCGGGCTACATCCCCGAAAGGATCAATTAATAAATGGAGAATGTATGAAAAAGCTGCTGCTGGTCTTAGTATCGTTTGTTGTATTTTCGGCTTTGCACGGCCAGTCGTACCTGGGTTTTGTAAGCAGGAGTGTTAACCTGCGCGAAGGGCCCGGGAAGGAATTCAATATTCTGCTGACACTCAATGCAGGCACGAAGATCTTTATTATATCTCAGCAGGCGGAAAATGAATTCCTGAATGTAATTGATATTGAAAGTGGAACGGAGGGATATGTTCACCGTAATTATGCAAAAACAGAAGAAGCGGTATATACACCTCCCGGCGGCATTTTCTCTTCCACCGGACATATTACAGACGAAAACCCGGTGCTTACTATTACGAACAGTACTTCTAAAGTGCTCACGCTAAAGCTGAACAAGCTGGTTTTTACTTTTACTGCAGGCGAAACCCGTGCTGTAAGTGTACACCCTGGAATTTACCGGGTAATAGCTTCAGCCCCCCGGGTAATCCCCATGACCGGAACCGACAAGCTGGAAAAGAACCTCAGCTATAGCTGGAGGTTTTACCTGAAAGATGAATGAAGATTTTACCCTGATCAACCAAGGAGTTAAGTAAATTACCGGATTAGAATGTCGGTTACGACCTTACTTCAACGCTGGTAAAACATAATGCCCCCACAATGGAATACACACGGACAACAAATCCCGACAAATGAAAGAATTCAATTGCTGAAATATATCTGAGAGACCGGCATAAAAATGGGAAATTTGTGTAAAAAAAACGCCTGACTATTCCACCAGGCGTACGTTTTCAGTACCCCCGACAGGAATCCAGGCCCGTCTTATTTCTGACGGGGAGGTTGTATTTTCTCGTCACCCACGACAAGACTATCCGTTGAACTACGTTGTAAAGATGAAGATTATATATAAAAAAACGCCTGACATCAGCGTCAGACGTTTTCAGTAGCCCCGACAGGAATCGAACCTGTATTTAAAGTTTAGGAAACTTCCGTTCTATCCGTTGAACTACGGAGCCATATTTCGCTTAAATTGCAGTGCAAATTTAGGCATATTTGTCTGTATTTGCAAGAACCGAAGAGTTTTTAACTGGTAAACTTCACGCTCTTTAATTTTGAATTTTGGCGTAAAAGCAGCGGTTTCAGGAAAATAACACGGCATAATATTTGCAATATTTTTCGCTGATAAATTTGATTATTAACCTGTTATAAACTCAATACCATGAAAAAACCACTGACTGCCATCTTGTTTATGGCCATGTTTATTGGTTTCTGGTCGTGCAAAAGCACCCGTGAAACCACCACTGCTGAAGGTGTTGAAACTTCGGTACAAATAGATAGTACCGATTATGATATCATCATTATGGACAATAATTTTGATCGCTGGTATCTCACCCGTTTTTCCCAGGCGCAGGATCGCAGCAATTCATATTATCGTTCAATGAATAATCTGGCGGTATCTAACTGGAATCATTATTACAATACCAATCGTTATAACCGGGTAATCAATAACCATATTGCTTACAACCCTGCTGTAGATTATGGGATAGAAGTTAACCGGAGATTGTATTGGTATTTTAAATACATCGAAGAATCTTACCGGGTGCCTTTGTTGAGGTAGATAAGTTCTATTATTTAAGGCGTCTTTTTTCTTAAGGAGTCCCACATCATTATGGTTACCCCCAGCATGGTGACCACACCGCCTAACAGTTGCAACTGTGTAGGTAATATGGCAAACATTATTATTGAACCGGTCATGACAAAGAGGCCGGTGGTACTTAAAACCACGGCAGTTTTGCTGGCTTCTATGTATTTGAGTGCTGAATATTGAAAAATTGAAGTCAAAAAGGGCCCCACGAATGCACCTGCTGCCAGGTTTAGCATTGCCGGAGGGCTAACCATTATATTTTCGCCCCACCATATTAAAAAGATAAACGAAAACAGGAAAAGAAAGATTGCCCGGTTAATGGCCAGTATCAATGGAGTAATGGAAACAATATTTTTCTTAACCAATATGGTACGAATCCCATAAAAGGAAGTAGCACCAAGCATAAAAAGGGCTGTTTTAAGAGAAAAGCCGGTAAGGCCATCGTTGGCAGCAATTACAAAAGCCCCTGTAAAGGTGATGATGGCGCCTGCGGTAATGTATTTATTGAACTTTTCGTTCAGAAAGCGGATGCTAAGCAGGGCAACAAATACGTATTCAAGGTTTCGCAAGAAAGAGGGAACAGCGGGGTTAGGCGCAATTTCTATGGCAACATACAAACAAGTAGTAGCTGCCAGTTCAAATACGGCAATGATACCCAGGTTTCTGAAATCCTGCTTTTTTAATTTACTGATTTCCGCAAAACCATTCGTTTTCAATGCATACAGGCCATTCCATGTCAATGCCCAGGCAAACCACCAAAATCCAAACCTGGGCAGGCTAAGTTCGAGTAAGGCAGCCTTACTAAACAGGTACACCAGTGATCCGAAAATGGTTGCACCAAATGCAAACAAATAACCTTTGAAATGATCACTTATTTTCATATCCATTTCTTTCGGAGTGAATGTGTTGTCCGGCGATAAGACTTTCATTCACAGCAGTTACTGCATGCATTAAACGGGTTTCGCCCTCTCCGCGCACTGTCGTAAAAGGGAAACCATGATGTTCCAACGCTTTAACATATAGAGCAAAAATTTCTTTTCTACGATGCGGATGTTCCCTGAGCGGATCCGGTTGCCAGGCCAAATCAATATCGCACAGCAAATAATGGTGATAGCGATGAGATTTCAGCTTTTCCATTATCCATGGATGCACTTTACCATATTTAACCTGACACCAGATGAAGGTGACCAGCAGATCGGTATCGGAAAACAGCAGGGGAGCATCGCTTTTTGCGGCCAACTCTTCCTCTGCCTTTAACTGTCCTTGTGCTATAGTAAGAATGTCGGGGTAGGTGTATGGCCTGCCAAGTTGGTCAAGATATTCGCGTGAGTATTCGGGAACAAAAGGTACCTGATAAAAGGCAGCCAGTTGAGCCGTTAACCAGGACTTGCCGGTTGATTCCGGCCCGGTAATGGCTATACGTGTCATTGATCTGACATTCTGTTTAGATAGCGCCGGCGCCATTCAATAAAACCCAGTATGGCCAGAATCAGAAAAACCAGATATTGAAAACTGGTGAAGACCAGGCCTTTTACAAAGTACATAGGTATAGAAATTACATCGCCAATGATCCAGTAAATCCAGTTCTCCACTTTTTTGCGGGCCATCAGCAACATACCAACCAAAAACACAGAGGTAGTAAACGCATCTACCCAGGGCACCCACGATTGCATGTATACGGTATCTTCCCGGTTAAATATCCAGATAAGCCCAATAATTACCCAATATGACCCAGCGGTTAAGGCAATGCCCGACCATTGCTGTCGTGGATTATTTACAGAAATGGTCAACACTTCACTTTCCGGATTAAGGCGGGTCCAGTTATACCAGCCATATACACTCATCAAAAAATAAAAGAAGTTAATACCTGCATCGGCATATAGTCTGGCGAAGAAACAGATATATACATAGATCAGCACGCTGATGATACCGGTAGGATACACCAGGATATTTTCGCGCCGGGCATACCAAACGCTGGCAATGCCCAATAGTGCGGCTACAGCTTCAAGCCAGGTAGTGTCTTTAACATTTTCGATAAAGACCAGCCAAAAATCATTCCATGCCATCTTAATGCATCAGGTATCAGGATGAAGGTCGGCATTGATTACCTTTAAAACGAAAACCGAATGTGGCAATTCAAAAGCCTGCTTCATACATTTTGCAAGGGTAGCCATTACTTCATCCAGCTCGCCAAAAACCTGAGTGGACATATTATTGGTGTAAACCTGGAGTTTATCATTGCTTTTTACATCGGCAATAAATGCTTTGATGGGTTTTTTATACGCTTCGGTGAGCGGATAATAGCTGATATCAACAGAAATTTTCATTCGTCAGGAGCTAAAATTAAGCGGCAAAGTTAAGCCTATTCCGCAAATACCTTATCTTTATGCCCAAAATCATTTAAACGGTAAAGATGAAATCAATATTTAAGATTACAGCTGCATTTGTTATAATGCTTATCCTCAACTCGTGTCTCACTGTAGAAAAGAAGAGTTATACGTTTGAATTTACGGGCGAAAATTCAGGTACACTTACCATTCATTATCTGAATATTATATCGGTTATGGATGATGGTCAGGATGTATCGGCCAAAGATTTTAAAGAGATGCTTGAGCAGTATATGGATGGAAATCAGATTGCTGAGGACTTTCCGGGAGCCACCAACATCCGCAAACGGCTCTATGAGGAAAATGGCAAGCTCAATGCCGAAGTTAAACTTGACTTTCCTTCATTATCGGCAGCCCGGCTGTATCAATATGATAAAAACAGCCCGCTGATGATGTGCATAAGTGCAGCCTATGATTCAGAAACATACATAGATTCCAATGGTTTGTATGGCAATGATTTTATGCCGGTGGTTTTTTGGCCGGCAGGTACAAGGAAACTCACTGTAATTACGCTGGTTAGCGAACAGGATGAAAGTGGAATCAGCCTGGTGGAAGAATACCGCAAATGGAAAGCAGCCAAATAGCCGGTTGCAGGAAAACAGCAGGTCAATGACTCACTGATATCCATTGCTGCATGGGCACAATTATTGTTATTCATGGATGATTACCTTTTCAATTTCAGTATTGACAAAAAACGAATAAAATGAAAAAGTTAATTTCAATCACAGGCATAGCAGTATTTGGTGCACTTATATTTTTTTCCTCATGCAGCAAAGACAAAGATGAAGCTGAGCAGAAAGCACCTATGATTCCTCCGGTTTCAACTTTTGCCATGGATTTTGACCAAATGGGGCAACCCTCAGATACTACCGGCTCTCGTGAAGCAACCTCTTTTCATAATTGGGGTTATGCTTATTTGAATGTGCTTGCATGGCATACTGCCGTTAATATAGCCATGTTCGTTCCTGTGGCCGCTTTCACGGAATCATTTAACCATGAGGCAATTTATGATCCTCAGTCCAACAACTGGAACTGGTCATACAATGTTACTGCAAACAATACTACCTATTTGGCCCGGCTTTCCGGTAAATATGTTGCCGATAGTGTGGAATGGGAAATGAGAATTACTCAAAGTGGGGCATACAATGACTTTTTGTGGTTCTATGGAACGTCGGCTGCTGATCAGAGTGGCGGATACTGGCTCTTGAACGAAAATCCCGCTTTGCCTCAACGCATACTCCGCATAGACTGGAAAAGGACCTCCAATGAATTTGGAAGCATCAGCTACCGCAATATAAAGCCCGGCGATGCCCAAAATGGAGCATATATTACCTATGGAGCCACTGCTGAAAATTTTAACCGTTACTATATTATTCACAATCAGGCTGCCGCAAATACCACCCATATTGAATGGCACGCTACTGATCTGAATGGCCGTATTAAAGATCCGGCTCATTTCAATGATAACGACTGGCATTGCTGGGATACCCATCTCAGGGATATTTCCTGCAATTAAATACCAACAAATAATAAAGCCATCCTGAAGATGGCTTTATTATTTATTTGATGCCTGAACTTACTTTGACCGATGATTTTTCGCCAGCATGGCTCGAAAACCCAACCTGCCGGCCATAAATTCAATCAAGAATCAATAAATTTAAACTCCCGATTTTATTTTTTATGAACTCTGTTTTCTTCCTGACTTAATAACATTATTTCATTTACCCACCGGACTTACCCTCATACTTTACACTTCAAAAATATTCAGGTTTTAACCTTACAAAAGGTTTCCCGGCCCTCTCCCACCCTATCTTCTCCAGTTTGAGATGTTCAGATGCCAGGGAGTGCGGTAGCTATCGGAGCGGATTAAACGGTAATCAGCCGGCAACCCGGGTACCACTTCAAGAATAAACAAAAAGCGCACACTCATCGGGTTTCCGGGTTCTCCATAGGTCCATTCTTCTGAGGTTGCGTTGTGGTACACTACCGTGGGTGGCCCAAAAATCGTAAAAATCATGCCACGGTCACTTTTCCAGCCTTCGCGCGACAAGGTAAACCACTGATTTGCCTTTTCGATGCGGCCATAATACCTTCTTATCTGACTGAGTGCCCTTTCGGAATGGCCGGTGAGCCTTATCCAGAAATCATCGATGGCTGCCCTTGAATCAGATTCCATTAAATCCCTGTATTCTGCATCGGTAGCTATATAGCGGGCCGTCTGTCTCAGTTGGGTCAACTGACCAATATTTGGAAAACCATCATAAAACCTGAAAATAGTAAATGCACGCTTGCCGTTTTCCACTACGTTATACCTTCCTTCATCGCTCAGTTGAATAATTTCACTGTAATGATTGCTGACTCTCCAGGCCGTAATGGAATCAGCGTAAGGAAATACAACATTTTTCGGCAGTGCATAAGGAGGTGGGGCGGGCGGCATAGACTGGGGATTAAAACCCAGCATAACACTTTCTTCATTCAACGCAGTCCTGATACGAAAATGTTCTTTGTTGTAAACATAATTTCGCATCAGCGGAAAGCCTTTCTCATCCGTAAGTATATAGTCTGTCGGGTTTACAGGCCCTTTTTTATAAAGATTTAACCACTGATCATATTGTTTGCCGGCATTTAAATCGAAAAACGAAAGAAAAATCACATAGTCACTGCCATTTTTAACGGCAATAGCAATAGAGTCAAATTTATAGCCAACAGTATGCAAAGAGTCCATACCCCGATAAGCTGCTGAATCAATCAGCTTACTGTTCTCAAAATCCTGAAATAACTGCCAGGTAAGTTTATACCGGGCCTCTTTCCGGCCATTAATTTCTGAATACTGTAACTTATTGTAAGGGAATCGGACATACAGATTGGTGATGCTATCGTTGAGATTAAACAAATCATAATTTAAGTCCTCAAGCACCAGTTCAGGATTATAGATGGCAGCAATGTTTTTATAGGCAAGCTTTCCCGATGACTTACAGCCCCCTGCCATCATAACAATCAGGGTCACGCAGCAAAAAAAACCAATTATTCTTTTACTATATGTTTTCATAAAGCCAGGTTTGGGTAAATAGTGATCCCAAAATCATATAGGATTATTCTTTTAAAAAAGTCCAAAGCGGAAAATTCAGCCATTTCAGGTTTTGAAATGTTTTCGCTGTTCAAATATACTAATTATCTTTCGGGGTTCAACCCATAGCCGGATATTTTAAGAATATATCCTCTATTCTACTGACAAAGGAAGACATGACGAGTTTCAATCAAACCTGATGTCTCCTGGTACTATTAAATCATGCATGATATAGCATTTATTTCAGCTCACCCGAATCCGTGTACCTATTTTAAGTATTTTATCTGGTTTAATACCATTCATCCGGCATAATTCCTTTACACTTATTTTATACTTTCGTGATATGGCCGATAGGGTATCACCACTCTTAATTACATGATATTTTTTAGACCCCGGTGAAGAGGCTACTTCCTTACTGGCAGCTATTTTCCAGAAGCTTTTGTTTACATTGAGCGTATCTGTGATGAGGGCAAAATTGTCAAAATCAATGATGCGTCGGGGATCAAAATGCTCACCAAGCAGCCTGGTTTCAAAGTGGAGGTGAGACGTAGTAGCCCTTCCTGAGCGGCCACCCAGCCCCAGGGGAGTCCCCGCACTCACTTCATCATTAACATTTACCAGAATCCTGGACAAGTGCCCATAAACCGTTTCCAGGCCATTGTTGTGACGCACCACTACCATCTTACCATAACCGTTCATCACCCTGGCAATACGCACCTTGCCATCAAAAGCACTTACTACGGTATCACCGGTTTCAAGTTTTATATCCATGCCTGCATGAAACCGGCTCCCCCGCGGGCCGTAGGGTGAAAGGAGTTTACCTTTGCGGGGAAAATGAAAAGCTGCTTCCAGCGGATTATTGAGCAACAGATGAATGGTATCGTTCCAGTTTGAAAAGTCATTGCGACCCGTCCTTATATATAAAGTGTCCCACCTGTTCTTGTACAGCACCTCGTTGGGGATGAAAATCATGTCGTCAGGCATATAATTGTCTTCTTCATCCGTTAAAAATTCATGAGGATACTCAAAATCATCAGGGCCGGCTTCCAGATCAGGCAGCAGGGTTTTAGAAGTAACTTCATTAAAAAACCCGGATGTATCAATGACGAATCCCTGGGCCTGAATGCTTCCGGATGTAATAAAAAAACTGATCAGGAAGACAATTACAAGAACAACAATCCTATGATCAGAAATGTCGGGCATGATTTTATGAATTAGAAAGCAGGCAAAAATAAACCATTCACATCAACATTGCAGTTTAAGGCCCGGATAAAGCTACTGGGATCCTGTTAAAAATTGTTAAGTGGCTTTAAAAGCGAGGGCTGGTAAAGACATCGTTCTTTACCGCTTCTGGCTCTCTCTGCAAAGAGGAGCAGAACCATCTGAACATGAGAAGTTAGATTGCAATATTCAGCCATGGAGCAGATGCTGCTCCATGGCTGTTTAAGGCATGCTGAAAAATTCACAACCTTTTTATATTTCGGTGCTCTGCAGCTCTTTTTCAGGTGCAGAGCACCGAAATATAAAAGCATGGAATGTGGGCATATGCCGGGAAAAGCTTTGCATTTATCAAAAAAATAGCGTAATACCAAACTGGTATCCAATGACATATTAATTTTTCAGCAGGCTCTGTTTATGGGCAGCGTCGGGGAATAAACATCAAAGGCCATCCGCACTTTAGGGATGACCTTTGATAAAACTATTTTAAGAAGTTAAGGGTTAAAAACTAATATCAACACCAATGGCAGCGGTAAAATTGGTGCGGTTATAGGTTTCCGTATAAGAAGGATTTGCACCTTCCACTGCCGGGAAGTTACGCGTAGCTTCCAGGTATGAAGTATTCATCACACCCACGTTAATTCCGATTTTCTCTGTAGCCATAAAGCGCAAACCTCCTCCAATACTATTGGTGGATAAGCTGTGGCTCAGATCAGACTGGTATATGTCCATAACACCTGTTTGAGTACGAAGGTAACCAAGGCTCACCAACCATTTTTCGTTGATCTCATATTCTGCGCCAATGCCAATCTCAAAAAAGTTATTGTCCATTACCTTATCATTCTTAACAAATTCCCCGTTGAGCTTTTTACCGTATTCTGCACCCTTGTCGAAATAATAATGCAGTCCAGCACTCACTTTCAGTTTTGAAGTAGCGTCAAATGCGGCCCCAACAGACAGCATGGAAGGCATATCACTTGGCGTTTCTGCTGCATCGGGATACAGGCCGGTGTCGTCAGTGGAGGTGCTGTTTTTCACTTTAATGCTGGCTTTATGCTCATATTTGAGACCAATGTTAAGGCGTTCAAACTTGAGATTTGCACCAATGATGGGGACAATGCCTGAACCGGTTTGCTCAGCATCCACTTTTTTATCAGCAGTAGCCAGGGCATTGGCCGACATGGCATCCTGCTGTTGTAAAAATCCGGGAGTTGCCAGGGTATACCCCCCTTGAATTTGCGCCAGGCTAAGTGTCATGGGATCGGTGGCTGGATCTATCAGCCTGAAACCACCTGCAATGGAGGCTACCTGTTCTGAAGTAAGGTATCCTGCCTGTTGCGCCTGTTGCAGGGTTAAGTTTGCTCCGCCTCCATCAATCAGGGGTTGAAGCGATGCAGCAGTACCTGCAAGTGCGCCAAAAAGTCCGGCCATGGTGTTGAAGAAATCCGGTGCTTTGACCATAGCCCCTGAAAAACCGGCTGCGGGCATGGTGGGATTAATCATTATATCAGATAAATATCCCTCATAACTATTGTTGATCATCACATACCTCAGGCCCAGACTTACCGATAAGATATCGTTTACCTGGTAGCTGGCACCTGCCTGTATGCCGTAATAGATGGAACTGCCTTCGAATTCAGTTTCATAGGTATATTCGGAAGTAGGAATCCCTGCACGGTTCAGGCCTGCCGGAATGGAAGCCATCTGCATTTCAAAAGAGGGCAATCCATCTTCAAACCTGGCACTTCCGCCTCCACCTATGGGGTTAAATCCAAAAGAAAAAGCGAATTTATCCATTTTATATACGGCATACACCGATGGAAAGAAGGGAGCCACTACCCCACCCTCAAATTCTGAGCGGTTCAAATTGGGAAAGGTGGTTTTAATATTCCGGTTTTGAACAATATACTGATTGTTCACCGAAATATGAAAGCCCTGTTTGAGCCAGGTAAGTCCGGCTGGGTTGTAATAAACGCCATCCAGCCCCATGGAAGCATCCCGTGCCGGCATACGTATAAATGAAGCACTTTGGTTGGTATTGTGTACAATACCACCAGCCATTGAAGCTAAGGCCAGCGCGCTAAGCGATAAAGCGAGTAATGTTTTTTTCATCATTATTGTTTTGGTTTTCGAGAGCTAAAATATATCAAATATTAGATATAACAATACAATTATGAAAATTCACGCACAAAAACGGATTCCATGTTATGGAAAAATCTGATCAGGGCAGGTTCCAGTCAATGGGTTTAATTCCATTTTCAACAAGGAGCCGGTTGGCTTTTGAAAAATGAGCGCAGCCGAAAAAACCTCTGTAAACACTTAAGGGAGAGGGATGTGGAGCTTCGAGCACATAATGCCTGCTTAAATCAATAAGCGATTTTTTATTCTGGGCAAACTTCCCCCAGAGTAAAAATACCAGTTTTGAGCGTTGCTCCGAAAGTTTTTGTATTGCCCCATCGGTAAAGCTCTCCCAGCCCTGTTTCTGATGCGAACCTGCCTGATTGGCCCTGACCGTAAGGGTAGCGTTGAGCAATAGTACCCCCTGATCTGCCCAGCGTGACAAATTGCCCGATTTGGGATATGGAATATCCAGATCGGTTTGCAATTCACGGAAAATATTTTGAAGCGAGGGCGGAAATGCTACTCCACCGGGAACAGAAAAGCATAAGCCATGGGCCTGACCGGCACCGTGGTATGGATCCTGACCCAGAATAACTACTTTTACGTTGTGAAAAGGCGTTCGGTTGAAAGCTTCAAAAATATTTTTACCCGGAGGATAAACCAATACCCGCTGCTTTTCTTCCACCAGAAAAGACTTTAATGCGCGGAAATAAGGTTTGTCGAACTCTTCACCCAAAACTTTCTTCCAACTTTCTTCAATTACAGGATTAATTTCTGTCATTTACAGGATTACTTTTTAATTAAATAAAGATAAACAATAACTGACCGGTAATTGAGTTAATATACAAACCGGTTCTGCACAAACATTATTTGTTCATTACAAGGTAAAAGTATGAAAAAATTTGTAGTTACAATGTTGGTAGTAATTTCTTTGGGATTGATAGCCACTGCCTGTCAATCGAGCCAGAAATGTGCTGCCTATGGCGAAGTCAACCGATATCGGGTAGAACGCAATCACTAACAGGATTTTATCCTTTTCTTACAGCCTGTGTTCAATCATGGGCTTTTTTTGTTGGGTGGCATTGTCAATTTAATTAAATTTGCACCATGAAGTATCTGTTCATACCGGCCATCCTTTTGTTTTTGTCGCAACTGGCAGCACCTTTAAGGGCGCAGTCGGTAGAGACTTATGATACCATTGGCGACAACTTACTCTTCAGGAAAGAGCTTACCGGCAGTGCCATTATTCATACCAATGGCTGGGGGCTTGAGTTTCGTAAAGGTACCAACCGGAGCATCTTTACCAAACTGATGTGGGAAGTAAATTTGCTGGAGATGAAAGATGCCAAGGAAATAAAATCCATAAATCAATTTTTCACCAATACGAAGAGTTACTTTTACGGAAAACTAAATGCGGTATATATGCTCAGGGCCGGCATCGGGCGTCAGCATATGCTTAACCGAAAGCCTTATTCCGGGGGAGTTGAAATAAGACTCTTTTACTCGGGGGGTGTCAATGCCGGCTTTACTAAACCGGTATATCTGAATATTCTGAAGCCCGATAATGTGGCTTACCGATATGTTATTGTAACCGAACGGTATGATCCTGAAGAACATTTCCCTGACAATATTTATGGCCGGGCCAGTTTCTTTAAGGGGTTTAATCAACTTACATTTTATCCGGGAGCTTATGTTAAAGTGGGTTTAAATGTTGATTTCGGCACCATCAATCAACGGCCCAAAACTTTTGAAGTCGGGGCGGTGCTCGACGGTTTTCCGAAGGCCATACCTGCCATGGCATTTCGCAGCCCCAACAATCTATTCTTTACCCTCTATCTGAGTTTCGGTATCGGCAAACGTTACGATTGATTTCATCTGGCGGTGGAACGCGAATAAGGTGCAGCCGAAAGATCAGTGAAATCCTGTTTTAAATATTTGAAATAAGCCGCTATACCAATCATAGCGGCATTATCGGTGGTATATCTGAATTCAGGAATAAAGGCCTCTATTTCTCCATCAGCTTCCCTATTACTAAAAGCCTGACGCAAAACCGAATTTGCCGATACCCCGCCTGCCACTGCCACCTGCCTGATCCCGGTAAGCTCTACCGCTTTCATAAGTTTATCCATTAGGGTATCCACTATGGCTTTCTGAATAGAGGCACTTAAATCAGCCTTGTTTTGCTCAATAAAGTCCGGATTTAACTTAAGCTGATCGCGAACAAAATACAGAAAAGAAGTTTTTAGTCCGCTGAAACTATAATCCAGGCCTGCAATCACCGGTCGGGCAAAGCGAAAAGCTTCTGCGTTGCCTTCTTTACCCAGTTTATCAACCATAGGTCCTCCAGGATAAGGCAAACCCATAATTTTCGCTGCCTTATCAAATGCTTCACCGGCGGCATCATCTATGGTCTGGCCGATCACCTGCATGGAAAAATAATCATCAATGCGGACAATCTGGGTGTGCCCGCCCGAAACTGTCAGACAAAGAAACGGAAAGCCGGGATACCTGCTGTTGGGCGCTTGCTTTTCAATGAAATGGGCCAGGATATGTGCCTGCATATGATCCACTTCAATAAGCGGTTTACCCAGGCCCAATGCAAGTGATTTGGCAAAGGAGGTTCCAACCAACAGTGAGCCAAGCAGTCCCGGCCCACGGGTAAAAGCTATAGCATCAATCTGCTGCTTTTCGATACCGGCATCTTTCATGGCCTGATGAATTACCGGAATAATGTTGGCCTGATGCGCCCGCGAAGCCAGCTCAGGCACCACACCGCCGAAGCCTGCATGCACCTGCTGATTGGCTATAACGTTGCTTAATACCCGCTGATTATGCAATACCGCTGCAGATGTATCGTCACAAGAGGATTCAATGGCTAGAATATAAACTGACATTTTTAAGTTTTAGTTTAAAGTACAGATTGATAAACACTTGAAGTGCAAACAGAGAAGACTTCCCGGCAGGCAAAGATAAACATTAAGCAGCGATCGTAAGTTATGATTTTCCTT
The DNA here is from genome assembly GCA_002410555.1 of Bacteroidales bacterium UBA5281. Lineage (GTDB taxonomy): Bacteria > Bacteroidota > Bacteroidia > Bacteroidales > Lentimicrobiaceae > Lentimicrobium. The sequence goes on along the minus strand of DHSR01000033.1, from coordinate 7,263 downwards.
TGACGGTTAGCTGAATTAACCATTCAGTATCATACAGGTCCATATTCATTATCAATGTAATGAGAAATTAAGTTCTTTAAAAATCACCTTTGGGTTTCTCACCGTTTTTGCTGCTGCTTATCCGGGATCGGCTTCGCAGTAGCTAAATCTTCCAATTATATAAATAATTTGTCATTTTGGCAAAGGGTAAGCCTATTTTTATCAATTTTGCAGGTTAAACCCCGGCTGATAGTCATTTTGGAGTAATCAGCCCTAACTTGCCGCACCATTAAAAAGACATTATATATAACCGGTTTGACTTTGTTACTGCTGCTGGTAACACTTACCGGCTTGTATGGGCTGTTTCGTTCCTCTTATGTTCAGAGCCGCGTAGCCCGGATGGCTGCCGCTTATCTGTCGGACGAACTGCATACACGGGTTGTGGTTAGCGGACTGGACATCTCCTGGTTTATGAAGTTTAAGCTGGAAGGTGTAGCTATTGACGATCAGCGGGGCAATCCGGTTTTGGATGCTGAAGCCATAAAAATAAATATTGGCAAACTCAGTCTTCGCCGGAAATTTATCGGGATATACAATATAGAACTCAACAATGCGCACATCCGAATGGTTCGTTATGCTGAGGACAGCCTGATGAATTACGCCTTTATCACGGATTATTTTGCCGGGCCTGACACGGCTTCTTCACAAAAACCTTTTCTTCCCTGGGAACTAGGTTTTTCGGGCATAACCGTTAAAAACTCTTCATTTCTATATAACAATCAAACCACTGCCAAAAAAGAGGCAGGCCTGGATTATGATCATTTGATGCTGAGCGGATTAAACCTGTCGGTACGTAAACTGGTGATAAAGAATGACAGCCTCTCGGCCAGGATACACCAATTGTCATTTCAGGAACAATCAGGTTTCATACTCAAAGATTTTTCAACTTTTCTGAAGGTAAGTTCTGATTCCATTGTTGCCAACAAGCTACATATCATAACCGAAGGCAGCGACATCAGTATGGATCTCAAATTCAGCCATAGGAATTTCGGAGCCTACCAACACTTTACCGACAGTGTTTTGATGCAAAGTGATATTAAAAACAGCAAAATATTACTCTCGGATATTGGTTATTTCGCCCCGGAACTTAGCCAAATTCATGAAACAGTAGAGATTGATGGTCAGGTAAGAGGTACAGTATCTTCGCTGACGATAAAAAAATTAAAACTGTACATTTTACGCAATACCTGGTTTGAAGGAAGTGTAAGTATGAATGGATTGCCTGACTTTAATGAAACCTTCATTGATATACGGGTAAAAGACTTTCAATCCAACTATTATGATTTGACGGCCATCAGGCTGCCCGGCAATAAGCCACTGATCATTCCCGAACAAATAAAGAATCTGGGCAACATCAGAATCCGTGGGTTTTTTACCGGATTTATCACCGATTTTGTGTCCTCAGCCACGTTTACCACTGAAACAGGAAAGATAAATACCGACCTCAGTTTAAAGTCTCAGCCTAACCGTGCACTGGCTGCCGAAGGCCATCTCGATCTTAAAGACTGGTATCTGGGTAGAAGTCTTAATGCCAGCGAATATCTGGGCGCATTGAATTTAAATGCAGAAATTAATGGAATATTTTATCAAGATTCAATAAATATAAATTTGAATGCTCATTCTGACAAGTTGCAGTTTAAAGGGAATGAATTCAATGATATAAGCCTCAACGGACAGTTACAAAACCGGGAATTTAACGGGCGTTTGAATATTAATGATGAACTGGTAAAACTCGAATTTGATGGGTTGCTTGATTTCTCAGGGAAACTCCCCTTGTTTAATTTCAGGGCCGATCTGACAGATGCCAGGTTAAGTCAGCTCAATCTATGGAATCGTGATACTTCTTCGATGATATCTACGCATATGGATTTGAATTTCAGTGGAACCAACATTGATAATATTCTGGGATCACTTAAATTTTTAAACACGGTATATTACGAAAAGGGAGAACACTATCCGGTGGAACAGGTATTGTTGAGCATCAGGCAAACCATCCCTGAAATCAAGACCATTCGTTTACAGTCTGATTTTGCCGATGCTGAGGTTACCGGCGATTACGCTTTTACCGATTTTTATTCTTCCGTAATCAATATTCTGAATACTTATCTCCCCTCCTATCGTCCGGCAGAAGTAAAAATGCTGCAACTGAGCCGGGCACAGAAATTTGATTACAGCCTGCGGGTGAAGGATGTGAACGACATCACCCACCTGTTTATTCCTGATCTGGAATTAAAATCCGAAACCCTGCTTTTTGGCAACTTCAACTCCGCCAATTCGATTGTTAATCTTAAGGGAGATGCCAGCCTGATCATTTACCAGGGTATAAAAATATACGACTGGTATGTTCAGGCACAAAATGCGGGCACTGAGCTTGTACTCAATACCGGCGCCTCTTCAATCATCATAAAAGAAGGGGTGGAATCAGAAGACATCCCCGAACTTGGACTGGATCAATTCAAGATCCGCACTACACTCGAAGGCGACAGCATAACCTATGCAGTTACCTGGAAGGACACGGAAACAGGCAATAAAAATTCGGGAAAAATTTCGGGAAATCTGCATTTCGAGCAACCCCCCGTTATCAATGTGAGGGTAGATCCGACTACCATCAGGATAAATGATTCCAGCTTCGCCATAAGGCAGCAGGGCAAACTTACCATAGACTCTACAGCTATCAATGTGGAGGGATTAGAGATCGCAGGTCTGGATCAACAGTTAAAAATCAAAGGAAAAATTTCAGAAAAAGCGGATGACAAAATTTCACTCTTTTTTGATGATCTGAATGTATCGAACGTGGACCTGCTATTAAAGCCTGACGGATTAGATTTCGATGGTAGCCTCGATGGTTCTTTAAATTTAAGTGACGCTTACAAAACCCGGAAATTAACTGCCAATCTCATGGTAAAGCAATTTGCTTTTAACAAACAAACGTTAGGAGATGCGCAAATACTTGCACAATGGAACGATGAAAAAGCAGGTATTGACTTAGACCTTAATATTATATACCAGGGAAATATTGCCCGGCACATCCCCTTTAGAGCCAGCGGCACCATTTTCACTTCATCAGAAGCTAAAAACAATTACAACCTGAACATTGAAACCCGCAATTATAATTTGTCTACCCTGAACCCATTTGTGTCGAGTTTCGCCTCAAATCTTAAAGGTTATGCGAGCGGTTTTTTCACCATGACGGGTAAATTTGACAAGCCCGTATTTGAAGGTTACCTTGATCTGATACGAACAGAGATGAAAATTGACTATCTGAATGTAACCTATTCTCTTGCCGACCGTGTAAAAATTGAACCTGAAATGATTTCAGCGTCCAACATCACCATCAATGATTCACTTGGCAATACGGCCACAGGTAGTTTTAAATTGCGACACCGTTACTTTGTAAAACCTGAGATTGAGCTTAACATTAATGCTGACGGGATTGCTGGATTAAACACTAATTTTAAGCAAAATGAAGTGTTTTACGGTTCGGCTTTTGGAAGTGGCCATGTGAGTATTAAGGGCCCTTTTGACGATTTACTTATGAATATCAGAGTCAGATCAGAGAAAAATACCAAAATTTTCATCCCCATTAATCTTGACATTCAGGCCACTGAAAGTGAATACATCCGGTTTGTCAATCCCGGTCAAACCACACCCGGGGTACTGCCTTTTGAACCCGAAATTTCAGGCATTGACCTGGATATGTTTTTGGATGTAACCCCCGACGCAAGTATTCAGTTATTTCTGCCCGAAAACATTGGAAACATCAGAGGTGTGGGCAATGGCAACTTGCAGTTGAGGGTGACCAAAGACGGAGACGTATTGATGTTCGGCCAATACATTATAACCCAGGGTACCTTTCTGTTCACCCTGCAAAATATCCTAAACCGCGTTTTTACCATTTCACCGGGCGGTAAAATCACCTTTAGAGGCAGTCCTTACGAAGCCGATATCAACGTGAACGCAGTTTATAAAGTGCGTGCAGCACTCAAGGGGATTCCGGAACTGGCGGGCATAGAAGAATACGAAGGCAGAACCATTCCTGTAGAATGTATCATTCAACTTCGCAATAATTTGTATAATCCTGACATTGGTTTCAGTATTCGCCTTCCCGATGCGGAAGAAACCCTCAAACAAAGGGTGTTTTCAGCCATTGACACCACCAATGAAGTGGCCATGACCCAACAAATGGTATCGCTATTGCTGCTTAAGTCATTCAGCTTTAGTGGGAATCCCAGCCTGGCCGGCAGTGTAGGCTCTTCTTCCATTGAAGTTATTGCCAATCAGCTCAGCAATATGCTTTCCCAGATCAGCGATGATGTAGACATAGGAGTAAATTATCGCTCAGGCGATGCCCTTTCAACGGAAGCACTCGAAGTGGCGCTTTCTACGCATTTGTTTGAAGATTGGGTAACCATTGACGGCAGCTTTGGTATGATGAATACCGGCACTACCCAAAACACATCCAACATAGTGGGAGATGTTACCATTGACGTAAAAATAACCCGCGACGGACGGTTTAGAATCAAAGCCTTCAATAAGTCAAACAATCCTTTTGAAATTACTTCTTTCAACACGCCATACAAACAAGGCATTGGTATTTATTACCGCTACGAATTCGACCGGTTTAACGAAATTTTCCGGCGAAAACGTAAAAAGAACAAATAAATACTAAATTTGTATTGTTTTCACCGGCTTTATTGCTTAACCCTGATTAAATCCAACCACCATGAGAAAAACTTTACTTTCCTTCATTCTTTGTTGTTCCGTTCTTGCGACAGCCTATGCCCAAATTACGGTTTCCCGTGATGATATGCCCGCCATTGGCGATACCATTAGGGTTAGCACTGCGCTAACTACACAAACAGACCCGGCACTGACCGGTGAAAATTACACCTGGGATTTTTCGGAGCTGACTCCGGTAAGCCAACGTGTAGTCTCTTTTGTAAGTCCCACTTCGACCCCATTTTTTTATCAAATCGTATTCAATCCAGCTACAGCCAATCTGGCTACTCCCATCGATGCACTGGATTTCCTGGCTCAGTTTCAAATGACCGATGCTTATGAATTTTTTAAAGCAACTGCTGAGAGTTATGTTCGTCCCGGCTATGCCGTAACCATATCCGGTATTCCGGTACCTATGAAATTCAATCAGCCGGAATCGCTGTATAAATTCCCCCTGACCAATGATTCTCCTAAAGATTCGAGTTTATCGGTGTACAGTATTCAATTCCCAGGACTGGGTTATTTTAGTATAGAGCGCAATCGGGTGAATGAAGTAGATGGCTGGGGGCAAATTACAACGCCACTTGGGACATTTGATGTACTCCGGGTGAAATCAACGATATTTGAAGCGGATAGTCTTTACCTGGACTCACTCCAGATGGGTACACCAATATTCAGAAATATAATTGAATATCAATGGATTGCAAACAATATGAGCTTGCCGGTGATGAGTATTTCCGTGGAAGAAGGCATACAAACCATCACCTATCCTGATCGCATTGAAAACTTCAACACACTGGTGGTTGATCTGGGTGCTGATATGGAAATATGTGAAGGCGAAGAAGTTGAACTTTCCCCGGCAGTTAGTGGTGGCACACCTCCCTATACTTATACCTGGAGCACAGGAGACACCTCAGCTTCCATTACCGTATCTCCTTCAGAAACCACTACTTATGTCGTGGGTGTTATGGACAGCGAGATGCGTTTTATGATGGATGAAATCACCATAAACGTAATCCCTTTTCCACAGATTAAACTGGGTTCCGATACCCTTATCTGCGCTGAACACAGCCTTACATTCACCGCTCCGGTGATTTACGATGAACTTAAATGGTATGTTAACGGTGTGCTTATTTCGCAATCAGGTACCTTTAACATTGATTCAACGGGCATAGGTCTTGGCCAAGCCACCATCCGGGTTGAGTTTTCGCTGGGACAGTGCGCGGCATGGGATGAAATAACCGTTGGCTTTCAATTGTGCAATGGCTTAAATGAACGCAGGCCTGAAACAGCCAGGGTATATCCAAACCCAGCCGGAGCATGGTTGGGGGTAGACCTCGACTGGCAGGATGGGGATCTGTTTTTCACCATCAGTTCCATGGAAGGCAAAACCATTCGTACCGGCAGCATCAATCTGAGAAATAAACGGGCAAATGTGAACATTGAGCATTTAAACAGTGGGTTCTATTTCATTACCTTTCATCAACACCATCGTTTGGCCTCAGCCAGATTCATAAAGGATTAATCGGTATACATATTCTATCATTTGGAGCTGCGTTTACTGTGATCTGTGATCTGTGATCTGTGATCTGTAATCTGTGGGTTTGTTGATTTGTTGAGACGTTG
>DHSR01000033.1:439-572 GCA_002410555.1 Bacteroidales bacterium UBA5281 | reverse complement strand
GCTACAAGCGCGCGCTATCACCGTACATGAAGGCAGGGCTGTTAAAAACCAAACCTGTAAATTTTGAAAATCCTGTCTAAAACAGAGTTGATTTGTTGAGGCGTTGAGTCATTGATTTGTTGAGGCGTTGAGT
>DHSR01000033.1:0-280 GCA_002410555.1 Bacteroidales bacterium UBA5281 | reverse complement strand
GGCGCTGCCAGCGCGCGCTATCATCGTACATGAAGGCAGGGCTGTCAAAAACCAAACCTGTAAATTTTGTAAATCCTGTCTAAAACAGTGTTGATTTGTTGAGGCGTTGAGTCATTGATTTGTTGAGGCGTTGAGTCATTGCCTGCCCGCAGGCGCTACTAACGCGCGCTATCACCGGGCATGAAGGCAGGACTTTCAAAAACCAAACCTGTAAATTTTGTAAATCCTGTCTAAAACAGAGTTGATTTGTTGATTTATTGAAGCGTTGAGTCATTGCCTG
>DHSR01000054.1 GCA_002410555.1 Bacteroidales bacterium UBA5281 | reverse complement strand
TTTTTTAGGTGCGCCCGGCATGGGCATTAACTATAGGGTGAAAGTCCCGAACGCGCTTTGACAGTGGGAAGCGTTAGCCAAAGGCAAGGGTGTCTACCGTGAGGTAGAATCTGAAGGAAGCCAGCGGCAAAATCCCGGTCTGACGAACAGAAACTGCATATAAGGCCTAAGGTTGCTGGATGAGTTTGCCTAACAAAACGAAGTCCGATACTGTCCGGAGTAACCAAGGTAGATGCAGCAGATAGATGGGATGAAAGTTAATGTTCTTATCCGGGGAGATCTCACAGATGAGCGGAAACGGAGAATGAAGCACGGTTGAAACAAGATTTACTGTGAGAAGTCAGCCGAGGTCATAGTACCGTAATACGACAGTTACGGGAAGGGCCGAACCTTAATATGGAAGCAGTAAATGAAAGTTACCTGATGAAAGAAGGAAAGCAGAAAATCTCTGATACACCAGAGACCTGCCCACAGAAGAATAGGACGGCATCCGAAGACTATGTGGGAGGACAGACTTTCATTGGGATAACTGAAAACAACGCTTTCAGCAAAGATCAATCGGAGTTATCGATTGGTCAGAGTAAATTATTAGGGAACCGCCGTATACCGAACGGTACGTACGGTGATGTGAGAGAACGGGAAATAAAATAGGAGGAAAACTATTTTATTTTCCTCCTACTCGATTTTAATTTTTATCTCTGTCAAGTTCTTCGGGAAGATCATCCGAAAAATTAATTCGCGAGAGGTTTCCCCAGGCTGGCCCTTCCAATACGAGACCATCCTTCGAAAAACGACTTCCGTGGCATGGGCAATCCCAGGTTTTTTCGGCATTGTTCCAATTCACTATACACTTTAAATGTGGACATACCGCAGAATTAAGATGAAGTTCATTTTCGGTGCTTCGGAAAGCAGCTATTTTCTGACCTTCGTAATTTACCACAGCCCCTTCACCTGCTTTGATATCTGAAAATGCGTCTTTATCGGCTCCTCCGGGTAAATCCTTCAAAAAAGTTGCAGCTACATTAACATTCTCAGAAATGAAATTTTTTGCTGATTTTACCGGGGTAAACCTCCGTGGATTGTATAATTCTGTATAGGGGTTAGGTGTACCGGTTATTTCATCTGCAATCATCATGGCTGCCAGTGTGCCATATACCAAACCGTCGGTTGAAAAACCCGTAGCAACAAAGGTTCTGCCATGCTGACTTCTGCGTCCGATATAAGGCAATAAATCAGCCGGACGGTAGTGCTGTCCGCCCCAGCGATAGACTACTTCTGTAAGACCGTAATGCTCTCGGGCAAAGTCGGTCAATACCTGCAAATGCTGACGGTTATCCTTTGATTGTCCTACTTTGTGTGGCTCACCTATAAATAAAATATACCGTTTCCCATCGCGCTCATATAACCGGGAAGAGATCTTTTTTCCTTCCTGATGATATCCCCAAAAGATACCTTCGGGGAAGTCAATATTGTCTGCCCTGCAGGCAATGCCATATTCCCGGTAAGGCCCCAGCAAAGTTTGAAGCAGGTCAAATCCTTTGGGAACATGGGTAGCCATTACCGCATAATCGGCGTGGACATTGCCACCGGTGGTTTTCAGTATAACTCCTTCATCTGATTCCTCAATTTCATTTACGCGGGTACATTCATAAATGGCCATATTTTCGCCGGGAGCTTTAGCCAATTCCTGCACATAGCGCATGGGATTAAGCTGCGCCTGATCAGCCAGAGTTATGCCACGACTTATTTTTAAAGGAAATAATGCCGGATCAGCTTCTTTCATCCCCAGGCCTGCCTGTCTTGCATGTTCAAGTTCTTGTGCTATTTTGTCGTCACTTTCATTGGTTGCTGAATATAGGTTCCAGTTTTGTCGCTTAAAGTCACAATCAAGCAAGAGTTCTTTTACCCAGCTTTCAATCCGGTTAAGGGCCTGACTGCGCGATTCAACAACTTTAATCAAGGTGTCCCGATCATATTTATCATGCAATACACCCAGATTTTTATCAATAGTCACATACAGGTTTCCAGTGCTGTGACCTGATGTACCGCCTCCCACTTTCAAACTTTCGATCACCACTGTCTTTAAGCCCTTCGAGGCAAGTAGTCGTGCGGTGCTTATGCCTGTAACTCCTCCGCCAATAATGGCAACATCAGCACTTATGTCATTATAAAGGGTCTCAAAATTGTAAATGGGTGCAGTATCTTTCCATATAGACTGAGTAAACATAGGTCGGTTTTTTTTTGATACGAAACGAATTGATTGAAGCCGACGCATTGCCGGCCATACATAACCCACAAAACTGTGCCATACGCATTTCGGTTTAGCTTATATCAATGATTATCAATGGAATGGTAGTGGCATTTATAGCCTGAGTATATGCCTGAAAAGTAGAGTTAATTTCTTTATTGCCCCAATTTGATTAATAAATTCTACAATTCAACAATCTGTGGTGCAATTTATTTTATTTAACTGGGTTTCTATCTGGAAGGTGGTGTGGCCGATATCAAACCTTTCGTGTAATTGTTTCTGTAAATCAGCAATAAAGTGATCACTTCCTCCATCAGGCATAAAAAGGTGGGCAGTAAGCGCTACCTGTGTGGTACTCATGGCCCAGATGTGCAGATCATGAACTGCTTTTACGCCTGGATCAGACAAAAGGAATTCATGCACTTCATCCAGTTGAATGTGCTTAGGAACCGCATCCAGTGCCAAATCAATGGAATCTATGAAAAGATTCCAGGTGCTGTAAAGTATAATAATGATAATGATAAAACTTATCAGGGGGTCAATCCAGGGTAGACCGGTAAGATAGATGGCAAGTCCTGCTGCAACAACGCCAAGCGAAACGGCAGCATCAGCAGCCATATGCAGGTAGGCACCACGTATATTGAGGTCGGTTTTCTGACCTTTCATAAACAGAAGGGCGGTCGCTGTGTTGATAATAACCCCAATTGAAGCTACAACCATTACAGAAGTGCCTGATACGGGCTGAGGATCTGCAATTTTCTGCCAGGCATCCCAGCCAATAAACCCCATCGCGGCAAAAAGAAGCAAGGCATTAAGTATAGAAACAAGAATGGTGGTACGCCTCAAACCATAAGTGTATTTCCCTTTTGGTTTTCGGGTAGCCAGCCAGGCCGCTGTCCAGGCAAATATCAGCCCGAGCACATCGCTGGCGTTATGACCGGCATCAGCAAGCAAGGCTGAAGAGTTGGCCATCAAACCATAAATAACTTCAATGATTACAAAACCAACGTTGAGTGCTATTCCAATGGCAAATGCACGGCCATGAGGAATGGTAGAAGAGGGAGCAGTGTGATGATGAGACATTTAAATTTCTGTTGAGGTCATTCTATGGCAGCTAAACAAGTATATCGAAATAAGGTTGCATAAAAAAACCTGCTGATGCAGGTTTTTTCATTCAAAGCCGGATTATTATTGCGGCTTCTCATCCGGGCGCCTGGTCTTATCCAATTCCCTATTGTCCTCTTTTTTTTCAATAACCTGGCAACAATCCCGGTTTTTAGCAGCTTCAGCATTGGCTTTGTAACTGCCGGCACCATATCCGGCATTAGCTATTGATTGTTGAATGGCCGCTTCCGAGGTGGTGGCTGCATCGTAGGTTACTTCCATAATCTGGGTATCCTTGTCCCATTTAGCAGCGGTTACTCCATTAACAGACTGTGCAGCCGACTCTATTTTGCTTTGGCATCCTTCACAACCGCCGGTTATGGAGAACTTCGTGGTGGTGCTTTGTGCAAATACTGAGGTTGAACCCATAAGAAAAAGTATGCACATTATTTTATTTATCGTCTTCATAGTTTTAAAGTTTAAGTTGGTAAATTGGTAGTTTAACTTGTTTATCAAATGGCAATCAGTAGATTGGCAATCAGGGCAAAATAAAAAACTATGCCACAAAATAATAAAAAAACAGTTTTATGAAATCATTAACAATCTGCGGGCCATCAGAATAATTATCATTATGGCATCCGATGGAGTAGTAAGGCTTAAATGGGTTTACACGCTTCAATCCGTTTTAATGAGTTTGCCGCTTCCGGTAATATTGCTTTTCAATTGATAGGGGTCGCCTGTGTAATATATATTTCCCACGGAAGTAATTTCAACTTCAAGGATGTGCCTGGCCGACACGTAACAATCATTGGTGCCGCTGTTTCGTATATAAACAATATTGGATGTAAGATCATTACAGTAAAAAGGGCCATAGCTGTTGGCAAAAACTGAAGTGATCACAGCTTTTCCTTTTATATTAAAATCAACAGTACCATAATGCAGAAATAAACCCAGTCTTTCAGTATTAATATTTAAATGAAAAGAGCCGCCGCCACCCAAAACATTTACATTCAGCGAATCAAATTTAAGTTGTTCGGGCATAGTCAGGTCACCCGAACCTTCGTAACGAATGGAACGAAGTACAGGTGCAGTAACATAAACAGTAAGTTCACGTCTGTAATCACGTACCCAGTTGCAGGAGGCCAGGTTGCGCAGGGTAAGGGTGCTGTCATTAACATCGGTTTTTATTGAACTCAGCAAATTTTTACCTCCTTTTAACCTAAGTCTGGGCAGTATGCCAGGTTCAATAACCAGATTGATATTATTATAAAGTTCTATACTATGAAAAGGGGAGATGTCTCTTTCTATCTCCACTTCCGGGCCGGTTGGGGTGAAACAGTCATCCATTCGTTCCGGCCCGCAGGCAGATAATATAAACATGCCCAGGGAGAGATAAATCCACATGCTTAAGTAAGAATTAGTTTTTATTTTCTTTAACATGACGACGAATTAAAATTTATAACCCCATTTGAACCGGTAGCCTATTCCCACTCCAACATAATCGGCACGGGCGAAGTGAGTCTTTAAGGTCAGATTCGCAAAAATATTTTTATTTATCAGGTAATGAATGCCCATTTTATAATAGCTCATGCCTTCACTTTTATCTTTACCTCCTAAGTAAAAGCCAACATTGAATTCAAATGAAGTACGTGCAAGCACAAGCTCATAGGCGGCACTCAACCCGGGTTTGGTTAATGCAATTTTATGATAAGGCTCCGTATTTGTTCTGCTGATCAGCCGTGCATCGGAACCATCCCAGGAAATGTCGAAGCAAAAGCCAATCCGGTGTTTGTAACTCAGGCTTTTTAAGGCGCTTACAAAACCCGAATAAACATAAAATCGTTCCCCATCTGTGTCGCCCAGTTCTTTTACGGCGAATATTGAACCTATTTTTACATCAATGTAATCGCGGCCATCAAATTCATACATAGTCAGGCTGGGCCTGATCCGGCGTTTGATATAACTGTTTTCCTTATTTATGCGGAACGCTGCACCCGCTGTTACCGAAGGTATGTTTAAACCATAATTGGGTGTTTTAATTGAACCGTTGGAAAAATGCATCAACTGAAATCCGGTTGAAACCTGCAGGTGGTGCAGAGGCTTCCACCGATATTCAAGCTGAAGGTTAACCGCTGCATTTATATGTGAACCTATGGCATTATATTTATAATTGGTGAGCCGGTCAAATTTTTTGGTAAGGTACGCCAGTCCTGCTCCCAGGCGAAGGTTAAATTCATGTTTATCCCTTTTGGCTATAGGAAAGCTAATAAAAGGAAACAAGGCATGGGCCTGGCCAAGATCCTGGGAATTGCCCAGCCATGCATTCCAATAGCTTAAACCGATGACCGGATAGTTATAAAACGACTCCCATTGCCTTCTGCCATAGGTGGCCTGAGCTATGCTGAATTCAACCGAAGGGAAATGACTGTTATATATTTCCATTTCTGTATGGTGAGCAATGAGAAAACCGTAATTAATGCGAGGCTCAAATAACAGATTGGCTGCCTGAAACCGATGCTGGGCCTGAACCCGGCCCGATAGCATCCAGAGAAATACTGGAAGCATGAAGGCAAACAGAAAGTAGGTAGCGCGTGGTTTAAGTTCCAATTTAGCAGTAATTAAGCGGGCAACGCCCAACAAAATTACAAAATTGTCCCGGCCTTTTTTGATTACCTTTGCAAACGGCTTGATTTATTATAATTCACACGCTGTTTATAAACTTTTTTGGAGTAAATTTTTGCAACCATGGATGCCAGACTTATTGCTTTTGAACGACTGTTAAATATTATGGATGAGTTGCGTAAAGGCTGCCCCTGGGATCGCAAGCAAACCCTCGAAAGCCTGCGTTATCTTACCATTGAAGAGACCTACGAACTCAGTGATGCCATCCTGGACAAAGATATGGAGGAAATTAAAAAAGAACTGGGCGACCTGATGCTACATCTGGTTTTCTATTCCAAAATTGCTTCCGAGCAGCAGGCTTTTGACATTGAAGATGTACTTAACAGTATTAACGAAAAACTCATTCGCCGGCATCCACACATTTATGGTGATGTAGTTGCCAATGATGCCAAAGCTGTGAGCGACAACTGGGAAAAAATTAAGCTGACCGAAGGTCGCAAAACCGTGCTTGGAGGCGTACCCAAATCGTTACCTGCAATGGTAAAAGCCTATCGGATTCAGGAAAAAGTAAGAGGGGTGGGTTTCGATTGGGATCATGTGGGACAAGTATGGGAGAAAGTCCAGGAAGAACTCAACGAATTGCAGTATGAGAAACTAAATGGATCACCCGATAAAATTGAGGATGAATTTGGCGACCTGCTCTTTGCATTGATTAATTATGCCCGTTTTATTGATGTAAATCCCGAAGATGCACTCGAACGTACCAATAAAAAATTTATCAGCCGGTTCAATCATATTGAGCAAAGGGTGAATGAACAGCACAAAAATATGCATGACATGTCGCTCAATGAGCTTAATGAACTGTGGGATGAAGCCAAAAGCCTCGAAAACAAGGACTGAACATTGGCAGACATGCAAACTTTTATACCTTTGCATTCTGAATGGCCTGGTGCCGGTTTTTAACTGCCACTCAAAATATTAATATAAAATTTTACCCATTAAATTATGAAAAAGGACAAGCAGATTTTTGATCTGATTAAGCAGGAAAAAGAGCGTCAGATGCATGGCATTGAGCTCATTGCTTCAGAGAATTTTGTTAGCCAGCAGGTGCTTGATGCTATGGGCTCTGTACTCACCAATAAATATGCTGAGGGTTATCCCGGTAAGCGTTATTATGGTGGCTGTCAAATTGTAGACCAAACCGAACAAATCGCCATTGATCGTGCCAAAGCACTTTTCGGTGCCGAATGGGCCAATGTACAACCGCACTCAGGTGCCCAGGCCAATATGGCGGTATTGCTCACGGTACTGAAACCCGGTGATACTTTTATGGGGCTTAATCTGGCACATGGTGGACACCTGTCACACGGTTCACCCGTGAACTCTTCGGGTATTTTATATAACCCGGTGTCTTATGGTGTGGAAGAAGAAACCGGTACCATCAATTATGATAAGATGGAGGAGATTGCGTTGGAGCATAAACCAAAACTCATCATTGCCGGCGCCTCAGCTTATTCACGCGATTGGGATTATAAACGCATGCGCGAAATCGCCGATAAGGTAAATGCCATACTCATGGCTGATATTGCTCATCCGGCGGGAATGATAGCTCGTGGATTACTCAATGACCCGGTGCCTCATTGTCATATCATTACTACCACTACCCACAAAACCCTCCGTGGCCCGCGTGGTGGCCTCATCGTTATGGGTAAGGATTTTGAAAATCCCTGGGGAGTTAAAACGCCTAAAGGTGCGGTTAAGATGATGTCCGCCATGCTCGATTCGGCTGTTTTCCCAGGTATTCAGGGTGGCCCGCTGGAGCATGTTATTGCTTCAAAGGCCGTAGCATTCGGAGAAGCACTCTCTGATGAGTTTATGGAATACATTATTCAGGTGAAGAAAAATGCACAGGTTATGGCCCAGGCATTTGTGGATAAAGGCTATCATGTAATTTCAGGTGGGACCGATAATCATTTGATGCTCATAGATCTCCGCCCAAAATTCCCCGAACTCACCGGAAAGGTAGCTGAAAATGTATTGGTACAAGCCGACATTACCATCAACAAAAATATGGTTCCCTTCGACAGCCGCTCTCCTTTTACTACCTCGGGCATCCGGGTGGGTACCCCCGCAGTTACTACCCGCGGGCTAAAGGAAAAACATATGCTTCAGATCGTCGATCTGATAGATGAAGTACTGGCCAACGTTGACAATGAAAAAGTAATCAGCTCAGTCCGCACCAAAGTGAACGAGATGATGAATGCTTTCCCGCTCTTCGCATGGTAGGCATTTAAAAGATAGGTTTTAGGGTTGAAACCGGCGGCGACTTAGATGTAAACATCCTGGTTGCAGCCGGTTTTTTTATGAAAAAATATATCGGGGCTCCATCATTTTTAAAGTAGATAAATTAAAATGAGGTGATAATTAACTTTTGGTAAGCATATTAGAATTTAGAAATCTGAAATTATTTTTTCCCTGCTGTAACATTTCCTATCTTTAACAGTCTTATACATACCCGACTGAACCAATCAAGGGCAGATGACAACAGCGGAATACAATACATGCGTAGATAATCATGCCGATGGCGTATATCGTTTTGTGCTTAAAAATTTAGGCGACAGGGAGCGTGCACAAGATATTGTACAGGAAGCATTTTCCCGGATGTGGGAAAAAGCTGCGGACATTTCATCAGCAAAGGCCAAATCATACCTTTTTACCACGGCCTATCATACCATGATTGATGATATTCGCCGTGAAAAAAAGCTCAGTCGTATGGATGAAACCCATGCTTTTGAGGTGCCGGTTACCAGTCATGGATACAGCGATTTGAAAGAAGTGCTTGAAGAAGCATTAAGCAGGCTTCCGGATATTCAAAAAACGGTGGTTATGCTCCGTGACTATGAAGGGTATTCATATGAAGAAATTGGTGAGATTACCGGGCTGAACGCTTCGCAGGTTAAGGTATACATATACCGGGCAAGGGTAACGCTTAAAAATTATATAGGCCAGCCCGACAGGGTAATTTAAAGGATGCAAAAATGAAAACAGTGAACATCACTCGTGAAAATTACGCCTTATTTGCCATGGATTACCTGGATGGTAAGCTAAATGGTGCTCAGGCTACGGCATTTCTTTTATTCCTGGGTGATAATCCGGATTTAAAGGAGGAATTTACCGGACTTTCAGAGCTCAGCATCTTATCTGATTCTAAAACAGAAATGCCACTGAAACAAGCACTGAAACAGCGTTTCGACCTGGATGCCCTATATATAAATCAGTACAATTATGAATATTATTTTATTGCCTGGTTTGAAAAAGATCTTACTGAAGCCGGCCTTCACAGGGTAACTGCGTTTATTCAGCAACATCCTGAATTGGAGAAAGATTTTCAAAATATAGCCCATTCACGGTTACTGCCTGATGATGAAGTTATATTTCCTGCAAAAGCTATGCTGAAACACCACATTTCATTGCCTATTTGGACGAAGATTGTTCCAATAACTGCATTTGCTGCTACCATTCTTTTACTAATTTCTATTTACCTACGTATCGAACCAGTTACAGAAGATAAACTGAACCAAACTATTGGAGGTTATGAAATGGTTGTGCCTTCGTCACCAGAAAATCCGGTACCGGTAACCGAAAAGCCTGACGTTTCTGATGGAATATATGTTGTTCCGGATGTGCCGGCAAGTGATACCAAACCTGCAGAAAATATTGAACCTGTCCAACGCGACAGGGAAACTCCGGTTGAACTGGAACATCTGCCGGCTCAACGCGTCACCATTAATATTACTGAACCTTTCAATAGCAACCCCCGTCAGATGTATACCCAATTGTTTGATGATATTCAGTTATCGCAGGAGTTGATGCTGGCTGATGCCGAAAATATTCCGGTAAGCAATGATAATGCTGCCAATTTGAATTACGGCCGGATCATGTTGAACCAGATTCTAAGCTCGGGTGCTCAGGTGGCAGAGCAATTGCCCTCAACTCTTGACCCCTGGTTGCTGGCCGACATTGGACTGGGTGGCTTCAATGTTCTGACAAACAATGGGCTGAAAATCAGGCGGTATGTTGATGAAAAAGGAAGAACCCAAAAGGTGCAACTCGTTGATCAGGAGAAAAACAGAAAAATCTTTAGCAGCAAATGAAAATTAATAAAGATGAGCAGGTAACAAAATCGTCCTTATTTCCGTCATAAAGAAAATAACATGCAAAATACCACTCCAATGAAAGCAAAAACTAACATCTACAAAGCCGGATTTTTTTTGGCAGCTTTTTTTTATGCTGCTGCATCAATAGCTCAGGTAAGAGGCAGCGGTAACACCATCAAACAGGACAGGGAGACAGGCCCGTTCACCAAAATTGAAATAGGAGGTGCCTTCCGGGCACAATTGATTCAGGGCGATAACTATATGGTCACTGTTCTCACCGATGACAACCTTCAGAGTTCCATAGAAACACGGGTATTGGGCAACACCCTGGTGGTAGAAGCTGCTTCGGGGATGAAAAATCTTTCTGAGCTAAGCGTGGTAATACAAACCCCTGTGCTCGAAAAAGTTCAACTGGACGGCGCAGCCCGGCTTACTACCAATGGAACTTTTGTTACTCCCAGATTAACGATTGAAGCCAACGGAGCCTCAAGAATAAACATGAGCATACAAACCGAAGCTCTTGAAACCAAAGTAAATGGTGCTGCCCGGCTTACCCTCGAAGGTGAAACCATTACCCATGAAACTGAGGTAGCCGGGGCTTCGAGGCTCAATGCCCTTAAACTTAAAACCACAACCACTAAAGCTGAAGTTAGCGGAGCCGGCAGGGCCAGTGTATTTGCCAACAGCGAAATTTTTAGTGACATTAGCGGCGCAGGACGACTTTCTTATTTTGATGAGAATACATTGAAACAAATCAACCGTGCCGGTATTGTGACCATTCATCCCAATAACGACGGACAAGAGCCCAACCTGGAAGCGATAGCCAAAATGGAAGAATATGATGCCTACCCAAATGCAGATTCGGTTATTGTGAATGTAGGCGATGTTAAAATAGAAGTGTATGATGGTGATAAAACAAAAGTGATTATCGGCAGCAATGAACTTAAGGTTGATGAAGATGGTAAAGTGAGCTTTAAGCGAAACCGTCAGGAAAAATTCGATGGCCATTTCGGTGGTTTTGAAATGGGTGTCAATGGTTTTGTAAACAGCAGTGGTGAATTTGATCTGCCAACTGACTATGAATTTCTTGATTTGCGCATGGAGAAATCCATCAATGTTAAATTAAACCTGCTGGAGCAGAATTTCAACCTCATTAGAAACAAATTAGGTTTAACTACTGGTCTTGGCCTGGAATGGAAAAACTACCGCTTTAATGATAATGTTGAACTCGTAGTGATGGATGGGGATATCTTTAATAACTATGAACAGATTCCCAGAAATTATACCAAAAGCAAACTGGTTGTCAACTATCTTAATGTGCCGTTGATGCTTGAATATCAGACCAATCGTTTTTCGAAAAAGAATAGTTTCCACATTTCGGCGGGTGTGCAGGCCGGTTTGCGTATTGGTTCTCACACTAAAAATGTATATCAGGAAAATGGGAAGAAGAAGAAGATGAAAGACCGCGATGATTTCTACCTGAATCCCATAAAATATGATCTGTCAGCACGTATTGGCTGGGGCAAAATAAATTTATATGCCGATTACTCCCTGAATACTTTATTCAAAAACAACCGCGGCCCTGAACTTTATCCGTTTACCCTGGGCATTACGCTCATAAGCTGGTAAAGTCAGATGTTGTGGTCTGCCCGGTGCTGCTTCCTTATGGAGGCAGCATTTTTTATATTCTGAAAAAAAAATGTAACTTTACAGCGCTAAACAGGTCAACATCTGTCTTGTTGCAAAGATTTTAAACACAACCATATACATATGTCGGGACACAGCAAATGGTCGACCATTAAACGAAAGAAAGGCGCACTTGACGCCAAAAGGTCAAAGATTTTTTCAAGAATTATTAAAGAAATTACGGTAGCGGTAAAAGAAGGTGGCGCTGATCCCGATGGAAATCCCCGCTTGCGTCTGGCCATTGCAAATGCCAAGGGAGCGAGTATGCCTAAGGATAATATCACCCGAGCCATAAACAAAGGATCAGACAAGGATGCTGCCAACTATCAGGAAATTACCTATGAAGGTTATGCACCCAATGGCATTGCCATTTACATTGAATGTACCACAGATAATCCTCAGCGTACCGTAAGCAATATACGCTCATATTTTAATAAGTTTGGAGGCAGTCTGGGCACCAATGGTTCACTGGCTTTTTTGTTCGACCGGAAAGGAGTTTTTACCATTCCGCAAGGCGATATTGATATGGATGAATTCGAAATGGAAGTGATAGATGCTGGAGCCGAAGACATTCAGGTGGAGGATAAAATGATAACCATTACCACAGCTATGGAAGATTTTGGAGCTATGATGAAAAAGCTGGAAGAGCTGGGAATTGAGCCTGAAAATGCTGAGTTACAGCGTCTGCCTCAAAATACTGTGAAGGTAGACCTTGAAGCAGCAAAAAAAGTAATGCGGCTTATTGATTTGTTTGAAGATGACGATGATGTAAATAATGTGTTCCACAATCTGGAACTTACCGACGAATTGATCGCGGAATTGGAGTAACTTATTGAGCGAACCATTTTTTGGAAGTAAATAAAAAAGCCAGACGAATCCTTTGGGAAACGAATGGCTTTTTTACATTAAAGAATTAAAAATTTGCCCTTAAAGAAATTAAGAAATTTCTCCCGGGAGCCGAAATACCTGAACTATAAGGCCGGTAGCGTTGATCAGTCAGATTTTCAATGCCCGAACTGATGCTAAAGGTTTCTGAAATGTTGTATTCTGCCTTTATATTCAAAGTATACCAACCTGGTGAGTAATTGTTTCCTTCAGCATCCTTTGCATACAATTCCACTTTTGATTTTTCCTCAAAAGGTAAATCTTCAAACTTGCGTTCTGCCATATATACTGCATAAAACTGGAGATGTAATTTATTTGCCCTGAAGTTTAATCGGGATATCCCATACAGGGGTGGAGCATGACGTGAAGGGCTGGTACTGCCATCATCCAGTTCTTCTTCACCATACTGATAGTTCAGGTCGGAAGATAAACTAAAACCAGTCGGAAGCTTAACTTCCAGGCCAATCTGAATGCCATAAACATGGGCTACTGCAGCATTCTGAATGGCCTGCACCTGACTCAACTGACCTTCATACATTATACTGTCAAATCCGCCCAGCCGGAAATTTCTCTTTACCATGGCATTTTCTAAAATGGTATAGTATCCGGCAAGATCAATTTTTACGATACTACCAAAGGTTTTGGCTAAGCCAAGATCAAAATTATAGGCGTATTCCGCTTTCAGATCAGGGTTGGGTACAGTTACTCCACCTGCTTCAGAGTCGAACACTTTTCCTACATCATCCACATTGGGCGAGCGGAATGCAGTGCCAAAGTTGGCACTGAGTACCCAGCTTTCTGCCGGGCGGTAAACACCACCGATACTGCCGGTCAATGAACTGTTAACCAGACTGGCTTCTTGAAACGGCAAAGGATAGAAGTCAAGATTACTGCTAAAATCTGCATCAATCTTATACTGATTATACCTTATCCCGGCCAGAGCAGTTAGCTTTTCAGAAATCCTGAATTCGTCACTCACATAAGCTGCTAATGAACTCCAGGTAGAGTTGGGATACCGCGATGCCCCAGGGCTTTTAACAGCCGTAGAAATGTCCGTTAGCTCACCTGTTGAGGTCACCTCATCAACAATGTACTCCATCCCATAGAAGAGTTTGTTGCGGATACCCAATGACTTGGTCAGGTCCAGATTTACTGAATATGCTTCAACCTGTTCAGTATTTATCCTCCTTTCGTTTTTATTCAATGCCCTGTCAATTCTGCTTTCCTCAAAAGATTGCTGAGCCAGCTTAAAATTCAATTCGTCATAAACAATATTATTTCTTTTGTGACTGACAGCAAGATTATTCATCATCCATTTTTGTGGGCCATAAAACCATTCAGCATAGCGGAGAGTACCTTTTCTGTAACGATTGTTGCGGTCATACCTGCCGTAAGGTGATGTTTCTGAATAGTGAAAACCATACTGGAAATCCCATTTGTCGTTGGGCCTGAACCTGATTTTTTGCATCATATTCATTTGCGAATAAGCCGAAGGAATCTGAAGCAGCGGATCATCCTGAGTTATAATTCTGTCTATGCTATCCTGACGTTGCACATATATGGGCTTTAAATAATCATCGGGGCCATGGCTGCCCTGGCGGAGATGGTCATAGTCCCATGAGCTTATACTGGTTACCACTGCCCATTTTTTCCAGCCTATATTCACATCAAAGTGGGCTGTTTTTTCGTTGTTGGCCGAGGAATACCTGGTAACTGCTTTTCCTGAGATCATCGGTTTTTCTGAGAGAGCGTACTGAGGGGTAAGGGTCTGGAAACTCATAACCCCTCCAATGGCATCGCTGCCATATATTACAGATCCGGGGCCAAACAGTACTTCGGTCTTCTCTATGGCAAATGGATCGAGATTGATGACATTTTGCAGGTTCCCACCCCTGAAAATAGCCGTATTCATGCGTACTCCATCCACAGAATACAGCAATCTGTTGGTGGCAAACCCTCTAATCATTGGGCTACCGCCACCCTGCTGACTTTTTTGAATATATACCTTGCCAGAAACACTCAGCAGGTCTGCTGCAGTTTGCGGATTCTGGAAAGCAACCTCTTTGGCCGGAATTACCGTGATTTTTGCGGGGATATTGGATGTAGCCTGTTCACGTCGGCTGGCTGACACGACCACCTGGTCAAGATTAATATTGGTCTGCTGCATGGCGATAGAATAACCGGCTGCCTGAAGTTGAGCGTAGCTTTTAGTTTCCGTTTTATACCCCAGCAGACGAATTTCAATTTTATCAGCGCCAACGAAGACTGAAACATCAGCCTGACCTTTTACATTGGTAGTGGTAAAAGCCCTGGGAGATTCACTCATCAGCGTCACCATCTCCAGTGGATCGCCGGTATCCTTATCTTTGATGGTTATTATCTGGGCCTGGGCAAAAATCACGATACCAAGCAATAACCACAATGAAATGAATTTTTTCTTCATTGTTATTTAATTTTGTTTTTGTTAAATCAGTATTGCCCGTCTCTATGGATGCAGAACGGGTGGATGGCATGGTTTAAACCGTAAATTTTTAAATCAGCCCTTTAGGAGGTGGAACAGGAGGGGAGTAAAATTGTGATTGGTATAAGGTAATAGGATGGAAACAAATTTCAGGTATGTATTTATAAAAGGAAAAACTCTGTTTGTCATTAATTGTGACATAGAGTGACTTGAAAAAAGCCGATAACCGTTTTTGATTTTCTTGTTTCAACGGATTGTTTTTCATTGCAAATGCAATAAGATCAGCCAAATGCCTATTGATTTGTGTCTCTTCATGATCCCGGAAGCACCAGTAATAGGTAGTATCTCCTTTGACTTCTGATTCAACAATGTCATACATCTCTCCGCTATATTCAAACTCTTTGGCATGTTTCCAATGCAGCAGAGTTTGTTTTTCTCTTTCAGTAAATTTAAATAAAACCAGTGTTTCTTTGTCTATTCCGGCCAGCATTTTGCGTTTCACGGTTTTTCTTACCTGCTTTTTTTGAATTTGAAGAAATACATATGTGGTTGCTACGGGAGCAACAAAACAGAACAACAGAATTATAACAAAAATTTTACCTTTCAAGGTTTGAAATTTGATTCATGCCGGCAAACCGGTGTAAAATTAAAAATAATTTGAAACTTTTATGAGCGTGTACATTAGAACAGGTTTTTGGATGAAAAGTTTTCTGAAGAGGTGCTTCATCTGATTAACGCACACAAACAGAGCGTAAGGTTTTGTCAGATTATTAATAATTGTTCAAACCTCTGCTGTACTGTTCGCTCAAAAACTTATTCCTTTTAACAACTGTTTTGCTGCCGTCAATTAATTTAGAACATAAGTAGTTCAGATTAAATGAAATTTACTTTTGATATACATTAAGAGATCGCTTCACTAAAAAGATAACTCGAGCCGGATTGTTTCGTTAACTCAGGGCCTTAAAAAAAACGTGCTTTCTTTTTTAAGGAAAGCACGTATGCTAACGGAATTACAATCAGCTATGGCGGGTCGAAGATAATTTAAAGTTTCAAAACGATATCGTAAGTATCCTGGGCAATCACCAATTCTTCATTGGTAGGTATTACCATTACTCTGGCTTTGGAAGTTTCGGAAGAAATTATGGCTTCTTTACCGCGCACACTTTTATTTTTATCCTCGTCTATTTCAACTCCCATAAACTGCATGTCACTTGTTGATCTTGAACGGGTTGCCGCGTCATTTTCGCCTACTCCTCCGGTAAATACAATAACATCCACTCCACCCATGGCTGCAGCGTAAGCACCTATGTACTTTTTAATGCGGTAATAATACATTTCAAGAGTGACTTTGGCGCGTTCATTGCCGGCTTCGGCTGCATGTTCCACATCACGCATATCTGATGACACACCCGAAACGCCCAACATGCCACTGTGTTTGTTTACCAGTGTG
Source organism: Bacteroidales bacterium UBA5281 (assembly GCA_002410555.1). GTDB lineage: Bacteria > Bacteroidota > Bacteroidia > Bacteroidales > Lentimicrobiaceae > Lentimicrobium. The sequence continues at coordinate 45,212 of DHSR01000054.1, read as the reverse complement.
TTGGCAACAGAAATATCCAATTCCTCTTTATTGATAATTTGCAGAAAGGCCCCAATGTCCAGGTCACCGGTTCTGGTACCCATCATAAGTCCTTCAATGGGAGTCATACCCATGGAAGTATCCAGCGATTGACCATTTTTGATGGCAGCAATAGAAGCTCCGTTTCCCAGGTGACAGGTGATCATTTTAAGATTGTGTAAAGGGGTGTCAAGCATCCCGGCAGCGCGTTTTGATACATAGCGATGGCTGGTACCATGAAATCCATAGCGTCGGATTTTATATTTTTCGTAGAGGGAATATGGTATTCCATACAAGTACACATAATTGGGCATTGTTTGATGGAAAGCGGTGTCAAAAACGCCTACCTGTGGAACCGAGGGCAGCAACTTGGTAATGGAATAAATACCTTTAAGGTTGGGCGGATTGTGCAGGGGGGCCAGTTCAATACACTCTTCAAGAGCCGTAATTACTTCTGGGGAAATGTAAACACTGCCATTAAACATTTCACCGGCATGAACCACCCGGTGACCCACTGCATCAATTTCTTCCAGTTTTTTGATGCTGCCGTATTTTTCGCTGGTAAGTACGCCCAGCAAATATTCAATGCCTATTTGGTGATCAAGTATTTCTCCTTCGAGCTTTACTTCTGTCTGATCATCCCGCCAGTGTTTAATCATTGAACCTTTTAAGCCAATTTTGTCAACCAGCCCTTTGGCCAGCACCCGCTGTGAAGGCAACTCGAATAACTGATATTTAATAGAGGAACTGCCACAGTTTAAAACAATTATTTTCATTTTAATGCTTTCTTTTTGAACGTGAATGAATAAAAATCTGCTAAATACGCCCCAGTCGAATAACAGAGCCTTGCTTTGGGATGCGGGTAGATCCGCTGTAAAGGTAAAACCCTTCACCTACACGGCGACCAACCAGATTACTTCTCACCATGCGTTTGAGTATTGGCGAAGGCTTGTACTTGCTTTCACCGAATTCAGCATACAGATTTTCCATCCATTTCAATACCTTATCAACCCCGATTTTGTCGGTCATCTCAAAGGGACCCAGTTGCAATCCCGAAGTTTCTTTCATAATCACGTCTATGTCAGCCACAGTGGCTACCCCTTCCATGAGTATTTCACAAGCTTCATTAATCAATGGAACCAGCATCCGGGTGCTTACGTTGCCTGCTGATTCATTTACCTCAATAAGTCGTTTTCCGATAAGGAGAGCCAGTTTGCTGACCATAGCATAGGTTTCATCGCTGGTATACAATGATCGCACTGCTTCTATTACCTTTATCTTTTCAACAGGTGAAAAGAAATGCAGCCCAATGGCCCTTTCAGGACTTTGCAACACCGAAGCAATTTCAGATATCATCAGGGTGGCAGTATTGGAGGTAATTACGGCTTCCGGCCTGACCACCGCTTCTATTTTTTTGAAAATATCCTGCCGGAGCTCCAGACTGGTACCTTTTCTTTTGGTGTTAACGGTTTCAATGACAATGTCGCAATCCTTAATGGTATCATAGTTGGTGGAGCCGCTGATGCGCGAAAGAATAAGCCTTTTCTCGCTGTTGGTAAGTCCCCATTTGCTAATGCGTACATCGAGCTGACGCTCAATGCGTTTCATCACCGACTCAATCCGTTCATCGCTTATGTCGATGAAAGCGATTTCAATGCCTGACTGGCTGAGTAAAACGGAAATCTCCTGACCCATGGCACCACAACCTATTACACCTACTTTTTGAATGCTGCCTTTGGGTTGAGTGGTTTTTCCAAGACTAAAATCTTCTAATCGTTCTGACATTTGTGTTTTAATTAAAGAAGGAATATATTCAGTTATATGTTTGCACACTGATTGGCGGTAATGGCTACAAGATTTACAATGTCACTTACCGAACAACCCCGCGAAAGATCGTTGATGGGAGCGGCCATGCCCTGTAAAATGGGGCCAATGGCCTCTGCACCCGACAAACGTTGAACCAGTTTATAGGCAATGTTGCCTGATTCCAATCCCGGAAAAACCAATACATTTGCCTTGCCGGCAATAGAACTTCCGGGTGCCTTATGCATACCCACTGCTTCAACGAGAGCGGCGTCGGCCTGCAATTCGCCATCTATGGGAATGTCGGGAGCCATTTCACGGGCCAGACGCGTAGCCTCAATCACTTTATCGCATAAGGTATGTTTTGCACTCCCCTTGGTTGAGAAACTTAGCATAGCCACTCTGGGTTCCAAATGAGCAATGTTTCTTGCAGTTTGTGCCGTTGATATGGCAATCTGGGCAAGTTCTGAGGCTGTCGGGTCGGGATTTACGGCACAATCGGCAAATACCAGTATGTTTTCCGGAACATAAGGATTTTCTTTGAAAATCATCAAAAAAGCACCGGAGACTACCTGTATTCCGGGCAGGGTTTTAACCACCTGAAAAGCCGGCTTCAATACATTGCCTGTTGAATTGATGGCACCGGCCACTTCACCATCGGCTTCCCCGCTTTTAATAAGTAGTGTTGCCAGGTATAGCGGATCCTTTGCAAGCAGAGAGGCCTCTTCTGGCGTTAAACCTTTCGACTTACGTATTTCGTAAAGCAGGTCAGCATGCTTTTGATGGTCGGGGTTTTGTTCCGGATCAATAATGCGTGCCCGGGCAACATGATCAAGCCCATATTGCAAACTCATGGCCATAATTACCTGCTTATTCCCAAGCAATATAATTCGTGCAAGCTTTTCTTTTAGAATAAAATCTGCAGCTTTCAGGGTACGCTCCTCAGTGCCTTCGGCAAGAATGATACACTTATTGAGTTTCTGAGCATTTTCCCGGATGGATTTAATAAGGGACATATATGGTGTAAATATTGAAGGTTGAAATTGACCACAGAACTTTTGCAAAAGTAGGACTATTTTACGTAAAAACTGAATTAGTTTATGTGCCGGAATTGTTCACGTGATGAATTAGGCAGGGAGATTTTTCATTGGGGGGGGCGATGAAATGTAAAACTATCGGTTGCAAATGGATAATCGATTTACTGTTGCCCCGGACATTAATGCACAAGACATCATCATGTCCATATCAATAATAGAGGCAGTTGCCAATAATTAAAAGAAAAGGAATGCCACTAAGATCAGCTTTCACTAAGTTGCGGCTGGGTGGTACTCAGAAACCAGGGCCTACAGAGAATTGAAAACATAATATTAAACTTAGCAATTATTTGTGAATTTGGTCTTTATGCAAAAATGCATTATCCGGAGAAGGCTCATGGTTGAATTTTATATGCATTATACACTCTGGTTCAACTCACTTTAACTATAAAAAGCTAATTTTGCTCCGCGATGACATTAACCAACCTGCAACCCTCCGCTCAGGCCAATAGCCTGCAATTGCTTCAGTATGTGGAGCCCGTTTCAGCCATTGATACCATCAGCGATTACTTCTTTTTTCTGGCTGACAGTCTTAATCCTTTGCCTGTTGATTCTACTTTCAGGTTCGAAATCAGGGAGATTATATTGCCTGAACCTGTTCTGGAAGATACTGTGGTAATTCGTCCTTCACTGCTGCAGACACATCAACCAAAACCGGTTGACATGAAACCAGTGGAACATCAGGCGTCTCAATACGATTTTATTACTCTTGCTTTGGTGCTTATCCTGGTTCTGCTGGCATGGGGGAGGCATTTTTTTAGCCGGCGGCTCAGACAGATTTTTAAAGCCTTTTATGCTCCCCACCATGTAAATCAACTGGTTAGAGATGGTAACCTCATTCGTGAACGCATCATGCCAGGGTTGGCCATTATATATATTCTTGCCACAGCATCGTTTGCATTTGGATTAATAAACCGTTTTATTTCAATCCCTGTTCCGGAAATAGATGCAGTCTGGATTTTTGCTTTTTTAGTAAGCGCCATAACAATCATCTGGATTTCCAAAAATTTATTGGTCAGCTTTACCGGTAGTTTATTTCGCGTAGCACATTTCGCATCTGAATTCATACTTACCAATATTGTTTTTAATATTGTTACCGGTTTAATTGTTTTTCCAGTGGTATTTTCCTGGTTTTATACCGGTGAAGCCACTTTGCTTTATGTTATAGCCGGTATATATATTATTATCTACAGCTATCGTTTTCTGCGTTTATTTTTAGTTGGATTGAAAGTACAATCGTTTTCGGTTGTGTATTTATTTTTGTATCTTTGCACCCTCGAAATTTTACCCGTTTTAATACTTGCTAAATTGATTAATCTATTTGATTAACAATATGTTAAGTAAAATTTCTGCTCAAAATATTTTTAACGTTTTAATCCTGATAGATTTTGAAAGTTAAGAACATACTCATTTCACAACCCCGGCCTGCTGAAATCGAAAAATCGCCTTATGCGGATATTGTTAAAAAATACGGAATCAACATAGATTTTCATAAATTCTTCCGAATAGAAGGTTTAAGCTCTATTGATTTCCGCAAAGAGAACAAAGTGAGGCTGAGCGAGCACAGTGCTGTGATTTTTACCAGTAAACATGGAGTAGATAATTTTTTCAGGCTGGCAGGTGAACTCCGGTTCGAAGTGCCCGAAAGCATGAAATATTTTTGTTCTGCAGAAGCCATTGCCCTATATCTTCAAAAGTACATACAATATCGCAAACGCAAAATCTTCTTTAGTAATCAGGAGCTTTCTGATTTGGTAGATTCCATTCGCAAACATAAGAATGAGCGCTATCTACTGCCATGTAACGAAGATCATAATCCCGAATTAAGCGATTTGCTTGATTTACAAAAGATTGACTATGACAAGGTAATTATGTATCGTACTGTTTCGGAAGACATGTCGTTCCTTGAGCCGGAGAAATATGATTTGATGGTTTTCTTTAGTCCTGCAGGTATTAAGTCATTGCTTAAGAATTTTAAGAATTACAAGCAAAAAGATCAATTGATTGGCGTATTTGGGCCCATCACTGCCCAGGCTGCCCGTGAATTCGGCCTGAAGGTAGCAATAGAGGCCCCCAACGAAAAAGCGCCGAGTATGGCCAGGGCCATTGATCAGTTTCTGGCCAATAATCATAAGGGAAAATAAAGTCTGCAGACACCATCGGTTGCTCTGAATTATACCATTATGCAAACCTTTCGTAAACAGGAACGTCTTAGTGGTACTGTAGCCATTGAATTACTGTTCACCAAAGGGAATAGTTTATTTAAGCATCCTGTGCGACTGGTATGGCGCTTTACCAGTGATGCAAGCGGCTACCGTGTGTTTTTTAGCATTCCCAAACGTAACTTTCACCGCGCTGTTGACCGTAACCGGATCCGCCGTTTAATGAGGGAATGTTACCGGAAAAACAAACATCTGCTCCATGAACTCAAAGAAGGAGAAGGATGTGATTTTGCTTTCTTATATTCGGGTAAAACCATGCCCGAATATAAAACTATGGAAACTATAATAATTTTCCTGCTTCAACGTTTAAACGAGGAATATGCGAAAACTCTTCACTAAGCTGCTGGTAGGCATCATCCGCGTATATCAGTGGGCGGTTTCACCTTACCTGCCCCCATCATGCCGCTATACGCCTACATGCTCTCAGTATGGAATTGAAGCCTTGAAGAAATACGGGCCACTAAAAGGTGGCTGGTTGACCATAAAACGGATGGCATCCTGCCACCCCTGGGGTGGTAGTGGATATGATCCTGTTCCTTGAATATGTGGTGTTTCAAAAATAATGAATTGATAATCTGTCGATTAACAATATTTTAAATTTTAATCAAAGCACATAGAATGAAAAAAATACCTGCCTTTCTCCTTTTGGTTGCATTCAGCCTTACAGTTAACATAACAGTCAGGGCACAGGTAAACTCCTCAGACTTTGAGATATCAAAAAATCTCGATATTTTTGTGAGTATGTATAAGGAGCTTAACAATAGCTATGTAGATGAGCTTAATCATGGAGAGCTGATTACTTATGGCATTGAAGCCATTCTCGACCGCCTGGATCCATATACCGTCTTTATTCCTGAAGCTGATATTGAAGATTACACATTTATGACTACAGGACAATACGGTGGTATTGGTGCACTTATTCATCAGCAGGGAGGGTATGTGGTGATTTCTGAACCTTACGAAAATTCACCTGCCATGAAAGCCGGATTGATACAGGGCGACCGCATACTTAAGGTGAATGATAAGGACGCCAAAGGAAAATCAGTGAGCGATGTGAGCATGGGACTTAAGGGTCAGCCCGGTACCAAAGTAAAATTGCTGATTCAGCGGGAAGGACTTCCCATGCCGACAGAAATAGAAGTTACGCGCGAGAATGTAGCCATCCCAAATGTTACCCATTCTTTGATGCTCAACGATAAAACCGGTTACATCAAACTTTCCGGCTTCACCCAGACTTCATCCAAAGAGTTTAAGGAAGCTTTTTTGGCATTGCGGGAAAAAGATAAGCTTTCTTCACTCATCATTGATCTGCGCGATAATGGAGGCGGCCTGATGAACGAGGCAGTAAATATTGCCAACTTCTTTGTTAGAAAGGGTGAACTAATAGTAAGCACCAAAGGCAAATCGCCCGACCGCAATAAATCATACAAAACCATAATGCAGCCAATAGATACTGAAATTCCGGTGGTGGTGCTGGTAAATGATTACAGTGCCTCTGCATCGGAAATTGTGGCAGGTGCCTTGCAGGACCTTGACAGAGCGGTGATTGTAGGGAAACGAACTTTTGGTAAAGGCCTGGTGCAGAATATTTTACCTTTAAGTTATAAAACGCAGATGAAAGTAACTGTGGCCAAATATTACATACCCAGCGGACGATGCATCCAGGCTATTGATTATGGCCACAGAGACAGCCTCGGCTTTTCCGGAAAGATCCCCGATTCGCTGATACATGAGTTTAAAACCAAAGCCGGACGCCTGGTATATGATGGTGGCGGCATTGAACCCGATATCGTAACGGAAGATCCGCCGATGAGCAACATAGCCATCAGTTTGATTAGTCGTTATCTTATTTTTGATTACGCCAATCAGTTTAAACGCGAGCACGATACCATACTTCCGGCCAGGCAGTTTACCATTACCGATCAGATGTATGACGATTTTGTAAAATGGTTAGAGGATAAGGAATACGATTATGTTACCAGAAGCGAAAGATTGCTGGCTCAGTTAAAGCAGGCCACTGCGCATGAAAAGTACAACGAAGAGCTTAAAGATGATCTGGCTGATCTGGAAACCAAAATGAAACACAATAAGGAAAGCGATTTGATTAAATTCAGACAGGAGATCAGTTCTATGCTTCGTAGTGAAATAGTGGCCCGCTATTATGCCCAAAAAGGCAGGGTAGAAGCCATGGTAACTGAAGACCCTGAAGTGAAAATTGCCATAGAACTACTCAATAATTCCGGAGAATATTCAGGTATCCTTACCAATACATCTGCCAAACCAAAATCCTGATTGTATTATGTGGAATAGACGGGCTCCCGGAATTAGTGGCCAAAGGCTGAACCTTGGTTTGCCTTTGCTGTATGCCACTATTTTGCTTGCCGTTTCAATTCCACTTTCTGAATTTGGAATGAGTGTGGCTCAGTTTCTATTACTCATTTTCTGGACTTTTGACGGGGCGGAAATTGCTGATCATTCCAACAGCCATCGAAAGGCATGGGGAAAAACTGTAGTTTTTTTAATGAATACAGGCAGGAATCTTGGTGAAAAATTCCGGAGATTTTTCAATAACCCGGCAGCCCTGGTCATTGTATCTTTTTATCTGCTCCATGTTGTTGGTCTCATTTACACCACCGATTGGCAATATGCTCTGAAAGACCTCAGGATTAAACTGCCGCTGCTGGCACTTCCGGTAATCTATGCTACAAGCCCCCCTTTTGATAGTAAAAAGTTTAAATTAGTGCTCATATTTTTTGTTTCGGCTGTCTTTGCCGGAACCATGGCCAGTATGTATGTGCTTTTTACCAGTCATGTAAGCGATCCCCGTGAACTGAGTATTTTTATTTCACACATCAGATTTGGTCTAACCATTTGTTTTTCTATTTTTATTCTGATCCATTTCATTAAGGCACATCCTCCCAGATCATTATGGGCAAAAGCTGTAATTTATCTTGGTATTACCTGGTTTCTTATCTTTTTACTTATCCTTGAATCATTTACAGGTATTCTGATAACTTTACTGTTGAGTTTAATATTTCTCATCATGATGGTAATAAGAATAAGGAGTACTTTTTTACGCACCCTCATGTTTATTTCCATCATTGTTGGCCTGGTTGTGGTATTATTTAGCCTTAAAAACTCTCTTGAAGCCTATACCAATCCCACTCCTGTTGATTTTTCCAAATTAGACAGGTATACGAAATTTGGGTCACCTTACAAACACGATACCATTACCTATGGTATTGAGAAAGGGCAGTATGTTGGATTGTATTTGTGTGAAACGGAAATGCGCTATACCTGGAATGAGATAAGTGATTTCCCCTATGATAGTCTCGACCGGAAAGGTCAGCTCCTCAAATATACCTTAATCAGATTTTTACATTCCAAAGGGGCGCGAAAAGATGCCATGGCATTGCGACAGCTAACCAAAGAGGAGATTTTGAATATTGAAAATGGCATAGCAAATGCGGAATACCTAAAGACCTTTAATCTTAAGCCCCGGCTTGAACAAATGGCCATGGGATATCAGAATTATATCAGGCATGGTGATCCGAATGCTTCTTCGCTGATGCAACGTATTGAATACTGGAAAACCTCTGCCTGGATCATAAAGCAACACTGGCTTACAGGAGTGGGTACGGGAGACATTAAAAAAGAATTTGACAGGGCATACAATGAAATGGATTCAAGCCTGGAACAACCATTCAGAAACCGGGCACACAACCAGTTTCTGGCCATTACGATTTCTTTTGGACTGTTGGGTTTCATCTGGTTTTTGTTTACACTGATTTATCCGGCGGTAAAGCTGGGAAAATTTAACGAATACCTTTACCTGGTATTTTTTGTAATCGTATTTATGTCAATGCTTACAGAAGATACGCTTGAGACTCAGGCTGGTGCGACTTTCTTTGCCTTTTTTAATGCCTTTTTGCTTTTTGGAGGTAAAAAGCATCCATCGGATTAAACCTTTCTGCAAATCAGTAGTTCACAATAAAAATTGTATCTTTATTGACCAAATTTTGACTTATGGAGCAAAAATCAATACAATTACGGTTAAGTTACGCCAATCATTTTAACGAATTGGACGGCCCAGATCGGGCCCTGCTTAATAATGCTGTAAATGCCGCCTCGGGGGCATATGCACCCTATTCCGGGTTTAAAGTTGGCGCTGCGGTACAACTGACAAATGGGAAGGTGGTCACCGGAAATAACCAGGAAAATGCTGCTTATCCCTCAGGTTTATGTGCCGAAAGGGTCGCTGTGTTTGCTGCCATGTCGCAATTTCCTGATCAGAAAATTGAAGCCATTGCCATTACCATAAAAACACCCGGAGGCGAGATTGTTGATCCTGTTTCACCTTGTGGTGCCTGTCGGCAGGTACTTATGGAATATGAAAACCTTCAGCAGAAAAAAATCCGCGTTATTTTTACCGGTGAAACCGGAAAAGCAATTGTTGTTGAGAGTGTAAGTGACCTGCTGCCCCTTTCTTTTACTGCCGGAAATCTTAAATATCGTCCCTGATATGAAAAAGAACATTTTATTTTTGCTCACATTTATTCTGTTTGTTGCAATGCGTGGCGATAAGCCTGCCTATAAACTGTTTAATCACAAAGGCAAAGTTACCGACTTTGGCCAGCTGGTTAAAGATGCAGCTAAAGCTGATGTTGTACTCTTTGGTGAGCTACATAATAATCCCATTAGCCATTGGTTGCAATTTGAACTTACACGAAGTCTGTATGACTTAAAAAAACAGCAGTTGGTATTGGGAGCTGAAATGTTTGAAGCAGATAATGCTTTATTACTGGATGAATACATTTCGGGAAAAGTAGCCGAACGAAATTTTGAAGCTGAGGCTAAGCTTTGGTCCAACTACAAAACGGACTATAAACCATTACTGACTTTTGCGCGTGACAGCGGCCTTCGCTTTGTTGCAACCAATATTCCACGACGCTATGCTTCACTGGTGAACCGGGAAGGTTTTGATGCACTTATGGATTTGAGCGACGAAGCCAGGCAATATATTGCACCATTACCCATTCCTTATGATGCTCAGTTGCCCGGTTATAAAGGCATGATTGATATGATGGGTGGGGCCGGTGGGCATGTGAATGAAAATTTGCCCCGCGCTCAGGCAGTTAAAGATGCTACCATGGCTTATTTTATACTTAAAAATCTTAAACCCGGCCAAACATTCCTCCATTTTCAGGGAACGTACCATTCTGATAATTTTGAAGGCATCAATTGGTACCTGAAACAAGCTGCACCCGAATTGAAAATTTTGACCATCAACAGCTCTGAGCAAACCAATATTGACACACTTTCAGCAGAAAACAAAAATAAAGCCGATTATATTCTGGCCATTCCCGAAAGCATGACTAAAACCCATTGATGAAAATACATGAATTATTTACATGGTTTTCAGACAAAGGTATAATTCAGGTTTGCAATAAAATTCCAAATGGTGACTACGGCAATGGCAAATAATTTAGCCAGATAAAAATTGTATTTACCTTTAGAAACGAGCAACCACAATACCAGTGTATTGATTCCCAGTCCAATCAGTGAGATCATCAGAAACCTTCCGTATTCTATAGCTATTTCGGGGTTTTGGCTGTGAAATGTCCACCAGCGATTCAAAAAATAATTGCTGCTTGCTGCCAGGGTAAAACCAATGGCGTTGGCTATGTATTTTTGAATCTTAAGCCATTCTTTACTGATATAGGTAACTCCAAAATCAACCAGAACGCCGGATATTCCAACGATGCCGAATTTTATAAATTTCCACGCTACTTCGCGGGTAAGGATGTCAACCACAGATTAGGCTATTATTAACAACAGTTGATGTTCTTCACAACATTTCCATAATAGGGGAATGGCTAAAGAATTTGAGTTTGCAAAAATATAAAAAGAAGATGAACTGCCTTATATAGATTAAAGTTAAAAAAAGCCCCGGGCAAAGGCCAGGGGCTTAAAAATAAATTAACCTTTAACCATAAGAAATTAGTTTAGGTTAAATTCTCCTATAAGTTGTTTAACCCATTTGCCAATGCGTTCTTCGGTAAGTTCTGGTTGACTGTCCTCATCAAGGGCAAGCCCAACAAACTTTCCATCCTTTTCAGCAGAAGAATAATAATAGGAATAGCCTTTGGTAGACCAGAAACCCACTACATTATCTTTATATGGCAAACGGCAAAATACAGTCCCCATACCATCCACAAAACTCTCAGGATATTCAATTTGATCGCCTAGTCCGAAAATAGCAATTTTCTTTTCCTTCAGGTCTGCTTCAACCAATATGTCTATGAACCGCTCCCAGTCCTGATGCATTTCACCAATACCCCAGGCTGAGGTGCCCAGGATAAGAAAATCGTATTTTTCAAGATCTTCGCGGGTGGCTTTATTCACATTGTGTAAATTAACTTTTTCTTTCCCGAAGTTTTTTCCAATGTTTTCGGCAACTTTGTGTGTACTGCCTTTAAGGCTGCCCCCGTAGAAAATTCCAATTTTTCCCATTTTTTCGTCGTTTATCTGATAGTGCTTTTTGTTGTTTTAAAATGCAAAGATAAAGTTCAACATTGATTAAAGCAACATAAAATTGAATAAACATTGATAATCAATTACATACATGTTACATGCGTCATGTCATATTTAACTCATCCCGGCTTTGCTTTTAACCTTGTTTGCCTGAATTTGTTCAATGGCAATTGATTACATGATAAAATAATTAATCTATTTTTATTATTGACGGAGCATCTGGAACGTAATTCAGGCTTTGGGTAAAATGACAATCTTTCAATCAGCGCCATTCACAGTTTCCTCATAATATTTTTAGCTGAAATCAACTTTTCAGGTGTTGAAAAATCATTATTTCCATTCATTTGTTCAATAAACCAATTGCATTTGTATTTTTGCAGTCGCTGTTGCGAAATATTAATCGCCATCATTGCGCTGTTAATCTTCTGCTTTATGAAAAGACTTTTTTTTGTAGTGCTTATATTGTCAACCTCAATCATGGCTATGGGTCAGGATGTGAATTCTCAAGTGGTAGACGAAAAAACCGGGCACCTCATGCTCATTGGTGAAGTAAATCGTCAGGGTATGGAGAACATGGGTACATGGTTCAGCGATGAGTATGAAGCCTATCAGCCTCAAGCTGATGTAATGGCTGAAATAAAATCGCTTAATGCAGATTTTCCTCACGTTTTTATTGTAATGGGTACCTGGTGTAGCGATAGTCGGGAGCAGGTGCCACACTTCTACAAGTTAATGGATGCCATAGATTACCCTGACAGTCAGGTTTTTGTGGTGGGCGTTAACCGGGAGAAGAAAGCCGATAATTTCTGCCTTGGTGATTTTGATATTCATCTTGTTCCAACATTTATTTTTACCCGCGATGGTAAAGAAATAGGACGCATCGTTGAATCACCTTCTATTACGCTTGAGCACGATTTGCTGAACATATTGCTTGGTCCCGCCTCCATACATTGACTTCAGCCTAAATATTAATCTAATAAATGTTCATCATGCAGGTTTTCAATACCATTGCTGAAACGCATAAATATAGCAGAAAGGCAAGAGTTGAAGGAAAATTCATAGGGTTTGTGCCCACTATGGGAGCATTGCATCCGGGACATATTTCTTTGGTTGAGCGTGCGCGAAAGGAGAATGATCTTGTGGTTGTGAGTATTTTTGTGAACCCACTTCAGTTTAATAATCCTCAGGATCTTGAGAAATATCCCAGAGACCTCGACAAGGACCTGAAACTGTTGAGAGAAGCTGGTTGTGATGTGGTTTTTAATCCGTCCGTAGCAGAAATGTATCCCGAAGAAGTAAATAAACACTATGATTTTGGAAGTCTGGCTAATGTTATGGAAGGTGCCTTCCGACCCGGGCATTTCAATGGTGTGGCCATTGTGGTTAATAAATTATTTAACATTGTACTTCCATACCGGGCTTATTTCGGCGAGAAGGATTTTCAGCAACTGCAAATTATCCGCGCCCTTGTCAGCATTGAAAAGTTAGATATTAATATTGTTGCCTGCCCCATAAGCCGGGAAGATGACGGACTGGCACGAAGCTCACGCAACGAGCGCCTTACTCCTGAGATGCGTAAGGCCGCTCCATTTATTTATCAAACGTTGTTGAACGCCCGAACAATGGCTCAGGATTCTGATTCTGGCAGGATTATTGAGTATGTGAAAGATCAGTTCATCATGCACCCTTTACTAAAGCTTGAATACTTTTCTATTGCCGGGGCAAATGACCTGCAACCCATTCATGGAGAACTTCACCCGGAAAGTTATGGCTTTATTGCCGTATTTGCCGGAGAAATCCGATTGATAGACAACATCCGATTAATTTAGTATTTTTGTCACCGCTATGACCATAGAAATCCTTAAGTCAAAAATTCACCGGGCAACCATCACAGAAGCTAATCTGCACTATATTGGCAGTATCGGCATAGATGAAGACCTGATGGAAGCTGCCGGCCTGGTTGAATTTGAAAAGGTTCAGGTGCTGAATATCAATAATGGAGAGCGTTTGGAAACATACGTTATTAAAGGCTTCCGGGGAAGTGGAATGGTTTCCTTAAATGGAGCAGCCGCACGTAAGGCTCAACCCGGCGACCTTGTAATTATTGCCGCTTTCGCGCATATGACACCCGAAGAAGCAAAAAATTTTCAGCCCAACATCGTGTTCCCCGATCTCAATAATCATATTGTTTAGCCTATTGTGAAGAAAAAACTGCTTGATGTTTTGCGCTTCAGCCTTTTCATGGGAATAGGGCTGTTTTTTATCTGGCTCTTCATGCGCAATCTTTCCGATCAGCAAAAACAAGAAATTTTTCAATCTTTTAAACTGGCCAATTATTACTGGCTGCTTGTTGCATTTGTTTTAGGGATTTTTAGTCACCTGCTTCGGGCGGCACGCTGGAAAATTTTAATTGAACCTCTAGGGTATAAACCCCGCGGAGCAAATGTATTTATGGCTGTGATGATTGGCTATCTGGCCAACCTGGCCCTGCCCCGGCTGGGAGAAGTTAGCCGGTGTGGCATCCTGTCCCGTTATGAAAAAATACCTTTCAATAAATCGTTTGGCACTGTAATCACTGAAAGAGTGATTGATATGCTCACTTTTGTTTTGCTTTTTGTTATCATGATCTTTACGCAATCCGGGAAAATACAAAATTATATCAATCAAAAGATTTACGCCCCGGTTCAACGGAAATTCTCTCTGGAATTGATGGATAGTGGGTACCTGACCTATCTGATTATCGGATTAATCGTGGCAGGTATCCTTTCTGTATGGTTGGTCCATCGCCGGTTCAGACATACCAGGTTTTTTCGGAAACTTTATCATCTGATGCTGGGTTTCCTTGAAGGAATGCGCTCATTGGTGCGCATCAGGAAACCATTACTATTCATAGTATACACGCTTCTCATCTGGATAATGTACCTGTTGATGGCTTATGTGGTTTTCTTTAGTCTGAATGAAACTTCCCATCTTGGACTGGATGCCGGTCTCGCTGTACTGGTATTTGGGTCTGTTGGAATAATGATTGTCCAGGGTGGTATTGGTATTTATCCTGCCATTGTTGCCGAAACGCTGTTTTTATGGAATGTTCCGGAAACCAAAGGGTATGCCCTGGGCTGGCTTATCTGGGCATCACAAACAATCATGATTGTGGTTGCAGGAATTTTTTCACTTGTTTTATTGCCTACCTATAATCGATCAAATTATGACAAATCCGGAAATCATCCAACGAAAAATTTTGTCTCAGTCTCAGATTGACCAAAAACTGGCTTACTGGAGATTTAAAGACAAATGCATCGTTTTTACAAATGGTTGTTTCGATCTGGTACATCTGGGACACATCGATTATCTGGCAAAAGCAGCCGATTTGGGTGATGTGCTGATCATTGGCCTGAATTCCGATACGTCAACCCGGAAATTGAAAGGTCCGGGCAGACCCATCAATGATGAATATTCACGTGCCATGATCCTCGCATCGTTCTTGTTTGTGGATGCGGTAGTCCTCTTTGAGGAGGAAACACCCTATGAACTTATTAGGCAGGTGAAACCCGATATACTGGTTAAAGGCGCAGATTATAAGCCCGAAGATATTGTAGGATACGACATCGTTAGGTCGAAAGGAGGGAGGGTGGAAACCATTTCGTTCCTGCCGGGATATTCTACAAGCAATATAGAAAATAAAATAAAAAATAGTTAATACTGTTTCTTTATTCGAAGTGCTGTTCAGGTTTTTTTTCTTTCATAAAATCTTTCCGGAGACGCATACGCAGTTATATACATTAAGCTGACCTGGGAGTTTAATAATTTCCGGTCTGTTTGATTGCCATAGTGGGAATTTCCTCCATCAGCAAGAAACCGTCATACCGGTATCATACTCCAATAATTTTTTATACTTTTGTAATTCCCGTTTGTTTATCAGGGTAATCTAATATCATACTGTACAATTTAAAAACAATCATATGTTTAAACCTGAAATTTACGCCCACCGTCGTCATGCGCTGAGGTATGAAGTTAAAAGCGGCATTATTATATTGCCCGGGAATGTTGAAGCAGCATTCAATTATCCTGCCAATACCTATCATTACAGACAGGACAGTGCCTTTAGCTATTTTTTCGGTATAAATCAACCCTCCCTGGCTGGTATCATCAATTTGGATAATGGAAAAGATTACCTTTTTGGCAATGATGTGGATATGGATGATATAATCTGGATGGGGCCTCAACCAACCATTGCCGAGCGCGGCAAACTTGCCGGTGTAGACATTACACTGCCTCTGAAAGAATTCGCGGGGATGATCAAAGAGGCCATTGAAGAAAAGAGGCAGGTTCATTTTTTACCTCCCTATCGTGCTGAAACTAAGATCATGCTTTCAGAAATACTTGGCATGGCCCCTGCTGAACTCAAAGCTGCTGCTTCACTTGAATTAATAAAGGGAGTGATTAAGCTCCGGTCAGTTAAAACGGATGAAGAGATTGCCGAAATTGAAAAAATGGTTGATGTAGCAGGCATCATGCATACTACAGCTATGAAAATGGCTCATCCTGGTATCAAAGAACAGGAAATTGCCGGTACCATCGAAGGCATTGCCCTCGCTAAAGCCGGTCCGGTTTCATTTCCGGTAATCCTGAGTATGGATGGACAAACATTGCACAACCACAACCATGGAAATGTGCTTACGGAAGGTCGTATGATGGTGGTCGACGCCGGATGTGAATCAGAAGAAACACTGTATTCCAGCGATATAACCCGCACTGTCCCGGTTGGAGGGCGGTTCAGTCCGCGCCAGAAAGAAATTTATGAAATTGTTTTAAAAGCCAACCTGGAGGCCATTGCTGCCATAAAGCCCGGTATTCCTTACCGTGATATCCACCTGCTTGCTGCAAGGGTTATTGCCAATGGTCTTAAACATGCCGGACTTATGAAAGGAGATGTAGATGAGGCGGTGAAACAGGGTGCACATGCATTGTTTTTTCCCCACGGTTTAGGTCATATGATGGGCATGGATGTGCATGATATGGAAGGTTTGGGTGAAAATTATGTAGGCTACGATGATGAAATAGTTCGGTCTGAGCAATTTGGGACAGCATTTCTGCGCCTTGGACGTAAACTGCAAGCGGGATTTGTGCTTACTGTTGAGCCAGGCATATATTTCATTCCGGCACTGATTGATCAGTGGAAAGCCGAAGGAAAATTAACCGATTTCATCAATTACGATAAGTTGGAATCTTATAAAGACTTCGGCGGCATCCGGATAGAAGATGATGTATTGGTTACCGAAACCGGACATCGTGTGCTGGGCAGACCTATCCCAAAGACAGTTGCTGAAATTGAACAGATAATGAGTCGCTAAAGGATACCTTTAATTTTTAAAAGCGCTTCAAACCTGATCCGTCAGAAACAATCTGTATCGGAGCTTGTTTTGTTGTCATAGCATAAATTTCCAATAAACATGAACGTAACCGATACCTTATTCTATAAAAATGCACCCATCAACTATCAGGCAATTGGCGAAGGCCCTGCGGTGGTGCTGATTCATGGATTTCTTGAATCACTTGAAATCTGGAAAGAGTTTACCGAAATACTCAGCCGGGAATTTACCGTGGTATCCATTGATTTACCCGGTCACGGTCGTTCGGGAATTGCGGGCGACACGCACACCATTCCAATGATGGCCGATGCCATACTGGACGTATGCAATTTCTTAAGCATCGAAACCTTCATGATATGTGGGCACAGTATGGGAGGATATGTCGCCCTTGAACTGGCTGCACGTTTTCCGCTTAGAGTGAGCGCATTGGTGCTGTTTCATTCTCATGCCGCTCCCGACGATGAAAAAGCCCGTGAGAATCGTGATAGAACCATCAATATCGTAAAACTCAATCACAGTGGATTTATCCATCAGTTTATTGGAGAGCTGTTTGCTGGGTCAAACCGCGAAAAACTGGAACCTGCCATTGAAAAGTTGCGCAACCGGGCTGCCTCTACCTCTCCCAAAGCCATTATAGCCGCCCTGGAAGGCATGAAACAACGCAGGGGTGCCCTTGATTTCTTAACACAAACAGACATCCCCGTATACTTCGTTATTGGTCGCGAAGATTCCAGGATGCCCTACAATAAAGTAATGGCTCAGGCAATGCTATGTAAGCACTCTGAAACCATATTGCTTCATGATGTCGGGCATATGGGTTTTCTTGAAGCCCCTGGCAGGATTTTCCCTGCCGTGCAGGGTTTCCTCCGGCGGAATAAACCGCTTTTCAGTCCCGGTGATCCTGTTGCGGAATAAAAGGGTAAACGATTACAAATAAAAACCCCATTTTTCAATAAGCTGGTATACTCCGGCTGGCAGGAAATATTTTACTGTTTTGCCTGTTTTAATGGACTGCCTGATAAAAGTGGCGGAAATTTCCATACGTGGCGCATCCAACAAGGTGATGGCCGGATGTTCAAGCAAGGGGTGATTATCGCTGCCAAAGCGTGGAAAAATCAAAAAACGGTAATCGTTGAGCAATATTTGATAATTTTTCCACTTGTGCAGGGTGGGAAGTATGTCCGTTCCTGCTATTAAAATAAAATTGCGCCTGGGATATTGCTCACCCAGGCGCGCCAAAGTGTCAATGGTATAGGAAGGTTGGGGTAGGAAAAATTCAATGTCACTCGCCCGGAAACGATGATCATCTTTAATGGCTTCCCTCACCATATCCAGACGGTTGGTGGCCGAGAGCAGGCTCGGTTTGTGTTTTAATGGGTTTTGTGGAGAAACTATAAACCACACCTCCTTTAATCCCCCCCAGTTAAGCATGTATTCGGCTATACACAAATGTCCCAGATGAATGGGATTGAAAGACCCGAAAAATAATCCGGTAGGTTTGGCACTGCTGCTAATTTCCGGATTGTTCATATTTCTTTAACATTTTGAGCAATCGGTTCATATACAAATACGGGCCTTGCAGAATGAGCGTATTGCCATCTACTCTTGCCCTGAATTTACGCATACCAAGAATGAAAAAGTTTGAAGGTTGGGGCTTGAAAAGCATAAAACCCCGGGCATGCACCGGATGACGATAACCAAGTTGGGACATAATGTAGGATAGTATCCGGTCTACTTCTTTTACATCATCAAATACTGCACGCATCTTTCTTCTGGTATACAGCATCGAAATCAATACCGACAAGGGAATTAAAATGAGATATGGTGTGGGTGTGTTCAGCCAGCTTCCAAGCAATTCACTGAAATTAACCTGTGTCCGGTGTGAAAGTAGTGCGGCCACTACAATAAATAATACCGATAAGGTAAGCATGGCATAGATACCCGTGGATAAAAAAGAAACGCCATTCCCTTTCAAGTGCTGAATTTCTTTAATCCGGTAGTGATAATCAGACTTTATATGTATGGAAGGGCGTTCAGTTTTAAATTCATCGCGGTAAATGGATAGTGTTTTGTATACATGGTGGTTTCCCGGAAGGTTTTCTATTTCCACATCCCGATATTCAATCACCTTTATGTCAAGCATTTTGCTCAGAGAAGCATACATAGCATTTGAGAGACAAATGCTACCGGGTTCTGCCATGTTCTGAAGACGGGCTACAACATTCACCTGTTCGCCGGTAACGAGGCCATTACGTACATCGGCCTTGCCCTTGTGCAGACCAATGCTTACCAGCAATCTTCTGGGTTTCTGTTTGTCGAGGTTGAATGCTTTAATACGATGCAGAAAGTCAAGAGCACACAGGTAAGCATCGTTGGGTGAGGCGAACGAAGCTATCAGAGAATCATCAAGCCGTCTTACCAGATTTCCGTGATATTCACTGATCACCTGTTCCGATATACTCTGATGGGCATTGAGAATCTCAAGCGCTTCCGATTCGTTGAGTTCGAGCAAACGCGAGTATCCCCGAATATCAGCGTACATAAGTGCCACATCTGCTCTTTGCATAAGTTTACTTTTTTAAAAGAAAGGCTTCAACCCTGGCTTTTGCTTCAGACTTAGCCTGCTCTAAATCATCATTAATGATGATAACATCAAATTTATTGGCAAATTCCATCTCCCAACTTGCTTTAGAAAGACGATGGGCAATAATTTCTTCTGTGTCGGTATTGCGGTTACGCAATCGATGAGCCAATGCCTCCAGAGAAGGTGGACGAATGAATATGGCCAATGCGCGGTCTTTATAAACATTCTTAATGTTTATACCTCCCACAACATCAACGTCAAATATAATATTTTTTTTGAGAGCGAGCAATCGATCGACCTCATTTTTTAATGTGCCGTAAAAACTTCCGGGATAAACTTCCTGCCATTCCAGTAATTCATTGTTGGAAATGTGTTGATTAAATGCATCCGTATTTACAAAATAGTAGTCACGACCTTCCGTTTCGTTCGAACGTCTGGCCCGGTTGGTAACCGAAACTGAAAAACCAAGATTTAACCCTGACATCAGCAGGTGTTTTACTATGGTGGTTTTGCCGGCTCCCGAAGGCGCAGAAACAATCACCAGCATGCCTTCAGTTTCAGATATATCCATGCGTAAAATTATAAAATATTGGCCAATTGTTCTTTTATCTTCTCTAGCTCATCCTTCATCTCTACCACCAATGTTTGAATGGCAGCATCGTTGGCTTTCGATCCCAGGGTGTTGATTTCTCTGCCAATCTCCTGAACAATAAATGAGAGTTTCCTGCCAGAGGAAATGGGTTCGGATAGCGTGGACATGAAATAATCGCAATGCTTGCGCAACCTCACTTTTTCTTCAGTAATGTCAAGCCGCTCCAGATAATAGATCATCTCCTGTTCAAAACGGTTTAGATCGGGATTGACTCCTTTAAGATAATCGTTAAACCCCTGATTCATTTTTTCACGAATATTCAATATACGCTGTTGTTCAAAGGGCTCTATTTTTTCCAGTAACACCAGAATTTGTCCTATGCGCTGTGTAAAATCCTGCTGCAGCAATGCCCCTTCATGCAGCCGGAAATCATCGAGTTGTTTTAATGCATTAGCAATGGTATTGCGCAATATAATCCATTCTTCCTCGCTCAGTTCGCCGTTGCTCTGGTTAAACACTTCGGGAAACTGCATGACCACCGAAAGTAAGTTATTGTCTGTTGCACCAAGTTGAACGGCCAGTGATTTTAAGTCTTTATAGTAAGCCGTTACCAGGGCAGTATTAATGCCGTGTGCAGGCTCGTTTGCTATGGTTTCTGCACTTAAGGTTATCTCGGTTTTACCTCTTTCTACGACCGCAGCAAGCATAGATCTGATATCAGCCTCTTTCTCTCGCAAAAAAGCAGGCATACGAAGGTTGATATCCAACTGCTTGCCGTTTAATGATTTTATTTCAATGGTAATCTTCTTGCTGTTGAGTTGGGCAGTCCCGCGTCCAAAGCCGGTCATGGATTTTAGCATATGTTTTTTTAGCAAATCTACAAATTTCAGCGTTACACCTTGTTCTTTCATTAATCTAAATGAAAGCCAAAAGTAACTTTTAAACCCTTATTTATCCGTTTTAATGATTAACTGATAAACATTTTTCATTTCTCTGAGTTTTTTATGAGGTTTTACCGGAATTATTCACCCAAAACCAGCGGAATAAGTTTCGGAAGTATTGTACCTGACAAAATAATGTTTGGAGTTCAACCATTTTTCATATATTTACAACATCCAAACAGGTATAAGCCGGTCTGCAAATTTTAACTGACCTCATATGATACGAACAGTAATTGTGGATGATGAATTCATGTCGAGGGAAACCCTGCGCGATATGATTTCTCTCTATTGTACCAATATTGAAGTAGTTGCCGAAGCCCAGGATGTTCGTTCTGGAGTTAAAGTCATTAAGCAAATGAAACCTGATCTGGTCTTTCTGGATATTAGAATGCCTGACGGTTCGGGATTTGAACTGGTACGTCAGCTTATGCCTGTTTCATTCAGGGTTATATTCATCACGGCTTATGAAGAATATGCCATCAAAGCATTTAAATTTAACGCCATCGATTATATAACCAAACCGGTAGATCCGGAAGAGCTTCGCGCTGCAGTGGAAAAAGCCGGGCGTGAAATCGAAATTACCAACCTGAATGATAATTTGAGGTCGATGCTCGATACATATATGAAACCTCTGGAAACAGAAGCTAAAAAATTTATATTAAAGACATTTGATGCTTTTCATATTATTGATTTCGATGATATTATACGTTGTGAATCCGATCGGAATTACTCTATTTTCATTCTGAAAAACGGAGAGCGCATTATGATATCAAAGTCATTGAGCGAATTTGCCGGGCAACTGGAAGAAAATGGATTTTTCAGGGTGCATCAATCTCATTTCATCAACCTGAAATATTTGAAAAAATTTAAAAAAGATGAATTCATCGCTGTATTAAAAGACGATACAGAAATTACCGTAGCATACCGGAAACGGGATGAACTTATCAGGGTTATCAGGGATATGTAAATTGCGAATATGCGCAGAAAGCAGACGAATGATAATTCATTACGTGCGTTTGATGGTTAAGTATTGAATATAGTATTTCGGTAGGTTACTTTTGTACAAAGTTTATGCTATGGATAAAAATGAAACACTATTGAAAATGATGGGACTTGTGAGGTGTTGCCCGGCAGGCAATAGATTGCCTGATTGCCCGTGTTATCAATTAAGTTGCAGGCAGGATTTAAAATACTGTTACTTTTATTTTTCCGGCATGAGTAGTGAGGATCTATCTATGCTCTACCACCAACACCTGAAATGTTTCAATCAACGTTGCAATTTAGCTACTCTGTCATTCAACAGTCTGAACTCATCAGTGCATTAAAGCAGGTATGATTTGCTGCTTAATGAATCACTTTTCATAACTTTGCCCTGGTTGAAACTTTTACGGAGGTTATGGAACAGGATGCCCCTTTTCACTTCACACTCTTTAGTAATCCGCGGGATTTCCATCCTGCCATGCTTGCGGATATCACTGCTGCCAAAACCTACATTTATATGGAGTTTTATCGCCTGGGCAATGATCCATTGGGTATGCAATATCTTGATGCAATAACTGAACGGTGTAAAGCCGGAGTCAGGGTTAAAGTTTTGCTCGATGACTGGGGTACCGTCATTCCGCAGGCGAATTTTAATCTTTTACGAAGTTATGGCGGGGAGGTAAGATATTTTAAAAAAATTCGGTTCTTTATAGACTTCTTCACTAAGAATCATCGCCGCAACCATCGGAAATTACTGATTATCGACGATGAGATTGTTTATCTTGGTTCTCCAAACATTACTGATTATTCACTCGATTGGCGTGAAAGTCAACTCAGGATCGAAGGTGCGATAGTTCCCTTATTTAGAAAGGTTTTCCTGGCAAGCTTTAAGCTATACAATCAATATATATTTAACAAATTCGCTTATAAAAAGACCATCAATTTCCGGGATTTTGAGATTGTTCAGGACCTTCCCTCTATTTACCGGCAACAAGTAAAAAAACATTTTGAGAAATACATTCAGAAAGCGAAAAACGAAATAGTAATAGAAACTCCTTATTTTTTACCCGGTTACAAGCTCCGCCGTTCACTTAGCCGGGCAACTGCCCGTGGGGTTAAAGTGAATGTTATGCTTCCCTTACATTCCGATGTTCGGGCAGTGGACCTGATCAGGGCCAAGTATATGGGTTATTTTTATACCAATAATATTCATATCCATTATTACACCCCAACCAACCTGCATTCAAAAATTTTTATGGTTGACGACGAAGTTTTTGGCATCGGCAGCTCTAATTTTGATTATCGCAGTTTCCGGTATCAGTTCGAGATAGTCTTGTTCGGACGTCATCCAGAGGTGATTACACAATTGAGGAACCACATCGAAGAAACTAAAAAATATTGTGTGCCTTTTAATTATGAGGCCTGGCTGAAGCGCCCTTTACTTGAAAAAGCCATTGGCTGGATGTTGTTGCCTTTCCGGCATTTGTTTTAAAATAGCTGCCATGAAAAAATGCCACAACAATCATAGCTGTGGCATTTAATCATAACCATTTAAGCTTATTCCACGTTAATTTCACGCTTTAACAAAACTTCCTGTTTAAAAGGTAACTTTATGGAAAGTACACCATTGGTGTAGCTGGCGCTTATATGTTCTGAATCTACTTTTTTGGGTAGCGAATATTTGCGCTGAAATCCATTGGCCGAAAATTCCTTTCTCAGGTATCTTTCGTCCTTTATTTCTTGTTCTTTGGATTCAGCTTTAATAACCAATAACTGATCTTCAACCGTAATGCTAAAATCTTCGCGTACATATCCGGGTATAGCAAGTTCCAGGTTAAAGGCTGAATCATCGGTAAATATATTGGTCAAAACCTCAGCCTGATCGTTGGTTAGGTGACGATTAAATAATTGACCAAACGCCTGAGCACTCATGGGCTCCTTAATTTTTACAAATGTCATATCGTTGTGTTTTTAAGATGTTTTATCTGCTTCTTGTCAAATGGTGTTCCAATAGTTGGTCTCTCCTTGAAATTAGACAAAGTGGCATAAAAGCCATTAGCAGCATGACAATATGGCACACAAAGTTAGAATTGAAATGTTTTAATGTTAAGACGTGCAAACATCTATTATCTTTGAAGGTTTAGTAAATACACCCATTCCGGATTATTATGTCAAGTACCCAGCGAAAAATTCTCAATATTTTTGCTTTCCGCAGGATAATAGTTCCGGTGGCCATCGGCCTTGCCGTAATTATTTATATGATAATGCGCGATATTGGTAAGGGCAATCTTACCGGGTTAGCGTGGACATGGAATGCGGTTTTTTATTTTTTTTGTTCTCTGCTCATGCTTATTTTACGTGATGCTGCCTATATGTATCGCATCCGCCTGCTAACCGATAAAGTCCTGAGCTGGCGAAAGTCCTTTCAAGTAATTATGTTGTGGGAATTTGCTTCCAGTGTAACCCCATCCGTGGTTGGAGGGTCAGCAATTGCTATATTTATACTTGCCAAAGAAAAACTTGGAGCAGGGCGGAGTACGGCTATTGTTATAGTTACAGCTTTGCTGGATGAACTCTTTTATTTGATTATGCTTCCCCTGGTATTTCTGATTGCAGGTTTTGACCGCTTGGCCATAGTAAGTAATAAAATACATGTGTTTGGCTATTCGGTGGGAACCATGGGCATATTTTATCTGGGCTATGCCTTTATCTCGATACTGGCATTGTTGCTTGCCTATGGTATTTTCATAAATCCGGCAGGTTTTGGCTGGTTATTGGATAAACTTACCAACCTCCCTTTTCTGAAGAGTTTTAAGCGCGATGCGCGGATGATGGGAAATCAGGTGATTGAAACTTCTGTGGAACTAAAAGACAAACCGGTTAAATATTGGAGCAAAGCATTTGGAGCCACCGTTATTTCATGGACAGCCCGCTTCTGGCTGGTCAATTTTCTGATTATGGCTTTTGCTGGTACCATGAGTTGGACCGACAATATGCTTGTATATGCACGTCAGCTTATGATGTGGGTAATTATGCTCATAAGCCCAACACCAGGAGGCAGTGGCATTGCCGAATATTTTTTCCCGATTTTTTTACGTGAGTTTATCAAAGGTCCTCAGGGTGATCTTTCAACCATCGTTGCCCTGTTCTGGCGTTTGATGACTTATTATCCCTACCTGGTGCTTGGCGCACTGATTCTGCCTCTGTGGCTGCGCCGTGTCTACCTCGGGCGCAAACTTATCCGCTTTCGCAAAACCAAATGATTTCAGTTTAACCGCAATGAAAATACTGATCTACCACGTGCATAATTTTGTCCTTGCTGTCTTTGATCTGTTCTCTTAAGTGTTCATCCTTATAGCTGCGCAGCCGCCGTGTAATTCCGGCAATCATCTCTTTGGGGAAAACATTGTATTTCATGTAAATATCAGCTTGCTTTTCCAGCATTTCTGCTGATTCCCAACAAGATAAAGGTAGTTTGTTTAACTCAGTTAAACGTGTTTTATTCTTTTCATCGAAAATATTGATGTCCACATAAGTTTCTTTGGTCAGCTCAAGGGCATTTTCCATTTCCAATCCATGACGTGCCGCAACTGTTAATCCGGCTATCAGAAGATAAATGTCTGCAGAACCGTCAGGGCATCGGAATTCAACCGTTTGTAACTGTGAAAAATCATCATCAATGGGTGTTTCAAGTGGATTTGCATCATAAATCATATTGTGTTTGCCTGCCCAACCCAAAGGTACCCTTACCAACACTGAGCGGTTCCTGTCGCCCCAGCAGATGTTGGTTGGTGCTTCCTGATGAGGCACCAATCTGAAATAAGAAGTAGGATTGGTGTTCCCAAAAGCAGTTAATGATGGAGCCAGATCAAGATACCCGGCAATAATGCGATGGGCAGCTTCACTTAATTTGCCATCGGTCAGCATTACGTTTTTATCGTCTTTCAGCAGTTTGGTGTGAATGTGTAATCCGCTTCCTGCTTTGCCTAAGGTTATTTTAGGCGCAAAAGTCACAGTTACTCCATATTTATGCGCCAACACCCTGAGTATCCATTTGGCAATCACCAGTTGATCGGCTGCGGATTCAAGGTATGTAGGCATAAATTCTATTTCGTTTTGCTCATAAAGTTTCCCATCCTGGGTAAAGTTTCCGACTTCTGAATGACCATATTTAATCAGACAACCCGCTTTGGCCATAGCTGTCATGGCTTCGGTGCGTAAGTGTTCCCACTTGGCAAAAGGATAGGATTCATGATAGCCTTTTTGGTCTACACCTTCAAACAAAGCCACCTCATTGCTGATGATATAAAATTCCAATTCACCCATCACATGAAAATCATAGCCCGTTTTTTCCTTTAATACCGCATTTGATTTGCGTAAAATGTATTCCGGTGAACTCTCAAGCGGCTCTCCATCTTTGTTGTAATACGAGCAAAGTATATCAATGGCCGGAATTTCGGAGAAAGGGTTCAAAAAGGCAGTACGATACCGGGGAACAACATACAAATCACTTGATCCCGCCTGTATAAAAGGGAATAGACTCGAACCGTCCACCCGCTCACCGGTAGACAGAATGGATTGAAGGTGTTCGCGCGAACTGATTACAAAATTTAATGTTTTTAATCGTCCATCACCTCCGGTATATCTGAAATTTATCATCTCTATATTGTGGTCTTCAATATATTTGATTATATCATTACGGGAAAATAATTCGGCAGGCTTATTCAGGTATTGTACTAGGGGGTTGGGGTGAAGATCATTGAAACTACTCATAATAAAAATTTTTAGGT
This sequence comes from Bacteroidales bacterium UBA5281, assembly GCA_002410555.1. Lineage (GTDB taxonomy): Bacteria > Bacteroidota > Bacteroidia > Bacteroidales > Lentimicrobiaceae > Lentimicrobium. The sequence goes on along the minus strand of DHSR01000054.1, from coordinate 18,284 downwards.
TTATTTGATGGTTTGAATTTAGGAGCGTCAAAAGTAGGATATTTTAAAGTTTTTTTGTGTATTGTATTTTCATTTTTTTTGATTGGTTTAGAGATAAATTTTTGTCACGTTGTCTGATCGGCCCGCATTTATAAAATTTCGAATTCCGTTGATATGAATTTTAATCATTAGTGACCGGCAAAACTATTTCTCATAGTAAAGAATCATCACTTCAATGTGTTTCCTTCTAAATGAAATTCATATAGTTTATAGTGATAAGGGAGCCTGAGGGCGAGAATAAACTGCGCTTCCTTCCCTCCCCAATCACCAAAAATAGTGTAATAGTCTGCCATTCAGAGCGAACTGATGAATCTCTTTAAATTTATCGGTTACTATTAAAATTTAATATAATGTTGCTGCCATATAATAATTCGTTCAATATTCAACTAACTTTGCGCCCGTTAAAGTGTAGTTGATGAATCCGCACGAACTGATTTTTTTTTCCATATTTATCGTTATAATTACGGGTATTATTTTACTCGATCTGGGGGTTTTTGATCGAAGAGATCACATCGTACCTTTTCGCGAGGCTATGTTTTACACCCTGATCTGGATATTTCTCTCCTTCGCTTTTTACGGTCTTCTTTTATTACATGGGGAATGGATTCATCTGGGCAATGAAGGTACCCTTGAACAACTTGAACATCTGATTGATAAGTTTGACCATCCCATCAATATATCAGGACTTACCTATCCGGAGGCCCTCAAAGTGTATAAAAACAATCTGGGCCTGGAGTTTCTGACCGGGTATTTGATAGAGAAGGCGTTGTCAGTAGATAATATTTTCGTGATTGTCATGGTGTTTTACGCTTTTGGGGTAGATTCCAGATATTACCGGCGGGTTTTATTTTGGGGAATCCTTGCAGCCATTGTACTTAGATTTATTTTTATTTTCACTGCTTCAGCACTTATTCAACAGTTCAACTGGGTACTCTATCTTTTTGGCGGATTGCTCATTTATACGGCCATTCATATGTTGGTTAGCCGCACTGCCAATGAGCAAATCAATATTGCCACCCATCCGGTGGTCAGATTTGCATCAAGATATTTCAGGGTACATCAGGGATTTGTGAGAAATCATTTTTTTGTCCGAAAAGAGGGCAAACTATACATCACTCCATTGTTTATTGTACTGATGGTGATTGAATTTTCAGATGTAATCTTCGCAGTAGATTCTATTCCGGCTATTTTTGCCATCACCAAAGATCCATATATTGTCTTCTTCTCTAATATCTTCGCCATACTTGGGTTAAGGGCCATGTTTTTTATGGTAGTAAATGTTATTGGTATGTTCCGCTTTCTCAAGCCCGGATTGGCATTGCTGTTGCTTTTTATAGGTGTTAAAATGCTGCTCCATACCTGGTTAAAAACGCTGGGTTTTACCACTATGCATTCACTTATAATTATTGTAAGTATTCTTTTTGTAAGCATATTGGCCTCCATGATATTTCCTGAAAAATTAAAGAAATAAATAAGTCCTGCTGAAAAACCCCTGTTCTTTTAATGTCTCATAGAGCATAAACCTGAGCCACCTAAGCATAAAGCATTTTCATCACAAAGGCCTAAAAGACCTGCCCCCCTGAGCAGGCATGCACAGAGACTCGCTAAGTTTAATTTTTGATTTCCAATTCTTTGTGAACCCTGGTTTTCTTGTGCCTGCCAGCCACAACGTAGTGAAAGTTGGTCTTGGTGGCTTTTTTTATTAACTATTCAGGATGGAAGGAAACTCAGGAAAGCCGATAATATAAAAAAGCCGGCATAACCGGCCAGCGAGCCACTCAGGGGACTCGAACCCCCGACCCGCGCATTACGAATGCGCTGCTCTACCAACTGAGCTAAAGTGGCAAACAATGCCCGCATTCAATTACAGGCATTGTGGTATGAGTCGGGATGACAGGATTCGAACCTGCGGCCTCTTCGTCCCGAACGAAGCGCGCTACCGGGCTGCGCTACATCCCGAGTGAAATTGATTGTTCAGGGCTGCAAAAATAGCAAAATTCATAGTTTATCCGCCTTCATTAACCAAAATTATTTTGTACGGTATGCCCTGGGTTTATTTACTGATAAAAAGTGCTAATCATTATTCCGAAAGTAAAATTAAAAGGGCTGCAACTTATTCTGTTACAACCCCTTTTTTGAAGTCTCCCCGGAAGGACTCGAACCTTCGACCCAATGATTAAGAGTCATTTGCTCTACCAACTGAGCTACGGAGAGGTTTTGACGGTGCAAATATACCATACTTTTTTTGTCGGATATGCAAAAAAAGCAAAAAAAAAGAGCCTTCCATTGAATAAGAAGACTCTTTTATAAATAGAATTGGTTTTACAGGCTTTTAACCTCGGTGACCAACTTTTGAAGACTGGCCTTGGCATCGCCAAACAGCATACTGTTTTTTGGGTGATAGAACAGATTATTTGGAATGGCAGCATAGCCGGCAGCCATACTACGTTTCATTACAATAACATTTTTTGCATCCAGTACTTTTATAATAGGCATACCATAAATCGGACTGCCGGGATCATCTTCAGCGGCTGGATTGACCACATCATTGGCACCAATTACGATCACTACGTCCGTATTGGGCATCTCATTGTTGGCTTCATCCATTTCAACGAGCTTATCGTATGGCACATCGGCTTCGGCCAAAAGCACATTCATATGACCTGGCATGCGCCCGGCAACCGGGTGTATAGCATATTTTACTTCTACGCCTTTAGCCGCAAGCAGTGTATCCAACTCATGGCAAAGATGCTGAGCCTGAGCTACCGCCAGTCCATAACCGGGAACGATATATACCTTCTGTGAGTAGCTCAACAGAACGGCAGCATCACTCAATGAAATTTCTTTTACCGTTTTATCACCATCTCCTGCGGCCCCGGCAGCACTGCCGCCAAATGATCCAATGATTACATTGAGCAGTGAACGATTCATTGCCTTGCACATCAGCATGGTTAAAATCATGCCGGCTGCACCAACCAATATACCACCAAGAATCATGGCCTGATTTCCGTAAATGAACCCGGCCATGGCTGCCGCAATACCCGTTAAGGCGTTTAGCAGGGAGATAACTACCGGCATATCGGCTCCACCAATAGGCATGACAAACATCACTCCATAAATCAACGATAAGAGGGTGAGTATGTAAATTGCCCACATCAGATCAGTGGGAGGATTGGGGGAAATGATGATGTATACACTAAGCGCTATGGTTAACACCAGTAAAAACAGATTGAGGTAGGTCATAAAAGGCTTCATAATGTCGCCCACCCTTCCGTCGAGTTTGCCCCAGGCAATCACACTGCCGCTAAAAGCAATGGCACCGATAACCAAACCGAGTACGGTAACTAAAATTGAACCGGTATCACCGGCAATGGCATTGGGATATTCCAGCAATGCGACCAGCATAGAAGCAGCTCCGCCGGAAGCATTGAATAAGGAAACCAGTTGAGGCATAGCGGTCATCTTAACCTTGCGGGCTATAATCCACCCCAGTGCTGAGCCTATGCCGATAAAGAGTATGATTACCCACATATTCATCATCGGAATTCCTCCACCGCTGCTGTTTTTGTGAAGAAGCAGGGTTGTAATCATGGCCAGACCCATTCCAGAGGCTGCCCAAAGGTTACCACGACGGGCAGTGGCGGGGTGAGAAAGTAATTTCAAGCCAAACACAAACAAAAGTGCGGCGATCAGGTAGCTCAATTCAAGCAGTGAGTCTCCAATGGTAAAATCCATTCCGTTTATTGTTCCTAAAATTTTATCCATAACGGCTTACTTTTTTTTCTTTTTAAACATTTCGAGCATCCTGTCGGTAATGGCAAATCCGCCAACCACATTTAAAGTACCAAAAATCAGGGCTAAAATTCCCAATACAAGGTTTACGGAAAAGCTGGTCAGGTCGGCATGACCCACCAGAATGATTCCACCAATGATAATTACACCACTAATTGCATTTGCACCCGACATCAGCGGGGTGTGCAGCACAGCGGGAACGTGCGATATTACTTCTATCCCTAAAAAAATGGAAAGGGCGATGATGAATATCTCTTCTTTGTACTCAAAGAATAATGTCAGTGCTTGTTCCATAGCTTTAATTTTTTTCGATGATTGTTTTCACTCTTTCGTTGTATACTTCACCTTTGTGAGTGATGCAGGTTCCTTTTACGATATCGTCTTCGAAATTCAGATTCAGCTCGCCTTGCTTACCGATAATGAGTTTCATGAAATTGAGTACGTTCTTGCCAAACATCCGGCTGGCATCCAAAGGTTTCTGTGCCGGATAATTTGATTGGCCGATAACGGTAACACCTTGATGAACAATCGTTTGATTGTCTTTCGTTAATTCACAGTTACCACCGCTCGAAGCAGCCAGGTCGATAATGACCGAGCCTCTCTTCATGGATTCCACGGCATGGGTGGGCAGCAGAAGAGGCGCCCTTTTTCCTGGAATCTGGGCTGTGCATATCACCACATTGGCTTTGGCAGCATGCTCGTTGATGGCCTGCTGTTGCTTCTTTTTGAATTCTTCGGTCTGTTCTACGGCATACCCGCCGGCAGCTTTGTCCTCGGTAGCACCTTCTACTTCCACAAACTTCCCACCCAGACTCATTACTTCCTCTTTAACGGCTGACCGGACATCGAAAACCTGTACCTGTGCACCGAGTTTTCTTGAAGTGGCTATGGCTTGCAATCCGGCTACTCCGGCTCCCAAAATCAATACATTGGCCGGACGAATGGTGCCGGCGGCAGTCATGAACATAGGGAAGAATGTAGGTAATTTCATTGCTGCCTCAAGCACAGCCATATAACCCGATACAGTAGCCATAGAGGAAAGTATATCCATAGCTTGTGCACGCGTGGTTCGCGGAATAAGGTCGAGACTGAATGTAGTAAGGCCCTGGCCCAGGAAAGTTTTTACCAGCCCGGTTTCCCATAGCGGATTAAATGCACTGATCCAGACCTGCGAATTTTTGATTTTCGCAACATCGCCTTCTGCAGGTGGCTGAATCTGCAACAATACTTCTGCCAGATCAAACACCTCCGGTCGTGAAACTAATTTAGCTCCAATAGCCTGATATTCTTCGTCTTCCGCAAATGCGGATGCCCCTGCACCCTTTTCTACCAAAACCTCTACCTTTAAGTCGATAAAAGCTTTTACGGTTTCAGGGAGCAATGCCACACGGGTTTCGGTACCGTGTTCCTTTAGTAAACCTAAAATCATATGTTCCAGATTGATTTTGAAGTGAATTTTGGGTGCAAAGCTAATCAAAAAAAATTCTCCCCGATTATTCTCTCTATGGCACCAATCATTTTTTGTGAAAAATTATTGAACGGATAATGGTGTCCGCTGCTGTTTGGCTCAAATCCCAAAATAAAGTCCTACTTTTGCCTCAAATGTGCTTACATGAAAACATCAAAATACAATCCCGAAGATAAACCTGAAAATTCAGCTTTGAAGGTACAGGAAGGCATAGAGCAACCCTCTTCGCTAAATCCACATGCCATTAAACGTTTTAAAAAGATGCGCACTGCCCTGCTCAGTGTAGATGAATATGTGGCCGGCATCCGCGCTCCGGATATTACCATACTCAGTAAAGCCATAACCCTGGTTGAGAGTTCATTGCCTGATCATCAGGCCATTGCCCGGCAGTTGATACAGGCTTGTCTTCCTTTTGCAGGAAATTCTGTACGTATTGGCATTACCGGCGTGCCGGGAGCTGGCAAAAGCACCTTTATTGAAGCCTTTGGGATGCATCTGTTGAGCAAAGGCCATCGACTGGCCGTACTAGCGATTGATCCAAGCAGCAGCCGTTCCAGGGGAAGCATCCTGGGCGATAAAACCCGGATGGAAGAGCTCTCAGCTCAGGCCAATGCCTATATCCGGCCTTCTCCTTCGGCCGGAAGCCTGGGCGGCGTGGCACGAAAAACCCGCGAAATCATTATTTTATGTGAAGCAGCCGGGTTTGATACCATTTTTGTTGAAACGGTAGGTGTAGGACAATCCGAAACCGCTGTTCATTCAATGGTTGACTTTTTCCTTTTGCTGATGATCTCAGGAGCAGGGGATGAATTGCAGGGCATCAAACGGGGTATTATGGAAATGGCCGACGCCATTGCCGTTAATAAGGCAGATGGTGATAATAAAACGAAGGCAGAGATCGCTCAGAGGCAAATTAAAAATGCGCTTCACCTTTTTCCACCCACCGAATCGGGCTGGATTCCCGAAGTAAAAACATGCTCTGCTCTTACCCATGATGGGATTGCAGAAGTTTGGGAAATGACGGAAAGATATCTTCGTTTTGTTAAGGAAAATAACTATTTCGCTCACAAACGTCAACAGCAGGCATGGCAGATTATGCTCGATTATGTAGATGGCCGGCTGCACGAGAGGTTTTATAACCATCCGGTAATAAAGCGGGAGCTGCTTAGCTATAAAAATAAGATACAGGAGGGAACCATCAGCCCCTATCAGGCAGGGGCCGATTTGCTCGATGTGTATGATGCTACTAAATAATAGTTATCCGGCAGCTAAAGAAAATCGTTATAATAAGTAACCAGTTTGCGGTAAAGATGTACCCGGTCGAGGCCTCTCACATTGTGCTCATGGGTAGGATAAACAAAGTAATCTACCTGCTTTTTATTTTCAATGCATTGATTCAGGAATTCGAGGCTGTTTTGCCAAACCACTGTATTGTCCTGTGCCCCGTGAATGATAAGCAGTTTCCCTTCCAGTCCGTCCGTTGCATTGAGCAGGGAAGCGTTTTTGTAACCTTCGGGGTTCTGCTCCGGAGTATCCATATAACGCTCTCCATACATCACTTCATAGAATTTCCAGTCAGTAACCGGGCCACCTGCGGTGGCTACTTTAAATAGTCCCGGATTTTTTAGTTTCAGGGTAAGCGACATAAATCCGCCATAACTCCATCCATCCACAGCCAGCCGCGCAGTATCTACCCACTGGAGTGATTTGAGGTAATTTACGCCGGTTAACTGATCGGCCATCTCCTGAACTCCCAGATTCCGATGAATTACACTCTCAAACTCAAACCCGCGGTTGGCCGTGCCATGATTGTCGAGGGTAAATACAGCGTATCCCCTTTGCGCCAGATAATGCATGAAAAGTCCGGCTCCGTTCAGCCAGTCTCCTGAAACAAGCTGAGAATGGGGCCCACCATACACATATATTATTACAGGATATTTTTTTGTTGCATCAAAATTCGCAGGTTTAATCAACCGGCAGTATAAATCGTCACCAAGATCCGATTTAAGGGTGAGAATGGAAGTTTCACCAAGAGCATAGTCTTTTAGGGGATTTGTGTCCTTGTTCAGGGTGAGCATGGCATATCCTTTCGTGTCCAGAATGTCTGTTTGTGTAGCGATCTGGGGGTTGCTAAACGTAGTTGCAATAAATTTTCCATCACCACTGATAAGCGCCTGATGTGTGCCGGAAGTTTTACTTAACTTATGGCTTTTACCCGATTTAATGTCAAGGTAATAAAGTTGCTTATCCAATGGATTGCCCTTAGTTGAAGTATAAAATATTCCCTTGTTGTTTTTGCTGAATCCATCCACAGAAGTAACTACCCAACTGCCGGAAGTGAGTTGTTTCTCCAGTGTTCCGTCTTCCATATATAGATAAATATGGTTGAAACCATCACGCTGACTTTGCCATATAAAATGCGTGGCATCTCCCGGCAGAAATTCCATGGGATGTTGTGGTTCCACATAGCGGGCGTTCTTTTCTTCAAAAAGTGTTTGAATAAACTTACCGGTTGCAGCATCGTATTTATTGAGCAATAAGTGATTTTGATCACGGTTTAACTCAGCAATAAATACTGATTTTTCATCCGGGCTCCAGGCTATATTGGTAAGATAATGATCATCCGGGCCGGGTGTTTGCATAAATACAATTTCCCCATTGACCGGATTAAATACACCCAGGGTAACCTGATGGCTGGTCATACCCGCCATTGGATACCGGAAATAATTTACTTCAGCTATGCGTCCGGTAACATCCACCAGAGGATATTCAGTAACCATGGTTTCGTCCATGCGGTAAAATGCCAGCAAATTGCCTTTTGGTGACCAAAATATACCTTTGTTGATGCCAAATTCATTGCGATGAACAGACTGTCCGCTTACGATGCCTTTATTTTCGTCACTGCTCACGGCTTTTTGAATTTTACCATCATTTACATAGAGGTTATTGTCAATGGTATAAGCAATATAACGGGCATCTGGTGAATGTTCAATATTTTCAGCCTTTTCGGGAAGGGTAAAGGTTTTGGTAGCCTGTCTGGTGGAAAAGTTATAAGCATAATAATCCATTCCGATGTTAAAATGCAATGACTCTGAATCCTTCCAGGTGACCCATGGAAGCCGCTTCAACCCCTTTTCCGGTTGCAGCAGCGCATTCAGTGTGCCTGCTTTCAGTAAAGTATCGGGCTTTTTTCCTGAAACGTACTGTCCCACCAGGGCAGTAGCAGTTTGCCAGGTAATCATGTCGGTGTCGCCTCTCCATTGCAGGTTCCATAAACCTGACGGGTAAAGGCTACGATTGCTGGCAATTTCTTCCAGTTCAAATGTTTTATGCTGAGCCAGACCAGAACCTGCCATCAGCACAGCAATGAGGATAATGATTAATTTACGCATATTGTAAGTGATTTTTAAAGTTGAACATTCAGCATTCACTAAGGGCCTGAGTAATTGATTTGATGATACCGGGATCCTTTTCTACGGCATTGCCTATCACAATGACATCTGCACCTGCCCGGGCACTTTCAGCGGCCTTTTCGGGAGTACGAATGCCGCCTCCCACAATAAGAGGTATATCAATGCTTTGTTTTACATGTGAAATCATACTTACCGAAATGGGATTGATGGCTCCGCTGCCTGCATCCATATATATGATCCGGAGACCCAACATTTCGCCCGCCATGGCAGTACACATGGCAATATCATCTTTATCGGCAGGAATAGGATCGGAATTACTCATGTAAGATACGGCAGTTGGCCGACCGCTCTCAATGAGCATATACCCGGTAGGAATGACCTGTAAATTGCTCATTTTAAGGTAAGGAGCCGAAACCACGTGGCGGCCGATCAGCATTTCAGCGTTGCGTCCGGAGATAAGCGACAGGAACAGGATCGCATCGGCTTTCCAGCTCATCTGCAGGGTGTTGCCCGGAAATAATATCGTGGGTAAGCCCGCAACCTGCTTAAGTAGTTTAATACAGTCGTCCAGTTGGTTATTAATCAGCAGACTGCCTCCTACAAAGAAATAATCTACTCCGCTCAGGGCAGCCATTTCAGCCATTTTGCCCAATGATTTCAGATCGGCTTTATCGGGATCAACCAGTATGGCGAGTTGTTTTTTGCCTGTTGCCATCCGTTGATTCATCGTATCATATATCTGCATGTCGAAAGATTTACATTCAGGCTGCAATGATACAGAAATCTACAATAGCTTGTATGGCTGATTGCTGAATAGTAATGCTTTTTTTTATTAAACCATAAGTCTGTTACTTTATTAAGATTAGTCTTAAAATACCTCATTTTTCAGGTATTATTCCTATCTTTGCAGGCCCAAATTCCATATAACCTAAAACAAATGAAAAGTACTGTGACCGAATTACTTCCTTATAAAATTAAAGACATTACACTTGCTGACTTTGGCCGCAAGGAAATTGAAATTGCTGAAAAAGAAATGCCCGGCCTTATGGCGATACGTCGCAAATATGCGAACGATCAGCCGTTAAAAGGAGCCAGGATTACAGGCTCTTTGCATATGACCATCCAAACGGCCGTACTTATAGAGACACTTACTGCTTTAGGTGCTGACGTAAGATGGGCAAGTTGCAATATATTTTCCACCCAGGATCATGCTGCTGCTGCCATTGCGGCTGCAGGTATTCCGGTATTTGCCTGGAAAGGCGAAACGCTTGAAGAATACTGGTGGTGTACGCTTCAGGCATTGTCTTTCCCCGAAGGAAAAGGCCCCAACCTTATCGTTGATGATGGGGGAGATGCCACCCTGATGGTGCATAAAGGATATGCCATAGAAAAAAATCCCGATTTGCTGAATGTAAAGACTGAAAACTCAGAAGAGAAAGCATTGCTGAAAAATCTTAGTGATGCTTTTATGGAAGACAAGCAACAATGGCACCGGGCTGTAAAAGACCTCAAAGGTGTTTCTGAAGAAACCACCACGGGGGTGCACCGCTTATATCAAATGATGCATGCTGGTGAATTGCTTTTTCCGGCCATTAATGTGAATGATTCAGTTACCAAATCAAAGTTTGATAATCTTTACGGTTGCCATGAATCATTGGCCGATGGCATCAAGCGCGCCACCGATGTAATGATTGCCGGTAAAGTGGCTGTTGTACTTGGTTTTGGCGATGTAGGTAAAGGTTGTGCCCGTTCAATGCGCTCCTATGGTGCCCGCGTTATTGTTACCGAAATCGATCCCATATGTGCATTGCAGGCTGCAATGGAAGGATTTGAAGTGTCAACCATTGAAGAAGCCATTAAAGAAGGGAATATCTATATTACTGCAACAGGTAACCGCGACGTGATTACCCTGGAGCATATGCGTGCCATGAAAGATCAAAGTATAGTGTGTAATATTGGTCACTTTGACAATGAGATACAGGTAGAGCCACTGTTTAAAGCCGGCAACGTGGAGCATACAAATATTAAACCTCAGGTGGATAAGTTTACTTTTGAAAAAGGCAATGCCATTTTCCTGCTTGCCGAAGGCCGCCTGGTGAATCTGGGCTGTGCTACCGGACATCCCTCCTTTGTGATGAGCAACTCCTTCTCCAATCAGGTTTTGGCCCAGCTTGATTTGTGGCAGCATGATTACGACATAGATGTATATCGTTTGTCCAAGCAGCTAGACGAAGAAGTTGCCCGCCTGCACCTGGAGCAAATTGGAGTAAAGCTTACCAAACTAACGCCTGAACAGTCAGCTTACATCGGTGTGCCCATTGAAGGACCATATAAACCCGATCACTACAGGTACTAAACGATTTTAATTTCAAAAAAAGCCAATTGGGGCGGACGCGATAATCAAATCCTTGTCCGCCCTTTTTTTATACTGATATTTTCTTCCTCAGTGAATAAGGGCCTGGTGAAGAAATAATATGACATTGTATACCAGTAGGGTATAAGGCTATTATTTGTGCGGTATTGTAAATTTTCCTCCTAAAAGGTACATATTCCATGCTTATGTATTACATTGCTCCCGCCTGCATGCGGGAAGACTGCAACTTGTTATCAAATATTTATACTTCTATAAAGGGTTGTGATTTTTTCAGCAGGCCAAAAAAATTACCTTTTGTTGCACAGGTAATTGCCCAAAGCCCTTGCAATCTCAAAATTCTTTCTAATTTTACCCTCTAAATCACTTACTCCTTTCAAATGATAGTTCGATTTTTAGCAGTGTTCTGCTTTGCAGCGTTTCAATTAGTTTCTTTTGCTCAGGTACAACCGGGCGATCCCTGGTTTGGCGAAAGCTGCACCAGCATTATGGTGGGCAAAAATGCATCCACCGACGGTTCAGTAATGACCGCTCACACCTGCGATGGCAATTACCGCACCTGGATGCGCATGGAACCGGCCGCCGATCACGCCGACACTGCCATGCACATTGTGTATAAAGGCACCCTGCATACCGAAACTCCTGACGATATGCGTAAACTAAAGGTAGCCGGGCGCATTCCTCAGGCAAAACACACTTATGCCTATCTGAATACCGCCTATCCGTCACTCAATGAAAAACAACTTGCTATGGGCGAAGCCACTTTCGTGGGCCCGGATACTCTGGTAAATAAAAGTGGGATGTTTCTGGTGGAAGAACTCCAAAGAGTAGCCCTGCAGCGGTGCGATAATGCCCGCGATGCCATTCGCCTGATTGGCAGTCTGATAAAAGAATATGGTTTTGGTGATTATGGCGAATGTATCACCATTGCCGATCCAAAGGAGGTGTGGCAAATGGAAATTCTCGGCGAAGGCCCTGAAAAAATTGGCGGCGTGTGGGCGGCACAGCGTATTCCTGATGATCACGTGGGAATTCAGGCCAACATCGTACGCATCGGTACCATTGATTTAAAAAATCCCGATTATTTTATGGCCAGCGATAACTATAAGGAAGTTGCGCTTGAATTTGGTCTGTGGGATGGCAAAGAGCCTTTCAAATTCTGGAAAGCCTATGGCAATGTAGATAAACCTTATAAAATCAGAGAGTTTTATGTACTGAATGCGTTGGCGCCATCTCTTGGCCTTACTATGGATATGGATGAGTTGCCTTTTTCGGTGAAACCTGAAAATAAAGTCAGCGTTGAAAAGCTGGCCCAATTGTATCGCGAAACCTATGAAGGCAGCCCCTATGATATGACGCAACACATTAAAATGGTAAAAAAACGCTACGACGATAACCGCAAAGAAATTGGTCAGGATACCATCATCAGCCCCGTAGCCAATCCCTGGCCTACCGGCGATATGCGAAATACATTGAATTACCTGGCTCCCGGAACAATAGAGTTTCAACGTACGGTTTCGGTTTCCTGGTGTTCCTATTCACACATAACCCAACTGCGCGGTTGGCTGCCCGATGCTATTGGTGCGGTTTCCTGGTTCTCGTTCGATAATCCGGGTGAAAGCCCCCGCATTCCGGTTTATGCCGGAGTTAATGAATTGCCCGCCAAATGGGAAGTTTGCGGACAAAAGAACTACCGCGAAGATGCTGCACTTTGGGGATACCGCAAAGCCAACAAGCTGGCCACCGTTTCCTGGGGCAAAACCAAAGGCACCATCCTTGAAAATGTACTGAGCTTTGAAGAAAAGGCCCGCCTGGAAATGCCTGCCCTCGAATTGCAAGCCAAACAACTCATCGCTGAAGGCAAAGAAAAAGAAGCCAAAACATTGCTCACCCATTACAGCAGCGATTTTGCCGGTGCCACCATGCAGCGCTGGGCCGGACTGGAAGTTAAATTCTGGGAAATGTTTGGAAGGGGGTTTTAGGGTTTTTGCCACTAAGACACGAAGAACACGAAGGTTTCACAGAGATTTGTTTTATTAGGGTCTGCTGAAAAATTCCTAATCGTCTAATATATCATAAATTTCAGACTGGACTCATGAATACAAAAAGATTAATTATTCTTATCTGTTTTTTATTAACCTGTCTATTTGGCTGTAATTCGACCACACGCGCTAAAAAAATTGGAGAAATTTCATTCAATATGAACCCACCCTATGCCGTGGTTAACCATGCTGTTAATTGTATCGAAGGTAATTCGCTTCTAATTCTCCAGTCTCTGAAGGATATGAATTTGCATTTTTTTGAATTTAATTCGGAAAAGGTTGAAAAATCCTATACTCTCAATTCAAAAGTAATTAATTCATTACCTTATTTTCAATTGTTTGTTAAAGACTTTGATTCTATTGTTCTATTCAATCCATTAACAAGTTGTATCACCATTGTAGATTCAACAGGCTTAGTTATTTTTGAAGAAAAGTTGGAAAGTGGCGTTCCAACTTTAAATCCGGATAACCCTTTAAATTGTATTGGTAATAAACTTTATTTAGGCAATTCCAGTAGAAATTTAAACGTTGGTCTTCCCCTGGAAAGAAATGAGTATTTCCAGACCGTAAAACCAATATACCAAATTGATTTGCAGAATGCAACTAATTCTGAAAGACAGTGGGGTTCTTTTCCCAGGAAATATGCAGATAATAATTATGACTTTCTCAATTACTTTCCGGATATATGCCCTTACTCAGCAGAAAGTGTATTGGTGTCATTTGCTAGTGATGATAGTGTTTATTTATTTGAAAATGAATGTAAAGTGAGAAGTGTTTTATATGACAGTAAATTTATAAATAATTTTATGCCCTATCCAGAGAAGAAAAGATTAGATATGGCTTTCTATAAGAATTTTTTATTTAGTGAACCCAAATATATTGCCCTGATTTATAATAAATACACACAACAGTATCTGAGAGTCGCCAGGCATAGATTCATTTATAAATCTGAAAACAAATTTGATAGTGAACACATGAAATGGTCCATAGTGATAATGAATAACAAATTTAAAATAATAAATGAGTTTGTTTTTGACTATCGCTACAATTCGTCTGATGTTATTTTATGCACAATTGATGGAATTTATATCAGTGATGTTCCTAACTCTCATGAAAATATAAACCAGTTATCACTTAGCCTTTATAAATTCTAAAAATGAAGTACATTATTCTTTCAGTTGCATTGGTTTCTTTACTCTTTAGTTGTGACAATCCTTACAATAAAGAGTCTGAGGGACTAAACAATTTACTTCAGGAGTTTAACACAGGTATTGCAGTTAAGAATCATCTTTATGTTTTGATTCCTACTTTTTCATGTCTTGGTTGTGTTCAAAGTGCATTAATCAATTTAAACGGTCTATTGGTTGATAATGATAAGCCGAATGTTACTATTATTTATCAGAAAATAGATGTTGATCTGAACCCTTTTAAGGATAAAGCTATTGTATATCAAGATATAAATAGTTCAATAGACAAAATGCCATTTAACATTGCAAATTTGACAGTAATTAAGACAAGTAAGGGAAAGATAAATGATATTCAATTTGTAAATAGTGAGAATATTAATCAAATAATAAATCCCACTATTATTTATGAAATCAGGAAATAATTCACAAAGATTTGTTTAAGCAGATCTAAGCCCGGAAGTTTAAGCTTCCGAACTTTTTCGCTAAGATGTGAATTGTAATAAGCTTAAAAAGAAAAGAATATTCGCTAATAAATACGTATATAAATAAGAATATTTGCACGTGCCTTTGGATTTTTATTATATTTGTATCTATCAAAACACAAAAAATCGCTAATGAAAACAAAACTCACCTTAACCATCGAAGCTTCGGTTATTGAACGGGCCAGGCACTATGCCAGGCAGCAAGGCCGTAGTTTATCTGATATCGTTGAGAATTATTTACTGGTGATTACCCGGGACGGGCCTAAATCCGGGAAAGATATTGCGCCAATTACAAAATCATTGAAGGGTTCCTTCAAAGCGCCTGCCGGTTTTGATTATAAAAAGGACCTTACAAAGGGTCTATCTGATAAATATCTATAGCATGGATAAATTACTGATTGATAGCGATGTAATCCTTTATTTCTTCTTCGACCGACAGCCGTTTGCAGAAAATGCAGCACACATTTTGTCGCTATGTGAAACAAAATCCATTGAAGGCTTTATAACGCCGGTAATCTGCAGCAACCTATACTATCTTCTGAGGCAAACCGCAAAACATGAACGGGTTATAGAAAGACTTGATCAATTATTGACTATAGTGGATGTTCTGGAGATGAATCGTGATATTGTATTACAGGCGCTGGGTTCTGGCTTTACGGATTTTGAAGATGCATTGCAGCATTTCGCAGGGGTACAATCCCAAAAAATTGATGTAATATTAACACATAACCTTATAGATTTTGCCAAAAGCGAAATAGGAGTAATGACTCCAGAAGGCTATTTAAAAGTATTGGCTTCAAGAACAAATGCATAATTTAATTTGATAAACCTGACGAAAATTAATTCTAATCATTCAATCATCCAACAACCTTGCCTTTTCAATCATAAGATAAGTAATAAATAGAGTGGTGGGTCAGAATGGGATTAAATTCTGAAGATGTTTGGAACGCGTTTATAGTGGAGGGTTACAAGCTAAATTTTTCTTATCCTTAGAGTATTTCCAGGTTCTAAAAAATATTCATTGGGTTTGGCAGATTCCGGAAGTCCTGAAGAAATTGCTTTAAGAGCATTTAAAATAAACATGCCCTTATTGTCAACATAAATTTTGCAATATCTTCCAGAACCGGTATTGGCATCAAAGAATTCAATTTTAGTTATTATTCCACATAAACTTGCCGGACGGTTGAATCCATATTCAGGGACTGCTGCATCCCATACTTCTTTTGAAAACAGTTGCAACTTTTTAGCCATGGTTTTTGAATTAAATTGTGAAAGTAAAGAACTATTAAAAAAAGTAAGACAAATATAGTTGTTAAATTTTTATCACCTTAATTTTTATTACAGATTTATGTATATGTTGTGGGTGATGGCTAGATTAGTTTTCTGTTAATGCGTTTATTCATTTCAGTACAATGCTGATTTGTTTTACGAATCAGTCGCAAAAAAATATTTATTGGCATTCGCCATACATTGTTCAATACAATTAGTATAGATTATCATAAATAAAAAGCCCTACAGTATTGATCTGTAGGGCTATTTTGTGGAGATGGCGGGAGTCGAACCCGCGTCCAAACAAGCAGCACTAATGCTTTCTACGCGCTTAGTTTTCAGTTGGTTTTCGGGAGAGTGCCGGGAGAAAACGACCCTACACCATCCTTATTCCTTTTGGTTTTCGAACAGGCACCAGGACCTTACCTGTCTTATTGTGGCATTTGTGATGCTCTGGCCGGGACGCGGCCACACAAGGCTTCCCGGGGAGCAGAAAGCGGCTTAATCCTTGATTAAGCGGCTAACGCGTAATTATAATCGTTGCCAGTTATAGGCTGTGAAAGTTAGATTTTACGGGCTACACTTACAACACCCGGCGTGCTTACATTACCACTTCCTTGCTGTCAAAACCGGTCATCCCCGGTTGATAATGCAGGGGCAAAGATACAAAAACTATACCAGTATTGGAGAGGTGTCAGTTCAAATTTATATATTATCGCTTTGCATACAGGTCCACATCGGCTGCGGATATAGGATTTCCACCTAATATGGCCAGGCGCTCTACCACATTGCGCAGTTCCCGGATATTTCCCGTCCACTCTATTTTTTTGAGTGTCTCTAGTGCCTCGTCGGTAAAAGTCATCGGTGGTTTGCCCTGGCTTTCGCAGATCTCGTTGATAAAATAATTCGCCAGCAAAGGAATGTCTTCTTCCCTTTCGTTGAGGGTAGGTACATGAATTAAAATCACGCTCAGCCGGTGGTAAAGGTCTTCCCGGAAAGTTTTCTTTTCGATCTCTTCCTGAATATTTTTATTGGTGGCGGCAATCACCCTAACATCAACCGGAATCTCTTTTTCACCGCCCACGCGCATGATTTTGTTTTCCTGCAGTGCCCTCAGCACTTTGGCCTGGGCAGCCAGACTCATATCACCGATTTCATCCAGAAAAAGGGTTCCACCGTTGGCTTGCTCAAAATCGCCTTTGCGTTGCTTGATGGCCGAGGTAAAAGAGCCTTTTTCATGACCAAACAGCACACTTTCAATAAGTTCACCGGGAATGGCGGCGCAGTTTACTTCCACAAAAGGGCCTTCAGCACGGAGGCTGAATTCATGCAACCACCGGGCAACCAGCTCTTTACCGGTGCCATTGCTGCCGGTAATCAATACCCGGGCATCGGTAGGAGCAACCTTGTCAATCATATCCCTGATATGTTCCATGGCCGGCGATTCTCCGATCATATCGTATGTTTTGCTCACTTTACGTTTCAGCACACGGGTTTCTTTTACCAGGCTGCCTTTCTCCACGGCATTACGTATGCTTACCAGCAGGCGGTTCAGGTCTAAAGGTTTTGAAATATAGTCGTATGCACCTCTTTTCAAAGCATCCACTGCAGTTTCAATATTTCCATGTCCAGAAATCATCACCACGGGTGTATCGTTCATCACCAGCAATTTATCAAGAACCTCAATGCCATCCATCTGGGGCATTTTAATGTCGCACAAGATTACATCATATTTCTCTGTTGCCGCCAGTTCCAATGCAGTGGGTCCATCAGGAGCCTCATCCATTTCGTAACCTTCATACTCCAGTATTTCACGCAAAGTGCTGCGGATACTGCGTTCATCGTCAATCACTAAAATTTTCGCCATGGTTATTTAGTCTTTAGTCTTTGGGTGTTGGTTTCCCGAATCCCTTACGTACGGGACGCTCCCGGGATTTCGCTTTGCTCAATTCGGTCGTTAGAATTTAGAGGTTAGAAGTTGGAAGTTAGAGGTTAGAAGTTAGAAGTTAGAAGTTAGAGGTTAGAGGTTAGAAGCTGGAAGTTGAAAGTTAGAGGTTAGAAATTTCTCTTTCACTCTTCATTATCTCTCCTTGTCTCCTTGTCTCCAAGTCCCATGAACACCTCATCCGCCTCCGGCACCTTCTCCTAAAGGAGAAGGGACCTTCTAACTATAATTGGTTGTTCAAATAGTACTCTCTTTGTCTCCCTGTTTCCTTATCTC
>DHSR01000072.1 GCA_002410555.1 Bacteroidales bacterium UBA5281 | reverse complement strand
CACATCAAAATAAGATTCTGCCGAAGCTTTAATTATGCAGATATGGAATGCGGGAATTTTCATAACTTTGCGCCTCAAATTAACAGGCAGCCTGGTTATAAACAATTCAATAACTGCAAATTAGTATTCTAATGGATAAACTCAAACGTACTACAGTAGCCTCAGCTCTCAGAGACTGGGAATCTATTGGCATTGGAAACAGCATAAACCTAAAAGGATGGGTGCGAACCCGCCGGGGCAATAAAAATGTAACATTTATCGCACTCAATGATGGCAGCATCATACATAACATACAGATAGTAGCCAATCCGGCTGATTTTAATGAAGAAATGTTCAGGCTGATCACTACCGGAAGTTGTATTTCGGTTATTGGTGAATTGGTCGAATCACCCGGGCAGGGACAGGCCGTTGAATTGATTGCCAGAGAAATTGAAGTATACGGCAGTGCTGATCCTGAAACCTATCCTTTGCAAAAGAAGGGTCATTCTCTGGAGTTTTTGCGGGAGATTGCCCATCTCAGGCCACGAACCAATACCTTTGGAGCTGTGCTGCGCATCCGGCATGCCATGTCGTTTGCCATTCATAAATATTTTAATGACAATGGTTTTTATTACCTGCACACACCCATCATTACAGGCTCTGATGCAGAAGGTGCCGGAGCCATGTTCAGGGTTACTACACTTGATCCTGTAAATCCGCCTTTAACCGAAACAGGAGAGGTGGATTACAGTCATGATTTTTTTGGAAAAGCTACCAATTTAACTGTTTCAGGGCAGCTGGAAGGTGAACTCGGAGCAATGGCCCTCTCGAAAATTTATACTTTTGGGCCAACTTTCAGGGCCGAAAACTCAAATACGCCGCGACACCTGGCAGAATTCTGGATGATTGAACCCGAAGTAGCTTTTTATGATATCCACGACAACATGGACCTGGCCGAGGATTTCCTGAAATACCTGGTAAACTATGCCCTGGAACATTGTATGGACGACCTGGAGTTTCTAAACAAGATGTATGACCACGAACTGATCGACCGCCTTCGCTTTGCAACAGAAAACGATTTTAAACGCCTGACTTATACTGAAGCTGTTGAGATATTGATGACCTCAGGACAGAAATTTGTATACAAGGTTGATTGGGGTACTGATTTGCAAAGCGAACATGAACGCTACCTGGTGGAAAAACATTTTAAGCGACCGGTCATTCTAACCGACTATCCCAGTACAATAAAAGCTTTTTATATGAAGCAAAATGAGGATGGAAAAACAGTAAGGGCTATGGACGTGCTTTTCCCACGCATTGGCGAAATTATCGGTGGATCGCAACGCGAAGAAAATTATCAGAAGCTCGTCAATCGATGCCGCGAAGTGGAAATTCCCGAAAAGGACATCTGGTGGTACCTCGATACCCGCAAATATGGTACGGCTCCTCATGCCGGTTTTGGACTGGGATTCGAGCGACTCATCTTGTTTATAACGGGCATGGCCAATATCCGTGACGTGATTCCCTTCCCACGGACACCACAGAATGCCGAATTTTAATCTGGTGACTGCCGGTATAAGCCACTATTTTCAAATAAATCTAAAGTTCTGACGTTTATCATTGAAAGATTTTTTGTATTTTGGCTCAAAAATTGTGTTTAATACCAACTTTACATGTTAACTCAGAAACTTCAGCAGAAACTACTTCAAAAGCTCTCGCCTCAACAGATATTGTTGATGAAGCTGCTGCAGATACCTTCTATAGCTTTAGAACAACGTATAAAACAGGAAATAGAGGAAAATCCTGCGTTGGAAGATTCATCCGACCCTGGTATGAGTGCAGATGAGGGCGATACCGTTCCTGAGCCTGAGCCCGATCCGGTGGAAGAACTTGAAAAAGAGCGGGAAGATTTTGACATTACCGAATATCTGGATGACGATGATATTCCTGCTTATCGCCTAAATGCTAACAATACAAGTGCCGATGATGAACAACGTGAAGTTCCATTTGCATCGGGCGTCAGTTTTCATGAAGTCTTGTTACAGCAACTGGGTTTGCGTCGACTGGATGAGCGGCAGATGCAGATTGCCCGCTATATTATCGGCAACCTGGATGATTCAGGATACCTGAATCGTGCACTTTCGGCTATGGTTGACGACCTGGCATTTACCCAGAATATTATAACTGATGTTAAAGAGTTAGATGAACTGCTGTCAGTAGTTCAGGAGTTTGATCCCCCCGGAGTTGGTGCCCGTGATCTGCGCGAATGCCTAATGATTCAGCTTCGCCGCTTTGAACAGACGCCCTCTGTTGCTCTGGCACTGCAACTGGTGGACAAATACTTTGATGAACTAACCAAAAAGCATTATGATAAAATAACCCGCAGGGCCAAAGTTTCGGAAGATGACTTGCGGGATGCTGTGAATGAAATCCTTAAACTAAACCCAAAGCCGGGGAATTCAATGGGTGAAACCACCCGGGCAAACCATTACATTATGCCCGATTTCTTTGTTTACAATAAGGATGGTGAATTGGAACTTCAGATCAATTCGCGCAATGCACCGGAGCTACGATTGAGCCGAACCTATGTGGATATGCTGGAGACTTATGCAGAAAGTAAAACCAAATCGAACAGCCAAAAGGATGCGGTAATGTTTATCAAGCAAAAAATTGACTCCGCACGCTGGTTTATCGATGCCATCAAACAACGGCAAAATACCCTGTTCGTTACCATGTCAGCCATCATGGAGTATCAGAGCGAGTATTTCCTTACGGGAGATGAAACCAAACTACGACCAATGATCCTTAAAGACATTGCTGAAATTGTAGGACTTGATATCTCAACCATTTCAAGGGTAGCCAACTCCAAATATGTGCAAACGCCTTTCGGCACCTTTCTGCTAAAGACTTTCTTTTCCGAATCCATGCAAACCGATTCGGGTGAAGAGGTCTCCACACGTGAAATCAAAAAAATTCTTTCAGATTGTATTGATAATGAGGATAAAATAAAGCCACTCACCGACGAACAACTCACCGACATCCTAAAAGAAAAAGGCTATAACATTGCCCGGCGCACCGTAGCGAAATACCGGGAACAACTGAGCATACCTGTAGCCAGGTTGAGGAAAGAACTATAGACGGATTTAATTCTGAGTTACAAAACTCTCCTGCCAATGTTATTATAAAGGATGGCGCCATTATTAAATGTGATAATTGGACGCTCACTTTGGAAGCGGGATGGGATGTAATCAAAAATGATGAAACATATTTTCTTTTACGGATTGATGAGTAGCATCAAGGGAAAGAAGAAGCCAGGTGGTTGACTTCCCTTTCAAAAGATTCTTTATTCAACAGATTTGAAAACGCAAGGTACAGTGGAACGTCAGCCCGGAATTATTGGAGAAACTGTGAATAAATTTGACAAGTTGTTACCGGCCAACACCCTTGAAAATGCGAGGAAAATTGTTGGATTCAGGTACCGATTGATTCACACTTACGATTCTGTTGATTCATCAATGATTTGGGTGATTTTGGAAAAACATCTATTCCCGCTGAAAAATGAGATTCTTGAAAAATGAAATAAAAATTGTGCACCCCCAGAGGTTGATTAAAAATGAACCTTTCCCAAAAGTTTTACCACTTCCCTCCTGCGCCCCCACCACCGGTGCTTCCACCACCCCATGAGCCTCCTCCTCCTCCTGCGGAACCTGAAGAACCTGACCCAGAGCCAGAAGAGCTGGATTGCTTCATAGGAATAACAAATGGAGTGATCATTTTGGCACTGCAGTTTTTGCAGGTATATTCCCGCTCGCCTTTGCCGGAGGCAGAATAGGTAGCCGCCAGAACGGTTTTTTCGCCGGTTTTCGCCATCGTTAGGGTGTGGCACTTGTGGCAGGTGCGGAAATCAGCAGCCTTTTTGCCGGCAAACATAATTTTGGTGAGATGACCCTTGGGGCATTGGTAAAACCGGGTATCCCGGCTTTTAAGCTTGATTTCCAGCATTTCAGCCGGATTAAGATGCCGGCCATAATCAACACGCGGTAAGGGAATTGCATCCATATGGCATTGCCGGCAGATGATTTTTTCATCTTTTAGGCGGTTAAGTTTCTTTTTGTAGATAAAATAATACGGCAGAAAAGCCAGAGGGAAAAAGATCGTACGGAGCAACAATAATTTATTGGCTTGAGTGAGTGTAAGAAAATGTGATGGTCCGTCCGGGGAGAGGCGTTTGGCATTCCGGTTAAGCCGGTATTGAACGATGACCGAAAGGGCAAACAGGTAAATGTAGAACCCGAAAACGGCATTTCCCACGGGATTGCTGAATAAATCACTGTAATAAGAGGCCATGCCCGGCACTATACCCGCCATTCCATAAACCGACAGAAATTTAACGGTTCTGTTGCCACTCCACACCTTCACTTTGGCAGATTTATCGGGGACAAGCACCACCATGTCGGTTGCTTTATTATCAGTTTTAAATGGGATTGTATTAGCATTGGTTTGGGCTTGCCTTTTGCGCTTTTTCTGCATTGCATACAAGGCAATTCCCATAATGACAAACCAGGCAATCCAGAGCGTCATCTGAAAAGTATCCCACCAGGGTTCGTAATGCATGGCATACCGTGTAGCTTCCGCAACTTCTTCATCAGTCAATATCTGATTGATTTTGGTAGAAACATCGATCAATCCCTTGCCATAGTTTTCAGCTCGAAATGCCGGAACAATATAGGTTTCGCCCAGTCTGTTCAGCAGCGCATCGGGCAAAGTTCCTTCAACACCATAACCACTGAAAAAGCGCCAGTCATGCTTATTTTTAACGATAAGTAAGAGCAAACCATTATCCTTATCCTTCTGCCCTATACCCCATGTGTTGAACAGCTCCACTCCAAAGCCCATAATTTCCCACTTCTCGCTGATCTCATTCAACACCACAATGGCAAATTGTACCCCGGTTTCCGCTTCAGTTTGCCGGAGAATCTGGTTAAGCTGTTCGATTTCAGCGGCATCCAGATTTCCATCAGCATCAGAAACATAAGAGTTATCGATGCTGCGCTGATTGATGACCGTTTGCGGCTCCCATTGAGCAGTAAGGCTTCTCGCAACAAGAAACAGTAACAGGAAAAGAATGATCGTTCTGACTTTCATAGGGGAATAATTTCCGGGCTAATTTAAGGCTGAAATTGTAAATACATAGTAAATAAATGCAAAATGATTGATTTTACATGCCTGGGAGGGAAGATAAACTCATAAAAAAGGTGTTTGGTGTTCTCCGGTTAAAAAAATCAATTTGATGCGTCTCTGGTATTCTATCAACCCAAATCCACAAAAAATCCGGAACAGAACATTTTCATGCCCTTGTTCCGGATGCTGATGCAGGTTTACAATCCGTGAAAACCAAAATGCGTGGACTGGTTATCCACATCAGGTTCTTTTAGAAGATAATTCCCAGTGTTAGGCTCAATGCCTTGGTGCGGTAATCATCGGGCTGGAAGTTTAGCTTTGACAAACCCATATCATACCTCAGGTCGGCCTGAAGTTTCAGGTTTTTCACGGGAAAGGTTACGCCCATCCCAAAAATTACACCTAAGTCAGGCTCTTTGTCTTCATTATCGTATTTGTCATCCGTCCACTCATTGCAGTTTTTGAGTTTACATTGCGATTTTAGCAAGGCTGAAGCATAAGGACCGGCAGTGAAGTAAAGTTTTGTATTTTCATTGCCGGTTACATTTGAATTATACCTCAGCATCACGGGCACCTGCAGGTAGTGATAGCGGCTCTTGAATTCGCTGGTTCCAAAGTCTGTTTTAACGTTACTCCGGCCTTTGCAAACGTAATTGAGTTCAGGCTGAATGGCAAAATCCCCTCCAATGGGAACGCCAATGAACAGCCCACCGGTGTAAGTGGCAATCATCTTGTCATTATCGGCAAAATCACCGGTTTTTGAGAGCGTACTCAGCGAAATTCCGTGGCGTGTACCAAAAGACACCTGAGCATTCACGCCATTTACGAAGAAAAGCGTAAGCATCAGTAAAGCAATCATTTTTGTTTTTGTTTTCATTTTTTTTGTTTTTGAAGTTTGTTTTTTGTTAAAAAATGGGACGGGGGACGGGGGACGAGGGACGACTCTTTCTGCTCGAAATCCCATCTTCTATTTGGGTGACAAGGGGTCTTGTTGACCTTTCCCGCACACATTCTGCAATTTTTTTCCAAGTCATCATCTTTTTTTCAATTTATAATAGTCTCCTTTTTCACCTCATCCGCCTTCGGAACCTTCTTCCGCCTGAGGCGGACTCTTCTAACACTAATTGGTTATTCAATTAGCATTCTACTTGTCTCTTTGTCTCCTCGTCCCCTTGTCCCTCATGCGTCAATTCTCCCTACCGCAATCAGCTCTGCTTGCACGGCATTACAATCTGAAATCTGAAATCTGCAATCTTAACCTGCTTCCAGTAAACCAGGCAAGCCATAAGGAAATATATCCCACTCTGCACCCACAATGCCATAATTTCACTCCGTGTTTCGGAGATACCGGCGCCCAGTGTATTCATTTTAATAAAGCCATACATGGCATTGGATGATGGGAAGATTTCTCTCACCGCCAGCCACAGTGGACCCATATTGGATAGCGGCCAGATAATTCCCGACAGGAAAAGCAATGGAAAAGAGGCGAAGAGGTACAAAAGCATCGGGCTTTCCCGGTTTTTGAACAGTACACTCAATGTCATTCCCATGAAAATGGCCGATAAGAGATAGGGGATAAGGAGTGCTGACAGTTCACTGGCACCAGCCATTTGCGGATAACCGAATATCC
Source organism: Bacteroidales bacterium UBA5281 (assembly GCA_002410555.1). Taxonomy (GTDB): domain Bacteria; phylum Bacteroidota; class Bacteroidia; order Bacteroidales; family Lentimicrobiaceae; genus Lentimicrobium. Next base: position 9,519 of record DHSR01000072.1, on the reverse strand, counting down.
GGGGAATAAATGCAAGCATATATACACTCAGAATCAGATAAATGGTAAAATAAGCGGCAGATTTGCCCACCACCAGCCTCAGTGTGCCTATCCTGCGCCTGTCGGGAGGAACCAGCAATCCGCCGGCATGGCGTTCGCGGGCTGTTCCGGCCAAAATTCCGATGGAAAGCACCAATGTTTGCTGAATGATGAGCATAAGTGCAGCCGGAATACCATAACTGGCAAAGCCACCGGCTGAATTGGCCATAGCATTGCCATTCAACAGAATAGGATTGGCCTGTATATCTGCCTGATGAGCGCTAAGACCACCGGCCATCAGCCGCTCTATCTGAATATCACTGCCTTTTTGCAGAGTAACAAAAGCGGATCCCATCATAATTGCCTTGTAATGGAGGAAAAATTTCATATCGGCATACACCGAAATCACCGCCTGTTGCCCGGTGGCAATGTTATTGCTGAAATTTTCGGGAATGACCACAATCCCATTGCTTTGTCCCTTTTTAAAGCGAACGATGGCCTCTTCCATACTGAGACAGTAGTGTTCAATCTTAACTTCCGGAGTTGCATTCAAGCTTCGGATATAGTCGCGGCTGGCCGGCGAATGCGAAAGATCAACCACCGAAACGGGCAAATCGTGCACCACCTCCGGATAATAGATAAAGGAGTAAAGTGCCGGATAAACTACCGGAACAACCAGCAGAAGAACCACCACCCCGAGGTCGGTGAATATCAACTGATACTCACGCATACAAACCCTGAAGGTGTTGGCAACAGCCTCCTTAATTTTCCCGGAAAGGTTTAAAATATATGTTTTCATTTTTGTAATTTCAATAATTCATTAAGTTTCATTGCCATGTAATGACCAGCCTTCGGCGGGCATGTACGAAGTCGCAATGAATTGATCTTAAATACTTTCAAGATTTTAATTTTATGTTTTAAAACAATGTTTTGATTTTTCAAAGTGACAAAAGGCATTGCGTCATTACGTCTCTGCGTGGTATTTTGTCAGCACCTCATTTTTATGGATATCTTCAATAAAATCCTGATAGATGAGTGCAGACTTTAGCCGTCCCAGAATGGTAATAGGCAGCAATATGAACAGTATCAGAAAGAGGTAAGACCAGGCTGTATACCAGACCTCAAAGCCTGCCAGCATCTGGGTTTGGAAAATATGCATATAGTGCCTTGCCGGGAAAAGCACAGCCCACGCCCTGAAAGGCGGCAACATTGCTTCGGCAGGAAAGGAAAACCCAACCAGGCTGAGTGCAAGGATTGTATAAAAAGCCGTAAGATTCAGCGCATGCCGCATCATGGGGAGCAGCCCTATAAAAAATACTCCTATGGCCTGATAGGCCAATACAAATATACCCGAGGCAAGAATCATCCAGCCCATATTTACGTTCAGTGGAACCATCAATACCCGGTACAGTATGAAATTCTGAAAGGTCATCAGTATCAGGAATATAATGGTATAAGGAAGCAGTTTCCCTGCAATAGCCACTACCATGGACTTATCCGCCATTTTGAGCCACTCATGTGAGGTGCGTTCTTTAATTTCGATACCAATGCTATAAACCGTAATCATCACAATAAAAATCTGAAGCATTATGGGCAGCATTATGCTGGTAACATAAGCCGGATAGCTGGTGGTTGGGTTGAACAGCAGATGCGTGTCCATTTTGATGGGCTGCACATTCGCCATCATGGTTTGTGAGGGTATACCCATGGCTTCACGTTTCTGGATATTGACTCCCGCAGCCAGGGTATGCAGCATTTTTGTGATATCGTTTTGAATCAATCCGCCGGTAATAATAAAGGCATTCTGATAGTAAAAACTCACCACTGGTTGTCGCCCGGCCATAATGTCTGCCTGCATATTTCTGGGAAACATCACAAAACCATAAATATTGGTTTTACGCAACTCGCTCATGGCTTCATTTTCTGAATTCAACTGCATTACCACACTGGAACTTTGAGTAGCATCAATGTTTCGAACAAATTTGCGTGAAGTAACCGTCTGATCTAAATCCACCACAGCAATAGGCAGGCGGGTGGGCAGCCCCTCTTTCATAACGGAAGCAAAAAACAGCATGGAAAGCACCGGGAAAACCAGCACCGCCAGAAAATACAGCTTGCGCGATGACATGCGGTAAACTTCCCGTCGGGCAATGGCTAATATGCGATTTATTGTAGATTTCATTTTTATTGTTGATTTGTTGATTTGAAGATTGAAAGTTTTATTTTAGAAGTTAGAGGTTAGAGGTTAGAGGGTAGAGGGTAGACGGTTAGTCCTGTCCCGTACTTACAGGATCGGGAAGATTACCTCATGGTCTCCCCGTCCCTTTACTACCTCATCCGCCTTCGGCACCTTCTCCTGCCTTCGACGCCGCTCAGGCACCAAAGGAGAAGGGACCCTCTAACTATAATTGGTTGTTCAAATAGCATTCTCTTTGTCTCCTTATTTCCTTATTTCCCTTTCCCCTTTTAGTCTTTAGTCTTTGGCTGTTAGTCTTTGGCTGTTGGTCGTTGGCTGTTGGTCTTTGGCTGTTTGTCTTTAGTCTTTGGTCTTTGGTCTTTGGTCTTTGGTCTTTGGTCTTTGGAAGTTAGAAGTTGGAGATTAGAGGTTAGAAATTCTTGGCCTGTTCCCCCGTCCTCTTGTCCCCATGTCTCACCTTCCGCCCCAGCCTGTCAGCCTCGGGCTGATCCCTCGTTTCTTTTCCGTGTCCCTTGTCCCTTTTGGTCTTTGGTCTTTGGTCTTTGGAAGTTAGTGGTTGGAGGTTAGAAATTCTTGCCCAGTCCCCCCGTGCTCTTGTCCCTATGTCTCACCTTCCGCCCCTCGTCCCATTTTCCGAAACCAGCACACTCATCCCCGGCAGCAGCCCTTCAACCACCGAAAGCGGCCTGGCGTGTACCTCAAAGGTTTTGATATCGAAACCTCCGCTATTTTTGGTGGGTTTATATGTAGCGTAGCTTGCCAGGGCTTTGATGTAGCTTATTTTTAAGCGAACCGTTTTATTGCCCAGGGCAGGAATAATGGCATCAAATTCTTTTCCTTTGGAGATATTTTCCAACTGGTCTTCGCGTATGTTGAATACGGCCCACTGATCGCTTAAGTCAACGATGTTCATCACCGGCGCACCGGAGCCTACCAGTTCGCCACGTTGCGGGAAAATGTCAGAGACCTCTCCATCGATTGGCGAGAGCAGTACGGTTTCCTGCAGATAAGCTTCTACTTCCGAAACGGCGCCTTTTGCACGGCCTACCAGGGCACTGGCTGCCATTTTATCTTCATTTTCGGCACCGTTCATAGCCATATCGTATTGCGATTTAGCTGCTTTGGCTGTGGCAACGGCCGCCTGAAGATTGGCTTCGGCTTCATCACGCTTCTGGGTGGGAATCACGCCATCAGCATACATATTTTCCACCCTTTCGAAAGTCTTTTGGGCCAGCGAAACGCCAACTTCAGCTTTCTGCCACATTTCGTAAGCTCCGGTTATCTGTTCCTGACGAGCCCCCTTAGTGGCTTTCCGGCTTTGTGCCGATGCTGCATCCTCGGCCGAAGTAGCCTGGGCGAGTTTGGCATCCAGCTCGGGGCTGCTGAACCTGACCAGCGTATCGCCCTGTTTAACCTTCATGCCTTCGGTGACCATAAATTTCTCGATACGCCCCGGCACTTTACCCGAAATCCGCACTTCGGTGGCTTCCATCTGGCCCTGAAGCAGTTCGGGTGCGGGTTTCAGCAGTACCCAGCCGGCAAAGCCAACCGCTGCTATCACCAGGACAAAGATTACAAATGCATTAAGCATCCCGGAATTTTCTTTTTTGTTTGTTTTCATTGTTTATTGAGATTTGGTTGCCACAAAGGCACGAAGGCACTATGTTGCACTAAGGTTTTTAAAGATTCTATTAGACTGATACAGGCATTATCTTTTTTACAGAACATTCGCCAGATTCAGATCACCGGTTGCTTTGTAGCACTCCAATGCTGCCTGACGCTGGGCAAATACGGCCTGCAGGTATTCCATTTCAGCCTGCTGAACTTCGTTTTCCACAGCCAGTCGTTCAGTAATATTTATCATTCCGGCATTGTATGATTTTTGAGCAAGCTCCAAAGCCCGGTAAGCCGTTTGTCGTTGTGTGTTTTTATACGCTACCTGCTCCAAAGAAGCCTGATAGGTTGTAGTGGTTTTACAGTAATTCAACTCCAGTAATTCGCGGGCTTCATCCAGAGAGTTCTGCGCTTTCCTTACTTCAAGCTTTGCCTGTCGCACTTTGGCTGTGCCTCCCGAAAGGTCAAACAACTCCCATTTGAATCCTATACCGGCCATAAATGTGGGTCCCATTGCCATGTGATTGATGTCCATTCCCATGGGCAAAGGTGATTTGAAGGTTGCATCGGCATTGTACAAATTGTCATATCGTACCGAGGCGAGTGCCTGTATCTTTGGAAGATAGTGCGACCGTTCCGCTTTAAGCAGGTGTTTTTGAGCTTCCAGACCATAGATAAGTGCAGTAAACTCAGGACGGTTGCTGATATCCTGGGATTTGGCCATAAATATCATGGGCTCAAGTACCGGTTGTTGGTTTTCGAAACTTATGGCCGGCTTTCCGGTGAGTTGTTCCAGTTTTTGGTGCAGCAACTTTCGCTTGCTTTCGTATTCTGCCCGCCTGGCATTCAGGCTGGCATCGGCCACCGCAATTCGCAGTGTGTCGTATGCAGTGGCAAAACCATTGTTGAGTGCCGAAACCGCGTAATTCTTCTCAGCCTCCAGCCTCCTGGCCGACTCTTCCAGTAGTATCTGAGACTGTCCGAGCAGGGCAAGCTGGTCATAAAAGGTAATCACCTCGCCAATCACGTCCGAAGTGCTTTTTTCAACCAGAGCTTCCTGTGCTTTAGCCTTCCCCGAAAGGGCTTTAGAGATATTAGGCACCTGCCCGCCGCTGAACAATACTATGCTTGCCGTGGCATCCACTCCGAAATAGTTTCCCGAGAAATCACCATCCATCTCTTTGCTCAGCGATGGAAGTACCATTCCCTGCTGTGCCATCAACTGCTGAAGGCGCATTACTTCATCGGTCATGCCTGCCAAACCGGGAAACATGGTCGGGAAGGCAGGATTGGCCATAAATTCCTGAAGTTGGGAAATTCCCTCAAAACCGGTGATGTTGCCCATTTTGCCATCCATTTGGGATTTAGCATACAAATACTTGCCACCGACTTCCAATTTTGGGACATAGGTCATGCGCACTCCCTGACGTTGCGAAAGGGTAATTTCCTTGTCAAGGTGCCTTTCTGTAACTTTATGGCCTTTGTTTACGGATAGTTCTATCAGCTCTTTCAGCTCAGGCGAAATGCCCGGTATTTGTGATTTGGCCACATTTGTAGCCATGAGCAGGGCAAACATCCAACAGAATATTAAGCAATTGTTTTTCATTTTTATTTTTCAATTTTAATTCTTGTTTTAAAAGGCAGTTTTTTGCTAAAATGCATTTAAACAGCAAGTTGATTTACAATTCGACCATATTGGTCAAATGGTCGAAGGGTTGGCAAAAAAATTTTATCGTTTCACCAAACCATAAAAAAGGATATTAATCAGATCATCCAGGCGCTTTTCTATATCCTGCTCTTGTTCATCCTGCCAAAACATGGGAATTTCCAACCCTTTCAATGCTGTAACAATAGCTACCGCAGCCAACCTGGTGTTGTCAATATTAAACTCATCGTTTTGGGCACCGGCCTTCAATATATTTTCCACCATAGCTATCTCTTCCAAATCGAATTTCTTACGAACATTCTCCACAAAATCGAGATGACTGAGGTACTCACTTTTGATGGCGGCATAATAATTGGCCAGTTTTTTAAATGTACGCATCCTCACCAGTACATATGCCTTAAGCTTCTCCTGCGGATCTGATAGCGGCTCAATGGCATCGAGAAGTTCATGCTTAAGCATGGAGGCCTCCTTTTCAACTACCGCCTGAAAAATGTCTTCCTTGCTCGAAAAGTAATAATAAATGGAGCTCTTCCCCTTGGCCGAAGCCTGGGCAATTTCATCCATGGTGGTTTTTTTAAAACCAAACCGGCTGAAAATTTGTCGTGCTACACTTATAATTGAGTTTTTAACCTCGTCTTTATCAAGCATAATGATTGTATTCCTTATTGAGGCTGCAAAGATATTTCAGGTTTTGATAGAAAGCAAGAAAAAAATCGACTAATATGGTCTAATAGTCTAAAATATTTATTTTTAAATTGTAAAGGGCACATAATTAGTTGTATACACGAATTTAAAAATGTTCTTTTTCCATGAGTTTACTTCAACCGATGGGTTTTTCTTTTTAATTAGGAATTATTAAGGCCCTTTTGACACATATATCAAGTGTTTGTCTAATTTTACCTGCTCAACAAATTCATGTCTTATGTCACCCAGAACTGTGCTTATCCAGGCAATCGCCTCCCTTCAGTTGTTGGCAGCCTGTAACCAACCAAAACCTCAAGAACCCACAATCGCCATGCAAAGTGACTTCCCGGCGCCACCGGTCGCCAAAATATTGTCTGAATCCTTCAATGAATTTGGTGTTCAGCGAATCGATGATTATTTCTGGCTTAAGGAAAAAACAAATCCTGAAGTCATTGCCTATCTTGAAGCTGAAAATGCCTATTGTGATACCGTCATGAAATCAACAGCAGCATTGCAGGAGGAACTTTTCAATGAGATGAAGGCACGCATTAAAGAAACCGATGAAACGGCGCCAAAGCTCAACAATGGATACAATTATTATTCACGTACTGAAGAAGGCAAACAGTACCGCATTTATTGTCGCAAAGCTTTGGCGGACGAATCTTCTGAAGAAATCCTTTTTAATGTAAACACCATGGCAGAAGGCAAACCTGCGTTTATTTTTGCTGGGTACGACGTGAGTTTAAACAACAATTTGGCGGCCTATCTTTCCAATGAAACCGGTTCTTTCGCTGATTTTACTTTACGTATCAGAGATCTGGAAACCGGTCAGGATCTTCCGTTAAATATTGATAAAGTTCAGAGCATGGCCTGGGCCAACGACAATACAACTATATTTTATACCCTTGGTGATGAAACACTTCGGGCAGATAAGGTTTTCCGTATGGACATAAACTTTCCCGGTGAGGCAGAACTGGTTTTTGAAGAGCCGGATGAACAGTTTATTTTATATGTCCAAAAGACGAAAACCAATGACTTTATACTAATTAATTCGGGGAGTACAACTACATCAGAATACTTGTATTTACCTGCCAATGAACCGAAAGGAAAGTTTAAGGTTTTTCTTCCCCGGACGAAAGATGTTGAATATCATGTAGACCATCACAAAGAGAAATTTTTTATATTATATAAAGATCGTGAGCATCTTAACCGGATGGTTTACGAAACTCCGCTCAAAGGTTTTTCAGATAAATCTACCTGGAAAGTTATTGTTCCGTACAACGACAGCATTAAAATTGAAAACATGGAGGTTTTTCAGGATTTTCTTGCTATTTCTGTCAGAAAAAATGGACTAACCGAAATCAACGTATTGGGTTTAAGGGACAATTCTCATAAAAACATATCATTTCCAGAGCCTGTTTACACTTCTTATCTTGATGAAACACCTGAATATGCAGCATCCGTCCTGCGTTATGTTTATACCTCATTAAACCGGCCTTCAAGCACCTATGCGTATAATATGGAAACGGGAATAAGCACTCTGTTGAAACAGCAGGAGGTGCCAGGTGGGTTCAATCCAGATGATTATGCGGTAGAAAGGGTTTGGGCGAAGACAGCGGATGGGGTGCAGGTTCCCATGTCGGTAATTTATAAAAAGGGACTTAAAAGGGATGGAAATAATCCTGCTTTGCTCTATTCATACGGTAGCTATGGAGTGAGTTCGGATGCCTATTTTATTTCAAGCTTTTTCAGCCTGATTGACCGTGGATTTGTTTTCGCCATAGCACAGATAAGAGGTGGAAGCGACATGGGCGAGCAATGGTACGAAGATGGTAAATTGCTCAAAAAGAAAAATACATTCAATGACTTTATTGCCTGTGCTGAACAACTGATTGCAGATAAATATACTTCATCTCAAAAACTCTCCATTATGGGAGGCAGTGCCGGTGGTTTGCTGGTAGGGGCTGTTTTAAACATGCGACCCGACTTATTCAATGCTGCCGTTGCACAGGTGCCATTTGTAGATGTGATTACCACTATGATGGATGCTTCTTTACCTTTAACCACTCAGGAATATGAAGAATGGGGAAATCCCAATGAAAAGCCTTTTTATGATTATATGCTTTCCTATTCACCTTACGATAACATTAAGTCTCAGGTTTATCCACACATTCTGGTTACGGCAGGTTTAAATGATTCTCAGGTATTGTATCATGAACCGGCAAAATATGTTGCTAAGTTAAGAGCCACAAAAAAAGGTGACAATATTCTTTTGCTTCGTACCAATATGGAGTCGGGACATGGAGGCGCCACCGGACGATATAGTGCATTGAAAGAAACTGCCTTTGAAATGACATTTCTGTTGAAACAAACCGGGACAGTAAATGTTGAGCCTTAATAATTTGCAGTAATTTAATTTTTTTCGGCATTAAAATGTCGGAAATATGTTTTTTTTAACTATATTTACCTTTTAAATTCAGCAAGCCATGGGAAACACTTTGCTTAAATATATGGTAGATAGTTATGAGCGCCGAAATGTTGCGGAGGAGTCAAAACAAACCGGTTTGCCTTTTATTACCATATCCCGGGAACATGGTTGTCAGGGCAATACACTGGCACATATGATTAATGCGGAACTGCTCAGGCATAAGCAGCAGTGGGACATTCTAAACAAAGAGATATTGCACGAGACAGCACGTGAACTGAACCTTCCTGCGGATCATGTTCAAAAAGTAGCTGCAGGTCTGGACCGGACGGCCATTGATGAAATATTAAATTCATTTTCGGTGAAGTACTATAAAAGCGATCGAAAAGTCAGGCGTACGATCGCCATGGTGGTTGAGACCCGTGCCCAGGCAGGAAAAGTGATTATAGTGGGTAGGGGAGGAGCTGCCCTTACACGAAATATGTCAACCGGCATTCATATTCGTCTTTGGGCTCCCATAACTTATCGTCTTGCCAACATGATGGAACGCAAGGGGTTAAATAGGGAAGAGGCATTTGTTTTGCTTTCAAAAGTTGATTTGAAACGATATAAATTTCAACGCGACTTCGCCAAAGATCATGGGGATATCAATGAATTATTTGATGTCACTTTCGATTGTAGTAAAATCAGTCTGGCTGAAATTACCAAAATGGTCATGACTCTGCTGACTGAGAGAGGGATTGTGTGAGTGTTGAGAGGGGAGCGGTTAGAGGTTGGATGTTAATTGGATGTTAGAAGTTAGAGGTTAGAAGTTGGAAGTTGGAAGGCTCGCGTCCACGGTTCTGGGTTCTGAATGTTATTTCAGACTTTAGTGGTGAGAGGTTAGAGATAGAGGTTCAGAACTCCTTACCCCTC
>DHSR01000006.1 GCA_002410555.1 Bacteroidales bacterium UBA5281 | reverse complement strand
ATTTTAAACAAGCGCTACGATAGGGGCAACTTAAACGATGAATCGCTTAATTTAGGTAACATTAAAACAGTTACAACCAGTACCTTAAACGAAGCAATTACCCATTTAAAAAACAAAGAGGTTGATGCAGTGGTTTATGATCGGCCACAATTGTTGTACTTCCTCAAGAAACACAACGAAAATTTGTATATTACCAATGCAGAGTACTATAAACAAGGATATGGCTTCGCATTTCCATTAAATACCACGCTTATTTATGATATAAACAGGGCTTTGCTGGAGTTGGCCGAGGATCAGGAAATCCAGAGAATTGTGGATTATTATCTGAACAAGGATAAATAATATTAAACCTGCTGATAGTGTTTGAATAGTATGGTTTAAGAAACTAAACAGGTTTCACTACAACTAAGGCAGCTAGAAAAACCCAAATTTTAGCCTTTTTTGAAGTAGTTCCAAAAAGCAACATGTTCATTCAAGATTAGAAAAGCCACTATCGCTCCGGCAATTAATGCAGCGGTTACCAAGGCTGAAATGCAAAATTAATTCCATTCAAAAACAGAGTATCCCCAAAGGAATAAGCCCAAAGCTCTCTTTTCAAGGTTTTTGTGGGAATATTTTTATCTTTTGACGTTATTTTGAAGTCATTTCCGCCACTCATTCTGATATCGCCTATTGACCTTTTTTCAATTTCCAAATCAAGTTGCTTTGAAGGAGACTTGTTAATAATTTCCTCAAAACTCATATAAGCTCCCTTCGGGAAGTGGTTGGTCTGAGCCATTGAACTATGTTCAAAAAGCAATAAAGCAAATGTAAAAATTAAATATTTCATTTCAGATTAATTGTTATGTTTCCAATCTTTGCGCTGATTACACATGTGTATTGTTTTGGTTTATTTCCGACATGCGGCTTTTGGCGTATTTAACAGCCTGGTGCAATTTCTGCTGCAATAGCTTTTTCGATGGCAGAACGGTGAAGTAATCAACAAACCCACAGATTACAGATCACAGATCACAGATTACAGATCACCAATTAACCGCGAATTACGCAAATTAACGCGAATTATGTTTCAAAGGCTCAACACCTCAACAAATCCACAAATCAACAGATTGCAGATTTACCATCGGAGAACTCCGCTTCGGATTGAATTTCTAACCACCAATCATGTCTGATTAACCCAGAACTTCTTCGGGAAAAAACAGCCTGTTCCGCTGAACAATTAAACTTCGGAAACGTTTATAGGTTCCAAAGTTTCCAAAAAATAATCTTTGCCATATGGACAGTAAACTCACATCAATACTCAACACGGCCAGTTCTCTTTTCAGAAAGTTTGGGGTGAGGAGTATTTCGATGGACGAAATTGCTTCTCAATTGGGTATGTCAAAAAAGACATTATACCAGTATGTGGAAAATAAAACAGAGTTGGTAGAGAAAGTACTTGATTTTTATTTCCAGCATAGCAGTGCCTGTATTGATGAGATAAACGGCAGCATGAATGCCATTGATGTATTGATACACGTGAGTGAAGCGGTGAGTGAGGAAATATCCAGCTCCAATCCGGTGATGTTGTTCGACCTTCAAAAATATTATCCTGAGCAACACCGGGCGTTTGTATCCAGAAAGAAGGAGCATGTATATGAGAAAATTCGTGAGAACATGCTGCAGGGAATACATGAAGGCATTTACCGGGCAGAGATTGATGTAGAACTTATAGCCAAACTTTATGTGGAGAAATTATTAGGAGTTCATGATCCGGAATTTCTCTCCTCGATGAAGTTTTCACAGCAGGAGATATTTAAAGTGATGTTTGAAAATCACATTAGGGGCATAGCCAATGCCAAAGGACTGGCCTATTTTGAAAATATGTTAAACAAATCAACTTCTTAACCATCCAATGAAATTATCCTGTATCAAATTCTTACTACTGTTCATTCCTGCTTTTTGCTTTAGCATGCTGCTTCATGCCCAGGAAAAGCAATCCTCACCCATAGCCCTCAGCCTGAAACAGGCTCAGGAATATGCTTTGGAGAACAATACCAGCGCAAAAAATTCGCTCATTGACCTGGAACTGGCCAAAAAGAAAATCTGGGAAACCCTCTCCATTGGTTTGCCACAGATCACTGCTAAAGCCAATTACCAGCACCTGTTCAAGGTGCCCGAACTCAGTCTGGGAGGAACCACTTATCTGGCTACCGACCTGGCTCCGGGAACTGTGATAACGGCCAGCGATATTATCAATGAAAATGTTTACATGGGTTTTCGGGCTGGTCAGCCCATTCAACTCGGAGTGAAGGATAATCTGGTTTTTGATTTCACCCTTTCACAACTGATTTTCAGTGGCGAATACCTGGTTGGGGTGCAGGCTTCTAAAGTATATTATCTGCTTTCAGACCAGGCAAAAACAAAAACAGACCTGGATATTCGCGAATCGGTAGCCAACACATACAGCCTTGCATTGGTATTGGAGCAATCGCGCAATACCCTGGCTCAGTCGCTCAATAATGTGAACTCCACACTTGAAGAGATGCAGGCTATGTATGAACAGGGTTTTATCGAAAATACCGATGTGGACCAGATGGAACTCAACTCACTGAACCTGACCAACTCACTCAACTCCATGCAACGTCAGGTAGAGGCCACCCGCGATTTGTTGAAATTCCAGATGGGTATGCCCTATGAAAATACCATTGTACTCACCGACAGCCTCGAAAGTATAACCGGAGAGGTGACCATTGAAACATTGGTGGCAAACCAGTTTAATGTAAGTCAAAACATCAATTATCAAATGATGGAAACCCAGGAAAAACTGAGCACCTACAGTCTTAAACGGGAAAAGAGTACCTATTTGCCCACCCTGGCTGCCATTTATCAGCATACCGAAAAGGTAAACCAACCCGAATTTGATTTTGCACCCAAAGATTTGATTGCCCTTTCGCTGAACTTCCCGCTGTTCACCAGCGGTCAACGAAACTCTAAAGTGCAGCAACGCAAGCTGGAACTGGAAAAAGTAGTCAACAATAAAGCCAATGTGGCCAGTGGATTGCAACTGGAATACGAAACGGCAATGAATGAGCTAACCACTGCCTGGGAAGCCTGGCTGAACAATCAGAAAAACATTGAACTTACCCAACGTATTTATGACAAAACCCTGATCAAATACAAAGAAGGTATTTCATCGAGCCTTGACCTGACCAATGCACAAAATCAATATCTGACTGCACTGGGCAATTATTACAATGCCAATTATACACTGATTACAGCTAAAAACAAGCTGGACAAATTAACCAATAACCTTTAAGCATCCGAAAAAATCACGCAATGAAGACTTTAATAAAAAAATCACTGATACTGACAGCCGTGGTGCTTTTTGCGGTGGCCTGTAACAAACCTGCTGATAAGAAAGCACAGCTTGCAGATCTGAAAAAGCAAAGAGACGAATTAAACATGCAAATACAATCACTTGAGCAAGAGTTGGGTGGCAGTGACAGCCTGGCAAATAAAAAAATGACTACCGTTGCCATAACCGAAGCCGAAAAATCGTCATTTGACCATTACATTGAGGTGCAAGGCAAAGTGGACGGCGAGGACAACATTGCCGTTTCGGCGCAAACTCCGGGTTTGATCACCGCAGTGCTGGTGAAAGAAGGCGATGCAGTGAAAAAAGGAGAGGTTATGGCCCTCACAGACAACAGTGTATTACAACAGCAGATTGAAAATGTAAAGACACAGTTGAATTTTGCCACCAATCTGTATAACAAGCAAAAAGCATTGTGGGATCAGGAGATTGGCAGCGAAGTGCAATACCTTACCGCCAAAAACAACAAAGAAAGTCTTGAGGCCAACCTGGCTGCATTGAACGATCAGTTGGAGATGACGAAAATTAAATCGCCCATTAATGGTACCGTTGAAGAAGTTAATCTTAAAGTCGGGCAGATGGCTTCACCCGGAATGCCTGCAGTGAGGGTAGTGAATTTTTCTTCGGCCAAGGTGGTGGCTGATATTTCAGAAACCTATGCTTCAAGAGTTAAAAAAGGAGATAAGGTTATTGTATTTTTCCCCGATTTCAAAAAAGAGATTGAAACCAAAATCCATTTTACCAGCAAATACATCAATCCGGTGAACCGTACCTTCTTAACGGAAGTAAAACTAAGGCCCAGCGATATAGAATACCGGGCCAATATGCTGGCGGTGGTCAAAATCAATGACTATACCAATCCTTCTACTTTCGTAATTCCTGTATCACTGCTTAAAGAATCATCAAGTGGAAAATATATCTATACAGCAAAAGAGGAAAACGGCAGGTTGATAGCCCGCCGCAAGATAGTGGAAGTAGGCCGCACCTATAACGGTATGGCCGAAATAATTTCGGGTCTGGAAAAGGGCGATAAAATCATTACAACTGGGTACAATAATCTTGTTGAAGGACAACTGATAAAGTTGAATGGCACCCAGGATTAATGACCTTTTACATTTATGCCAACTATGAAAAACCATAAAATAAAGGAATTTTTTGCCACCAGTTGGGCAATTGACAATAAAACCAGCATCTATGTGCTGGCCATTTTTATCACCCTTATGGGGATAACAGCATACCGCAGCATTCCCAAAGAACAATTCCCGGAAATTATAATTCCAACCATTCTGGTAAACACCATTTATCCCGGCACTTCGCCCGAGGATATGGAGAATCTGGTAACCCGCCCCATCGAAAAGCAATTGAAGGGAATAAACGGTGTTAAAAAGATTACCAGCAACTCATTGCAGGACTTTTCATCCATAGCCGTGGAGTTCAATACCAATGTAGATGTGCCCGAAGCCAAACAGCGCGTGAAAGATGCTGTGGATAAGGCCAAAGCCGATTTGCCTACCAACCTGCTGGACGATCCCGATGTGCGTGACATTGATTTTTCGGAAATCCCCATCATGTACATTCAGATTTCGGGTGACTATGACCTGGATCAACTGAAAAAGTATGCCGATATCGCCCAGGATAAATTTGAAGCGCTTTCCCAGATTACCCGGGTGGATATTGTGGGCGCGCTGGAGCGTGAAATTCAGATAAATGTAGATTTATACAAAGCCCAGGCGGCAAGTGTTACTTTTGGGGATATTGAACGCGCGGTTGCCTCGGAAAACCTCACCGTGTCTGCCGGAAACATTACCAGCGGCGATATGAAACGCTCCATCCGGGTGGAGGGGCAGTTTACCAACCTCGACCAAATGCGCAACATCCTCATTCACACTTCCAGTGGCGCTATTGTTTATTTAAAAGATGTGGCCGATGTGGACGATACCTTTAAAGAACAGGAGAGTTTTTCGCGCCTGAATGGCGAAAATGTGATCACCCTGAATGTGGTTAAAAAAAGCGGTGAAAACCTGCTGGAAGCATCTGATAAAATCAAGGATATTATAAACAATGAACTTACCGGCAGGGAGTTCCCCAGCGATGTAAAAACCACCATCTCAGGCGATATGTCGCGCTACACCCGAAATACCCTGGAAGAACTCAATAATACAATCATCTTCGGTTTTATCCTGGTAACCATCGTTTTGATGTTCTTTATGGGCTTTACCAATGCCTTTTTCGTGGCCATGGCCGTGCCCCTCTCTATGTTTATGGCTTTTATGGTGATGCCAACGCTGGGTTTCTCTATGAATATGATAGTGATGTTCGGGTTTATCTTCGCGCTTGGGATTGTGGTGGACGATGCCATTGTGGTAATTGAAAACATACACCGGGTGCATCAATATCAGCCCGATATTGTAAAAGCCTCAAAACAGGCGGCAGGAGAGGTCTTCCTTCCTATTTTGTCGGGAACCCTAACCACACTGGCCCCCTTCTTCCCGTTGGCTTTCTGGCCGGGAATTGTAGGTGAATTTATGTTTTACATACCTGTAACGCTGATTCTTACGCTTTTTGCCTCACTGTTTGTGGCTTACATCATCAATCCGGTGTTTGCCGTTTCGTTTATGAAACACGAATACGATACACCTGACAAGAAAAAGCAGCGGAAATCCATCATCAAACAATTAATCATAATTGTTTCGCTGGCTGTGGTTAGTTACCTGATTCATCTGGCATCAAAAACCGTGTGGTTGCTTGCTGCAGGTAATTTTCTGGTGTTTGTTGCCATACTTATTGTTTTCTATCACACCCTGTTGAAGCTGTACATCAAATGGTGGCAAACCAAAGGCTGGCCATTTTTCATTGGCATATACGAACGTCAGTTACGCATGGTGCTCAAAGGCAGAAACCCATTGTATCTGCTATTGATTATTATCGGACTGTTTTTCCTCACTTTTGTGCTGGTAGGCATTCGCTCACCACAGGTAGTTTTCTTTCCCGAAAATATGCCCAATAACATATACGTAATGGTAAGAATGCCGGTAGGCACCGATCAAAAGGCAACCGATTCTGTTACCCGCATTGTTGAACAAAAAGTATATGGTGTGCTGGGTAGAGATAATCCCATCGTAGAATCGGTAATTACCAATGTGGCTCTGGGCGCCGGCGATCAGCAGGATTTTAGCCAGGCGGTAAGCTCCGAAAAGGGTAAAGTTACCATCAATTTTGTGGAATATAAATACCGGGGCGACCAAAATACCCTGGATGTCCTCGACAGAATCAGAAATGAGATCAAAGGCATACCCGGAGTAGAGATTTCCACGGAGAAAAACCGTGCCGGGCCGCCCACAGGTAAACCCATTAATATTGAAATTACCAGCGAAAATCTGCCCAATCTGATTCATGATGCCAACGCCTTTAAAAAGTATCTCGATTCCTTGCAGATTCCTGGTATAGAAGAATTGAAGAGCGACTTCCAGGATAATAAACCTGAAATAGAGATTAAAATTGACCGTGAACGCGCCAACCAATACGGACTGAGCACCGGACAAATTGCCGGTGAACTCCGCACGGCGGTGCTGGGTAAAGAAATCTCCAAATACAAGGTGGATGAGGATGAATATCCCATTCAGTTGCGCTACTCGGTGGATACCCGCGAAAATGTGAACAACCTCATCAATATGAAAATCACCTACCGCGATATGACCACCGGTCAACTTCGGCAGATTCCGCTTTCGTCGGTGGCCAGTATTGATTATTCCTACACTTACGGTGGTATCAAACGGCTTGATTTAAAGCGAATCATCACCATTTCGAGTGAGGTGCTCACCGGCTACACTGCCAATGAAATTGTGCCGCAGATTGAGCGTCTTGCCGCCGATTTCCCTTTGAGCGAAGGCGTACAGATTAAACTTACCGGTGAACAGGTGGAACAGGCCGAAACAGCCGACTTCCTCGCCATGGCCATGATGATTGCAATTGGATTGATCTTCTTCATCCTCATCACCCAGTTCAACTCCATCAGCAAAACCATCATCATACTGAGCGAAGTCGTTTTCAGCATCATAGGCGTTCTTCTGGGGATTGTGATTTTCAACATGACCATTTCAGTGATTATGACCGGTCTGGGTATTGTTGCCCTGGGCGGGATAGTGGTACGCAATGGTATTCTGATAGTTGAATTTACAGATGTACTGAAAGAACGCGGACTGAAAACCCGTGATGCCATATTGCAGGCGGGCCTGACCAGGATTACCCCGGTTATCCTCACGGCTACGGCTACCATTCTTGGGCTGATACCGCTGGCCATCGGCTTTAACCTGAACTTTGCAAGCTTGTTTACTCAGCTTGACCCCCAAATCCATATCGGTGGCGATAACGTGATGTTCTGGGGCCCGCTGGCCTGGTCCATTATTTTCGGACTGAGTTTCGCCACTTTCCTCACCCTGGTGCTGGTTCCGGCACTTTACCTGATGGTGTATGAAATAAAAATCAAACTCAAACGCCGCAAATCAAATAAAATAGCGGCAGCAAGAGTGTAGTTTTTAAAGTTATTTTCATAAATAGGGTGGTGGGATTGGGTTCTGCCACCTTTTTTTGAATTCTTTGAAATGTCGGAAAGAACCGCTGTAACAACAACAAGACGTAATTTTTTGAAAGCAGAAGATAATCTGAGATATGATATTATCAACCGGGCAAAGGAGGCTGGTATAGGGAATGAGCTTGAGCAAAGGATGGCAAGAAGAATGCTTAAAAAAAACAATCCTATTGAGTTGGAGTAAATACTACTAAAAGAATTATGTAAGGTATTTTCCTGCTTTTTTTATTCAGCCTGACAATTCCACACATGTTACATTTTTGAGACAGGTTGAAAAAAGAAAAATAAAGTTCAATTAGTTTAACTAAACTATTAGTTTATTGTTTATATTTGCAGGTAGGCTGCTGGTTAATCTTTTAAAGACCTGGTTATGGACAAAAAAGCTGATTTCTTAAAATGGATTATAGGACTTTTCTTTTTATCCTGCTCTGTTGGCGCTTATCCCCAATTTTTTGAACAAAACCCCAAAGTACTGGATACAGCAGCATTGGTTGTAACTTATTCCCATTTATGGAAAGAGGATACGCTCAATCCGGATTTTCCCGGTCAGGAAGATATCCTTTTAATGTTGGGAAAAACAACAAGCCAGTTTATGAGTAAAAATTTTCATCAGCGTAGAGTAGTAGGGCGTCGCATGGAACGCGAAGGAAAGCTGGATGAATATTTAAATTCACCTTTTTCAGAACGGGTTTATTCACGGTTTACTTATGTAATTTATAAAAATTATCCTCCTGGCAAGATTACCTATATTAACCGGATTATACCGTCCACTTTTGAATATACTGAAGCTATGGATATTTTTAAGTGGGCACTTGGCAATGAATTTGCAGATATACTAGGCTATAAAGTTCAAAAAGCTACCACACGCTATGGTGGAAGGGACTGGATAGCGTGGTTTAGCAGCGAAATACCCTATAATGATGGACCTTATAAATTCTGTGGGCTGCCAGGACTTATCCTTAAACTGAACGATGCAGAAGAACATTATGTATTCGAAGCAGTTGCTATCGAAAGACCAGATGAAACAGTGTTACTTGAAATTAGCAAACGAGACAGGGTTGTAACTACCCGGATAAAATATTTGCAAGCAGAAGAAAACTTCCGTTCGGATATTATTAGCAGAGGTAAAGATGCCGGAATGAGTAATAAAACTCAGCAAATAATGGCTCGGAACATGCTTAAAAGAAACAATCCTATTGAATTGGAGTAAATCCTACTAAAAGAATGATGTAAGGTTTTTTCCTGCTTCTTTTATTCAGCCGGTCAATTTCACACATGTTACATCTTTGAGACAGGTTGAAAAAAGAAAAATAAAGTTCAATTCGTTTAACTAAACTATTAGTTTATTGATTATATTTGCAGGTAGGCTGCTGGTTAATCTTTTAAAGACCTGGTTATGGGCAAAAATGCTGATTTCTTAAAATGGATTATAGGATTTTTCTTTTTATCCTGCTCTGTTGGCGCTTATCCCCAATTTTACGATCAAAATCCGGCAGTGTTGGGCAAGGCCGATTTACTGGTAACCTATTCTATGCTGTGGAAAGAGGACACCTTAAACCGTGATTTTCAGCAACAGGAAGATATGTTATTATTGATTGGGTCAAACTTTAGTCAATTTGTAAGTAAGAATTCTTTCATGACCAACCTGGAAGGAAGAAAGATGGAAAAAGAAGGCAGATTACAAGAGTTCTTTTGGAAGTGAAACCAGGTCACATTACCAGATTTCTGTTTCAAATATATAAAGATCATAAAAATAGTAAAATAATTTATTTCGGACATATCGTGCCAACCCGTTTCAAGTACGAAGAAGAAATGAGTGAAATAAAATGGAATCTGGGCACAGATACGTCTCATGTTTTAGATTATGCTGCAAATCAGGCTTTTGCGAGCTATGGAGGAAGGGAGTGGGTTGTATGGTATGCTCCTGCTCTCCCGATTAACGATGGTCCCTATAAGTTTAGTGGATTACCAGGCTTAATATTAAAGGCATATGATACGAAAGAGGATTATATTTTTGAAGCGATTAGCATTGAAAAACTCAAGGAACCAACGGATATTGAAATGTCAGAAAGGACCGCTGTAGCAACAACAAGACGTAATTTTTTGAAAGCAGAAGATAATCTGAGATATGATATTATCAACCGGGTAAAGGAGGCTGGTGTAGGGAATGAGCTTGAGCAAAGGATGGCAAGAAGGATGCTGAAAAGAAACAACCCTATTGAATTGGAGTAAAACCTAAAAAAGATTGATATGAGATACTTTTCTACCTGTCTTTTCTTTTTTCTGTCTGCTGCCATTTTATCTGGTCAGGTTCACTATACCGGGCAGGTGGAAAACCTGAAAGGTGAAGCCCTTGATAATATCAATATACTGATTTACCCGGCCAATTCGGAAATGCTGCTGGCCTTTGATGTTACCGATGAAAAGGGTGAATTTCAGGTGGATGTGAATATTAAAGGGGACAGCATCGACATTCAGACAAGCTCCATTCATTACGAAAAACAACGGAAGCGCGTTGCCAATCACACGCAACATGTATCTTTTAAGCTTGCCCCGGATGTAAAGCAACTGGAGGCTTTTACCGTACGTGCAGCAGCCATTGACCGCCGCGGCGACACCCTGAGCTTTATGGTAAGTTCTTTTGCCCTCGAAAAAGACAGGTCCATTGAAGATGTTATTCGTCGTATGCCGGGCATTGAAGTGGAACCCGGTGGCACAATATTGTACCAGGGCATTCCCATTCAGAAGTTTTATGTGGAAGGCCTCGATTTAATGGGCGGCCGCTATGCCATAGTGAGCGGCAATCTGCCTCATGGCAATGTTTCTACGATTGAAATAATGGAAAACCATCAGCCGGTTCGCATTCTCGAAGACCGGATTAGCTCTCAACAGGCTTCGCTTAACATTAAATTGAAACGGCATGTTTCCATAACCGGCCAAGGAAACATGGGCGCAGGATTTGCACCACTTTTATGGGATGCCAACATCACACCCATGATGTTCACAAAATCAATTCAGTTGCTGGCCTCATATCAGGCAAACAATACGGGCAAAGATGTATCGAAACAAATGCGGGTACTTACTCCGGAAGAATTTGCACGCATGGCTGAACGACCTTCCGAAAAACCGGGATTGCTAAACCAGCCAACACCAGGACTGCCGGATTTTAATGAAAACCGCTACCTTGACAACAACATTCATCTGGTAAACCTCAATGGGTTAATCAAACTTACCCAAGACCTGGAGTTACGTGCGAATTTGTATTTCTACAATGATTACCGGCAGCAAGAGTCGGCTATCAAGAGAACATTTTATACGCCGGGTGATTCATTGGTTTTTGAAGAATCTATACAAGGTCGCGAAAATATCAACTATTTGCAGGGTGAATTTACGCTTTCGCGCAACGTTAAAAAAAACTTCCTCAAAAATGTATTGAATGTAAAGGGAGATTGGAACAATCAACATGGCTTGTTTGTAAATGATGTGGAAGATGTGCGGCAATCCTTGAAAAAGCCTTTTAAAGCCATTAGCAACGACCTCAAATCCATCAATCCCATGAGAAATCACTTGATTGAATTTTCATCTTACATTTCCTATGATTATAGCCCCTTTGAACTATCGGCAAAACCAGGCCGTTTTGAAGATATTCTAAATGAGGGGAACACTTATCCCCAAAGCCTTCAAAATGTGGATTTGCAAAGGTTTTATGCCAAACATGCAGCCGGTTTTGTGTTCAATCATGGCAAAATCACTTACACCCCACGCGTTGGGTTCTCCATAAGGAAACAACTACTTGAAAGTGCCTTGAATGTACTTACCACCGACACGCTGTTTAATGCAGGAAAGGCATTCGCCAACGATTTGGAAGGCACACAAACACGGACTTACCTGCAATCGGGTGTGGAGTATCGTGATGGTGGCTTTACCCTTAGGGCCAGCCTGCCCCTGAGCTGGCAAACCATAAAAATGGACGATGCCATTCAGGAGAAAGGTCAATTTATGGAGCGTTTGTTTTTTGACCCCGGGCTATCCTTTGCCTTAAAATTCAAAGGTTTTTGGCAAATTAACGGTGGATGGTCGTTTAACAACCGCCTGGGCGACATGGATGGACAGAACTATGGTTTTATTTTGCGAGATTATCGCAGTCTGAACCAGAATGCCACCCCCATTTCTGAAACCCAAAGCCACCGCTGGGTATCTTATCTCTCTTACAAAAACCCAATTACTTCCTTTTTCTCTTCTTTCAATTATTTGTTCAGCAACAGCCGCCACAACCTGATATACAGCAATGCGGTTTATACCGATGGTTCCATTGTAAGGCAGGCTTTGCTTATTCCGAATACTTCCATTATACACAGCGTATCGGCACAAGCAAGTCAGTTTATCCGTAAAATGCGTATGAGCATTGCCTTAAAGGTGAGTTATAGCAATCAGGCGGGCAAAGCATTTGTAAATGATGCCCTTTACAAAACCGACAATCAGTTTTTTCAACTCAATCCCAGCATCAGCATGCAGCCTGTTCAGTGGCTAAACCTGGAATATAATGTCAAACTATATTATCTGCAAACGGCTATAGAAGCAATGAAATCAAATGACATAACCACCCTCACCCATCAGTTTGTTCTTTATACCCTTTTCCGCGAAAAGCATCAGTTTGGCTTCAATCTGGAATATTATGATCAGCCGTCAAACAACGCGTTTTTTGCCGATTTGAATTACCGATACTCCATCAAAAAGACAAAGACAGATATTGAGCTGGTGTGGAACAATATTTTTAATGTGGATAAATATGTGAGTTATCAAACCAGCTCATTTGCATTGTATGAAACCCGCTTTTATTTGCGCCCGGCACAGTTTTATGTGAAGGTGGGGTTTAGGTTTTGAAAAAATCATAAGCTGAAAATGTTTGCATTTACAAATATCTCACATTTTAGGAAAAGACTCGTTTAATGAAATTATTGTAAAAAAGAAAAATAATTATCTTTGTAAAGAACAACAAAATGAAACACCTGATATCAGTAAATTATCCTGAATCTTTGGCCCTTTCGTTAAAAATAAATAACAGGGAATTTGAGCAAGAAATGAAAACGAAGTCTTTAATAAAGCTTTACGAGCTTGGGAAAATATCGTCTGGACTTGCTGCAAAATTTTTAAACCTCAATCGCATTGAATTTCTTGAACTACTTGGAAAATACAGCGCCTCCTATTTCTACAAAGGGCTTGAAGACGAACTGGAATCAGACATAGCAAATGCGTAATAAACACTGATTTGGTTATAGAGAAAGGAACATGGTTAAATCCAAAATTAAGAACTCCTTACCCCTAGCAATGTGAATTAGCGGTAATTTTATAAATCATACGTAAATTGGTGCCT
>DHSR01000011.1 GCA_002410555.1 Bacteroidales bacterium UBA5281 | reverse complement strand
TAATCGCACAGATTAGGTCTAAATCACTTTCTGATGTTTTCTTTCCATAACACTTCAGTATGAATGGCCCCTGGGAATATGGCGTTTTTATAATTCTTCATAGCTCAAAATTACCGGGTTATGGTCAAGAGGGTAGTTTATATGAATCCCAGATATCACTGGGCTTATTTACTTCCTTCATCTGACTGATATAAATCTCATTGCCGTTACAGCGCAGGTTGATCATGCCGAATAGTACTTTTTTGCTGCGGCTGTTCACCGACCGCGCCAGTTCGGTGGAATAGACCAGAGGCCTTTCACCCCGTGCATATCTGCCCGCACAACCTATGGCATCCGCACGAGGATGAGAAAAACCCTCATTATCACCCGATGAAATTACAGTAGCATAGGGATTCACCTTTTGCATAAATTGTTCTGAAAAATCTGAAGATCCATGATGACAGCATTTTGCGACATCCACTTCAAAAGGATGGCTATCAGGATATCTGGACATTAAATATTCTTCTGCTTTCTTATTGAGGTCGCCTCCAAACATCATGGTTCGCGCTCCAAAAGTAACTTTAAGCACCATGCTGTGCCCGTTAATGGTTATGCTATCGTCTTTCCAGTAGAGAAATGCATCCTTATCTTCAACTTTTTCATTGAAAGGAGCCAGAATCTCAACCTTAAAGGTTTTGTTTTCAATAATTTCATGGATGGGAACATCACCTGATTTCAACCTTTTAACTTTGCCTATCCGATGATTTTCATGTGCTTTGAGCAGCGCTTTCATAAACAAATTAACATCACGATTATAGGATGCCTCGCATTCCAGGGTAAGCAGGTCGTCAAAAACACCCGTAAGGTACTTCTGTTTTTCAATACTTACTACATTACCCAAACCAGTATTGTAAGGGTTGTTTTTTGAAGCAAATTTTAAAATACCTGGATGGTAAATGGTACCAATAGTAAAAAGCGGGTTTTCCAATACTTTAATCAAACCTTTATTATGGTCAGTATCAAAGTGACTGATAAACACATAATCAATATGTACCGGCTTCTTGTAACGCAGCAGATAGGTATATTGCCACCTGGTGAGGTAACCATGCATGTGATTGCCGGGGCCTCCATCGATGAGTAATCTTAAATTTCCTACTTCCAGCAAAACGCCATCTCCCTGACCAACATCCAGATAAAAAATTTTCAATCCCATATTGTCTGAAAGATCAGATTTTTTCATCCAACCGTCCGGTCCGGCTGTTACTACTTTAAAAAAATCATCGTCTTCTTCCCGGATTCCCACATAGGTTCCCATCAGCAGCCTGTTAATAATTTTCACTCCTTTATGGTTTGAAATACTTTGATAAACCGGCGACTCGTTTCTGGCCGCATATTTAAAGGGTTTTGGCATAATTTACGGATTTAAGGGAATACTTTTGGTACTTTTAAGTCAAAAACGAAAGTATAAACAATCGAAAAATAATAATGGCAGTTGACTTTCAGGATGAATAACTATTTAATCTGATCTTTCCTTTCAGAATTTTTTCATTTTTGTTTAACTTTTTTCATTATTTATTAAACATTCTATACTATTTTCGGTTTATTACTGTATGATCAAATTTTTGTATCTACCGTATTAAGTATTAATCTGAATGAAAACAAAAAAAGCAATTGTAATTGGAGCGGGATTTTCGGGTCTGGCCGCTGCTGCAACCCTTGCCAACAAAGGGTTTAAAGTTACTGTGCTGGAGAAAAACAGTATGGCTGGCGGCCGTGCACGTAAGTTTGAAGCCAACGGTTTCACTTTTGACATGGGGCCAAGCTGGTATTGGATGCCCGATATTTTTGAATCTTATTTTGCCTGTTTTGGTAAAAAAGTATCAGATTATTACAAATTAAATCGCATCAGTCCGTCATACAAAATTTATTTCGGTCCCGGAGATGAGGTCATTCTTCCCACAAAACTCGATGAAATTTATGAGCTTTATGAATCCATTGAACCGGGGAGTTCAGGCGGTCTTAAAAAATTTCTTGCTGAATCGGAATACAAATACCGTGTTGGTATTGGTGAGTTTGTGCGTAAACCCAGTCATTCCATAATGGAATACTTTCATTGGAAAATAGCAGCAGCAGGCATTAAGCTCGATATGCTCAGCTCATTTGGCAAGTACACACGCAAATTTTTTAAAAGTGAAAAAATCAACCGCATGCTTGAGTTTCCGGTTCTATTTCTGGGAGGTACAGCCAAAACTACACCGGCACTATACAGCCTGATGAATTATAGCGATATGGTTCAGGGCACATGGTATCCTGATGGGGGTATGTATGAGGTAGTAGCCGCAATGGAAAAACTGGCGCGTGAGCAGGGTGCAGCATTTATGTTCAATGCAGAAGTTACCGGTTTTGAAACAGAAAAAGGAAGGGTGAATGCTGTTTTGCTTGAGAATAAGCGCCTGGAAGCTGATTTCGTGGTTGCATCTGCCGATTATCATCACGTGGAACAGCAATTGCTCCGGAAGGACAAGCGCAACTACAATGAAAAGTATTGGGAATCCAGGGTCTTATCTCCCTCTTCGCTCATCTTTTTCCTGGGTTTTAACACGCGCATTCCGGAACTCGATCATCACACTTTGCTTTTCGACGAGGATTTTGAGGGTCATGCAGATTCCATTTATAAAAACCCCCGTTGGCCTGAGAAGCCCTCAGTCTACCTGAGTTGTACTTCACGATCAGACAATAGCGTTGCTCCAGAAGGTTCAGAAAATGTAATGGCCCTCATACCCGTTGCTCCAGGACTTGAGGATAATGAAGAGATCAGAAAAAAATATCTTGACATGGTATTGATGCGTATGGAAAGATATACACAACGATCATTACGTGAACACATCGTGTTTGAGCGCAGTTACGCCCACCGCGATTTTGAGCAGGATTACCATGCATATAAAGGCAATGCTTACGGTTTGGCCAATACTTTAATGCAAACTGCTTTTTTAAAACCAAAGGTAAGAAGCCCCAGGCTTAAAAACCTCTTTTATGCCGGACAACTTACCGTTCCTGGTCCAGGCGTACCTCCTGCCATTATTTCAGGACAGATTGCAGCCAATGAGATCATTAATGCATCTTTAAAAAACAAACCATGAAAGACCTGTTTGATATGATTTCCCGAAAGTCGAGCAAGTTGGCTACCATAACTTACTCCACATCTTTCTCACTGGGGATAAGGTTTTTTAGCAAAAAATTCCACGATCCCATCTATGCCATATATGGTTTCGTACGGTTTGCCGATGAGATTGTAGATTCATTCCATGGTTTCGACAAGGCAAAATTGTTGGAACGATTCAAAACCGATACTTATCTGGCTATCGGGGAAGGCATAAGTCTGAACCCTATACTCAATAATTTTCAATGGGCCGTAAATACCTATAAAATCGAAAATGAACTCATTGAGCGTTTTCTTCATAGTATGGAAATGGATTTGCAGGATATTGATTATGACCAGCCGGCTTTTGAAGAATATATTCTGGGATCGGCAGAGGTGGTTGGATTGATGTGCCTAAGGGTTTTCTGCGAAGGCGATGAGGAAAAATACCGGCAGCTTAAACCATCGGCAATGCGTTTGGGATCAGCTTTTCAAAAAATAAACTTCCTACGGGACCTGAAAGCAGATTACAAAGACCTGGGAAGGTCGTATTTCCCCGGAGTGGATCTAAAACGTTTTACCGAAGATACCAAAAAACGAATCGAAGATGACATCGCACTGGATTTTGCAAGCGGACTGGAAGGCATTCGTAAACTACCCAAAGGGGCACGTTTCGGTGTGTATATGGCGTATGTTTACTTCTATAAGCTTTTTCTGAAGATTAAAAGCACCAACTCCGCTCAAATCATGAAGGAACGCATCCGTATTCCAAACAGCACCAAATATAAATTGTTGTTTACATCCTATCTCAAACATCAATTCAATTTATTATAAATGGTGCGCTAATGTAAAACATGAAATAAAATCAGGTGTTTAACCTTATCTATATTTTGTTTTACATTACCAAAACCATCCTGATGAAAATATTAATCTTTTACAGATGAAAATTAAATTTGTTTTTACCTTATTTTTGTTCTTAACAATGAAAGGTGTGGATGCACAGCTTACACTTTCTCAGGCGAGAATGAGTTATTTATCATTGGCTGACGACAAATGTAAAGCGCTGGAATTAAGCAAAAAATTTGACAAATATCCACCTTCGGATGCTTTAATGAAAGCATATTATGGAGCTTCACTCGCTGCAGCCCCGGAATGTTTGAACAATCCGTTGGATAAATTAAAGTATTTTCGCAGGGGGAAACAATTTCTGGATGAAGCGGTTAAACTTGATCCGACACAGGTAGAGATCAGGTTTCTGCGTTTTGCGACACAAACCAAAGCACCTTCTTTTTTGGGCTATTCCGGAAACATTGATGAAGATAAAAAAACCATATTCAGGTTTTTTGTTTCATATGCCAAACTTGAAGATAACAGAGAAATGTCGCGGCAGATTGCCCGCTTTTTAATAAATTCAGGAAAATTAACTGCCGATGAACAGGCTGGCTTAACAGCATATATTAATTGAAAAATAACCGATAAAAAATGGAAGAATTTGTAATACTGGTTGACGAGAATGACCATGAGATTGGAAAAATGGAGAAGCTGCAGGCGCATGTAGAGGCAAAGCTGCATCGGGCTTTTTCTGTTTTTATTTTTAACTCCCGCGGCGAATTGTTATTGCAGCAGCGTGCCTTTACCAAATATCATACGCCCGGTTTATGGACCAATACCTGTTGCAGTCATCCGCGGCCCGGTGAAGCTACAGCGGATGCTGCCCACAGACGCATGGTCGAGGAAATGGGTTTTGATTGTGACTTTGAAGAGGTGTTCAGTTTTATGTATAAAGCCAGATTTACCAATGAACTTACTGAACACGAAATAGACCATGTTTTTATCGGATTTTCAGATACCCAACCGGTAATCAACCCCACGGAAGTGCAGGATTACCATTATGCCAACATGAATGTGCTGGCCAAAGAAATTAAAGACAGTCCTGAAAATTTCACCATATGGTTCAGGATTGCCTTCGACCGGGTAAGGGAATATTTTGAAAAGCACCCGTTAAAACCACAAACCAAATAGTATCAAACTAAAAATAAGATGACCCATGCAAATAATAATTAACATTTTACTGGTAATGGCCGCATTTCTTTTTATGGAATTTATGGCATGGTTTACCCATAAGTACGTAATGCACGGCTTTTTATGGGTACTGCATAAAGACCATCACATCCGCGATGGACGCAAACTGGAGTGGAATGATGTATTCGCGGTGATTTTTGCAGTACCCAGTATTTTGCTTATCTATTTTGGTGTGATGAATCCCAACAGTTATCTGTTGAGCATAGGAATTGGTATTTTCCTTTATGGATTCGCCTATTTTATGTTTCACGATGTATATGTGCATCAGCGGATACCCATACTGAAAAATTTTTCAAACCGATATCTCAGAGCTACCGTAAAAGCGCATCTGGAGCACCATACACCTCATGTACATTATAATTATGGATTTTTGATAGCTCCGCTTAAATACTATATAGAAGAGTTCTCAAAAAAACGCCAGAAAGAAACACAGAAAGGTTGAAAATGTCATACTATTTCTGGATAAACCTGTTGGCATTGTCGGTACCATTGTTGGTCACTTTTGACAAACGCCTGAAATTCTACCGCAACTGGAAATATCTTTTCCCGGCAATACTGGGTACCATGCTGATTTTTGTACCCTGGGATGCTGCAAAAACCGCCATGGGTGTCTGGGGGTTTAATCCTGACCATCTGCAGGGTTTTTATCTGTTAAATTTACCGGTTGAAGAGTGGCTTTTCTTTATTGCCATCCCCTATGCCTGTATGTTTACCTACCATGCATTCGAGTATCTTATCCGTAGAGATTATCTTGCACCCCTGGCCAGACCTTTTACCCTTACTCTTATTTTCTTATTGTTGATGGTGGCAGCTTTTAATCCCGAACGCTGGTATACATTTATTACCTTTGTATCTACCGCCATTTTTCTCAGCCTTCATCTCTTTGTCTTTAAATCAGGCTATCTCGGTAGATTTTATATGATGTACTTTGCCACGCTGATTCCATTTTTTCTGGTAAATGGCGCACTGACTGGCATGTTTACAGCAGAACCGGTGGTTTGGTATGACAATACAAAAAACCTGGCGATAAGGATAGGTACCATCCCTATTGAGGATGCTGTTTACGGACTCTTTATGCTTTTGCTGAATACCACTATTTATGAGTGGTTGAGATCAAAAAAGCCGAAGTTTATTCTCCCTGATCAGATAAACGTTCGCCAAGTTTCCTAAAGTCGGCACCGGATGGATTCTGAAATACCTGAAGTCCGAACTCGGGAACAGTGGCCAACAGATGATCAAAAATATCTGACTGAATATCTTCATACAAGGCCCAGGCCTGCACTTTACTGAAAACATAGAGTTCGAGGGGAATGCCGCTTGGCCCGGGCTGAAGTTGTCGCACCAGAAAAGTCATTTCCTGACTGATATTGGGATTGCTTTTTAAATAAGCACTTACATAAGCACGAAAAACGCCAAGATTGGTTTGCCTGCGGCCATTTACCAACACTTGATCATCTACCTTGTTTTTGGCATTGTATGCTGCGAGTTCCTTTTCTTTTTCATTCAGATAGGGACTAATCAGATTGATTTTCTTAAATTTATTCAATTGCTCGGGTGAGGCAAATTTCACGCTATTCATATCAATATTGATGGAGCGTTTGATGCGCCGCCCTCCGGACTCCTCCATTCCCCGCCAATTGACAAAACTTTCTGAAACCAGAGAATAAGTCGGTATGGTGGTGATGGTTTTGTCCCAGTTTTGCACCTTAACGGTGGTTAGCGAAATATCAATTACCATTCCATCGGCCCCTGACTTTTCCATAACAATCCAGTCGCCGGGTCTTACCATATCATTTACCGACATTTGTATTCCACCCACCAGCCCCAGAATAGGGTCTCTGAAGATCAACAGCAGAACGGCCGAAAATGCACCCAAACCTCCAAGTAAAAATACCGGGGAACGACCTATGAGCATTGAGATAACGAAAATACCTCCAATAATGAATATTACTATTTTAAAAACCTGCAGATAACCCTTGATCGGTTTTGATTTAGAGACTTCAAAACCCTGATAAATATCATAAACAGAGTTTAAGAAGGCATTTAACAACGAAATGATAATGGTTACAATATATATCTGTGTCAACAGCAGCAATCGATCCATCCAGGCTGGAAATTCACTGAGGGTGAGAGGCAATATCACTGCCAACATAAGGCCGGGCACCAGTAGCAATGCCTTATTGAATACTTTGTTATTGTATAGTGCATCGTCCCACGTAGTATTGGATCGTCTCACAATTTTGCGAATAATACTCAATACCAGAAACTTAAGCACATAATACACCACAATTATTATTAAAACGGATATCAAAAAGTCAGTGATGTCCCTGACGTTTTCAGCCACTTCAACAGAGAAGCCATTTCGGGTCATCCAGTTTTTAAAAAATGTACCAATTTGAATTAAGACCATAACTTTATTTTTTATTTAAATCATCCGCTGTTGAAGGTTTTAACCTGGCAATTTTGAGTGGTTGATCATGTCTGAAGAGATTAAAATCATATACAGTATGATAGGCACTGTCTGGTAATAATCGGGGGTCAAGATAGTAAAAATCCGTGGAATTAAACCCTTCGTACTTATGTTTGAGCAATTGCATCTTACCTAAAGTAATGTAAAATGAAGTGGCATGCTCTGTTTCAGAATCCTTAAAAATATGTAAGGGCGCATCACCGGTAACTTCAGCTGCTTTGAGCGCGCCTATTTTATGCACCTGAAAATCATCATAACGCGGGGGTATAATAAACCAGTCGAAACCAATACGCAGCATCAGCATGGCTGCTGCAAAAATTACCAATCGCTGTTCTTTCAGGTGAAAATAAAACCAGCCGAGCAGAGCCATGACGATTAATAAAACTCCTGCTTTAACCCAGGCAAAGTCTACAAAGCCGGTTTGTTTCAATACAGGCATCGGAATGGCAGCTATAGCACCTAAAACAATCACCCCAAATAGCACGTTTTCAACAATATGGCTATATTTTCCACTTTTTTGCCGATCCACAAAAAACATATATACCAGTATAGTAAAAAGTGGCGGGAAAAGCATGAAGATATAACGCGGGTATGATTCAGGCGAAGTCCAGTAAATAATAATGTTGAAAATAAACACGATAAAGTTAAACCGCAAAAATGGATGGTTGTGCAATGTTTTCCTGAAATCACGACGGAAAAAGAAAATCCACAACACCGACCAGGGAAAGAAATGATAAAACATTTCTATTGGGAAGGTAAACAGGTGGGTAACAAACCTCTGCCAGCCGTAATTGATGATGGTACGCTTTTCAGATTCACTGAAAAGGGTAGCAAAGACACTTTCAAGCGAGTTATAACGAATATACACCAGGTAATAACTACCCACAATAAGCAAAAAGAGCCCGATTCCGGCAAAATGTCGCCAGTTTAAAAGTTTTTTAAACTCTCTGTTATAGCTGAAAAACGCCAGCAGGGTAATGCCCTGAAAAACCAGTGAGGGCAAACCCTTCATCATAAAAGTGATGGCTGTAAGGGCATAGGACACAAGAAACAAAACCAGATACTGTTTTCGCTTGTGGAAATAATAAATCAGCATAAAAGAGCTATAGACCAGCCAGGAAAAAGTAATGTCAATCAATCCCAGAAAGGAATCCCAGAATAAAATCCGGCCGGAAGTAATGAAGAGCATGGCCACAATAAATCCTTGTTTGTTACCCAATTCACGGCGTACAAACTGAAAAATAGTCACACCAAAAAGCAGCAATGAAATCACCATGGGCAGGCGAAGCGTAAATTCGGAGTAATTGCCCGTTATATTGTAAAACGCAGCTATTATCCAGTTATAAAGAGGCGGCTTGTTGTAATAAAATTCCCCATTGATGGTAGGCGTGATGTAATTGTTGCTGATGATCATCTCCAGGGCTACGATGGCACGTGTAGGCTCATCGGTGGGGAAGTTAATGGCGAGAAAACCCAGGTGCCAGAGCAATGCCGGAAAAAGCATGGCTATACTGAAAGCATAAAAAAACCAGGGATTTTGCCGGAGGTACTGAAGTATTTTATCACTCATTGGATTATGCACTGTAGGTAACTAAATTTTATCAAGGATACGAACAATGTTATGTATTTGTACCCTCGTGTGGTTTTTGTTGCGATCGACCAGGAAAATCATCCACCCGAAAGTTTCACTTTATATCCTTTACTCAGCAAAAAATCCATAACCTTTTGCCTGAAATCCCCCTGCACCAATATTTCCCCATGGGTTACAGAACCTCCGGCGGCACATAGATTTTTCAACTGTTTGGCCAACGCTGCCAGATCAGCAGAGGAGCCAATAAAACCTGTAATGAGGGTGGCTTTCTTTCCGCCTTTTAACTTCCTATCGAGTAAAACACGCAAATTTTGCTGAGGTGGTGGCAGTGTCTGAGGTTCAGTATTCTGAGAATCATTAAATTGAAACTCCGGATTAGTGGAATAAACAATGCCTCTGTCATACTGGTTTTTATTTTTGCTTTTGGTCATAAGCAGCTTTTATGGCGCAATGATGTTTAACGAACGGGGATTTACTCTAATGTGTAATTCCTTTTCCAGTTCCATAGGTTCACCATCCACATTAACGATTCGGTTTTTATTTCGGGTAAGCCTGATTTCGCGGGCTTTTATAATCTCCACATATTCCGAGTGATCAATTTTTTTTCTGAGCAGCAGTCCAACTACCTGAGGGGCATAAAGATAGGGCACTTTTTTAACGATGCAAACATCAACCAACCCATCATCAATGCTTGCCTGTGGAGCAATAACGGTGTTGTAACCAAATTGATCGGTATTGGCAAAACTGACAAACAAAGCTTCTCTTTCGACGAGTTTACCATCAATTTCAAGGCTGTAATGCCTGGGCCGGTAATCGGGATATTCGGCGGTAACGATCCGAAAATAGGACAAAAAGCCGCGTTGACCGGCAGTCGCAAACTTACGGGCTACCAGTGCATCAAATCCAATACCTGCAATGGATACAAAAAACTCATCATTAATGTTTACCGTATCAATCTTCCTTACTTTTATGCGATTGATCAGTTCCAGGCTGCGGTTAATGTCTAAGGAAATATTAAGATGGTGTGCCAGTCCGTTGCCCGAACCTGCCGGAATAAGGCCCAGAATGGTCTCACTACCGGTTACCGCTTTGGCAACCCGGTTTACTGTACCATCGCCTCCAACGGCAACGACAATATCCATTCCTTCGGCAACCGCTTGCTTACTGGTCTCATATAAGTCTTCAGCGGAGACACTTTCGTGAATTTTCCATTCAAAGCGATCGCGGTTGATTATCTGCGGAATACGGTCAATAAGCACCGATTTACGTTCCTGATTTACTCCGGAAATGGGGTTAATCATAAAAAGTATTCGTAAACGGGTAGCCGGCAGAACCATAGCAAATACATTAATAATATGGAATTTCCCGCAAATTTAAACATTTCATCCGGATAAGAAAACAGAAAGAGGCCATTCACACGAATGGCCTCTTCAGAAAGATTAAAATTAAAGGATATTATTTCTGAACGATGACGTCCACTTTAGCACGATCACCACGGGAATAAAGATCATCAATCTTTACCAGTCCAAGTTTGTTGTCCTTGGTTTTGAAAAGAAATACCCGACCCATTTCACCGGTATCAACCAACTGATTGATGATATCCTTGGTTCCAGACAAATTAAAGTTAGGAAAGCTGTAGGAATCACCGATGGCATCAAATTGTGAAACTGAAATATTGGTGGTGTTAAAACGGGTTTGATTTTTAACGGTCCAGCCATTTACCTGAAGGGTTTGAATGGTTGCCAGAGCAGGATTATCAGGAGATGCCAGTGCATTTCCATTTTCAACTCCTTTAAAGAAAACAAAATCTATTTTTGCCTGATTGGCAGGAGTTGCTTTAGTTTGTCCTACTGTATAGAGCAGGCCTTCTGACGAAGAAAAGAATGAGCCATTTACATCATCCCATGAACCAAATTCAATATCCATGTATTTGTTGATTTGTGAACCCGGATCTTCAATGGTAATGGTAAAGGTCTTGGTTGCAGTCATACCTCCTTTATCAGTCAGTTGGAAAGAGAGATTACCCTCACCTACCTCATTAAAAGCTATCAAACGATCCCAGTTGAAAGAATCTGCATTCAAGGTAGTATCAATTATGGTATTAGGAATATTGTTTGCAATAAAATCCACCTTAAAACGGGTAAGTTTATTGCCTGAAACACTACTTTTGTTGCCAATAACGCCCACTTTGATGACAGTACCAATTTCTATAGTAGCATCGGTAGAGGTATAATCAGCTCCGCCTTTGAGTGTGAGGGATGGTCCCGGATCAACCGGATCATCATCATCAGAACATGAGGTAACAAATAGCGTGGTCACTGACATAATGAGTGCCATCAATAAGAAGTTCAATTTTTTCATAGTTTTGTTTTTTTAATGGGTTAAGTGGTTAAGTTTCTTGCGTTGTCTATTTTCTGTGAAAATTAAAAATGACGGCTAATCACAATCAAAAAGCATTCCAAACAATTTTAAATCTCTTAAATTTTAACCAAAGCCCTCTGTTTGCCTGCATTGATTTAAAGTTTTTTTGTAATTATTGATTTTATTTTCGTTTAGACATATCTTAAATACCTAAGATTCAATTTTTAACAGATCAGCTTAAATCATCAGTTCGAAATATAACCATTTTTTTCAGGAGAACCAATGGTCTACAATATGTGGGCTGATTTTCCCTTTTCGGGAAAGTTCATTTTATAATCTGATAATTTGACAGGCTGCCAGCATCAATTCTCCCCGCATAAATTAAAATTTACCTATAGTCTGAATCATCCGGTTTAAGACATTTCAATGCATTTAAAACAAGTTTTTACGGCAGCAGGGCACTTGTTTTATAAAAAAATATCTCATAATTTGTATTTCTATATTTATTTAATGTAAATTTACCTGTTAAAGTTTTTTACTTAAATTTGACCACTTTTTCGGAGGAATCTATACATCAACCTTTTTAAAACCTATACCATGAATAAGATTTTAGCCATTGATGATGACTCAATCATTCGCACACTTCTGTACAATAGTTTATCCAAAGCCGGTTATGAGGTGTTGCTTGCCGGTGACGGTGAAACCGGTCTGGATATGGTAAAAAAGGAGGTGCCTGACCTGGTCATTACTGATTTTCAGATGCCAGGCATTTCGGGGCTGGATGTAGTTACTGAACTTCAACAATCTCATCCGGGTTTGCCTGTGATTTTACTTACTGCACATGGAGATGTGGCACTGACTATAAAATCCATACAGGTTGGTGCTTACGACTTTATTGAGAAACCCATTCAAATGCAGGAGCTTTTGTCCATTATTCGGAATGGTCTGGAAGTATCTCATCAGAGTCGCAATCTCGCAAAGGAAATTTCACCAGAGATCCGAAAGAGCATAGAAGACAATTTGTTGGTTGGCAAAACTTCCGTCATGCGGGAGATATTCAAAAACATAGGTCGTATATCGCTTAACAAAGTAAATATATTGATAACCGGAGAAACCGGTACCGGAAAAGAGTTGATAGCCAGGCTTATTCATTACAGTGGCATTACCAGAGATTATCCTATGGTTATTGTAAATTGCTCTTCGTTAAATGAAGCCTTCTTTGAACAGGAAATGTTTGGATACTGCAAAGGGGCGGTCAACGGAGCACTTACCGATAAAACAGGCAAGCTGGAACAGGCCGGAAACGGAACCATTTTCCTGGACGACATATCAGAGCTTAGCGACGGTATGCAAACCCGGCTGCTTAGGGTATTGCAGGAAATGGAATTTGAAAAACCCGGATGCGATCAACCGATTCCGCTAAATGCCAGGGTTATAGCTGCTACCAATAAAGATCTGGAAGAAATGGTAAAAACCGGAAAATTCAGGGAAGAATTGTATTATCGGTTGAAAGTTTTTACAATTTCACTGCCTGCATTGAGAAACCGCAAAGATGACTTCCCGCTGCTGATAGCGCATCTGATGCAAAAACTCAATAAGAAACTAAATAAAAAAGTGCATAAAATTGGTGAAGGGGTGGCTGAATTACTTATCCGCCATGAATGGCCCGGAAATGTCCGTGAACTGGAAAACACCCTGATGCAGGCCATGATAATGACCCGTGGAGATGTGCTTGAACGGGATAGTATTGTGATCGCAACCCGCCATACTCCTGCTGAAGATCATGAACTTTGTTCTATTGCCGATGTGGAAAAAGTGCACATTAAAAAGGTACTCGACAGATTAAAATGGAATAAACTTGAAGCTTCACGAATTCTCGAAATAACCCGCCCAACACTTAACGCCAAAATCGAGAAATACGGGCTGAGAAAAGAATAAAATAATAAACACTATTAAGCGGATTCCCGGTAAGCGATTCAAAAGTACCGGGAATCTTTTTTTACCCTGGGTTTGTTCATCATTTCTAAAAATACAAATTCGCCATAAGCAACATTAATTGCTTCCTAAATATTTTATTATAATTTACTATTTGCATAGTCTAATCTATACTTATCTGATTATAAACCATTTAAGCATTTTCCAAATCTTAAACTTGTAAATTTTATTTACTATAGAATAATATTTTAAAAAAATTTGACTTTATTGTTTAAACTCATTAACTTTGCCAAATCTTTCAGGTACATTCAAAGGCCGATAAACGGTCAATGCCGTACCAAAGACTTATCAGAATGAAAGGGAACATACTCTATACCCAACTCTGACTTACTTTTGACAAAGGTTACCCTGGCAGATGATTAAACTTTTGTCATTTACTACGCTTTCAAATTTTCCTGTTTCCTGTAAAAACAGCCATTCTCCGGGGGGAGCTGGCTGTTTTTTTTAGATTATTCTGTCAAATCAGTTCACATTCATCAGAGGAATGTTCTGAATGGCTACTTCTCTTGCCCTTTCTTTTTCACCATAGCATCTTCGTAATCAATTTCATCATCGATGGTGCGTTTGAAAGCTTCAATCCAGGCATTCCGGAAGATAGCCGAGATGGCTGGCCATATTTCCGTGTCAGGATTATTCAGATCGCCTTCCAGTGGGACTTTGGTGGCAAGTGTTTTAGTGCGCTGATTTTTAACAATGAATCCAAAAAACTCTACAAATCCTTCCCATAATTTGCTCAGGAAGGGTTCCTCAGGCTCAACCAATTCCACATTAGTCATAAGCGGCTTAAGGTATCCTTTAAGGTATCCATCAGCAATGGCAACTTCACTAAAGAAATTAAATTCTCCCTGTTTGAAATCAATCTTTGCGTATTGCTGAGCAAATGGATTCAGGGCAGTGATATCCACTTTTTCGAGGGTGAAAGAAATATCTGTATCCGGAATCTCCCTGATCAGGTTTACTTTACCATCAATTGAAAGCTGCCCACCGCCAATTGAAGTTCCTGTGGCGGAAATCGGGGAAGGCAAAGTATGCTCTTTACCTTTAACCATACGCAGGTTATCTGCGGTAAGATTAAACCGGCTTATGCTTAAATCAATGGGAGGCTGAACAGTGACCTCCTTAAACGCTAAAGTACCATTGGTTATTTCAAGATGATTTATATCGATAGGAATTAAATCGTCAAGTGCTTCTGTCCAATCCCCGGCATCGGGTTTGGTGGTATCACCACTACCCTGTTGATCCTCCATAACATAATTAATTTCAGGATCATACATATAAATCTCACTTACTATTTTCCCTCTGAAAATAGCATTCCATTGTATGGAGATATCCGTTTTTGGAAAATTGAGAAATGGTATCTGCGTTTCGGCTTTTACCTTATTTAAATAAAGTCCGTTAATAACATATGCACCCCGGTATATGGCCAGATCAATATCTTCTACGTGGCCATAATACCCCGGAATATCTGAAAGGACTTTGTTCACATAATTCTTTACCAGGGTAGGTAAATACAATCTGAATGCAATAAGCAACATTACCACTATCAACAGGATAATAAAGCCTTTTCGTTTATAGATTTTTTTTTGCGTACTCATAATTATATTTAGTTTGATTGAAGAGGCGCTTATCCAAAATCTGTACCAGTGAAATTTAGTGTCTGGTAAACCCTGAAAAATGAATTCTAAAGATATACTTTATGACATTTTTAGGCTATATATACCTTTATCAAGAACTTATTTCTGTTTTTGTGAGATAATCGGCTTACCTTGCGAATAAGGCAACAGTTTACACAATGCGGGGATTTCTACACACAAAAAACCAGGCAATATATAAAGGATCTGTGAGGCAACTTCTTTGCATATTAGCCAAACAAAACCTCATTGCTGAGTGTTTGTCTTGGAGTATCATCACCACAAAAAAAAAGAAAAAATGGATATAAAACTTGATGAATCAGCCGGCAGAGGATCCCTTTATATTGGAAAGATTGACAATAAAGTTGGAGAACTTCAATGGAAAATTCATGATGATTACATTGAAGCTGACAGTACAGAGATTGACGAATCACTTAAGGGGCAGGGGTATGGCCAAAAGTTGTTCGAAGAACTCGTCAGGCATGCCCGCGAAAGAAAGCTAAAAATTAAACCGGTTTGTCCTTTTGTGGTAAAAATGTTTGAGCGTCATCCGGAAGACCACGATGTACTCTATAAAGGTTGATCCAATTAATGGTGAATAATTGGTAACGGTTATTCCGATAGCTATCAGAATAACCGTTACCAATTTAATATAATTTTCGTTGAGTGGGGCAGGCCAGCAAATGAGCAGTCACCCGCTCGATGAAAAATTTGGTCTCTGAAAAACTCAATCAATTCAAAACGCTGATCATTTTTGCATTTCTCTGCTGATCGTTGATTACAACATCCCCCTCTCTGCTTTTAACCCAATTATTTAATTTCCCATGTTTCACCGCTATTCAACAGATCATCTACATTTTTAATGTTTGAATGCGCTTTGGCATAATCGATCTGCTCCATAACAAGATCGTCGTAAGTAGGATAATTGGCCGAACGGATCACTCCGAGCGCCACGGGGAAGTTGGGATAGGACATCTTAGCCAGCATCAGATGAATACCGGGGTCACGTTCGTACATATCATGTACCAGAATGTCTTTTTCAGTAATTCCCTTTTCGCCAATGGTAACCACTTCCAGGCGGGTGCCATTGAGCCGGATGCCTTTGTTTTTTTCTTTGCCAAAGATCATGGGGAATCCGTTTCTTAAAACTATCTGCCGGTCATCCCTTACCTCCTTACCGGTGATTGAATCATGAGTTTTATCGGCAAATATGACACAGTTTTGCAGTATTTCAATCACAGAAGTACCATCGTGTCTGGCTGCCTCAAACATCACTTCAGTCATCAGCCTGGGATTGGTATCTACCACTCTTGCGAAAAAGGTACCCTGTGCACCCATAACCAGTTCACCCGGATTAAAGGGATGCTCTATGGTGCCCATGGGCGAAGTTTTGGTAACGCTTCCCATAGGGGTTGTGGGTGAATACTGTCCTTTGGTAAGGCCGTATATCTGATTATTAAACAACAAGATATTGATGTCGATATTGCGGCGTATAATATGAATAAAGTGGTTTCCACCAATAGCCAGTGAATCGCCATCGCCGGTGGTCATCCATACGCTCAGGTGAGGGTTGGCAATTTTAACACCCGATGAAATGGCTGCGGCCCTTCCGTGAATACCATGGATTCCATAAGTATTCACATAATAGGGAAACCGGCTGGAGCATCCGATGCCGGATACCATCATTATATTTTCTTTGCGGTAGCCCAGTTTGGGAAAAACATTTGCTACTGATGAGAGAATGGCATGGGCACCACAACCGGGACACCACTTCACCATTTGATCACTTACAAAGTCTTCCTTGCTCAGTTCAACAGATGAGCGTTCTACCGTATAATTGCCTGGATTGATCATTTTATTTCTCCTCCAACATTTGATGAATAGTTTTTTTGAGTTCAGCCACAGTAAATGGCAGACCCTGCACTTTATTAAACTGCCTGTAGTTAGGGCCGTAGTTTGTCATTTTAAGGTAATTGGCAAACTGCCCACTGTTGAGTTCACATACCAGAATGGTTTTGAATTTGCTGAATATTTCCGCTGTATTTGAAGGCAGTGGCATGATATAATGGAAATGTGCATGGCTTACTTTTTTGCCATCAGCCCTAAGCTGTTCTACTGCTTCCTGGGCAGGCCCATGAGTTCCACCCCAGGTAACCACGAGGATGTCACCTTCTTCATCGCCTTCTACTTCCTGTTTGGGAATAAATTCCGCTACTTTTTGCACTTTAGCCGCACGCAGGTCAACCATTTTCTGATGGTTCAAAGGATCGGTTGAAACATTTCCAAACACATCCTCTTTTTCCAGTCCACCGATACGATGTCTCAATCCTGCGGTACCGGGCAATGCCCATTTCCGTGCAAGGGTTTCAGGGTTGCGGCGGTAAGGTTTGTAATCCGGATCGTTGGCTGCTGCAATGGGTGGGTTTATGGCTGGCAAATCGGCCACTTTTGGTATTCTAAAGAGCTGCGAGCCATTGCCCAGATAACCATCGGTAAGAAGAATAACCGGGGTCATGTGTTCCATTGAAAGTTTAGCGGCCATATAGGCATAGTAAAAGCAGTTGGCCGAAGTAGAGGCAGCCATAACAATGGCCGGACATTCTCCGTTACGCCCGAATAAGGCCTGATAGAGATCACTTTGTTCCGATTTGGTCGGCAATCCTGTACTGGGGCCACCACGTTGTACATTCACAATAACCAGAGGCAACTCAGTAATCACAGCCAGCCCGATGGCTTCGCTCT
The DNA here is from genome assembly GCA_002410555.1 of Bacteroidales bacterium UBA5281. GTDB lineage: Bacteria > Bacteroidota > Bacteroidia > Bacteroidales > Lentimicrobiaceae > Lentimicrobium. The sequence continues at coordinate 33,891 of DHSR01000011.1, read as the reverse complement.
TAAGCGAAAGGCCAGGGCCGGAAGTTGTAGTCAGGGCCAGACTTCCCGTATAGCTGGCGCCAATGGCAGAGCAAATGCCGGCAATTTCATCTTCAGCCTGAAAGACTTTGGCTCCCAAAGACTTGTGCCTGGCCAGTTCAATTAAAATATCGGTTGCCGGCGTTATAGGATAGGAACCCAGAAAGAGGGGACGTCCTGAACGTTCTGCTGCTGCCAGAAAACCCCAGGCAGTGGCGATATTGCCAGTGATGTTGCGATAGATACCCGGCTCCATCTTTGCACGGGTCAATTGGTAAACCGAAGACAGGGCTTCCACTGTCTCGGCATAATTAAACCCGGCCTGCAATACCCGTTTATTGGCCTCTACAACCAAAGGTTGAGATTTAAACTTCTTTTCGAAAAATTTATTTGTAGTATCCAGATCCCAGCCAAACAAGTGGTAGATCATGCCCAGGGCAAACATATTTTTACTCCGGTCAGCCGACTTGGTATCGATGCCCATGCCCGCAACTGCCTCACGGGTAAGTTGTGTGATGGGTGCCTTTACGACATTGTATCCTGAAAAGGCATCGGTATCGAGTGGATTTTCGGTATAGCCAGATTTTTTGAGGGCAGGTGCATCAAAGGCATTTTCATCTACAATGAGGGTTGCTCCTGGCTTTGCCCATTTTAAATTTGACTTCACAGAAGCCGGGTTCATTGCTACCAGTACATCGCACAGGTCACCGGTGGTTTCAATTTTTCGGGTTCCCACATGTACCTGGAAGCCAGAGACTCCCGCTATGGTGTTGTGTGGAGCACGAATTTCAGCCGGATAATCCGGGAAAGTAGCCAGGTCAAGACCGGCCATAGCAGCAGTATCAGAAAACAAAGTGCCTGAGAGTTGCATTCCATCCCCGGAGTCACCCACAAATTTAACCACTACTGACTCGCGCTGAATGACATTACTATTCGATTTTACCATGATTATATGAGAATTGGTTTTGCTATTTTGCAGCAAAGATATAGCTTTTATCTGCTATAGACTTCCCAATCAGAATAAAATTTATTTTCTTTTATTGCAATAAAACTATACCTCGCAAATTATTTATTAATTTATTGATAGTCTGATGGTTTATATTATAACTACCAGAGCTAATTTAGACACAGTAAAAAATAGCAATCGTAACAGTGTATTCCATGAAATTGTATTACTTTTGCAGCGGAAGAAGTTCCATTTAATTCACATTTAAACTCTTACAAATCATGGCTTACGTAATTAATGATGACTGCACAGCTTGTGGCACATGTATTGATGAATGTCCGGTTGAAGCAATCTCTGAGGGTGATATTTACAAAATTGATCCTGATGTTTGCACCGACTGCGGATCATGCGCAGATGTATGCCCGGTTGAAGCAATTCACCCTGCATAAGCAGTAGCATCACTTTAAACTGCATTGTAAAGTCTGCCTCACCCGGCGGACTTTTTTTTAAGTCAGCTGGCAGCCAAAGAACGCTCTGGTTATACCCTGATCTGTACCCACAGGTAATTTTAAAAGATTGGCTTCAGTTCAGGCAAAACGGGAAACATTCCTCAGGGTTGGTTGTTTGATAGGGGAAAACAGATGCATTGTCGGTTTTTTGATTTATTTTTGTATTAAACATACAAATGTCCTTATAAAATGGATAAGTTCTCTTATTTATCGAACGCTGACCCTGCCTACACGGATCAGCTATATGAGCAATACCTTTCGGATGCTGAATCCATTGATCCTGAATGGAAGCGTTTTTTTGACGGGTTTGAGTTTGCCCGGAAAAACTATGCCAATGGTGCCACTGCTGAACTGGTAGTGCCCAATGAATTTAAAGTGATTAACCTGATCAACGCTTACCGTGAACGGGGTCATCTTTTTACTTTAACCAATCCGGTACGCATTCGCCGCAAATACAGCCCAACACTGGATATCGAAAATTTCGGGCTCTCAGCCGATGATCTAAAAAAAGAATTTCATGCCGGCAATGAGATAGGCATTGGGAAAGCCACGCTGCAAAAAATTCTCGATCACCTCAACCAGACCTATTGCCAATCGGTAGGCGTGGAATTCGCCTATATCCGCAATGCCACCATTTATAAATGGTTGCAGCATCGCATGGAATCCCGGCGCAATATGCCTAAATTCAGCAAGAGCACAAAAATCACAATTTTACGAAAACTTAGTGAAGCCGTTTTCTTCGAAAAATTTCTTCACCGGCGTTTTCCCGGACAAAAGAGATTCTCACTTCAGGGAGGTGAATCATTGATTCCGGCCCTGCATGCTGTAATTGAACGTGGCTCAGAACTTGGAGCCGACGAATTTTTGATTGGCATGCCTCACCGTGGCCGGCTGAATGTTCTGGCCAACATTATGGGTAAACCCTACAAAGACATTTTTAATGAATTTACCAATAAAGAGTTCGATGATGAACAATTGCTGGGAGATGTAAAATATCATCTTGGAGCTACACTTGAACGTTCAACATTAAATGGAAAGACCGTAAATTTAACCCTTGCACCCAATCCTTCACACCTTGAAGCGGTCGGACCGGTAGTAACAGGCATTACACGGGCCAAAATTGATCAGAAATACCATGGCGACACTGACAAAACGGTTCCGATAATTATACATGGAGATGCTTCTATTGCAGGGCAAGGGGTGGTATATGAACTTATTCAAATGTCGGAGCTGGAAGGTTACCGGGTGGGTGGAACCATACATCTGGTGGTGAACAATCAGGTGGGTTTCACAACCAACTATCTGGATGCAAGAAGCAGTACCTATTGTACCGATGTAGCCAAGGTGATACAAAGCCCCATATTTCACGTAAACGCTGATGATGCTGAAGCGGTGGTTTATACCATAGAACTGGCCATGGAGTACCGCGAGAAATTTGACAAAGATGTATTCATCGATTTATTGGGTTATCGCCGTTATGGGCACAATGAAGGTGATGAGCCAAGGTTTACCCAGCCTTTATTATATCAGGCCATTGAGGATCATGAAGACGTAAGTAAGATTTATGTGGACAAACTCATAGCAGAAGGCACCATAACCCAGGAGGAAGCAGATGCTATTGAACAAGAAATATATCGTAACTTTGAAGAACATCTTGAATTATCAAACAAAAGTAAAAAACTCAAAGTAACTCCTTTTCTAGGCCCCACCTGGAGCAACATCAGGGTAGCGGTGAATGAGGATTTTGATCAGTCACCCGAAACGGGAGTGGATATTAAAACACTGCGGAGAATTGGCGAAAGCATTACTCATTTGCCGGAAGGCACCGCGTTTAACCGCAAACTGGTGCGGCTGATGAATGACCGCAAGGCAATGCTGGAGCCTGATGGAATGCTTGACTGGGGTATGGCAGAGCTTCTGGCCTATGGTTCATTGCTCGTTGAAGGCATACCGGTCAGGCTGTCGGGACAGGACTCTCAGCGTGGCACTTTCTCTCACCGTCATGCCGTTCTTACAATAGAAGACTCAGGAGAGAAATATACTCCGCTTCAGCATCTGAGCGACAAGCAGGCTCCGTTTGACATTTACAACTCTCCCCTTTCCGAGTATGGCGTACTGGGATTTGAATATGGCTACTCTCTGGCCTCTCCACACACGCTGACCATATGGGAAGCACAGTTTGGAGATTTTTTTAACGGAGCCCAGATAATTGTTGACCAGTACCTGAGCAGTGCCGAAGATAAATGGAAGGTAATGAGTGATCTGGTCATCTTTTTGCCTCACGGATACGAAGGACAAGGTCCGGAACACTCGAGCGGCCGTATGGAACGCTTTTTGTCCATGAGTGCCGAAAACAATATGCAGGTCACAAATGCGACAACACCGGCCAACTTTTTCCATCTCTTGCGTCGACAGCTTAAACGACCTTTCCGTAAACCACTCATAGTGTTTACACCAAAAAGCCTGCTGCGCCATCCATTGGCAGTGTCATCGCTTAAAGATTTAAGCCAGGGCGGCTTTATGGAGGTAATAGATGACCATCAGGTGGACGCAGAAAAGGTGTCCCGCGTTATATTTACATCGGGAAAGCTTTATTACGATTTAATTGAGGAAAGAGAACACCGCAAATCAAACGAGGCAATTATTCGTATTGAGCAACTTTATCCTTTCCCCCACAAGCAGTTAACCCGGATAGTGGATCGTTATCCCAATGCCCAGCGATATGTATGGGCACAGGAAGAGCCTGCCAATATGGGTGCTTGGTCTTACTTTTTACGCAACTTTAAAATTACCGAGCTTCTGCTTGTTGCCCGCCCCGAGAGTGGCAGCCCTGCAACCGGATCAAGTAACCTGCATGCAGTAAGACAACGAAAGATCGTTGAAAAAGCATTTGGCGAGTGTACCTGCCCGAATGCAAATGTGATTTGTAAAATGGTATGTGCTCCCAATGAATGGTCATTGGTAGCTGACAAATAAAAAAGAAGTTATTATGGCTATGATAGATATTAAAGTGCCCAGTCCCGGGGAATCTATAACCGAAGTACAACTGGCTTCCTGGTTGGTAAACGATGGCGATTATGTTGAAAAAGATGCTGAGATTGCTGAGATCGATTCCGACAAAGCTACCCTTACCATCAATGCTTCGGCAGCCGGAGTTATACATCAGAAAACAGAAGCCGGAGAAACAGTGGATGTAGGGTCGGTGATTGCTCAGATAAATACCGAGGAGACAGGGCCCAAAACAAAAACCACCAAACCCGGAACGGCACCCGAAACCAAAACAGCGGAAGCAAAGCCTGAAACTGAAAAAATACAGGAAGCAGAGGCAGCCGCAACTGATGAAGAGGCCTCCCCTCCTTCAGTTGAAACCCAAAAAGAGATAAAACTGCATGTATCGCCGCTGGCCCGGCGGATAATGGATGAAAAATCTCTTAAAAATCAGGACATCATCGATTACATTAACCGCCTGCGCATAGGCAAAGCTGAGGTGGAAGAAGTGAGCAATGCAATGAAATCTGCACCTTCCAGCCCTCAGTTGCCCAAATCATCAGAGAAAGGTGAGCGGAAAGAGGATAGAAGAAAGATGAGCGCTTTGCGCACAAAGCTGGCCAAACGGCTGGTTTCCGTTAAAAATGAAACAGCCATGCTTACCACTTTTAACGAGGTGAATATGAGCCGTATTATTGAAATCAGAAAGAAATACAACGACAAATTCAAGGAGAAACACGGTATTTCGCTGGGTTTTATGTCGTTTTTCACCAAAGCCATTACCATTGCCCTGGAACAATTTCCGCAAGTGAATGCACAAATTGACGGAGAAGACCTGATATTCTACAATTATGCAGACATCGGAATAGCCGTAAGTGCTCCAAAAGGGTTGGTAGTGCCTGTAATACGGAATGCAGAGAGTTTAAGTCTTGCGGGGATAGAACATGAAATCAGAAATCTGGCCAATAAGGCCCGGGACAATAAAATTACCCTGGAGGAAATGACCGGTGGCACTTTTACCATTACCAATGGTGGTGTGTTTGGTTCCATGATGTCGACACCAATAATAAATCCTCCCCAAAGTGCGATACTGGGTATGCACAATATAGTGGAAAGACCCATTGCTGTTAAAGGTCAGGTAGTTATTGCGCCTATGATGTATGTAGCGCTCTCATACGATCACCGGGTAATTGACGGCAAAGAATCGGTAAGTTTTCTGGTAAAGGTTAAAGAAATGCTTGAAGCTCCGGAAACCATGTTTTATGAAGGCATTGATCCGCTTACTTCTTTGCTGGAACTCTAACACACAAACCAGAATCCTTCAAGGAAACTCAAATCAGTTTATCGATTCTCAGAAATACCTCAAAATATTTTTGGCGGTCCATGTCTGACCAATGAATCTGATTATATCTGTATTGAAAGGTTTGTATCTGGCAAATCACGATAAGTAATACGATCAGAGCAACCATGCCTCTGTATACCCTTCTTCCCACATGCGAAAGACCAAAAGCAAGCATGATCATAAAAAGCGGAAGGTATTCTACATATACCCTCGACGAGAAGCTACCTCCATACCACCAATTGCTCCAGGATGAGAATATGTAGGTGATGGTAAAGAAAAAGATCAGCCAGTTCCACAATGCAAACCGGTTATGTTTCCAGAGGTAAAAGCAACCCGTAAATGCAAGCAGATAGATGGGTGTATATAAAAATAATCCTTTTTTAAAGCTAAAGAGTATATTAAAAACGTGAGGCCGGGTCAGGCGAATGCCTTCACCGATATAGGTATAGATAAAAAAACTGCCGGTTGCCAGTTTGTAATAAATCAACTGAAGTGAAATAATTGAAAGAAAGATGAACAGGGACAACAGCAACAAACCAGAATATTTAAACATTGTGTTAATGCCCGCCATAAAACACCTGCCACTCCCTGAAATAAACGGAAGTATCAATATTATCAGACCGTTGACAGGCCGTATTAGAATTATAAGTCCAAGCGCAGCAGCCACAACCGGCAGGTAGCGGGCATTCAACGACAAAAAATAACGTCGGCTAAAAAAGATAAACAATGATATGATTCCGAATGAATGAACATGTGACATACCTGCTTCACTTGCCGTATAATAGAACAAATTGGTACCAAAAACAGCAGTTATCAATACAATCATTCGAATATTAGCAGAAATATGATAACTTTTGAGTGTTCGATTCAGAAATAACAATCCGATAAGGAGAGAGAAAAGTGCTGCCAGGCCCACTGCCAACATATAGGGTTTTGAATAGCCATCTGCATCATAACCGGTTGCTTTACCAAGCAAATGCGCACTCATAAAGAATGGAAGCTGTATTACAGCAGTACCCATATAATATTTACTGAGATGAACCCCATTGACGTAAGCCCGGTAATCGTAAAAGAGATAATCCTTATAGTATTTATCCTTGTCAATATGATCAAAAAAAGAAAAATTGAGGTCTTTATAAATAAATATTGCCGGCAAATATGCGTAATAGCCTTTTGCATCGGCCATAAGCACATTTCTCCACCTTTCTTTGCCCCAATAGATATTTGCATTAACCATTAGCATAATTAATATTATGCCAGCAATAACAAAAGAGGGTTTCAGCAGTCTGGTCTTAATGAAGCGGTCAATTTTTTTCGGCATAAAGTCATCTGTTCATATCGGGATGAAAAGGAACACTCATTTCAGCAAGCACATAATCTTTTATTTTACACAGATGTGACTTTGTGAGTACATGAATTCCGACCTCAGCCCTTACAAAATTACCGTGTTTGACCACAGATTTTATTACCGGCAAAGTAGAAGCGGCTATCCAGGGGGCATTTTTCAATACCAATAAAAGTTTTTTGCGAAGTTCCTCAGGTTCAATTTCAACAGGCAGATCCAGACTTAATTGCCGCAATTGCAGGTTTACATTGGTATCCTGCCGCTGCAGAACCTTTAACATAACTTTACTGTATGGGATATCAGCGATATTGCCATCCCTGGTTTTCATCGTAAAATTAAGATATCCCACCTTCAACACTACACCTTTAAGGTTGCCGGTTTCAATGGCTGTTCCCTTATCTACCCTTCCCTGAAGTTTAAGCACGATACCATACAGAAAGTCCCTGAGCAAATACCACATTGGAATGACAAGTATGACCGTAATCACCCCTATGGTAAGCAGAGCAGATATCTTATATTCATTGTAAAGCCTACTCACCGACCAGATGAGCCAGGCCATCCAGGAGAGTAGCTCTGCCACCGACAGCAGATTACTACCATATAGCCTGACATTCCGCTGAATGGGAGCCAATCTGAAAAAAATGGACGCACCTCTAAAGAATAAAAATATCAGCAGCGCAACAATAAATACCCGGATCATAATAGCTTATTTTTAAATTAAATTAAACCAAACTCAAGGCAAACATCTATCAACAACGGCTCAATGGCAGGTGTGAGGCGATAACTGGAATGTTCAGCCAAAACCAACAGCCCCGCATTCATCAGTAAGGAAATAACCTGTTTGGTTTCGTCTTCATTCTGCCTCAATACTCTTGCCAGGGTGCCAATAGTCATCAGCTTATGCTGGGCAAAAAGTGAAATGATGATTAGCCAGTCTTTATCCAGCTTTCTGAATATTTCAGTATCGGGCAATTCCGGTTTAGCAAGGTAGAGGGTTTGTTGCCGGGCCCGTTGAATACTATTGAGCCAGCCACTCATGGCTACCCGGGGAATGCCCTGACTATACCTGAACAGTGAATGAAACAGGCTTGCCATACGAATGGGGAGTATGCCCTGTTCAGAAGCATTCTTATAATTAAAACTGAAACCGCTTGATCTATGGCGCAGCATAATGAGTTCCTGAATGCGTTTGGTATCGAAAGGCTTACATTCTATTCTGGCCAGCAGATGATTGTGAAAGGCTATGGTACCAGCCATCTGCTTGAAGGCAAACTGGTTACATCCAAGAACAAACATCACCTTAGGACCAAACAGAGAAACCAGCCGGAAAATTTCATTCACTACCTGATAACCCTGCAGGGAGCGCTCCCACCAAAGTTCAAGATCATCTATGATTATTACGCTGTCAACCGGCAACACTTCAAAGATATCATCATTATGCAGGCCGCCACCCAGGCTTTGTTGCAGTGCCAATCTCCAGTTTTCGATTGTTGCCTCACCAGTGGTTGGTTGAATGGTAAATACCCTGTCTTTCTTAAAATACCGCCTGGTTGCAAAACGGATAAAGGTAGATTTGCCAGCGCCATAAACTCCGCTGATCATTATGGCACCACCCAAACCTTCGCGATGCCGTTTAAGCGCATTTTGGAATACGGTCATTTCCTGGTTCATGGGAACCAGAAAATCTTCATTAATCAATGACTTACTGCTAAACAATGTACGGTAAAAAGCGGGTATTCTGCTTAAGGTTTTCCTGTTTGGCCGCAACTTGTCAACTACATCCAGAATTTGCTGAATACCAGTAGTAGTTTGCTCCTCCTGACGAAGATATTTGCGGGCAAGCAAAAGTCCATCGCTTGAACTGTATAGCAAGTTAACTATCAGCATATTCACCTTGCTTTTCCATTTGCTGAAACGCTTATTCAGTTTTATGCCAAAGCGCCTGCCTTTCTGCGCCCGCATCAGACTTAATATTTTTTCTTCAGACTGAATGATGACATGTGAATATAAGGGTGAAACTGCCGAAGGGGTAGCCGATAGTACTTCCTGTTGAAGTTCTTCAGATCGCTGTATGGCGAGCTTATGCCAGCCTTCCAATTGAGAAGTTAATTTCTCCAGGAAATTTTTCATCTCCCATTCGGAGTGGACGATATCTGTATCTTTTTGCCAGTTCTCCAGTCTGAACCATAGCAAACTATTGGCCTCACGCATATCTACGATGCTTTGCCTGAGTTCGTCCTCAATTGCATTAATACGGACAGTGAGTGGTTCATTTATACGGGTTTCGAGGTAGTAAGCAGCAATACGCGCCGGTTCAACTTCTTTCTCCTCGTATTGATTGGGACTTTGGGAGCCCGGTTCTCCGGTTACAATATAGGATAATTGCATTTTATTGCTTAAACGCTGGGTAAACTCATGAATACGTCCATAAGTTTCCTGAAACAGGTTCAACAATGAAAGTCTGTCGCTTAATTGAACTTCTTTCCATGTTGCAGTTTGGTGGGGCCCCAGCCGAATATTTTCAAGCATTATTTCTGCAGGCTTTACGACATTATTATGAATAGTAGCCTGTGCCCGTTCCACAAAACGTGCTAATGCCGACCGCATTCTCATATTCATGGAAAGCACTTGAGCATCCAGATATATGCCATTATTAAGTATTGAAGTTCGTTCACTCCAAATGCCAGGAAACTGCCTGATATTTTCTTCTTCTCCTTCTTTGGTCTTTCGCAGCATCAGCCTGATTTGCCATTTTACATCCCGCTTCGAGAGTATCTCAGCCAATCGCAATACTTCCTCACGTATAAATCCATAAAGTTTATTGCGGGCTGTACTCATATGCTGATGATGAAGGTTGAGCAAAATCCTGAGATCATCATTGAGCTGCTGATCCAGTATCTGATATTCCTCAACCGTAATCTGCTTCCTGCTGCGGCTTACAAACCAGGCATCAACCCTAAGCATACTTTTTTTAAATTGCGCTTTGTTTTTTAAAGTATGATGATTGAAGCCATAAAGCTGTTGCAACAAATTTGGGGAAAGCCTTTGATGCACCATTCGATGGAGCAATTTGGCATAAGGCAAATTTATCTTTCGCTCCTTATTTTTAACAGCATCGTTTACGGTTAGGATAAATTGTTCGGGAGCAAGAGAAAGCAAATGCTCAGTTTTGGCAAAGTACTCATCAATGCCTGACGATAATATCTTATGGATGGCTGTTTTGGCTTTGGGAGCTTCTTTTTCATAAAATTCAGTACAGAAATTCAGAAAAGACTGATGAAACCCAACTACTGTATCCTGTTTCTTGCTATCGGTAACTTTTTCGAGTGCTTTAGACAGGTTTCGTATACTTCCTTCCACATAATCAGTATATTGCGTAGATAATTCAAGTTGCCGGTTGATTGCAGCATTGATTACCTGATTTAAAAAAGTGTCCGTAATGTTTCTCAGGTCGGTTTCCAGTTGAATGAGCCTGGTTTTGAGTAAAGAATTGTCGGGCAGAGGAATGGGTTTCAGTTCGTCAGTACCAGGTTGCTGATCAGTTTGAGTTGCAGGGGCTGTACTTTTTTTCACCATTAAGGTGATTTCATCAAACTCCATAGAAGCATGCAACAGGAGTATACTGGTCTTAAAATCCTTTAGCTTTTCCATATGTGCTGCAAGATCCCGGGTTTCGTCTCCAATCTCTTTCGGGAGGCCCATTAGTACCAGGTCGGCAGCGTTAGATGCAGAGCATAACACATCCCACTTATTGCGTACTATGGCATTATCGCCAAGAACCAATACTTCAGCATTTATTCGTTTTTCGTTAAGAAGCAGACTGATGTCTTTATAAAGTTGTTCTTTGATGGTGGAATCGAAATTAACCGTAAGTACACGGATGTCAGCATCCTGCCACTCCACATCATGGGCCAGGAACCGTGCCATTGAAAGCGCAAAGTCAAGGTGGCGGCCTGTGCCATCCCACCAAATATCAATACATTCCTTTTTACCAAAAGCCTTTTCACCATAATTAAGTATGGCGGCGCTTAAATCCTGCTTTTTAAGGTGGTTGATAATTTCGGGTAATAAGTGAGCATTTTTCTTGTCTCTGCTCATGCCCATCATAATCATATTAGGTTCAAATCCGCTAAAACCATAAATGCTGGTAACATCACGAATGCCTTCAAACAAATTGTTGGATTTAAACTTACGTTCAAAGTAAGCCGGTTTTTTACTTGAAGCGATTTGATTTCCATTTGCTTTGGACAAACGCGGTTTATAGCCAGGCATTATGATTTCAAAATCGGTAAGGGCACCTAATTTACCGGTAAGTGACAGTCCAAGGTCGAGCAGATGAGGTCTAACCTGTTTGCCTCCGCTAAACAAAATGATATTGGGCCGCCAGTTGCGTCTTTCCACCTTTTCGTGACTAAGTTTTAACAAGGAATGTTTGGCCAGATTGGTCCAAAAGCTCCCCCAGGCATCACCTGTTTCCAGGGCCAGTTGCTTGCGCTTAAGATAGAAAAAGAGGCCTGCCATAACCACTACTGCACCAGCAAAAGCCAGGAAATCGAGTAAAATCATCACAATGAAAGCTGCCAGTGCGCCGATAATACTCACGATACCTGGCACTTTAAAGGCCGGCCTGAAATCGGAACTTGACCATTTCTCAATAGCAGAAGCCAGATTAAGGAAAGCATAAGTAGTAATAAAAAACATAGAAACCACACGGGCAATTACATCAAGTTCACCAATGAGTACGCCTCCCATGGCGAGGATAAAGGTCAATATCAGTGCGTTGTGAGGCTCATTGTTTTTCCTGGTTCCTTTTGCAAAGAAAGGATGCCCCATTTTATCCATGGCAATGGCCTGTAATATCCGTGGAGCGCCCAAAATACTTCCGAATGCCGATGAAAGGGTTGCTCCCCAAATGCCGGCCACTACCAATGCAGGAACCAATGATATTTTATAAAGTATATCACTGTCATTGGCCAGCATATTTGCATCCACTGTATAAGCATAAAAGAAGGCCAGAATTACATAGATCACAAATCCAACAGCTACGGCAGAAATGGCACCGAGGGGCAGTGATTTTTTGGCATCTTTTAAATCGCCTGACATGGCTACACCTGCCTCAAATCCGGTAACTGCCGGGAAAAATATTCCAAACAGCAACATAAAGGGAGCCGCGTTGGCAATAGGGGTCATGTTGATGTGAGATGGGGCAAATTCGTGCTGGCCAAAGAAAATAGAAAGTAACGACAATACCATGGCTCCCATAATAAAAAATTGTGTGCGCAATACCAATTTGGTACTTATAAAGGTAACAATGGTAATCAGCGTGAGAAAAGTACCTCCGGCCAGTCGGATATTATTTAAAGTAGGTTCAATGTTAAAAACGGAAAGAAAACTTTCTGAAAAACCCAGGATATATAAACTCACGCTGAAAGAAAGGCCAATGTAGAGCGCTATTCCAAGTGTACCACCAATGGGTAATCCAAGGCTTCGTGAAATCATAAAATAGGTGCCCCCGGTTTTTACTGTCTTATCGGTGGCCAATGATGCCAGACTTAAACTGGTGGTAACCGAAATAATATGAGCCACCACGATGATTCCCAGCGTGTTGACCAGGCCCGCCTGTCCCAGAATGGTAGGAAAGCGCAGGTACATTATTACCCCAAGAATGGTGAGTATGGAGGGGGTAAATACCCCGCTAAAAGTGCCGAATCTTTTCATAAAAACATCAAAAATCTTGAACTTATTTGCCACTGGAGGCCGAACATATTACCCTGCTAACCCCTGTCCGAATGGTGGTACAAGATACGAATAATGCCACAAAGTGCAATAAAATAATATCCTCAGGAACATATTTTAGTGAGTGTTGTTTACATGATTAAAATTATTAAGAGACAAAATCATGCTTTTAAAGGCATATTCTTCAAGCATTTCTGCTTCACTAACCCAGGCTTTTACTGACTTTTGGGACAATATTCTTGAGAAGTCACCTTCAATCTTTATCGGCTTACTTTTTCTTGCGCTTTTTACGCTACTAGGCTTCGGCTTGCGCTCCCTGGTCAAAAAAAGGCTCGATAAAGGAACCCATGACCCTTTGCTTATAAGCTTTATTGGACGCGTGGTTATGGCTACCATGATTGCTTTTGGAAGTGCCCTCTTTTTAAATCAACTGGGTTTGGGAACTGCCGCAAGTGGTATTCTGGCTGGAGCCGGTGTTTCGGCCATTATTCTGGGATTTGCCTTCAAGGATATTGGTGAGAACTTTATTGCCGGTTTTTTTCTTGCCTTTAGCCGGGGATTTAGTATCGGTGATGTTATTGAAGTGGCTGGTATTAAAGGAAAAGTAAATTCAATAAACCTGCGAACTACTCACCTGCGCACGTTCGACGGCAGGGACGTATTTATGCCCAACGCTTTGTTGGTGAAAAACCCATTGTCGAATTATACACGCGATGGTCTTTTGCGCTACGACTTTGTTATAGGACTGGATTATGCCACCAATATCTCGGATGCAATAAAATTGATTATGAAAACCCTGGATGCTGAAAAAAGAATAGAGCATCAGGATGACCTTAAACCATTTGCATTGCTGGAGCAATTTAGTACCAGCAGAATAAATTTAAGAATCTCCTATTGGGTAAATTCATATGATTTTCTTGGCCCCATTGCTTTTTTGCAAACAGATGTGATGAACAATGTAATACTTGCGTTAACGGAAGCAGGTTTTAATCTGCCTCAGGCATCCATGAATTGATGAATAAAATACAGTTTACAAACAAATTAAACATCTCAGTTGCTCACTCTTTTATATACAAAATGAAATTATATGTATAAAATATTCCAATACCTGAGTCAGACTTATAAAAGGCTGATTACGAGCATTGCCTTTATTCCTTCAACAATTATTATAGCTGCCTTTATGCTTGGGGTTGTTGTATTTTATTTTGAAGATTACAAATACAGTAAATGGTTGGCAGAGAATTTAAAGTTTGTATTGGTTACAGGTACTGACAATGCCCGCATGGTGCTCACCACCATTATAGGAGGCATCATATCCTTAACGGTTTTTAGCTTTTCGATGGTTATGGTGGTGCTTACCCGAACTTCTGCTGCACTGTCTCCGAGGTTGTTGCCCCAGCTGGTTGCCCAGAAATTTCATCAGGTTGTACTGGGTATATACATGGGTACCATCATTTACTCGCTTATACTTGTAATTAGTATAGGCCCTGAAAAGAATCTGCCGGCACTCGGTATATTGATTTCCATGCTTCTCGCAATATTGTCACTTGCACTTTTCATTTATTTCATTCATTCCATTTCCAGTTCAATTCAGGTGGATAATATTATGCGTGGCATTCTCAACCGGGCCAGCCTTCAGTTGAATCAACTGATTGATCATCACAAAAATACTAAAGCACTCATTTCATCTGTGCCGGAACACAGTGTTTCATTGAAAGCCACAGAAACCGGCTATTATTTCTACGCGCAGCCTGAATTAATTTTAAACTATTTAAAAAACAAAGAACTACAATGCAGAATTGATATTTATCAGGGCCAGTTTATACTTGAGGGCACTGACATTGGATCTTACTGGTCGCTGTCAAATCCCGAAAAAAAATCGGACAAATCACTTGATGATTTTTTTTACACCAATCTCCATCCCGAACACATTGATGAATATTACCACAACTTTACTAAAATCAGTGAAATTGCGGTAAAAGCGCTTAGTCCGGGCATCAATGATCCGGGAACAGCTCAGATTGCCCTTCGTTTTTTAAATATTTTGTTTGAGCAGGCGGCTAAACTCCCCGAATATCTTACTTTTAAACTAAGAAACAGTGAAGCCGGGCTCACAGTAAGGCTTCCAGGGCTAAGTCATTTACTTACTGATACCATAAGTCCTATCCGGCAATGCGCCGGCAACTCAACAGAAATATTCTCCACACTTTTTGCTCTTTATGAATCACTGTTAAAGGTAGCCCCCATTCATCAATATCCCATGATTGTGACCCATTTAAAAGCGTTGATCGCCTCTGCCGAAATTTCCATTACAAACAGCTATGACCGAAAGACAATAAATCTTCATATCGAAAATATTGGTAATCTGCCTGTGCTTCATCCGGAAAAACTGCCGTATCTTCTCTGAAAAACAAAAAACCCCGCCAGAGGCAGGGTCTGTTTTTATCTTAAGATGCATTGTTTAACGGAAAGTGTCCGGGAAACGATTGCTGTATGGCTCATAACCATAGTGTGAATACACAGAATCAATAAAGCTGTAATCAGCATTCTGTGGCCAGTTGTCCTTATCAAAACCTGGTGCATTTTCAAGCTTGGCCTTGTCAATGTCGAGAACGGCAAACTCTTCACCATCGGGTGATTTAAATTCGAAACTTTCAATGGGAATAGCAAAAAGTTTATCACCAATTCCCAGAAAACCACCAAAACTCAGCACCACATAGGCTACTTTTCCGTTTTTCCAGTCTATCATCAGGTCCTTTACATCCCCAATGCTTTCGCCACGGGGGTTACGTACATTTGTACCGCTCAACGAGGAGGCGGATAACACTCTTGAAGTCATATCTTTAAATTTTTAAAGTTAATAATTGAATTTAAACATTATACATCTCTTTACAAATGGAATGCCATACAAAACAATAAAAAAGTTTAATCAACTTTTAATCAACTGATTACATACATTTAATTGAGCTTGGCCGTTTAAACATAATATCAAAGAGGAATCATATTTTACTTGTTAAATGTTTCTATATACTTAATTTTAAGCTACTTAAATTAAAACATTGAATTATTCCTTTATTGGGGAATTGCCACACATTCGGGGTTAATTTTCCACGTTATCCTAATGAGCACCTCTCCATCACCCAATCAAATCATTAACGCTACCTGCTGGCATGGTTTTTTATCTTTTGGATTAAAAACTATTCATTTACTTATTAAAAAAGGAAATAAAATGTCAAAACTCAGTAACAAAAAAGTGGCCATTTTACTTACAGATGGCTTTGAGGAAATTGAATTTACAGAACCCAAAAAAGCACTGGAAGAAGCCGGGGCTGAAGTTTCTGTAATTGCACCCGATTCAGGTAAGGTAAAAGCATGGGCCAAAACCAACTGGGGTAACGAATATGATGTTACCCTTCCGCTGGATCAGGCTAAACCTGCTGATTATGACGCCCTTATGCTGCCTGGTGGTGTAATGAATCCGGATAAGTTACGCATGAATTCCCTGGCTGTTCAGTTTGCCCGGGATTTTATAGACAAGGGTAAACCCATTGCGGCCATTTGCCATGCCCCTCAACTGTTGATTGAAACAGGCACCATGAAGGGACGCAAGCTTACCTCCTACCCTTCCCTGAAAACCGACCTCACCAATGCTGGTGCCAACTGGGTGGATGAGGCTGTAGTTATTGACCGCGGATTGGTAACCAGTCGCAACCCCGGTGATCTGGAAGTATTTAACAAAAACATGGTAGAAGAATTTTCGGAAGGGAAACACAGTTAATTGTATGCCTTCGTCCGGGCCGGAGTTTTCCGGGCCGGATGTGTTTAATCTCTGACCTGCCTTCACGGTTGGGTAACTAAATTCCCATGTCATCGAATTAAAATCTACACTTTTAAACTGAAAATACAGAATTCAAAAAGAAAAACAGGCTGGCTTCAGACTTCAATAATTCTCACATCACTTGTAACCTCAATATAAACATTAAACACTTTAAGAAATGAAAGACATACAATGGCAAACCCCTGCAATTGAAGGTTATGGCAAAATAAAATTTTATCCGCAATCAAAGCACCTTCCCACCAATAATCATGAATACAAACTGTTGTTCAACATTGGCTCAAGCAAAACAAAACAAGGTGTAAATGCAGCTTTATGGCGCATGGCCCGGGCTATAAATCTTTTTAAGGTTTCAGGCATTGATGCTGATCAGGTTAAACTCGCTGCCATTGTATATGGTAAAGCTTACACTCTGGCACTCACCGATGAAAAGTACAAGGAACTAAAAGGCAAACCCAATCCAAATCTTGATCTTCTGAAGAAACTGGTAGAAAGCAATGTTCGAATATACATTTGTGGTCAGTCCATTGCCGGTAACAATATTGAAGTATCAGATATAAACCATTATGTGGAAATTTCTCTATCTGCATTACTTACTTTTCCGGCATTGACTGCTCAGGGATATACGCTGATACCTTAACCATTCATTCATGGGTAATTAAAATCTATATCATCTGAGGAAATCAATATCCTGCATACATCCATGGTTTCGGCACAAGATTTGAAGACGGTTTTGAGCATTTAGAATTAAGTTAAATTCCCTTCCTGCAAAGGTAATATTGCAGGGGCCAAATCCGAAAAGCCAAACAGAGTAGGATAACTTTAATTTTAAATAACATGGCAAAGACAGGTGAAAAACCAGATAATGGACCATCCAAAACCGGCAATAAGTCTGGTAAAGGAAGAGGTAATAATTCTGCAGCCCCCGCTAAGTCAGGTGCAGGAGCCATGAAGCCCAAGTCAAAAGACAAATAGAACGGGCATTCAAACTTGCATAGGATGGACATGGTTCCATCCTTTTTTGTTTATTGGAGCATAATGAGATATAACCATTTAACCATACGCTGATAAACCAAGCTTAATCTACTTGCGACAGCCTGACCGCGTGTACACCTTTGCGGGCAGATGGGATTTACGAGATTTAAAGGTTTTATTCTGGTCTGCTGAAAAGTATGGAATAAAAGAAAATCTTGCATGAAATATTAAATACATCATTAATCATATTGATATCTAATGATATAATAATTTTACAGCAGGTACTGCTCACAAAAATGATAAACAATATGTGGCTTATTTGAATATATCGCCTATGGCTGTGAAGAGAAATTGCTATTTTGAAAAAGTGAAGTTATTTATTGGTTTTCCGGTTTAAGCACACCGGTTAAATGGATCTGAAGTTTAAAAATATCACTAATGATATATCCTTCATCACTGGTAACAAATGCTTTCGACATAGAGGTGATGCCCCACCTTATGCGGTCAACATTAATTGTATCGGTATTTACCACTACACTTTCATTGTTGAATTTCACTTCGGTTTTAAACCAGATGCAATTTTCTATTTCCTTTATTTCAAGATCTCCGGCTACCTTCAGGCTGTCTGTTGCAATTTTTTCAGAAGTGTAAAATCTAAAGTAGGCGTAAGGAAATTGTTCGGTGTAAAAAACCTCTTTTGATTTTATGGTATTCTCCAAAACTACCCTCATCAACTTGTAGTCAATATCCAGATTACGCAGGCTGTCCATTTGAACTTTAACAAAGGCATCTACCAGATTATCATCATTAAAGACCAGCCTTCCTTCGAGTACTGGGATAACACCTGAATGCGCGTCCAAACGCCAGAAAACCCGGCTACTATCAACATCAATGAGATAAACTTTTGATTGAGCAGTTTTGCCTTTTTTCTGGTCAGACAATGCAAAGCCTGAGAATAATCCCAGAATGATCAGACTCATCAAAATGGCTTTTACATTTCTGCTATGGAAAATGCTGCATTTCATTGTCTTTTATTTTTAGAATAAACTACTCCGGTAGCAAGCCCATTTTCATCAATAAACGGCAGGACATCCTCAGGAATATTTATGGCATCATTAAAATCAGTATCCACCAGTTCGGCAGCGAAGAAGTCTGCATTTTTCAGGTCTGCATTTCTAAAGCTGGCTTCCTGCAAGTGGGCACCACTAAAAGAAACGTTGTGTAGCCGGGCGTATTGAAAGCTGCATGCCTCAAGCCCTGCACCAGTAAAATCGGAATAGCTGAAGTCAGCGGAATCAAAGCGGGAACCCGCAAAAACGGTGATGATAAATTTCACATTCAGGGCTCTGCTTCTGGAGAAGTCAGCATCGGCAAGTTCTGATTCTTTCATCAGGGCATTGCTAAAGTCGGCAAACCGGAAAGAGGAATGGTTGCCTTTAACCCCAAACATGTTGGAACCCTTAAAATCACTGGAATCCAGTAAGGCTTCATTCATGGCTGTTCTGAACAATATGGCTTGTGAGAAATTGCAGTGCTTCAGGGTTGTTTTATTGAAAAAAGACCAGCGCAAATCGGCCAGCCGGAAGTCAGCATTAGAGAAATCGCTTCCACTTGCATCGGAAGTTCTCAAGCTTACTCCCCTGAAATCACCATACCGAACCGATTTTTCAATCCATTTCACATCGTCCAGATTTTGAAATCTGAAATCGTCATAATCCTGAGGAATAAATTCAATACCCTGCCTGCGTTGGTTGCCATTGGGCAGCATCACCTCTTGCTGAATGATGTGTTTGCGGTATTCCGCAGTAGTTGAAGAAGGCAATACGGGCAAATTACTGGTATCTGGCAGATCAGGAAACAGACGTTCATGTACAGAGGAAGGGTCTTTGCAGCAGCATCCGTGTATTATGCCGGTAAGAACGATAAAAAAAGCAAGCATTTTCATGCGTGAGATCATAAAATATCCTTTGTGTTAAAAAAATAATTTCCCAGCCATCCAAATAATCCGCCCAATAAAATGGGATAGGCAATGGCAAACACGATAAAGAGTTCACGGCTTACCGTGTCGAGAATAAAATAGGAAGCAGCGCCCATAACCGTTAAATCGGGGTCGAAAAGTACCAGCACTGCAGTACGAAAAACCTGCAATGGATTAAGCATACCTATACCAATTACGGTTCCGGCATCCAGTCTGAGCTTTAAGAGTAATCCCATCAGAATCAGGTCTAAAAATGCGACCAGCAGTAACCACAGAACAAAAGCTGAGCTGATGGCAAGATCCTGAGAATGTGCTACTGCCGAAATGAACATACTGATTCCCAGAAAGCAGAAAATCATAGCAGCCAGCAAAGCGCTGTATAGCATAAACAAATCCCAGGGAACATCAAGTTTGGTAAGACTTCCCCATAGAGCGGCACCAAACAGGGCAATAAAAACCGGAATGTAGGTAACCAGAAATTTGGCAGCAAATTTTCCCCAGAAATAACCCGAAAAGGATACAGGCAGGGAAAGCATATATTCCATTACATTCGATTCGCGGTCGCCAACTACCGATCTAACCGTGGTTATTAACACATATATGGGAAGAATAACCATGCTGACCTGCATAAAGGTAACCATTAGCCTGCTAAGCCCAACAAAACCGATGATTTGAGATTCGGTTATGCCGGTCGCAAACATTACCGCAACAAAGCCTCCGAATAAAATACTATAAACCCAGAACCATCTGGAACGCAGACTTTGATAAATATCTGCATTCATGATCTGAAAGAGGCTGGAATGTGTTATTTTTTCTAAACTCATCTTCTGATGTATCAGTTGATTGCCACAATGATTAATTCATATCATGATGTAACATTTTCTTTTTCTCCAGAAAATCCTCCCTCATGGTTAGTCCATCATTGATCCGCTGAACAGTAGTTTCAAAATCAAAAGCGCCTTCACGTTTTTCTTTATGGGCAGCGTAACCATAACCCATGGGTGTATCCACACCAAATACATACCAGGCATCTTCCACCCTGAGCCATTCGCCGGTTTCAGCGTCACCAATATAGGAAACCGCATCATCACCTCCATAGGACTCCCAGTCGGGAGTTTTCATGTATTCTACCAGGCAGCCGAGATCATCA
This sequence comes from Bacteroidales bacterium UBA5281, assembly GCA_002410555.1. Taxonomy (GTDB): domain Bacteria; phylum Bacteroidota; class Bacteroidia; order Bacteroidales; family Lentimicrobiaceae; genus Lentimicrobium. The sequence continues at coordinate 13,069 of DHSR01000011.1, read as the reverse complement.
TACCAAAGCACTTCGTTTCGCATATTGACAGACTGGGCCGAGAACTTCTGATCGGCAAGGCCCATAAGGCAGTTGATACAAATATCCCGGTCGAAATTAATTTCGCGGGGAGTTTGATCTGCCGTGCGTGTGCAGGCAGCAATCAGCATCATCCCGCAAAGGATGAGCAGTAAATTAAAACGATTTTTCATGGCTTAAAATATTTTGAGGGTTATTCACTTCTTTGTCCACAACGATTTGGCCCAGATCCATTTCGATGACCCGGGTTACCAGATCGCCTATTTCCTCCATACGGTGACTGCTTAAGACCATAAGTGTATTGGTGGAGTAGTTTTTCAGATGATCGAATAAAATGATCCGGGCCTGCGGATCCAGATTTGCAGAGGGTTCATCAAGCAACAATACTTTCACCTTGCGGCCCAGGGCAAAACTTATTAGCAGCTTTTGTTTCATGCCTCCTGAGAGTTTATGAAACGGTTTGCTGAGGTTTTGAGCAATGTCTAACCCAAGATCGTTGCTGATTTTATAAAATTCCGCTGCCGGAGTATGGGTAATTTTCTCTAAAAAATTGATCAGTTCCTTCACGGTAAGTTTAATTGGAGGCGGAGTCTGGGGCACAAATCCTATTTCCTGTAAAATCAACTTTCGCGATTTGCGGGGATTCATACCCATAACTTCCAGTTCACCTTCAAAGTTATATTGCCCTAAAATACATCGGATCAGCGTAGTTTTTCCGGCTCCGTTTTGTCCGATGAGAGCAATGCGATCATTACTATTCAGATCAACGGTCAGACCATTGATAACCGTTTGCTGTTTAAAGGTTTTTGTCAGCTCACGAATCCGAATCAGTATGTTGTCTAGAGGTTCCGTCATATCTTAATTTGAAAAGTGATTACATAATCGAAGAAGCACCTCTAACCGAATAGGTAAGTGCTTTGCCCGGGCACACATCCACACACAAGCCGCATCTGGTGCAATCTGAGCCTACAAAATGAACTTCCCGGGTAGCAGCTCCGCGCTTTACAAACCACAGTTCATGGGGAACCAGGCAAACTTTATGACATTCAAGACAATAGCCGCATTTGTCAAGTTCAAATTTTACAGCAACGGGGGATAGCTTGCCTACCAGGCTATAAGTTGCACCTATGGGGCAAACGTATCTACACCAAAATCGTTTGCTCACAAATACTTCAAATAAAATGATGGCCAGTACCCAGAGCAACAGCAAACTTGGCCCGTAAATCATTGATTTTGAAATAATGCCCACAACATTCAGATTTTCGAAAACAAGATTGGCTGTGAGCACTGCCAACAGTATAAATCCCACTAGAAATACAAAACGCAGCCCAACGTGATAGTGATGTTCCCTGATTTTTTTCTTGTTTACTAAATAGTTATGCACTTTTTCGGCCCATTCGGCCAGGAAGTGATAGGGGCACATCCATGAACAAAAGGTCCGACCTCCCAAAATAAACCAAAACAAAAGGATGGTAATCACGCCAATCCAAAAATTCATCGTAAGCATGGCTATGTATCCGGTTCTGGAAGATATGGCCAATAATTGCAAACTATTAAAGGGGTCCATCAGGTAAAATCCTACCAGGCGCGATCCGCTCAGTGAACCTTCGAGTATGGCCAGGTCGAATGCAAATGAAACGACAAACAACAGATTCATAAATACCAGTACACTCCAGCGGACATTCCGCATTTTATGGTTCTTTTTGCGTGCATCACGCCATGCTTTAAAGCTAAGCCCGGCAAGGGTGTGCGGCATGTCTTCCACAGGTTTGGGGGGGAGTGGCGTTTTATTTTTTCCGTTTGAAAAATATTCTGATAACATAGCTAGTGATTTAATAAGGTTCTACAACAATACTGGCATCTTCAGTAGGGCAAACCATCTGGCATACCCCGCAACCGGTGCATCCGTCCAGCACATGAGGAACGAGCTTTCCGCTACGATTTAACTTCTGATAAATGGCCTTTTCGCCTATGGGGCATTCGGTTATACATAAGTTGCAAATCTCCCGATTGAACACCCGGTCACTCAAGGGACTTGCAGAAGTTGCATCGGAATTGGGAGAACGATAGATTCCTTCAAAATCTTTTCCACGGGAGATCCCTTTAAAACCTTGCTCATTGTGTGCCAGGCAAGTGCTTTTGTTCACCCGCGCTTTACCTATTCTCACTTCTTCCTTCATGGCCACCTTTTGAACTTCAAAGGGGTTTACCTGTGACAGATCGGCCCCGGGCTGAGCTGCAGCTTCTTCAACAGCCCTCAGCCCCGCCTCTTTAAAAGGTTTGAAATCCAGAACTGCTGTCGGACACGTTTCAACGCATTGCAGTGCGTCACACGAAAAATCACAAGGTTGCATCCGGGGCTCTATGTAAGGCGTTCCAAAGGCCAATCCTTCGGTAGCACCTGAAAGCTTGATGGCCTGAACCGGACATATCTGAACGCAAAGTCCACATTTTATACAGCCATATAAAAAGTCTTTTTCATCTATGGCACCGGGAGGTCGTAAGAAGTCTTCCCTCGGTATGTTTTCAGCAGCCTTATTATCAAGGATAAATGCTCCTGTTCCAAACAATGCAAGCGCACCTGAAGCAACCAGGCTGCCTTTTAAAAATTCCCGACGCTTAATGTTTTTTTTCTCTTTGTCCATCATTCTGGAAATTAATACTTGGTATTCATTAATTCAAAAGGGTTCATCGAATTTCATCCCTGGCGCATCAAAATTTATATTTCAAGCCAAAGTTAACACTTCTTCCCGGCTCAAAGTATAAACTTTGAATGTCCATTGCCTTGTATGCCCGGCTCAGGTGTTCCGCATAATTTTTGTCGAACATGTTCCGGACACTAATCATGATCTGGAAAGATTCCCCGAAGGTATAGTCGGCATAAAAATCAAACACTGCAAAGCCAGGCGTTCTGGATTCATTAAAGGCAGGTGCCACACGGGTCTGCTCATCTACAAAGCGGGCATGCAGTTCGGTATGGAATTTCATATCTTTATAAACTAAAGCTGTTTGAACCGTAAGCGGGGTTATCTCAGCAAGCGGCTCTTTCCAGCTTAAATTTTCACCATAGGTATATGAAACAGACAAACTATAGTTAAAGCGGGGAAAAAACTGCCAGTTAATCCCGCTCTCGAAGCCGCTAAGCAATGCTTCATCCACATTATAGAATACTTTGGTAAATTTCGGTTCCTGACAAGGTGTATAAACCCTTCCGATTGTCGTGTCAACAGCAGCAGTGATATAATCATTGATATATGCATAAAAAACATCTACAAACAGGATCAGTTTGTCTATTTGTTTTTCGGCGCGCAAATCGAACTGATTATTTACTTCGGATTTCAGGTTTGGGTTTCCCAGGTATTCGTAAGCATCCATTCCCACGCTCAGGTGATTGATAAACAGCTCAGTAAGTTCAGGAGCGCGTGTGGAACGGGCAGCCGCAACGAAAAAACTGTACCCTTTGGGCAGGAACCAGGTGAACGAGGTTGTGGCGGAAATATCCACACGGGATTTGGGGATTATTTTATGGTTGTATTGCTCTTCAAATCCAGCTACAGGATCATTGATACCATAAAATATGTAATCCGATCTCAGCCCCAATGTCCAGAACAGGTTTGGAGAAAATTCGTACTTATTTTCCAGAAAAATGCCCAGGTCATCGTGATTGGAATCCTGCCAGGTTTTGTCAAAGAACTGTTTTGGTTCATCATAAACTTCTCCTGTGCAGGTATTCTTATATACGAGACGTTCCCGATAGCCATCCTTTTCAATGTGTTTGAAATCAATCCCTGCATAAAGAAGGTTATTCGTAAAAGTTTGTAGTCCAAGTTCGGTACGACCACCCATTACTCTGGCAGTAACCGGAGATACCGCATGAACCGCAGCATATGCAGGCCTGAGGGTATTTGACATTTCATGGTCAACATAGCTGCCATACAATTTCACTTTTAATGACTTCATTACCGGGGATAAACTGTGGGCGACATAATCCAGAGACACCATACTGCTGTTGTCTTTATCCGCATCCATGGGAAGACCGGCGTAAAGTATATCTTTAGCCAGGCTTTGACGCCAGGTTAGTTGTAAGCGGCGATTGTCTGCAAGCTGATAACCCAGTTTGGTAGCGTAACCAAACCGGGTAAAAGAAGAAGCAATCTTCTGACCGGAGCCGCTTTTATAATTTCCATAGTCTTTATACCCGGCATTGAGTGAGAAATCGAATTTATTATGAACTGTTTGGACAAACATACTGCTGTAGAAGTTTCCTCCATTTGACTGATAGCCGGCTTCGATGCTGCCGGCTGCCTTCTTCCCTGTGGAACGGTCGGGCTTTCGGTTTACAATATTGATGATGCCTCCCAGGGCAGTTCCGTAACGCACGCTAAAGGGGCCTTTAATGACTTCGATTTTTTCAATTTCTTCGGGCGCGATCTGTGAAATGGCTGGATCCATTCGATTGGGGCAGGCATTGGTGCTGTGCATGCCTCCATCAATCAATACGGTGAGCTGGCTGTATTTAAAACCCCGCAATACAGGTTCCATCCCATAATTTCCTCTCTTTTCAACTCCGAACCCCGCCTGATTTATAAACATTGCTCCTCCGTCATGGGGATTTTCAACCTGAATGGTCTTTCCTTCTATACTTGATTTATACAAGTTGGTTGAACTTTTGGCTGTGATAAGTATCTCCTCCAGAAGCAGGGTGTCTGTCTGGGCAGTACCAAGGGTTGCTAATGCGAGCAATGCAGCCATTAGCACTATTTTTGCAATAATATACAAGGTTTTCATACGATTACTTTTTGTTTTTGGAAAATGCATGAATAGCAACACAAAGTAGTAGTTGCAAGGCAAACCATCAATAAGTTGAGGCATGCCTTTCATTTAACAAAAAGTAACTTTTGGCGGGGGAGAAAGCAACTCCGGCGTACCACTAACAAGGGATTCTGAGATGTCTGTATAAAGAATAGTGTTCTCCCGATAAAAAAGATTATGGTTTATTTCGTCAGAAGGCAAATAAATCAATCCGGTATGACTTACAGATGTTTCCGGAATTTTATGTTGCCTTTTGGTATCCTCCATTTTTTTTGAACGTTCCACCAATGCTTTTAGATAGGTGATATCACCGGTTAAAGGAATTTTATGTCCGCCGCTCACCACAGCTTCGTTTTGGGGAAGATGATCAGCGATGGCATTGAGATAAGGCCACAATTGCACTTCCGGCAAAATTATAAATGCCAGATGCAACAAGCAAAACACCACTGCCATCAACTTACGTTTCATAAACGTTCTTTAATTTTCCGATCCCATTCGTCATCCCATTTAAAAATAGGGCTTTTATCCCTGAGCACAAGTTTAGGCTGAGAAAATGGAGCCAGCCGTTCCAGAAAATCAAGCACCAAAAGTAAGGGAGAGCCATAAAAGAATTTAACATCTTTATCAAAAGACCACAAGTGTTCGACATATGAATACAAGGTATAGGGATTGTCACCTATATTGTCACCATCTTTATCAAAACCTTGATAATCATCAAAATAATTGCCTTGCCACCGGTTGAGGTTAGCGGTTTTTCCCTCTGCTTCCACCTGAACCAGGTTATTGTGAAAATAATTGTGCTTGCATAGATTACCTTCCTGATTGGTGTGAAAAAATATTCCCGTACCACAAAATGCAATTTCGTTGTACATCACTGTATTGATTTTAAATGGCACAAAGGGAGAAACATCAACATGAATTCCTTCGGCAGAATAGATAAACCGGTTATGTAAAATTTGATTGGAAGAAGTTTCCTTCATTCCCAGACACATTCCGCTCACGCCATTAGAGTGCATGATGGTGTTGCCCGTCATCACGGTTTCTTCGCTGTACATAAGAAAAACGCCTACCGAGTTTTCATAAAAATAATTGTCTTTAATGCGATTATTGTGAGCATACATAAAATGAATGCTATACCGGTTGCCCACCCCCTTGTTGGCCTCGAAAGTATTTTCGGATGAATACCAGACTACCATATCGCGCACATGATGCCAGTAATTTCCTTTAATTAAATTATTCTTTGAATACCACAATCTGATGGCATCTCCTTTTAATGCCATGCTGCGTCGTGAAAGGGACGTAATTTCATTATGAATGATGGTATTGTGTTCTGATTGGAAAATATCGATACCAAATAAACATTCCTCAATCAGACAGTTTTCGACCACGTTGTTGTTTCCTTTAATTTTAACCCCGCAATCGATTTTATCATGAGAACCACCTGACTCAATAAGGTGTAATCCTTTTAGGTTAACATTATTGGCTTCCAGATAGATAACTGAACCCTTGTTTAATCCAGAGATGGTAACTTTACCATTTCCGTCTATGGTGATGGCATCTTTGTTAATGACCACAGGTCCCGTATAAAACCCGGGTTCCAGCTTAACATATTTCCCGGGAGGAGTCTGGTCAATCACTTTTTGCAATGGAATGGGTTTTGAACGATCGGCAAATCCACTCACTGTTAACACGTTACCAAAATGCATGTCTTCTCCCTGTGCCCAGACCTCTGTTCTGATAAAAAATGACAGAAGCAGCATGAAGAGAAGATTTAAATTTTTCATAATTTTCAATAAGCGTCAGGAGCAAATGATACTCCCGACGCTTTTTTTAATGATTATTTTACACGCAACGCCTTCCTTTTGAGCAATATTGAAAGCAACATGAAGACAAAAGCACCCATGGCAATAAAAAATCCATAATAAGGATAGGATTCAGTAGTAAACTGAGCTACTTTGCCTTCCCCGAAGACAGTAGGCATAAATGGTTTAATTCCTGCAAAAGCGCCACCACCATGTAGACCCAGGTTGTGGCCATACCAATACAGATAAAACATATATACAAAGAGGAAGTAAAACGGCACCAGTGCGGGAATAAGTCCGGCCACCAGATTCAGGCGTTTGGGAGTAAATGCAAATATTAAACCCAGTAAAATGAAAACCACAAAAATATAGGGCGAATTCACCATTATGAAATTGAGCGTTTTGAGTGCACCTGGAGTAACGTTGATCTTTATTTCCTGTCCGGTTTCCGGATCAATCAATTCTTTTCCGGCTTCGTCTTTTTTTGTATCGAACACATAAAAACTGGGGTGTTCCATGGTTGCAGGGTTATTTCTGCCCTGAACAATAGGGTACATCCCGATGTAGTGGTTTATGGCATTCATCTCGCTCAAACAATCGGCGCCTTCGTTGGTGGCCAGTTCTTCTCTTTCTTTTACACCTTCACAACCATTATATACACCATTAAATTTGAAGTCTATACGTATCCCCCTGGGATACATAGATTTAGGATATTGTATACTTTGAAGAGCCACTCCCCAGATCGGCACAAAATAGGTTAGACCCACAAGAATAATCCCGATTATCGCAAAAATGATGTATGATTTTGATTTCATAATGTTTGTTGTAACGAGTAAGTAAAAATCATTTAGCAGCTTCCACCCCGGCTTTATCCAGCATAAAGCTAATGGCATCAAACATATCCTGTTCGGTGCAATCCATACAGGTTCCCTTTTCGGGCATTACCCCATATTTACCGGTATACCCCTTCATGGCATCTGCAAGCAAGGTTTCCATGCCTTTGGCGGCATTTTCTTCCCAGCGTGCTTTATCGGAAAGTGCGGCAGCTCCGGCAACACCTGTCATATGGCAGGCAATACAGGATTTATTATACACCGCTTCTCCATTGACCAGATCAGCAGTCATGGTTTTTGTTGTGGTTTTGGTTTCGCTACCGCCACCCCCGCAACTGATGAGCGCACCAGCGAAAAGTAATCCTCCAAACAATGCAATAAGATTTTTTTTCATCTTTTAATTTTTTTTAGTTAGTGATAATAGTGATTAATGAATGTCAAATTTAGATAAAATAATCCGGGGGATAAAATACCCCCCGGATTATTTTAATTATTTTTGTTCTTTCATGTATTGATCTGTTCGGAGTTTGAGATATTTAATAATTTTCACCGCATCTTCCTCAGACACATTCTGATTGGGCATGGCCAGTTTGTAGCGCTGACGCATGGCTTCAATATCAGCCTCCTTGAAATGACGTTCCGGATCCAGAATCCATGATTTGAGCCATTCATCAGTACGCCGTTTATCTACCATTAGCAAATCGGGACCGTTAAAATCTTCTCCAAACTTGTGACAGGCATTACAGCCGTAATTCAGGAATTCCATTTCACCTTCGAGCAGATTTTTCATTTCAATGGCTGATGGCTGGAAAGCCTGCATCTGCATATCGGCCTGCACCCGTTTTGAATAAGCCAGCAAACGATTATTTTCGGCAGCTTCATTGTGTTTTACGGTTAGGTATCCCTGCAATTGCCTGGCTTCAGGATTGTGATAATTGTCAAGCAACAAAGGATATACTCCGGCCCGCGAAGCAGTAAATTCAAGCGTAGCCGTTTCACCGGGACGCCAGCGGTACATCTGATCATAGGAAGCTATTTCATATACATAATGGTCGAGATTAGACTGTCCCAGATTGGTAATATGAATTTCAACATCCTGGCCCTGGTTCACATTAATGTTTCCTGGTGTAACCACTCCATTATTAATGGTAGCATACACATGTACCTTATTGCCTTTGGTTTCTACGCGTTCATTACCTGCCCCGGCTGCATAAGGAGATGTCTGCATCGTATAAATATTGGTTCCTACCGGATACGTTTCCACCGAGTTGTACAGACCATACTTAATTAGCGAGGTATAGTGAGGTTCACCCATTGGCAATGGCAAATCATAAATGGTTGCCATCTTGTCACCATCAATGTCAATCAACTGATGGTTTTGCGGATGCAGGGGACCAACCGGGTTAAAACGGTCAATAGAAAGTTTATTCAGTGAAATCAGGTATTTCCCATGAGGATTAACAGCATCTCCATGCGCAGCAACCAGGTGACCCACGTTATAATGAGAGGAAACATAGTCAATAACTTTCAGGTTAATGTAATCCCATTTTGTAATCCGGGAGTCCACATAGATGGAGGTATAGATAATACCTGGCTCCTTATCATACTGATTGTGCAGGGGACCCAATCCAACTTCTACGCTGCCATGCAATGCTGTTTCCAGCGAAATGATGGGAATATTGAACTCATCGGTACCTTCAAAATCTTTATTTTTCATGGCGTTGGTAATCTTTTCCCAGGAGTATACCCATGCATGTGAATCGAGTTTACCGGCTACAACAATATATTTCCCGTCAGGACTAACATCCACACCGTGAGGAGATTTAGGTTCCGGCACCAGGAACAGCATGTTGTTTGCCACAGCCACATCAATAGGAATAACTTTGTGGCCATTTATTACTTTATACTTCCCTTGCTTAATGAGTTCTTCACCTTTTTTCCAGTCAACAATGTGCAGATAATCCACATCGCGTGATGAGCAGCCGGCTTCAAATGGCGGACGACCACTTTCAATACCTCCGATATACATTTCGGTACAAAAAGAGTTGGTGAATGACCAGCCGTAACTCGCATTTTTACCCATATCAGTCAGATCCTGGGTATATGGCGGGAACTCAACCGTAAATGAGTTCTCTTCCTCTATCTTCCCATTTTCATTGTCGAACTTCCAATAGGTGATACCGCCCCGCCAGTGTTTTCTGAAATTCATCTCTGTAAGGGGATAATACTTTCGATCAAGCGGAGCCGGATATTGCGAAGCTTCACCAATGTATTCGGAGTTGGGGGTAAAGAAACAACCTCCATGATTGCTTCTAAAGATGGGATTATTGACCGTTTGCTTCAGTTCCCAGTCTTTCAATGAAACTACAAATACCCGTGGATTTGCTTTATCATTTATCACTGCCCATTTTCCGTCATAGTCTCCGTTGGTTTCCGAAAATCCCGGGTGGTGGGTGTCTCCCCAGTCGATTACCTGGCCGTCAATGTATCCCGAACGCAATACTTCCATACTTTCCTTACTGTATCCAAAGCCGTTCACCGGTTGTCGTGCTGAGGTGGGCACGTACTTCATCAGGCGCATGGAGGGCACAGCATAAATAATCATATTGCCTGCCTGTCCGCCGGAGTTCAGCGCGATATATTCATCACTAAGATTGTCCGGGGTAAATGTTTTGGCCGCAGCCAGTACATCCTCGGCATCAAGCCCGCGACGTTTTACCACATCGCCAAAGGATTCCTCGCCCCGGGGCGCACCGGTAATTTCTGATTGTTTGTCTCCTTTAGTGCCGCAGGATGCCATAAATGACATAGCAGCAACGATCACAATTATGAGAAGAAGACCAGGACTGTTTTTTATATTATGTTTTTTCATCACACAAATTTTCTTCGTTTAAAAATCAGATTACTTGCTGAGTTGTTCATCCAACAACTTTTTAGCCCTGAGGCCTACGTCGGCAGTTTTCACCTGATACTGCCAGTATTGTTCTGCCCATAAAAATGCATCTTTCCATTTTCCTTCAGCAGCATATTTCTCGTATTTGGTTTTTGCAGATTTAGCAAGGTCCATTTGGTCAAGAGCATCAACTACCAGGGCTTCCACATATGGATACTTTTGGTAATTATTTTCCTTAAGGTAAGTAACTACCCCATTGATCACTTCATTGGTTTCGTCAATTACTTTAATTTTATCTTCGTAATTTTTCTTGTAGGCAGCAAGTTCTCCGGGTGTAAGTTGCTGATCTGCCATGTCTTCGGGCGAAGCCACATATCCTTTGGGCCTTACCATCAGAATGCCCTCCATCTCAAGGTGCAATGCAGAGCAGAACTCAGTACAATAATAGGGGAATGCCCCGGGTCTGTCGGCTGTAAAGGTCAGCGATGCCGTTTTCCCTGGTTCAAAACTACCGTGAATACCATAAGTGGAAACGGTGAATCCGTGGGTTTCGTCTTCAGCCCTCTCCAGGTTAGTAAGGTGGAAAGTAACAATATCACCTTCTTCTACCTCAACTATTTCAGGGGTGATGTGTGATCGGATGAGCGTCCCAAAAATATGTACCCTGTTGTCTTTACGCTCTATCTTCTCCTGCCCGGCCACGGTTTTAAAACGTGATATTTCACCTGTTCTGGTATTGGTTCCCAATGCATAACGGATAATGGGTTTAATGGTGGTACGCAACACGCTCACCGAACCATAAATGTTTGCCTGAGGAATAGACATGGTATAAATATCCCGCATTTTATCGGAAGAAATGTCAATCAGATGCTGGTAACCCGGCCTGGTTGGGCCAATGTTAACCATATTTGGATAGGAACCTTCTTTATCCACCACGGTGAGATAATTGGAGTGCGGTTCTGCCGAATTTCCCTGCGGAGTCATCAAATGTCCGGGTTTAAAGCTTAGGGTAAGACTTTGCTCCACTTTTAAGTTATCATAATTCCACCGTACTACTTTTTTATCCCCGTTAACCGAAGCATACACCACATTGGGCCTGTAGTCAAAAGCAAGATCAATCACATTGTTGCCCAGTTGAACTTTGCCGTGTAATACAGCGGCTGCATCAATCTGCGGAACTCCAAGTACCCCACCACCGGTAAAGGTCTTGTCGGTCAGCGCTTTTTTCACTTTCGCGAAATCATAAACCATAGCGGTGTTTGAAGCAGTAATAAAGTATTTTCCGGAAGGATCTACCTTAACACTTTTAGCCACTTCATCCATAGGAATGAGGGCAAACACGCCTGCATTGATACCTTCATTTAATGGTATCACTGAAAAACCATTCGTGCTGCTGGTTTTCAAGTCCCTGGCTTTGAGGTAATCATACACATACACATAACTTTTATTCTGGTAATTTGCCAGGCCCACCAGCAACCCATGGCTGTTAATGCGTCCGGCATCAAAATATCCCAGGGTAAATGGAGGAAGTTCAAGTGTAAATGATTTCTCTTTAATGAGTCGACCAACGTGATGTCCACTACCTGCTGCATGGTCTGTATCTTCAAATTCCCAGGCGGTAATTCCGGATTTGAATTTTGTTTCATACTCAGTAACTGCATCGGCTTCACGATGATCCCAGGGAGTAGGATATTCACTGGTTTGAAATACATATTCCGTATTTTGCGAAACACTGACTCCCGGATAGGCATTGATAAATAATGGATGCATGAGTACCTGCTTGGTTTCAAAGTCGTCCAGCCCGAGTACGGCTATCCTCGAATTGGCCCCGTCTGAATAAAACAGGTATTTCCCGTTATACTTTCCATCGGTTTCGCTGAGTGCCGGAAACCGCATGTCGCCATATTTTAACAGGGTATTGTCGAGTGAACCTTTTTTCAACATAAGGGTACTCTCATCATCGAACCCATACCCCTGCCAGGGCTCGGGTGCGAATACCCCTACATATTTATATATACGCATGGAAGGCAATCCATAAACAACCATTGTTCCTGAATTGCCTGTACCCATAAACCCAAAATACTCGTCGCGTCCGCCGCGGGGCATAAAGGTTTTGACTGCCGAGAGCACATCGTCGTCGGTGAGACCACGGCTCTTTTTAACATCAGCAAGGGTTTTCTGTGCCATGGCATCATGCACGACTGCAAGTGTCATTAACATACTCACCAAAGTAACTGTTAAAGCTTTAAAAAAATGCTTCATAATTTTGGTTGTTGGTTAGTTAAATTTAGGTTCTCAATCAAAGCTACACGAAGAATTTACCAAATAAATCACGTTCAATTAAATTGTGTTCACTAACAAAAATAGAAGGCTTTGAGTATTCAAAAAAATGAAAGACGTTTTAAAACAGGAATATCAACTACTTTCCCTGTTATCAAACAATATCAAACACCCATTCAAAATGCTTTTCAGGTACTAAAATACCTCAATTAAAAGACTCAAAATGCTAATTATAAGCATATTAACAATCATCTTAACAATACATTTGTTTGAAAACAAGAATTTATACTATATTTGCTCTATCTTAAGCACGCGTGAGAAGTAATGAAAGAAACTTTTCAATTCAAATCTGATTAAATGGAGGTCCTCAATCATTCATTGTGGTTAGTACTGAGTTATCAGTCACTGGTGAGATGGTCTAACTCCTTTGG
>DHSR01000012.1 GCA_002410555.1 Bacteroidales bacterium UBA5281 | reverse complement strand
AATTGCATGTGCCAAATTTACCGCTTTTATTGTTTGCGCTAATGTGTTCGCAAATACTTATTTTTGTTGAACTAGGTCAGGAGTTCTGAATTTAATCTTTCCGCGATAATTCCGCTGATCTTCTCTACCGGAATCCTTTCCTGCTGCATGGTATCACGCTCACGTATGGTTACGGTACCATCTTCGGGGCTTTGGTGGTCAACGGTGATGCAATAGGGTGTGCCAATGGCATCATGGCGGCGGTAACGCTTGCCAATGGAGTCTTTTTCCTCATACTGGCAGTTGTAGTCGTACTTTAGCTTTTCCATGATTTCACGGGCCATTTCGGGCAAACCATCTTTGGCAACCAATGGCAGTATGGCCGCCTTAACAGGGGCAAGAATTGGCGGCAGTTTCATCACCACCCGCTCTGAACCATCCTCCAGTTTTTCTTCGGTATAGGCATGACTGAGCACGGCCAGGAATGTGCGGTCAAGTCCGATGGAAGTTTCTACCACATAGGGTACATAACTTTCATTGAGTTCGGGATCGAAATACTGCATCTTTTTACCCGAGAATTTCTGATGCGCGGCCAGATCAAAATCGGTGCGGGAGTGAATACCTTCTAACTCCTTAAAGCCAAAGGGAAATTTAAACTCTATATCGGCAGCAGCATTGGCATAGTGTGCCAATTTTTCGTGATCGTGAAAACGGAAATTATCGCTGCTTATTCCCAGAGACAAGTGCCAGTTGAGGCGTTCTTTTTTCCAGTACTCATACCATTCCAGTTCAGTACCGGGACGGACAAAAAACTGCATTTCCATCTGCTCAAACTCACGCATGCGGAAGATAAACTGCCTGGCCACAATTTCGTTGCGGAAAGCCTTACCTATCTGCGCAATGCCGAAAGGAATCTTCATCCTGCCGGTTTTCATCACATTCAGAAAGTTCACGAAAATACCCTGGGCCGTTTCCGGACGCAGATATATGGCACTGGCATCCTCAGTTACCGAACCCATTCGGGTGGAAAACATCAGGTTAAATTGCCGCACTTCGGTCCAGTTGCGCGAACCCGAAACCGGGCAAACAATGCCGAGTTCTTCAATAAGTTTTTTGATGTCACCCAAATCATTGTTTTCTAAACTTTGAATAAACCGGGTATTGATGATGTCGATTTTGGCCTGGTTTTCAAGTACGCGTGTGTTGGTCGCCCTGAACTGGGTTTCATCAAAAGAATCTCCAAATCGCACGTTGGCTTTAGCTACCTCTTTATTGATTTTCTCTTCGATTTTAGCCAGGTGATCTTCGATAAGCACATCGGCACGGTAGCGCTTTTTCGAATCCTTATTGTCAATCATCGGATCGTTAAAGGCATCCACGTGGCCGGAAGCCTTCCAGACGGTTGGGTGCATAAAAATTGCCGAATCAATACCCACGATATTTTCATGGTAGCGCACCATAGATTTCCACCAGTAATCCTTGATGTTGTTTTTTAGTTCAACACCATTCTGACCATAGTCATATACCGCGCTGAGACCGTCGTAAATATCGCTCGACTGGAACACAAACCCATACTCCCTGGCATGGGCGGTTATTTTCTTAAAAGCTTCTTCATAATTTGCCATGCTGCAAAAGTACGGATTGATTGTGATATTTTATACATGTTTTTCAACCTAAAGTCAGACTGAGGTTCTACCTCAGACTTCAGTATTATATCAGGCTGTATGCCTGCAAACAATAATACTTTTGTTGTATCACTGAACCGTTTTCAAAGCAATGCACGTGATCAGGCAGAGCCTGAAAAGATAGTATGGCAGAGGCGGGAGCCTCTGCCAACTGCTGATGTTAGTCTGAGCCAGAGCCTCAGACCAACATATCACTTCAGCTCTATGCCTGCAAACAGCATTACTTTTGTTATGAAAGGAAGCCCAGTAAGATACCTGCTGCTACGGCGCTGCCAATAACTCCGGCAACATTTGGTCCCATGGCATGCATCAGCAGGTAGTTGGTTTTATCGTACTCGAGGCCAATAATATGCGAAACCCTTGCACTATCGGGTACGGCAGAAACGCCCGAGTTTCCAATGAGCGGATTGATTTTATTGCCTTCTTTAAGAAACAGATTAAAGAACTTAACAAACAGTACTCCGGCAAGGGTTGCCACTATAAAGGAACCAGCACCCAGAGCAAATATCTTTAACGATTGTGAAGAAAGAAAAGTAGTTGCCTGTGTGGATGCACCCACCGTAAGACCCAGTAAAATGGTTACTATGTCAATCATTGGACCTTTTGCGGTATCAGCCAGTCGCTTTGTTACACCACTTTCTTTTAGCAGATTCCCAAAAAAGAGCATACCGAGTAAGGGAAGTCCCGAAGGCACAATAAATGTGGTAAGCAACAAACCGATAATCGGGAACATGATTTTTTCCAATTTAGAAACACTGCGCGGAGGCTTCATCCTGATAACCCGTTCTCGGCTTGTGGTGAGCAAACGCATGATAGGCGGTTGAATTACCGGAACCAAAGCCATATAAGAGTATGCCGAAATAGCAACAGCACCCATCAAATCGGGAGCAAGTTTTGAAGTGAGGAAAATAGCGGTTGGCCCGTCGGCACCACCGATAATACCAATAGCTCCGGCTTCTGCGGGCGAGAATCCAAGCAAAAGAGCGGCTGTATATGCTCCAAAAATTCCAAACTGTGCAGCAGCTCCAATAAGCATCAGCTTAGGGTTGGAAATCAGTGCCGAAAAGTCGGTCATTGCCCCAATGCCTAGAAAGATGAGCGGAGGATAAACGCCCTGCATTACTCCAAAATATAAGTAATTGAGAACACTTCCGCTTTCATAAATACCGATTGTCAATCCAGACGTAAAAGCGATATTACCTACCAGCATGCCAAATCCAATGGGAATAAGCAGCAAAGGCTCATACTCCTTGGAAATGGAGAGGTAGATGAAGAAGAGTCCTATAGCTATCATTACAATATGACCTAAGGTCATATTGTAAAATGCGGTATAGGTATAGAATTCCCTAAGATGCTCAGTTATGAAACTGTAAATGTTTCCCGTTTTATCCATGCGTTATTCTCCTATTACAATGAGTACATCACCTTCCATAACCGTATCGTTCTTGTTTACTTTTATCGATACTATTTTTCCTTCCTTGTCAGCACTGATGTTGTTTTCCATTTTCATGGCTTCCAGCATAAGAAGCTTTTGTCCCATTGTCACAATGTCGCCTTCTTTTACAAAAATGTCGAGAATAACACCAGGTAGTGGTGATTTAACCGTACCCGCTCCTTTTGAAGCGGTGGGACTGGCCGTTTTAGCTATGCTGGGAGCAGAGTCGGTTGAAGGAACACTTACCGATCTTACCAGTTTGGGTGTTTTACTCGTCTGCATGGTCTTGTCAACCGCAACACTATACGAGGTCCCGTTTACTTCAACTTCGGCAATATTGTCTTCAATGTTTTGGATGTTGACATCATAAACATTGCCATTTATAGTGAATTTGTATTTTTTCATCTGTTGGGCTTTTTAATTTTGGTTTGAAAGATGGCCGGTTGAAGACCATCTGTATTCACAGACCGTTACTATATTGTTCGGGTTAACTACTTGGACAAATTGCGTAATCCGTAAATTTTTGAACTCCAGGGCGAATAGGTACGAGCCACCTTCTTAATGGTTAGTACAGCATCTTCATGGTCGTGAAGTTCACTCACATAAAGGTGTAAACTTAAGGCGATGGCAGCATTAACCTCTCCGGAAATATCTTCCTTTGTAGCTTTTACAGGAGCCGGTTCCTTTCCCTTTTTCGAGAAAAGGGTTTTAAAGTTAATGCTGTATAGCTGTTTGGTATTCTTAAATACAATATACAACAATATAAGCGCACCAAAAACCACTGACATTGCAATAAAAGCCATTGCTACACCATAAGGATCCAATAATAGAAATTTATCGCCTGAAGTAACGATCTCACCGGTAAAATTATTGGCGGCCGGAGTCGTTTTGTCTAGAAAACCCCATTCAGCATGACCGTCATTTATCCTTCCATAAGAGACATCGGGCGTTTGTTCACCATACTTTAACGCATCAATCATTGTCTTGCCGTTTCCTGCGAACAAGGCCAGGTAATTGGTTTCGGTCAAGGTAAAATTAAGATGCTGTATTCCTCTTGTTGGCAATCCGTCAGCAAAAAACAGTATATAATTGCGCGGCGCTATTTTGGTTATAGGATCGCCAGTCGGAATGGGGTATTTGGTAGGATTGGTCATATCATTGGTAAGATACAGCCCTCCAATGTCGACAGTGTTATATGCTGTATTGAATATCTCTATCCATCCACTGCGCTTTCCGTAATCATCCACATAATTTGAATCGTTGATAACCAGAATCTCATTGATGCGAAGATCGGCTATACTTTGAGCAGAGCTACGACCGCCAGCCAACACCAGCACCAAGACAATGAATGCCCCGGCCAGGTTGATTGTTCTCTTTATTTCAGCCATCATAATAATTATAAAGGAATGTTTGAATGTTTTTTGGGCGGGTTAACGTCCTTTTTGGTTGCCAGCGCCTGTAATGCGCGAGTAATTCGGAAACGAGTGTTGCGTGGCTCAATTACATCATCGATATAACCATATTTAGCAGCTCTGTATGGATTGGCAAATTGATCCTTGTAATCTTCCTCGTTTTCGCGGATGAAGGTTTCACGCTTTACAGGATCGGTGAATTCAGCAATTTTCCTGCTATGGAGCACTTCAATGGCACCTTTTGGTCCCATAACGGCGATTTCGGCGCCAGGCCATGCATAGTTGATGTCTCCTCTGAGGTGTTTGGAACTCATTACACAGTAAGCTCCACCATAGGCTTTGCGCAATACAATAGTTATTTTGGGTACGGTAGCTTCTCCATAAGCATAGAGAAGTTTCGCACCGTGAATAATAATTCCGCCGTATTCCTGAGCTGTTCCCGGAAGGAAACCGGGTACGTCAACCAACGTAAGAATGGGAATGTTGAATGCATCACAGAACCTTACAAAGCGAGCTGCTTTGCGCGAAGCATTGATATCGAGCACTCCGGCCAGATAGCTGGGCTGGTTGGCTACAATACCTACCGACATGCCGTTGAAGCGGGCATAACCGGTAACAATATTGGGTGCGTAATTTCGCTGTATTTCCAGAAATTCACCATAGTCAACAATGGTATGGATTACATCCTTAACATCGTATGGCTTGTTTGGATTATCGGGAATGATATGATTGAGCGCATCATCCAAGCGGTCAATCGGGTCGGAACAATCAGCCAAAGGCGGTTCTTCCAGATTATTCTGAGGCAGGTAGCTCAGCAGTTTTCTTATCAATGCGATACCTTCTGCTTCGTCTTCGGCCACAAAGTGGGAGATACCCGATTTGGTAGCATGCACCATGGCACCACCCAGTTCTTCCTCTGTAACAATCTCACCGGTAACGGTTTTCACAACCTTTGGCCCGGTAACAAACATATTGGAAATTCCTTTACTCATCACAATAAAGTCGGTGAGGGCCGGCGAATATACTGCACCACCGGCACAAGGGCCAAAAATGGCAGAAATCTGCGGAATAACGCCTGAGGCCATAATGTTGCGTTGAAAAATCTCGGCATATCCGGCGAGGCTATTTACCCCTTCCTGAATACGTGCGCCACCCGAATCATTGATTCCGATTACAGGTGCACCCATCTTCATAGCATGATCCATTACCTTACAGATTTTATTGGCATAGGTTTCGCTGAGCGAACCACCAAAAACTGTAAAATCTTGTGAGAAAACGTATACCACCCTGCCATCTATGGTACCATGGCCGGTAACTACACCATCGGAAAGAAATTCTTGTTTTTCAATGCCAAAGTTGGTGCAACGATGGGTCACAAACATGTCAAATTCTTCAAAACTGCCTTCGTCGAGCAACAGGTTGATGCGTTCCCGTGCGGTTAATTTACCTTTGGCATGCTGATTGTCAATTCTCTTCTGTCCACCCCCAAGCTTGGCCAGTTCCCGCTTTTCGAGTAGCTCTTTGATTTTATTTTCAAACGACATAGGATGATTTTTAACTGATCGTGGTTACGACCGATGATGAATTGATTTTATGATTTTTATACTTTAGGATGCTGGCAAAATTCTGTAAGTACACCTTGAGTTGATTTGGGATGCAGAAAAGCAATTTCCAGACCTTCAGCTCCTTTTCGTGGTGTCTTGTCAATCAGTTGAACCCCCTGTTCAGAAGCATGATCCAACATTTTCTGAACATCATCTACTGCAAAGGCAATATGATGAACGCCAGTACCCTTCTTCTCAATGAATTTGCCGATGGGTCCTTCAGGATCGGTGCTTTCTAGCAATTCAATTTTGGTTTGTCCAACCTGAAAAAAAGCTGTCTTTACCTTTTGATCCTTAACTTCCTCAATGTTATAGCATTTCAGGCCAAGTACGTTTTCGTAATAAGCCATGCTCTCTTCCAGACTTTTAACCGCGATGCCAATGTGTTCAATATGTGTAGGTTTCATAGTATTGAATTTTGCCGCAAAAGTAGATACTAATTTAGACATAATGAAGTAAATTGCCAATTATTTCTTTTAAGTTGTAATAAGGTATACCAAAATTGGGGAAAACTAAGATTTTTACTATACATGTTAATTATCAATAATGTCCGGATAAATTTAAAAGATTCATCGCCTCGTTCTGAATGACAGAGTATTACACTGTTTTGGGGAGATTGTAGGTGGGAGAAAGCGCTCTTTCCTCTCATCCTCAATCCCTCTTACTACAAAAATTATATGGCTGTCATTCAGTGAGAAACGAAGTGAAATGATGATTCTTTGCCATAAAGAAGAGTTTCAATCAGTTTCTAATGATAAGATATTATATATGAGCTTAGTATAAAAACTCCTTTTTTGCCACTAAGGCACAAAGACCTGCCCGCTTGCGCCTGCCTGCATGCGTATGCAGACAGGCGCAAAGCCTCACTAAGTTTTAATCACTGATGAATGACAATAGGGTAATTATGAGCTTCTACCGAATGGTTCGTTTTGGACATAAGAAACCAAAGACCTACCTGCCGCAATGCAGCGAAGGCTGGTTCGACATTCTTTTGCTCGTTCGCAGTGGCCTCAACCATACAATTTTATAAACCGGATAAAACATTCTAAGAGAAAGCAATCCCGCGTGGTTTATAAAAATTTTGGGGCCATTTCAATTAAGAAACAGCCCCGCTTTAAATTTATTCTGAACGATTCTTCAGAGTAATCCGCCATTGGCCCGACAATTATCGAATTCTTGTTCATTCGATGTTCGGCGGAACGATATCTACTCCGGATGCAATAATATTAAATCAATTTAAACTTTACAGGCAGGTTTATGCGCACCCTTACCGGTACTCCACGTTGTTTACCGGGAATCCACCGGGGCATAGCTTGTACCACCCTCAAAGCTTCAGATGTACATCCACCGCCAACTTCGCGCAAAGCCCTGATATCTGACAAACTCCCATCTTTTTCTACAACAAAGGTAATATACACTGTGCCGGAAATACCACTTTCGCGGGCCATATGTGGATATTTTGTGTTGCTCAGCAGATACTGCATCAGAGCGGCATCACCTCCAGGGAAAGCCGGCATGTTTTCCACTATTACAAAGGGTTCATCAGTTTCTTCGGGGGCCTCATCGGTGATAACAGGTGCTACAAAGGGAGGAATAACTTCACCGGGGTCAATACCAGCGTCAATAATTAAATCAATGGTCTGCTGATTTTCATTGTCAGTGATCCGCATTAAAGTGGCATTCATCGGTTTGGGTGGTTTAGCTTCCTGTTTGGTTAATATCACGCTTATATCTTCCGGGATGTTGCAAGATGCCGGAGGTGGTAATTTTATTCCTCCATAATCTGGTGTTTTCCATTCGAAGGCCATAAGGATGAGACCTAAGGATACAATGAGTCCGATTTGAAACATCATTGTCCGGCGTTTTTCAAGGTCGGCTTTGGGATTTTTTTTGAGTTCCATGACTGTTGGTTTTAAAGTGTGACTTCTTACTTATGAGATGCATTATTGTGATAATTCCATAGTTAATCTTCCAGAAAATTCAATAAATCGAATTTATATTATGAAATCCGCTCAATTTTTTCATCTTAACCTAAGTTCAATCCTTCTCCGTTCAAGAGAAACACTATTTTTGTTTCAATAATTATTCATCTATGAATCCTGTTACGCCTCCTGATAAATATCCCGAGCACCTGAGTGACAGGCTGTTGAGAGAGAGATTCAGAAAAAGCGGGAATAAAATTTATGTAGGTGAGCTTTACCGGCGCTATGTTCATTTGGTACTGGGGGTTTGTTATAAATACCTGCATAACAATGAAGAGGCCTGTGATGCAACCATGGAAATTTTTGAAAGCCTGTACGAAAAGCTTCATCATCATGAAATCAAGTCATTCAAATCGTGGCTTTACATTGTTAGCCGCAATCATTGTCTTCAACAGCTCAGGCAACAGAAAAAAATGACGATGGTTTCCTTAAAAGAGGAATATATTTCAACTGCTTTTATGGAAAATAATGCTTTTCAGCATCATGATATTGAGCAGGAAGAACTTTTATCGGCCTTACCGGGAATGCTCAATGCACTTACTCCGGGACAGCAACAATGTCTGAGCTACTTTTACTTTGACAATCATACTTATGAAGAAATTTCACTGAAAACTGATTTTAGTATCAAACAAGTAAAAAGCCACCTGCAAAATGGAAAAAGAAAACTCAAACTATTGCTTGAAACCAAATTTAAACACCTTGAACCATGATTCCTCATAGCTATCCAAGATATTTTAGCCCGGATGGCTGCCTCACTTACGAAGGACTGAAAGCAATGGATTCGGGCCTTCAGGCAGATGAGGTGCAGCAGGAACTTGCCGCGCATGTAAAGGTATGTCCTTTGTGTGCAGCAGCGGTCGAGGGATTAAAACTGGCCGGAGAAGTACATTTTGATGAGGCCTGCAAAAAGCTAAGGCTCCAACTGATTCACACTCGTTCGAATGAAAGAACGCGGCCAAAGAATAATGCTGAGATGTTTAACCGGTTCAGGATCAAGCTGACACCAGTCATGATTAAACTGGCCGCATCTGTATTGATCTTACTGGCAATAGGAACAGCCTGGCTGATTGCTACCCAACAGGTAAATCAGTTTACCCGGCAACAATTGGCTTCAAATAGCCAGAGAATTGACCCCCTGGCCTATCCGGAAGATGCGAAACCGGTGCTTACTGCTGCCGATTTCCTATTGCAGGATATTATTATGCTCCCACCCGATCCGCCTCAGATTGTTTCGTATGCCGGAATGCGTAAACCGGAGAGCATTGATTATTCTGAAGCAGAGCAGCAATTGAGGGTAGTTGCCGAGATAATGCCGGAATATATTGGCGCAGTAAGTGAAACAGGTTACGAAACACTGAACGAATCTTCCTTGTTAAAGCTGGCCAATCTTAATGGACAGGTTCGCCTGAGTTTTATTGTTGAAACCGATGGCAGTGTAAGCGAAATAAGGGTGCTCCGGGGATTGAGTCCGTTTCACGACCAGACTGCTATCGCATGGATAGGGGAGGGGGGTACCTGGCATCCGGGAATAATGCAAAACCAACCCTGCCGTATGCTGGTTTCATGTGTGGTTCAATTTACCCAGGGGATTATGGAAATAAAAAAATGTTAAAATTGACTAATATTCATCTTAATATGGTTATTTTTGCGTTTCGACGGCAGGGAAACGTCGTGAAAACCAAATCACATACAGCATTTATCAGGCAAATGGCCAAACCACAAACAGACCGTTCAGCTTTATTTAGTATACCTTCGAGTATCGCCTGAGCATTTGATGGGTTTAATACATTACATATTCATGAAAAAAAAGTTGCGCATTCTTACTTTCCTCAGCATTTTCGGATGCTGCATTACTGGTCTCTTTGCCCAGCAAAAAAATGCCATTGAACCAGATACCGCCCGGCAGGGTTATGAATTTATAAAGGATGATTTTATTGTGGCTGCGCTTGACAGCCTGGCCAATCTTAAATATTTTGAAGGCTTCGAATGTCCAAATGACGAACAGCTCCGGGATGTTTTTGGCTTTACTCCGGGTTTTGTGCCAGTATATGCTGATTCAGTGTACTATAACCGGCTTAAGAAACTGGATGCCAACACTCCAATCTCCCTGACTTACAATCAGTATGTAAAGGATTATATTGAGTTGTACGCAGTTAAAAAGCGTGGGCTTATGGCCAGGGTTATGGGATTGGCTCAGATTTATTTTCCGCTTTTTGAAGAGCAACTGGATCGTTTCAACATGCCGCTGGAATTAAAATATCTGGCTATCGTAGAATCAGCGCTCAATGCTTCTGCGCGATCACCCATGGGTGCCACCGGACTGTGGCAGTTTATGTATGGTACCGGAAAAGCCTATAATCTGAATGTTTCCTCCATGGTGGATGACCGCCGGGATCCAATAAAATCCACGGTTGCTGCCTGCCAGCATATGAACGATTTATATAAAATGTATAATGACTGGTTGCTGGTGCTGGCCGCGTACAATTCAGGTGCGGGTAATGTGAATAAAGCCATACGTCGCTCGGGCGGGAAAATGGACTTTTGGCAAATCCGGCCGTTTTTGCCTAACGAAACCCGTGGCTATGTACCTGCATTTATTGCCGTAAATTACGTGATGGCTTATGCCGCTGAGCACAACTTAAAACCCGTTAATCCACTTTATCATCATTACGAAATTGATACCGTGATTATCAGGGACGTGCTTACTTTTTACCAGATTTCAGAATTACTGAATGTTTCTATGGAAGAACTGCAGTTTTTAAACCCTTCATTCAAAAGTGGCATCATTCCCGCTACACCAGACAATGCTTATACTTTGAGGTTGCAGAAGAAAAATATTCCCGGGTTCGTTAACAATGAGGCCGCTTTATATGCTTTCCGCACCCAGGCCGAAGTTGAAAAAGAACAGGTTCTTGCCATGATGAAAACGGTAACCCAGGCCGAATACCATAAAGTTAAAAAAGGCGAAAGTCTGGGCAGAATCGCTCAGAAATACCGGTGTACAGTAAATGATCTGAAGCGATGGAACCGCTTGAAAAGCACCAATATCCAGATTGGGCAGCGTCTCATTGTGCGACCCGAAAGTGTGATGGAGGTTAATCTTGCAGCTAAAAAGCCTACCCCACAGGTTGCTCCTGTTGCGAAAAACGTTCAAGCCCCAGAGGGAGAAACTCTGGCGCATAATGAACATAAAAGTGACTCTGTCATAATGGAAAGTCCTGTTCAGAAAACCTCCGTTAAAATAGAAAATCGTTATCATAAAGTTAAAAATGGAGAGTCATTGGGACGTATCGCAAACAAATACGGACTATCGGTGACTGAACTCAAAACATACAACAAGTTGAAGAGTAACACGATTCATCCGGGTGATAAACTGATTGTGGGAAAAATTCAAACCACAATTCCAGCCAATGAAGCAGTTGCCAGTGAATCAAACTCCGCCAAAGGGAAGGATCTGGATTTCATTTTCTATACTGTGAAACAAGGGGATACTTTATGGAAAATTGCCCAGCAACACAATGGGATAAGTGTTGAAGAAATAATGAGGCTCAATAATATTAAAAATGAAAAAGAAATTAAACCGGGACAACGCATCAAAGTAGCTCAGAATTCGTAAGACCCGGTAAAATGTTGTTCTTCAATCCGCAGGTATGTCCTTAATAAAAAAAATAAGTATGAAAATTTATCGTGCCACCCGCTTCTGGAGCTGGTTAATTCCGGTTCTGCTTTTGTTTATTGTTTCTTCTTGTAAAGATGACAAACCGGTAAAAGCTTCTTCTACGGGCAGTCCTTCCGAATTACTGGTGGTGGCCGAGAACAATTTGTGGAAAAGTTCTTTGGGCGATAGTGTGCGTTCATTTTTCAATGGGCCGGTGCCTGCATTGCCTCAGCCTGAGCCTCTTTACCGGCTGGTGAATGTAAAAGAAGATGAATTTGGCCGGGTGCTCAAAATACACCGGAATGTACTTATCCTGACCATTGATAGTGCTATGAAACAACCTCTGGTAGAAATGCGCCGCGATGTCTGGGCCGCACCCCAAAGCGTTGCCAAAATTTCAGCAAAGTCATTAAGCGATCTTAAAAGCGCCTTTGAGGAGCGGAAAAATGATTTTCTTAACCTTTATGACAATGCCGAAATTGAGCGTTTGCAGCAGATATATAAGAAATCTCTTAATTTAAAGGCTGCCGAAGCATTGAAAGAAAATTTCAACCTTAGCATGAACATTCCCGCTGATTATTTTCTCGCAAAGGAAAAGGATAACTTTTTATGGTTCCGGCGTGAAGCCAATAAGCTAAGCCAGGGCATACTTATTTATAGTTATCCATATACCGATACCAATGCGTATAACCCACTGAAAATAATTTCAGTACGCAATCAGTTTACCGAACTGTATGTTCCCGGCCCCAGCGACAGCTCCTTTATGGTTATTGCCGATGAATATATGGAACCGGTGAGTCGTACCCTCCGACTGAAAAAAAATCTGGCTACTGAAATCAGGGGCTTGTGGGAAGTAAAAAAGGATTTTATGGGTGGACCTTTTATCAGCTACACGCTCGTAGATACTAAAAATAACCGCGTCATAACGCTTGATGGCTATGTGTTTGCTCCCGGTGAACGCAAGCATGATCTGCTTAAACAGGTGCAGGCCATACTCCTTTCGTTTGAATTTATTGAACAGTAACGGCAAGGTACTGCATTACAAGTTTCAATGTTGTATTTCCGCTGAGGGCCGGTAATTTGAAGCCACCCACTGGAAACCATGCATGTACCTGCCGCTGCGTGAATTACAAAGATAAAACCGTGGGGAGTTCAAAGGTGATAAGGTAATTCTGACTTCAGTAATTCAAATATTAATTCAGCTTTCTGATTAATTTTTTACCTACATTTGCCCATCCGGTTTAACCGGATAATTAAAGTGCTGGTAGAATATGTCTGAGTTGGATAAAAGTACCGAACAAGTTATACTCCGGGCAGCCCGTAAGGTGTTTACACTGCGTGGATTTGATGGTGCCCGCATGCAACAGATTGCCGATGAGGCAGGCATCAACAAGGCGCTGCTTCACTATTATTTCAGAAGCAAGGAAAAATTGTTTGATGCTATTTTTAAGGAGGTCATGCAGCTGATTATTCCGGGCGCGGTACAGGTTTTGCTTTCTGACCTGAACTTTTCAGAAAAAATCTATGGTTTTGTTGAAAAATATTTAGACAGCCTACTGGCTAATCCTGATGTTCCCGGGTTTGTGCTTCATGAGCTGAGCTTACATCCCGAGCGCCTGCTCGATAACATTAAGGGAATGGGTGTGGATTTTAACCTCCTTGTTGGTCAGATTCGCCGCGAAATCGAACTGAAGCACATCAAACCGGTTGAACCCGACCACTTTATGATCAATCTGGTTTCTTTGTGCATGTTCCCCTTTCTGGCGCGCCCGGTCCTTATGGGTTTAACCGGATTTGATCACGGAAAATTCAATGCATTTATTGCTGAGCGAAAACAGGAAATACCACGGCTCATCTTACAATCCATTCTTCCATGAAAACATGGTTCATTGCTTTCGGAATAATGTTGCTTCACAGCCTGCTGCTCACTGCGCAGCCGGCCATCCACCTTACGCTGGATTCCTGCCAGCAACTGGCCATAACCAATCAGTCTGTTTCCCGGCAAACGGAACTATACCGGCAAATGCATAGGTTACAGGTGGAATCCATTAATAACCAGCATCTTCCCAGTTTAAGTATGAACGGGCAGGCTTCCTGGCAAAGTGAAGTTACCGAATTACCCATTCATCTGCCCAACCTGGACATACCAACCATGGATAAGGACAGTTACAAGATTAACGTGGAAGTCAATCAGTTGATTTGGGATGGAGGCGCCATCAAACGGCAGAAAGAGGTGGAAAGTGTATTGTTGTTGCTCAACCTTGGAGCAGTGGAGGTAGAGCAGCATACAATACGATCAAGGGTAAATGAGGTATATTTCAACATACTGTTGGCCAACGAAACGGAAAAATTGCTGAAGATTGCCATGGAAGAAATTGGCGCCCGTCTGGCCCGGGTAAGGGCAGGTATTGAAAATGGAGCAGTGCTTCCGGCCAATGGAGCAGTTTTAGATGCCGAACTGATTAAAACGGAGCAGTCATTGGCTGAGTTGGTGCATAACCGGGCAGCAGCCATTTATCAGTTGGGCGAACTCATCGGTCTGGACCTGGGGACAGATTTAATTTTATCAGAACCGGTTTACGATGATCTTCCGGTCATCAATACCCGGCTGAGACCGGAATATAAATTGTTTAACCTGCAGCAACAGCAACTCAGCCTAAAGCAGAAATGGAGCAAAATTGATTTAATGCCCAGATTCTCCGCTTTTGGACTGGCCGGTTATGGCAAACCCGGATTAAATATGCTTTCTACCGAATTTAACACTTATACCATGGTGGGTGCCCGCCTTTCGTGGGCACTATGGGACTGGAACCAACACCAAAAGCAGCGTGACATTTTTAGGCTTCAGAGTCAAATTATTGAAACGCAGAAAGAAACTTATGAACAGAACCTGCGCATTTTGCTGAGCAACATTAAACAGGAGGTATTGAAACTGGAAACCCTGATTGCCGCCGATCATCGTATTGTAAGCCTGAGAAAATCGGTGGCGGAGTCGGCTGCAGCCCAGCTTGATCAGGGTTTGATTACATCATCAGATTACCTGACAGAACAAAATGCACATACCCGGGCACAACTAAACCTGCAGTTACACCGTATTCAACTGCAACTTGCCCGCGTTAATTATTTAACTACTATGGGTTTCGTTAAGTAAAGCGAAGAATTTAAAAGCTACCTGAACATGAAAATACTTCATCCTTTTTGCATATTGAGCTTTATTCTGGTGCTGGTTTCCTGCGGTAAAAGCGAACCGGAAGCCGATGCCTATGGAAATTTTGAAGCTGTGGAAACCACCATTTCGGCTGAAGCCAATGGACGTATTCTCTGGCTAACGCTTAAGGAAGGCGAAACTCTGGAAGCCGGGGATACCGTTGGCCTGATTGATACCACTGATCTTCACCTGAAACGCAATCAGCTTAAGGCCCAACGCTCGGCTATATCAGGGAAATCAACCACAATTAATGCTCAGTCAGCTATTTATAATGAGCAAAAGCGCAACCTCCAGATTGAAAAGACCCGTACTGAAAACCTGCTAAAAGCAAACGCTGCTACACCCAGGCAACTCGACGATCTGAACGGAAATCTTCGGGTACTCGACCGGCAAATAGAAGCCAGCCGCAGCCAGTTGTCAGGTCTGACTGACGAAATAAAAGTAATTGATGCTCAGATTGATCAGCTCAATGAATCCATTCAACGGAGTTACCTGATTAATCCGGTAAAAGGAACGGTACTCAATCGTTATGCAGAAAGAGGCGAAATAACCGGTTTTGGCAAGCCCTTGTATAAAATTGCTGATCTGCGCAACATGGATTTACGGGTGTACATTAGTGGAGATGAGCTTTCGGCAATTAAAACAGGCGATACAGCTACCGTTCTCATTGACACTCCGGATGGACTAAGAAAACTGCACGGAAGCATTACCTGGATTTCGCCTTCGGCTGAATTTACACCTAAAATAATTCAAACCCGCGAAGAAAGGGTGAACCTTGTTTACGCTGTTAAGTTAAGTGTTCCAAACGATGGCAGCCTTAAAATTGCCATGCCCGCTGAAGTAGTTTTTAAAAAATAACTATCTTCGGGAAGAATTTCATCTAAAACCAAAACCTATGAAAAACACCATTTTAATTGGTCTGCTATTTATTGCTTCTTTACTTCCCTCTACACTGAAAGCTCAGGCAAAAGCCGACAAGGTTCTCGGCTATTGGCTAACTCTGAGCGAGGAAACCGGCAAGCCAAATTCCCAGGTAAAAATCTCTAAAGGGACCAATGGGAAGTATTATGGCGAGATTGTCTGGTTACAAAACCCACTGGAAACCAATGGCAGAGAAAAGCTCGATAAACATAATCCTGATGACAAGCTGAAAAGCAGTAAACTTATTGGTCTGCGCATTTTAAATGATTTTACCTATGATGCTTCAGAAGATGAATGGAGCGGCGGTTCCATTTATAATCCAACCACCGGTAAAACCTACAATAGTTACATGAAGGTGGATGGAAATAAACTAAACCTTCGTGGATACATAGGTAAAGCATGGATGGGGCTGGGCAAAACCGCTGTATGGACCA
The DNA here is from genome assembly GCA_002410555.1 of Bacteroidales bacterium UBA5281. Lineage (GTDB taxonomy): Bacteria > Bacteroidota > Bacteroidia > Bacteroidales > Lentimicrobiaceae > Lentimicrobium. The sequence continues at coordinate 21,640 of DHSR01000012.1, read as the reverse complement.
GGGAAGCATCTCAACGAAAATAACAAGTGAACAATACTGAAGTATATGGACAGCAGCTTACCAAAAGCTATGGAGAGCATCAGGCATTAAACGGCCTTTACTTTGAAATAAACAGGGGTGAAATATTTGGCTTTATTGGGCCAGATGGTGCCGGTAAAACCAGTCTGTTCAGAATACTTACTACCCTGCTGTTGCCTGATTCAGGTGTGGCAAATGTTGCCGGTCTGGATGTGGTAAAACAATACCGACAGTTACGCTTGATACTTGGCTATATGCCGCAAAAGTTTTCGCTATACACTGATTTAACTGTGCGTGAAAACCTGGACTTTTTTGCGGGCATTTTTAAGGTGAAGGTAAAAGAAAACCTTTATCTGGTAGATCAGATTTACGGGCAATTGCAACCCTTTGAAAGCCGGCGTGCGGGTGATTTATCCGGCGGAATGAAACAGAAGCTTGCCCTTTCATGTGCCCTTATTCATAAGCCCAGGGTACTTATTCTGGATGAACCCACCACCGGTGTGGATGCAGTTTCCCGGCAGGAGTTCTGGGAAATGTTGCTCTTGTTGAAAAAAGAAGGCATCACCATTCTGGTGTCCACCCCTTATATGGATGAAGCCCGCCTGTGCGACCGCATTGCACTGATGCAGCATGGGATAATAATGGCTACAGGCAGTCCGGTAGAAATTATTTCCGGTTTTTCAAAAAATCTGTTCAGATTAAAACCTGACAATACACTCACAGCTTTACATCAACTCCGGCAAATGTCCGGCATACACCGGGCTGAAATGTTTGGAGCGTATATACATTTGAGCACCTCATCAGAAATAAAAACTCCGGCGGCTGTTGCACAGAAACTTCAATCAGGTAACATCCATTACACTATGCTTGAAGCGATAGAACCGGGAATTGAGGATTGTTTTATTGAATTGATGCAACAAACTTCAGAGCCATGAATAAACCGGACGGAAATAAGTGGAAGGTGATAGTGGTAGAAAACCTTGTAAAAAAGTTCGGTAGTTTTGTGGCAAATGACCACCTTAACTTTGAGGTCGGGGGGGGAGAGATTTTTGGCTTCCTTGGTGCCAATGGAGCAGGCAAGACTACAGCCATGCGAATATTATGCGGCCTGTCAAAACCAACCTCGGGTAACGTCAAGGTGGCCGGATTTGACGTTTATACTCAGACAGAGAAGATCAAAGCTCACATAGGTTATATGAGCCAGCGGTTTTCTTTGTATGAGGACCTTACGGTATCAGAAAATTTTCAGTTTTATGGTGGCATTTACGGTTTAAACCGAATGCAGATCAAAGAAAAGCTGGAAAATATGCTCAGCCGCTTGCAGCTTGAAGCTATGCGCAAAAGGCTGATCAGGACGCTACCACCCGGCATCCGGCAAAAAGTTGCCTTCTCAGTGGCCATTATGCATGAACCCGAAATTGCGTTTTTGGATGAGCCTACCGGTGGCGTTGATCCCATTACCCGCCGTCAATTCTGGGAAATGATATACGAAACGGCAGCCAGGGGCATTACCGTATTTGTAACCACTCATTATATGGATGAGGCTGAATACTGTGACCGCATTTCCATTATGGTGGATGGCCGGATTGAGGCCCTGGATACGCCTGCTGAACTGAAGAAGCAACATGATGTATCTTCTATCAATGATGTTTTTCTGAAACTTGCCCGCAAACCGGCCAGAAACATTCAGCTATGAAACGATTTGTGATCAAGGAATTTCTGCACATTTTCAGGGACATACGTACCATGGTAATATTGTTTGGTATGCCGGTGGTTCAGGTATTGCTTTTTGGCTTTGCCATAACCACCGATATTAAGGATGCGTGGATTTCAGTGGTTGATCCATCGCACGATCAGGTTACGCTGGCTATACAGGACAAACTTTTTGCTTCGGGCTATTTCAGAGAGGCAGAAAAGAGTAACTCTCCGGAAGACATCGAGGAGCAGTTCAGGTATGGGAAAATTAAAATGGTGGTTGTTTTTGAGTCAGGCTTTGGAAAGAAGCTGCAAAGAGGCGAGCAACCTTCTGTACAACTGATTACCGATGCTTCCGATCCGAATACTGCGCGCCTGTTGGTGAATTATGCCGGCGGAATCATCAATGACTATACTACTTCGCTAAATCCCAATACCCCTGCCCTTCCATTGGTGTTACCTGAATCGCGCATGCTGTATAATCCTTCCCTCAAAAGTGTTTTTATGTTCGTACCAGGCATCATCACCATTTTACTCATGCTTGTTTCGGCCATGATGACCTCTATTTCCATAGCCCGTGAAAAAGAAACCGGAACCATGGAAGTATTGCTGGTTTCACCGCTTAAGCCATACCAGATTATTATTGGAAAGGTATTGCCTTATGTGCTGCTCTCCTTTATCAATGCAGTTATTATATTGATAATGAGTTATTTTGTTTTTAATGTTCCCATGCAGGGTAACCTGATATTATTGTTGGTTGAAACCATACTTTTTATCATTCTTGCACTCTCCCTGGGCATTTTTATTTCTACGGTAAGCAATAACCAGCAAACGGCGATGATGCTTTCCATGTTTGCCCTTATGTTGCCAACAATTCTACTCTCCGGCTTTATCTTTCCCATCGAAAATATGCCGGAGGTACTGCAATGGTTAAGCGTATTGATGCCACCACGCTGGTTTATCGTCATCATCAAATCTATAATGCTTAAGGGCACCGGGCTGTTTTATTTTTGGCAGGAAACGCTTATTCTGATAGGCATGACCGGTATATTTATAGGAGCCAGCATTATGAAATTTAAGGTAAGATTAGCTTAAAAGTTAGCCACATCATGAGAAAGGTTTTCTACATAGTGAGGAAAGAGTTTTTGCAGGTGTTTCGCAATCGCATGATGCTACCTATTATTTTTGTCATGCCCCTGGCTCAATTGCTTATTCTTGCCTATGCTGTAACGTATGAGATAAAGCATATAGACCTTTTCATCTGTGATATTGACAATACGATGATTTCTCGTGAATTCACCGGTCATTTTATACATTCACCATTTTACAATGTTAAATATCAGGAAAGAAGTATAAGTAAGGGAATGGATGAACTACGGAAGGGGAAAGTGCATCAGATGATTGTTATTTTGCCGGGTTTTGAAAAAGCACTGAATCAAGGGCGGCCCGTCAGGGTTCAGGTAATTAATGATGCCATTAACAGTAGTGCAGCAGCATTGATGAATGCCTACACTTTGTCCATCATTCAGCATTTTAACCGCAATAACATTGAGGCTCATTTCATAACCCGGGGCACACCTGCACAAGTGAATCTGGAATATTCCTATTGGTTCAATCCGGATCTGAATTATAAAACTTTCATGGTTCCGGGCATACTGGTATTGTTGGTAACTCTTATTGGCATGTTTCTTTCTGGGATGAATGTAGTGCGGGAAAAAGAGATAGGCACCATTGAGCAGATCAATGTTACTCCATTGAGAAAAACCCAGTTTATAGCCGGCAAATTAATTCCCTTTTGGATTATTGGCCTGTTGGAACTGGCCTTCGGTCTGGTTTTGGCACGTTTGTTTTTCAATATCCCCATTTTGGGGAACATTCCGCTTATTTTTATGGTTGCTGCTGTATTTCTCTTGGTAGTTACCGGCCTGGGCCTGTTAATTTCCACCCTGGTCAACACCCAGCAGCAATCTATGTTTATCTCATGGTTCATTCTCGTTATCTTTATTTTACTTAGTGGATTGTTTACGCCCATTGAAAGTATGCCACAGTGGGCGAAAGTGCTTACTTTTCTTAATCCCATCGCCCATTTCATCGAAATAATGCGGTTGGTCATGCTTAAAGGTGCAGGACTGAAACATATACTTCAACCGCTTGGAGTATTGGTGCTTTATGCAGCAGTAATATTGTCACTTGCAATCAAGAAATACCGAAAAACCACCTGACGCGCCACTGCAGAGCGCTAATATACCATAAATCAGTCTGGTGGCACGGTATTTGTAAACGTGCGACCCGTCCATAATAATGAGTCAGGATACTGTGAATTGTGTCATCTTTTTTATCACTGAATACCCATGACACAATAATGTTTCACCTAACCATTAATAATGAAATTTAACTTTCTATCGAAATTACTTGTTGCATTCATTGCAATTTTCATATTAGCTTTACCCGAATCATGTACTATTTCCACGGGAAGTAGTCTTAGCTTACACGAAGACCGCGGGGGTGTTCTCAACAGCATTCTTGAACGCGGATCGTTGATAGTGCTGACAGATGATAATCCTTTTAACTATTTTCTGTTGAATGGAAAGCCCAGTGGTTTTCAGTATGAAATGGTGAAGAAATTTGCCGATGAGCTGGGTGTAAAGCTGATTATTGATGTTGAACCCGATCCACACAGAGCCATTCAGGCCCTGAAACACCGCCGGGTGGATATGCTTGCCATGGAGATACCAAAGGTAAGCGGGAGTAGAGATCCGCTAACTTTTTCATTGCCATTATTCACTACCAGGCAAGTGTTGGTTCAACGGAAGAAATCAGGCAAAGAGGTTACGCCAGACACCGTGAGTGAGCTTGCGCAGATGAGTGGTAAAACCCTGTATCTGCCCAATGGGAAATACAAGCAGTTTGATCTGACCACCCTGCTTCATGATACTCACAATAACCTGGATATTAAGGGAATAAATAATGTTACTTCTCCCGATCTGGTGACACAGGTGGCCGCAGGTAAAATTGATTATACCATTGCCTGGGAGCATCATGCCAAAGCTCTTGCCAACATTTATCCCAACATTGAAATTGGCCTGACGGTTACTCCCGAAATGGGTTCAGGCTGGGTAGTGCGTAAAGGTGCCGATCAATTCCTGGATGTGGTAAATGATTGGATAAGCAGCAGCAGTGAGCACCGAAGCTTTAAATACACTATTTCAAAATATTATCAGCATCCCCGCTGGGCACGTTTGGCAATGGGTAAGCCATTGAGCCGAAACGATATATCGGTTTACGATGACATTATTCGCAAAACGAGTAAAAGCATCAACTGGGACTGGCGTTTGATGGCAGCCCTTATTTACAGGGAGTCTAAATTTAATCCCAATGCCATTTCCCGCGTAGGAGCCTTCGGTTTAATGCAGCTTATGCCGGCCACTGCTTCACGTTTCGGAGCAAGCCCCGAATCTACGCCTGCTGAACAAATTGCCGCAGGAGCCAGATTAATAAAAACACTCGACCGTCAGCTTAAATCCAGGGTTCCCAACGACGAAGAAAGGATAAAATTTATTCTTGCAGCTTATAACATTGGATTGGCGCATATTTATGATGCCCTGAACCTGGCAGAGAAATATGATAAAAATCCTGCCGTTTGGGAAGGAAATGTTGAATATTACCTGCTCGCAAAATCAGAACCGGAATTCTATAATGATCCCGTTGTAAAATACGGAAGGGTGAAAGGAACCGAAACCCAGCGGTTCGTAGCTGATGTAATGGAGAGCTACCAGCACTTTAAGACTCTGGCCGCCAATTAATTTCAATTTTTATTTTCCAGTTCCGGAAGCATGGCCTGGCACACTTTTGTAATTACCTCAGGCAATGGAGTGTATTCAAAATCAATGGCAGTAAGCAATTTCTTTGAACTAAAGCTAAGATTGTTGAGAGAAGTCCTGGCTGTTTCACGGGTAATCATTGGCTGATGACGGGGATTAATCCTGGCTAATATCCACTCCAAACGCCACACTGCCCCAAGCACCCAATTGGGAATAGCAAAACGTGGAGCTGTTTTCCCAAATCCCTGGGCAATCCACGAAAAAACCTGTTGGTAAGAAAAATCGCCGGCTGACACAAGAAAGCGTTCATTTATGATATCGCTTTCCATCAATATCACCATGATCCTGGCTACATCACCAGCTCCTACAAAACCCGTGGAACCCTTTCCATAAAAGTGATGGTGCTTATGGAGGGTGCCAAACATCTTTGTGCTTCCACTGGAAGGGTCACCATAACCAAAAATTATGGATGGATTAACAATAACTACTTCCAATCCTTCTGCTGAACCGCGCCAGACTTCCCATTCTGCCGCAAATTTACTTAACGCATAATGAGAATTCAGTTTAGAAGTCTTAAACTGAGAGTTTTCATCGATAACCAGAGTATCCTCGGTGCGCCCCAGAGCAGCCACAGAACTGCTGTAAGCGAGCTTTCGCACACCTGATTCAAGGGCGGCGTTTACTACATTGGCGGTGCCTTCTATGTTTATCTTTTCCAGTTTTTCCTTATCAAAAGGACTAAAGGATACATATCCAGCACAATGATATACTTTTTCTACGCCCTTCATTGCATCCAGCAAGGAGAAATAATCAAGAATATCTCCCTGTACCCATTCCACCTTTTCGAGCAACCTTAAGTTGGCACCTGTGGATTTAAACATCCGGTAAACTTTGTGTTTACTTTCAGGATTATATATAATTGCCCGCACAGGCTCGTCCTGTTGCAACAATTCCAATAGTAAATAAGAACCCAAAAGGCCGGTAGCACCTGTAACTAAAATCATAGTGCAAAGTTACGGAAATTTTAGGTTAAAGTATCCCCGTTTGCTTAATATGACTGGTGATATAGGTTGAATTGGATATGTTAGCCCAGAACGAAAACACTCAGCAAGGCTTTTTTTAGCTTGACGTTGAGCTAAAGCTTAATTTTTGCAACTAATTACCGCAAAAAGTTACCGAGTTTAAACCCGGCATAGAAGGTACGCGGATTGGTGGGTCCATAAATATATCCCGGATCACGGTTAATGCCCCGGTCAAAATCATCCTGATAGGCATTGAAGATGTTCTTTATACCGGCAAAACATTGTAAACTGGCTCCATTCAGTTTGATGGTATAACGTACCTTAAATCCAAGGTCTAAGAAGGGATCCGATTTTTTAAGTATTCCCATGCCGGGATCGGGGCTTTCTAACCCAAAATAGGGAACGAGCATGCTTCCGGTGTAAGTTCCCGATGCCGAAAGCCCAAGTTTTTTTGAATAGTCCCAATCCATAGAGACGTAGCCATATTGATCAGGGGTTCTTAAAAATTGTTTTTCATTAAACTGCTGAACGCCATCATACTGACTGGATTGCAGCGTAAAACCAGCTTTTATTGTAACCTCATTCCCGGGGATTACATTCATCTCTATATTAATTCCTCTTACCGAAGCTCCTTCTTCAGCATTTATGCGAGTATAAACTACGGTGCCGTTCTCATCGGGTACACCATATTCATTGGCGAAGGGGTTATCTAAACGGGTTAAAAAACCTTCAATAAGCAGTGCGAAATAAATACTACCCAACTTCTTGTTAAAGTCCAGTGAAGCCATATAGCTATTGCTGTTTTCACGTGTTAAGTCAGGACTGTTTTTATGGACCACCCGGCGTGAACCGGATGTTTCAATGTGAAGGTCTTCATCAAAAATCTGAGGTGCCCTGTAGCCCTGGGAATAGCTTATTCTCGACTGCAACCACGGTTTAAGGTCATATTTTACTGTAAGTCGTGGACTCAAAACATTGCCAGATTGTGTAGCCTCCGACTGCGTCTTATCCTCAATAACATAATGATCGAAGCGGGCGCCTACAGACACCTTGAGTCGTACCCAGTTGTATTCGTATTGAGCAAATACGCCGGTGGTATTGCTGTTTTGATCGGCAATAGTCACATTATCTGTGTGTGGAATAGAAATCAGGCTGTCGTTGATAATGAGTGCATTTTCTGTATCAGCATAACCCAGTTTGGTATCTTTTAAGCCTGATCCAATGTTTTCGAGACCACCCACCAAAGCCGATTTCCCGAATTTCGCATTGTATTGTGCGCCAATAGTATAAGAAAGGTCAGCGGTGTGGCCATAATCCTTTAACGATTGGTGCGCTCCATAGTAGGAGTCTCTTTTTACCTTTTGAGTGGATGCATAAATGGAAAAGAGCTCATGCTCCCTGAAAAATTGCTCGTAGGTTAAGGCCGCAGTGCTCAGGTCATGTTTTACCTGCTCGGCAATGTTTGCTTCGTGGGCAGGATAATCAAAGCGGTCGCCACCCCTGCGGTCTTCATTGATGGCAAAGAAATCGGCAATAAGCTTGTTTCGATACCCAAAGCGATGAAAGACCCTTCCACCTAATGTTAAATTTTTAAGGGTAGATATTTCAGAAAAATCATCATTATTGGCATCAAATGGCTCCCGGTTGCGGTTAAATCCATAAATGGTCATACCTGTTTTGTTATCTGCTGAAGTGAGGGAAGCATTAAGGTGTACGGAAAAATCATTGGCCACCGTACCTGAATTTTTCATTCCAATGCCGGTGAATCCTGAATTTATTCCAAATTCGTAGGCGTTGTTAATGGGATCTTTCAGAATGAGATTGATGGTGCCGGCGATGGCATTGCTTCCATACAATGCCGAGCCGCCTCCGCGGATAACTTCTACCCTTTCGATCATGGCTGCCGGGATCAGCTCCAATCCATAAACGCCGGCCAACCCACTGAATATGGGCCGGCTGTTGATCAGTATCTGTGAATATGGCCCTTCCATGCCGTTCATCCTCACCTGATTGAAGCCACAATTCTGACAATCATTCTCAATACGAAGGCCGGGGCAAAAGTTCAATCCCTCGCTCAGGGTAACTGATTGGGTTGAGGCGAATAGCTTAGGGGTAATGGTGGTTACAATGATAGAGGATTCCACCCGGTTGGTCTCGTTCCGGTCTCCGGTAATCACCACTTCCTCCAGTCCAAGCACATCCGGTTCCAGATCAAACTTTAACTCTTTGGTTTCACCGGCCACCATGGTAATCACCTCTTCCTTAGGTCTATATCCCATGGATTGGGCTATGATGGTGTGTGTGCCCGGTGGCAGGTGGATGAGTTGGTAATGCCCTGATTCATCTGTGGTAGTTCCTATTGTAGTCCCCTTTATGCTTACGTTGGCAAAAGGGATGTGTATGCCGTTGCTGGTTACATGTCCTACCAGATTCGCGTCGGTTTTTGACTTTTTTTGAGCATAGCCTGAGGCAATGGCCGACAGAAATATGACCGTCAGCAGGAAAATATTTTTTCTCATTCAGTAAATTATTAAGATAATTCTATCGTTTGTCCGAAGCTAAACTGCGGAGAGGAAGGCTGCCGAAATGTGAAATCACTTTGATTGATGTGTCCGGCTGATGAAATTTCAAACAAATGGCGGAGCCCTGCCATTGTCCGCGTAAAGCAGAATGAGGGCGGGCCTGGATACAGAATAAGTGGCAATCCTGTTATTTCTAATGAAAGGAGTTGCAATCAATACCAATGGTAACCCCAGGAAAAGCAAACCCAGATGCTGAAAAAACAGAAATCCGGACTCAGTATGATGGTGAGATTTCAGTGGAGCACTATCTTCAGCCTTGTCAAAAGGATGGGCATGTTCAATAAATGTTCCATCCTGAAGTTGATGAGTATGTGTGAACAAAGCCCTGTTACCAACCAGCATGAGCATTAAACCAATCATTAGAAAGGTTATCAGCTTAACGGCTCTATGTAATGCAGCTCTTTTCATTTGCCGGCAAAAGTAGGCCTTTCCCCGGAGCGTAAACAAAATTTTGCTTATTTAGACACAATTTAGATAAGTAGCCGGCTATAGTGGTTTTGACATAGCATGAATACTTTGGTCACTTCCAGGGATAAGCGTAAATCTACAGTGGTTTTGTTGACCGCTGATTTCGCTAATTTACGCGAATAGAATTTTCTTATTTCACCACTTCGACTGGCTTAATGATTGTTCATAAGATAGTTCACCAACTAAAGTATAGTGCATCGTTTTGTACAAACGAGGCGAATCTTTCTGCGTGGGCTCATGCCCCACGGCCCACCTCTTTTTGTTAATTAACCGGATAGTCAAATTTGGTAAGTTTTTGTAAGATGCATTTCTTCAGTTTTCTGGAATCCCGATAAAGATTGGCACAAAACGATCACCTATGAGTAACAATTGGCTCTTTTTTAAAGGAGGCTTACTTTCATAAGGTTGCTGAATACAACTCAATTGGATCTGATAATCACAAAGTTGCATTATATAAATTTTTTGTACCAGTTTTTATCGGATAATTATTATTTAGAATGAATATAAATTGAGAAAAAATGATAAAAATTTACCCCCCCCCCCTGTAATAAGTGAAATGTTTTGTTATAGATTTGCATTGGAATCCGTCACCATAGGTAGGACAATGCGCAGGCATAGATAAGATAGGATATTACAGATTGGATTTACAAAAAAAGTATTGCGCATTTTATTTAACAAGAATTAAAACAGTAGTTCAAAAAATCATTTCGGAAAAACCCAGGTTAAAAATCTGAGCTAAATTTTAGAAAGGAGGGTTTTACAAAGCCAGCGAATCTGCATATCCTAAAAACCGGGTATGGGAGTGTACACAATAAAAATCAATAACTAACCCAATCATTTAATAACCCTTTAATCTTGCCTAAAATGAAAACCCTTTATTTTTTTATTCTAATTATTTTTACCAGCTCTGTTGTTTTAGCACAAAATGATTTGCTATTCTCATTCAATTCAATGCCATCCGGGAGAAATGTTGTACTGGGGTATTCCAAGACCGTAAAAAATATCCATACTTTTGGTATAGGCCTAAGAATAAATATTAATAGCAAGAAACACCCTGATGACCAAGGCAATGTTTTCTATAAAAGGCTCTTTGCTACTGAGTTTTCTCAATATTTTGGGGTGCAGGCAAATTATTATAGAGCCATATTACCTGATTGGCAATGCATAAAACCTTACCTGTTTTATGATTTGCAGTTCACCAGGTCTACCACATGGAACCGGTTTTTCACTCCATATAGTTATGACATCAATGGAGATGTTCTATATAAAGAATATCGGGAATATTTTGGGCCATTCTACTGGATAGAACAAAGTGTTGGACTAGGTTACAGGGTTAAAGTAGCAAACTCGCTCTATATGTTTCAAAAAGTCGGAGCAGGAATAACATTCATCCTTGGTGAAGACAAAAGAATGCCCCAGACCACTAATAAATTTTCCCGGGAATTTGGCTATCTTCTGAACATTGGTGTTTCATACAGGCTTGGTGAATAAATTGATGCACATATGTTTTATGTAAGCTTAAAGCCAGAAACCATTTGTAAATAGTTTCAGTGAGAACAAACAGTTTGTTCTCACTGAAACAAGTCAAGGCGTCAGACAATTACTTTCAGGTATGGACAATTCAGCATTTTGGGAAATGCCAATGGCTTCAATGTTAAGCTATTTTGTAGATAAACAAGGCGTTTATCAAATTGGAGAAATCATTATTAGAAATACTGAGGATATAGATTTTTCTACTATTAATCCACAAGAATTTTCTATTATAATTGAAACTCCACTTGCTTTGTTAGACGAAGAGATAATTAAAAAATACAAAGAAAGCTTAATAGCTACAAAAACTAGTCATTACAGCTATAGAACTGCGTATTTTAAATGGAGTGACAGAAGGATTGTTGCTCGTTTGTATGCTTCGTCTTCTACATATCCAACAAAGCATAAATATGAATCGAGAACAACATCTAAGCAACGTCATTGGTCTGGAGTATGGGTAAAGGCTAAAATAGACGAGGTTGGGCAAACAAGTCAGACAGGGGTATATTATGTTAAAACCAGCAATGGGAATCAGGGGCCGTATTATATTAACGTTGCGCCATTTTTTTAAATTCCGGGTGATGAAACAAGGGTTACTATGTTATCATCATCATATCCCGTTGTTAATAGTATGAGCTCTTGCCTTATTGATCATATCGGAAAGAGATGGGGTGAATATGCAATTGTTGATGATAATGAACTTTTTCCTGATTAAAGAACATGATAAAAAAAATAGTATCCTTAACTTTAAGCTGGTTACTTATATTTAGTAATCAATTATTTTCTCAAGAGGCAAGTTCTACTGGAGGTAAGTCAATCAAACAATTTGTCGGTGTTCAAATGAACCCTTATTTATTTTCATTATCTGACATAGGATATTTGAGATATAATTATAAAGTTTTTTGCCTGCGCTACGGAGTTGAGGTTACAAAAGGTTTACATCTTGGGTCTCAGTATTTTTTCATAGGAGGTATCAATGATTTTTTTCAAGTTGAAAATAAAACCAGTAATCTCGGCATTTTTGGCAAGTATGATTTAATCTCCGGAGAAAATGTTGGTTTATTATTGGAAACTGCTTTCCATTATAAATGTGAAAAATACAAAGACCACTCTGATAAAGATTCAGGAAAACGAGATGGGATTGGCTGGTACACCTCCGCCGGAATGGGCATTAACCTCTACAAAAAGAAAGTAACGCTGGATTTGATGGTTAAATACTCTCCAGATGTTATGTTTGAAGGAAATCATTTTGCACCCACTTACAAACTCAACTACCATTTTAAGTAAATTGTTAATCCGCACCCCGCTTATTTCATGCGGGGTGCTTTTTCTTCTTTTTATGCAAAAAACAACACGGTTTTTGTTACCAATATTTGTCTTTCTGATAACTGCCTGCGAAGAGCCGGTTGATATGGACATTCCCCAGGCGGAAACAACTACCGTTGCCTTTGCCAGCCAATCGTATGATGATACCCTTCAGGTATATATTGCACGTACACGGCATATTTATGACACAACCCGATATAGCGGCTGCGATTCTACCGCCAAAGCTTTTGTTGTTCATAGCGGGATCCAAACCCCGCTAAGGTATAATGGAAAAAGATTTATTGCAGAAGGCTTATCAGCCCAATCAGGCGACACGATTTCGCTTCGGGTAACAGGTACAGATAACAAACACACTTTTGCCCAAACAGTAATACCCAAAAGCATCATTGCCCACAGCATTGAAATTACACCATCGGCCCTTCTTATTGATGATGTTTATTTTTCGAGGGTTCAATTGAGTTTCGACGACCCTGCCGACGAAACCAATTATTACGAATTTAGTCTTATTGTCACTCAAATTATGTATGATTCGTCCAGCAGCTTTGGTTACCATTATTTCAGGTCGTTTGATCCCATCATGGTAAGTGAGGATATTATGCAGTACGAACCCATAACCATGCTTTTCAGCGATGCTATGTTCAATGGCTCCCAACTAAGCATACCGATGTACTATTTCCTCTACTTCTTTACTGAATCCCTACAAAAAGTGATTGTGGTTTCGGAGCTTAGAAGCGTTACCCGCGAGCATTACCACTACTACAAAACGTTGTATAAATTCATGTACAACCAAAGCGGCATCTGGTCGGGAATGACCTTGCCGGTTTTTATAAATGGCAACGTTGAAGTTTTATTGATCGTAATTAATTCAAAGTTGCGTTAAACAATATTCTCACATTATCGCTACTCATCCGTTCTTCCATTCCACCACCGGGTGAATTTGTTAAATTGGTTGTGCCGTAGGTCATTGCAATTCCTAATCCCCATCTTTTTGAAACCCACCATTCTTTTCCAATTTTCAATTGCATGGAAAATCCTCTGTCTGTAGAAATAGAGTTTGCGTTGTTGCCTTCTATTAATGTGAAATTTCCTAAGCCCACCGACCCGGATAAGAAAAAGTTTGATGGCATGATGTAATAAGTTAGACCTGCCCCAAACATCGCTTCTCCCAAGGAAATATCGTTAGAGGTTTTCTCACTAATCCCATCAGATGTTATTTTAGGCCCCGACATGGCACTAGAGGTAAGGGTTGCATGTAGGATTAAATTTTCTTTTACTGCTCCACCTATTTTGACATCAAATTGTGCGCCGGTACCTTTAAACGTTAAATCATAATACCCCGGGACTTCCGAGTTAATGCTCGCGAAATTTGGGCCCACACTCATGGACAGATAAAAACCTGTGTGCTGACGATATCCCGGCTCTCTGGTATAATCCACTATTTGTGCATTAATAACTGACATAATTGAAATGCAAAAACACAAAATTGTTGCTTTTTTCATAGGTTTGTTTTAAGATGGTTATTTGTAATTGTCCCACTATTAGGGTTGCATGTACAGCCGCCGTTCAAAAAGAATCTCTTTCCAATTTCACTGCTAATATACTAACTTTGCCGAAAATAGCAACCCATGAATTTTGTTGAAGAATTAACCTGGCGTGGCATGGTGCACACCATAATGCCCGGTACCGAAGAAATATTACAAAAAGAAATGATATCGGCCTACGTGGGCATTGATCCTACCGCTGATTCCCTTCATATTGGCCACCTGGTGGGCGTAATGATGCTGAAACATCTTCAGGAGAGTGGTCACAAGCCCATTGTGCTGGTGGGTGGTGCAACGGGTATGATTGGTGATCCATCTGGAAAATCGGAGGAGCGCAACTTGCTTGATGAGGCTACACTGCGTCACAATCAGGAATGCCTGAAAACCCAGTTGATGAAGCTCCTCGATTTTGAAACCGATGCCCCCAACAGAGCCGAAATGGTGAATAACTACGACTGGATGAAGGAGTTCTCGTTTTTGAGCTTTATCCGCGATGTGGGCAAACACATTACCGTTAATTATATGATGGCGAAGGATTCGGTGAAGAAACGTCTGACCGGAGAAGCCGGTGATGGCATGTCGTTTACCGAGTTTACCTATCAGTTGGTGCAGGGTTACGATTTTCTGCACCTCTATCAGCACCACAACTGCAAGTTGCAAATGGGCGGCTCCGACCAATGGGGAAATATTACTACCGGCACCGAGTTGATCCGCCGCAAAACCGGGGGCGAAGCTTTTGCACTTACCTGCCCGCTGATTACCAAGGCCGATGGCGGCAAATTCGGCAAAACCGAATCGGGCAATGTATGGCTTGATCCCGCAAGGACTTCGCCGTATAAATTCTACCAGTTCTGGCTCAACACTTCTGATGTCGATGCCGAAAAATACATCCGCATTTTCACCCTTTTCGGGAAGGAAGAAATTGAAGCTATTATTGCTGAGCACCAGACTGCGCCGCATTTGCGCGTGTTGCAGAAAGCACTGGCCAAAGATATTACAGTAAGGGTACATTCCGAAGCCGATTACCAGGCGGCCCTTGAAGCCTCTGAAATTTTGTTTGGTAAAGGCACCACCGAAGCACTGCACAGATTGGATGAAGATACCTTACTCTCTGTTTTTGAAGGGGTGCCCCAGTTTGAAATCAGCCTGAGCGAACTTGAGCAAGGCATTGGCATTGTGGAGCTGGTGGCGGAGAAAACAGCTATTTTCCCGTCTAAAGGTGAAGCCCGTCGCATGTTGAAAGATGGCGGTGTGCAGATAAACAAAACCAAAGTTGGTGATGACTTTATTGCAAATCAGGCTAACCTGCTAAGCGGAAAATACATGCTGGTTCAAAGAGGGAAGAAGAATTACTATATGCTGATAGGGAGGTAGGCGATGGCGATTGCGATCGGGGATTTACCTTCGGTGAACTCCGCTTCGCTCCGGATTTCAGGTTGAATTCTTAACCACAGATTACAGATCACTAGCCACCAATCACCAATCACCAATCACCAGTCACCTCACTGCTCATAATGAATATCCTGTTCCTGCTCTTCAAGCAGTTGTTCTATAACTTTAGGATAATGCTCATACTCAAGCTGATGAATCTTTTTGGCCAGGCTTTCGGGGGTTTCATCCGGGGAGAGTTTGCATTTGACCTGCAAAAGAATGGTTCCATGATCATATACCTCATCTATCAGGTGGATGGTGATGCCTGATTCTCTTTCTCCGGCTTCTATTACGGCATCATGTACATTGTCACCAAACATACCTTTCCCTCCAAATGAAGGCAAAAGGGCAGGATGGATATTAACAATTTTCTGACTAAAAGCTTTAGTAATGCTTCCCGGCATCAGCCAGAGAAATCCGGCCAGCACGATCAGATCGATTTTACGGCCCTGCAGATCGCGCAATACCACATCAGAAGCATAAAATTTCTCGCGGTCAAAAAGTACAAGAGGCACCTTTAAATTGGTGGCCCGCCTGATTACGTGAGCCTTAGGATTGTTGCAATAAATAGCTTCAACCTTTGCCAGATCACTCGTGGCAAAATATCTGGTAATATTCTCGGCATTTGAACCGTTTCCGGAGGCAAAAACGGCAATTCGTTTCATATCTTTAGCAATTTGTCTGCAAAGTTAGCCAGAAACAATTGAATGCCCTTCATTTTTGGTGTATTTTAAACAAAAAAGATAAAGAAAGCGCTTTTCTGAAGTGTATTTTTCGAAATTCCTTGTGTTTTACAGTTTATTCGGCATCGGGTCGACAGTTTATTGAGGCTTAGTCCATATTTAAGACCAATTGATGCTTACCTTTGCAAATTCAAAAAATAAAACATCACTTCTACCAATGGATTACAACTTTAGGGAAATTGAACAAAAATGGCAGCAGGCCTGGGCAAGCCAGAAAACATATAAAACGGAGATTGATGATAACAAGCCCAAATTTTATGTGCTTGATATGTTTCCCTATCCATCGGGGGCCGGGTTACATGTTGGGCACCCGCTTGGATATATTGCTTCTGATATTTATGCGCGCTACAAACGGCTTAAAGGTTTCAATGTGCTTCATCCCATGGGCTATGATGCATACGGGCTTCCTGCCGAGCAGTATGCCATACAAACCGGCACACATCCGGCAATTACCACCGAAATAAACATAGCCCGCTACCGCGAGCAACTTGATAAGATTGGTTTTTCGTACGACTGGGACCGGGAAGTGCGCACCAGCGATCCTGCATACTATAAATGGACGCAATGGACCTTTATTCAATTGTTCAATTCATGGTACAACAATGTCAGCCAAAAGGCAGAACCTATTGCAGCCTTGATTTCACTGTTTTCAACTTCGGGAAATGCTTCCATTGATGCAGCTCACAGTGAAATTGAACCTTTTACAGCCTCAGATTGGCATGCTATGGATGAAAAGGGCCAACAGGAAGTACTGATGCACTACCGTCTGGCCTATCTTGCCGACACGATGGTAAACTGGTGCCCGGCCCTGGGGACCGTTTTGGCCAATGATGAAGTAAGTGACGGGTTTTCAGTTCGCGGTGGGCATCCTGTAGAACGCAAAACCATGAAACAATGGCTGCTGCGTATTACCGCATATGCCGACAGGCTGCTGAAAGGTCTTGACACCGTAGACTGGCCTGAATCTATTCGTGATATTCAACGCAACTGGATCGGGCGCTCGCAGGGATGTTCTGTGAAATTCAAAATAAAGGATTTTAATGAAGATCTGGAAGTATTTACTACCCGAGCCGACACCTTATTCGGTGTAACCTTTATGGTGCTGGCTCCCGAACATCCTTTTGTTCAGGAGATTACCACGAATGAACACAATGAAAAAGTAGAAGAATATCTGCTTTGGGCCAAAAACCGTTCGGAACGCGAGCGCATGACCGAGGTAAAGAAAATTTCAGGCCAATTTACCGGAGCTTACGCCATCAACCCACTCAATGGCGAAGAAATTCCGGTATGGGTTGCTGATTATGTATTGATGGGTTATGGCACCGGTGCTATAATGGCAGTTCCTGGTCATGACAGCCGCGACTTTGCCTTTGCCCGGCATTTCAAACTGCCCGTCCGTCAGGTGGTTTCCCGTGAAGGCGAAACCCCGGTTGATCCTTCGCAATGGGAAGAATCTTACGATTCAAAAGAAGGCATTATGATCAATAGCGGATTCCTTTCGGGAATGGAAGTGAAGGAAGCAATTCCTGCCGCCATCCACAAAGTGGAAGAATTGGGACTGGGTTTCGGCAAGGTAAATTTCCGTCTGCGTGATGCTATTTTCAGCAGGCAGCGCTATTGGGGTGAACCCTTCCCCGTTTATTATAAGAATTCAATGCCCTATACCCTTGATGAAGAAGAGTTACCACTGGAATTACCGCCGGTAGATGCCTACCTGCCCACCGAAAGTGGTGAACCGCCTCTGGCACGTGCCAAAAACTGGGTAAATAAGGAGGGTTATCCTCTGGAAACCAATACTATGCCCGGATTTGCCGGGTCAAGCGGCTACTATTTGCGGTATATGGATCCGCACAACGAAAATGAATATTTTTCGAAGGAATCCATCAGCTATTGGCAAAATGTTGACCTGTACATGGGCGGTGCGGAGCATGCTACCGGCCACCTCATCTATGCCCGCTTCTGGAATAAGTTTTTATTTGATCTGGGACTTACTGTAAAAGATGAACCATTTCAGAAGCTTATAAATCAGGGCATGATACAGGGCCGGTCAAATTTTGTGTACCGCGTCAACCTGGAGAAGATGGCCGAATATATGCTGTGGGAAAACTTAAAAGACCGCAAAACTGGTGTTGGCTTTGAACGCGATTACAGGGATGGTAATCGTAAGTTTGACTTTTTCAGCAAAGAAGCCGGATTAATTATTGAAGTAAAACGCCAGCAATCGCTTGAAAAAATTGCCCATCCTTATGAAGCCTATTGCAAAGATAAAGGCTTGAAACTGATGTTGATACCCATTCGTGACTTTCTTGAGATAGACAAGGTGATGGAGCGCATCCGGAAGGTGGTTCATGGTGAAAAGATGCCTGAATTTATTGAAAAGGAAAGTCTGAAACTCATTCCCGTATATGTATCTAAGAACTATCCCGGAAGGGAACATTTCAGCGATGCCATTCATGTCGATGTCAATCTGGTTCATAATGATATACTTGATATTGAAGCCTTTAAAGCCTGGCAACCTCATCTTGCCAATGCCGAATTTATTCTGGAGGATGGAAAATATGTGTGTGGATGGGAAGTGGAAAAGATGTCGAAATCTAAATACAACGTACAAAACCCCGACGACCTGATTGATAAATATGGTGCCGATACTCTAAGATTATACGAGATGTTCCTTGGCCCGCTTGAGCAGGCCAAGCCCTGGGACACCAATGGTATTGAAGGTGTTTTTCGCTTTATACGCAAATTGTGGCGGCTGTTCCATGACTTTGATAATCATTTTGTGGTAACTGAGCGGGCTCCCACACCTGCTGAATTAAAGGTGCTGCATAAAACCATTAAAAAGGTTCAGGATGACATTGAGCGTTTCTCCTTCAACACGGCGGTGAGTTCATTTATGATTTGTGTGAATGAGCTTTCTGAACTAAAATGTAATAACCGCGGAATTCTGAGTGAATTAACCGTTTTAATTTCTCCTTATGCACCACATATTGCCGAAGAACTATGGCGTTTGCTGGGTAATACCCAAAGTGTAACCAAAGCCAGCTTCCCGGTTTATAATGAGGCGTTTACTCTTGAAAACATCTTTGAATATCCGGTTTCCTTCAATGGAAAAATGCGCTTCAGGTTAGCATTACCACTGGACATGCCCCCAACTGAAATAGAAAAGGCAGTTATTTCAGCCCCCGAATCGGCTAAATGGCTGGAAGGTAAAGCGCCGCGCAAAGTAATTGTAGTGCCGGGGAAGATTGTGAATGTAGTGGTTTGATTTCTATAGTACTGTCCTGTTTCTATTTGTGCAATACAGAGAAATTTAGGGGCTAAAATCTATTTTATAAAACCATACGTCAAATATTTGCAAGGGTTAGATTCGGTGATCGGGAGATCTTATTCCTGTTTAGTTCCTGCGGGATCAGGATTGGGACGAGGTTGTCCTTATCTCTCCGCGCTCACCATTTTGTTACTTTTGTCATTCAAAAAAAAATAACATGACCAGCCTTCAAATCTTTGCATTGATAGTGTCGGGTGTTTTTGTTGGGTTTATCAATACGCTGGCCGGCGGAGGTACCATTATTTCGCTTTCGCTGTTTATGTTTATGGGATTGCCGGCTGATGTTGCCAATGGCACCAACCGCATTGCGGTGATTCTTCAGAATCTGACTTCGGTGACTACTTTCAGGCAACAAAAGCTGCTTGATACGCGCAAGGCCTGGTGGCTCGCGATTCCCACCACGATTGGCTCAATTGTCGGTGCCCAGCTTTCAGTTGAAATTGATGAAGCTACCTTCCGCAAAGCCATTGGTCTGGTAATGATAATGATGGTGTTTTTCATCCTTACAAAGCCCAATAAGTGGCTGAAAGGACAAGAGCGCCTCCAACTGAAAAAGATAAGCTGGGTTCAAATACTTATTTTCTTCGGCATTGGGGTATATGGAGGTTTCGTACAGGTGGGCGTTGGTTACTTTTTATTGGCTGCCATTGTGCTTGGGGCAGGTTATGATCTGGTAAAAGCCAATGCCATCAAGGTGTTTATTGTATTGATTTATACTATTTTTGCTTTGGGAGTATTTATTCTGAACGATAAAGTGAACTGGCAATTCGGATTGATTCACGCCATTGGCAACATTATCGGCGCCTTTGTAGCTTCGCGTTATGCCAATGCCTGGGGTGCCAATTTTATCCGATGGTTCATCATCGTGATTATCATTATTTCCTCTGCTGATCTTTTCGGGATTATTGATATCCGTGCCCTGTTTTATTAATCTATTTGAATAATTTGATTTTTATCATCTTCTTATGAATAAACAACTAAACATTTTAATATGAAAAAACCTTTTCTTCTTCTTTTAATGCTTTTATGGATGGCAGGATCTGAGGCAATTGCTCAAAACTCCGGTTACGTGCTGGTAATTCATGGTGGTGCCGGCTACATAACGCCTGACCGCTATTCACCGGAAATACAGTCCGGTTTTGAACAGGCACTAGCGGAAGCTCTTAATGCGGGTGAGAAAATATTGAGCAAAGGAGGCACATCTTTAGATGCAGTTGTGGCAGCCATACAGGTGCTGGAAGCCTCTCCTTTATTTAATTCAGCTAAAGGAGCCGTATTTAATGCGGAAGGTAAAAACGAATTGGATGCGTCTGTTATGGATGGAAAATCTGGCAAGGCAGGAGCTGTTGCCGGAGTAATGACCATTAAGAGTCCTGTTGAAGCTGCCCGGCGAGTGATGGATTCATCGGATCATGTAATGCTTTCCGGACGCGGGGCTGAGGAATTTGCCCGGCAGCAGGGACTGGAGATCGTTGACCCGGCCTATTTTTATACCGAAGAAAGCTGGCAGGAATACCTGAAGGTGAAAGCCCGGATGGAAACAAACGGTCGTAAAGGTACTGTGGGTGCGGTAGCTTTGGATAAGGCGGGAAATCTGGCTGCAGCAACTTCCACCGGTGGTATGGTTTACAAAAAGTTCGGTCGCATTGGCGACTCCCCCATCATTGGAGCCGGCACCTATGCCAACAATGAAAGTTGCGCGGTTTCCTGCACCGGACATGGTGAGTATTTTATCCGGAATGCTGTCGCTTATGATGTTTCTGCAAGGATGCTCTATCTGGGTGAATCCATTACTCAGGCTACCGACTATATCATCAATAAAAAACTGAAAGATCAGGAAGCCGCGGGTGGTTTAATAGCTCTGGATAAAAATGGAAATATTGCCATGCCTTTTAATACACCCGGTATGTTCAGGGGATTTGTTTCCGAAGGAAAAACAAAGCAGGTGCTGATGTTTAAGTAGGGGAGGTTGATGTGTTGATGTGCGGATTTGTTGCTTTGCTGATTTGTTGATGTGCGGATTTGATGATTTGTTGATGTATTGATCTGAGGGGGAGTGGGGAGTGTTCGGGAGTGTTCAGAAAAGTGTGTCAGGCCATATTAAGATTTGAAAGAGGCTGTTCAGAAAAGTGTGT
>DHSR01000051.1:27176-70117 GCA_002410555.1 Bacteroidales bacterium UBA5281 | reverse complement strand
AGGTTTTATGATATATGATATTGACTGTTAGTGCAGCCGCAGGACAAGGGGATGGTTGGCTTGATAATATTCAAACTGGTTTAGATGTTGCCGGTATTGCAGACCCAACGGGTATTGTGGACTGTGTAAACGCTTTAATTTATGCTGAAAGAGGACAATGGGGAAATGCCGGAATTAGTGCATTAGCTATTATTCCTTATATTGGTGATGTTGGGAAAGCTGGTCGATTAGGTGCTAAAGCAACTGGTCTATCATATGAATTAATAAATAGAGCAGCAAAAGGTGCTGATGGAGGTATTTCAAGACATTTCATCGAAAGATTAGATGGAGATGTAATATCTAAAACCCATCAAGTGTTTAAAGATGGAAAAGTAATTCATCAACACCAGCATCATATTGGCACTTATGGAACTATTCGCACATTTCATGAAGAATGGTTGTTGTTTCCCACAATTAAATAGTTTTTATAATGAAAAATGAAATTGAAAAGGAAATTATCCGGAAAATAAATGAACTATTTAAAAACTTCGATAGTCGATTAAGCGCTATGGATATTACTTACGATATACAATTAAAAAGCGATGGTTCATCAGATGTTGAAGATTACAGTTCAGAAATTGAAATTAACTTTTATATCAATAATCAGTTTTTTGATATTATAGAGTTTTTCATATTCAGGAATGGCTCATTAAACATTGATAAAGCATCAATCATCTCTGAATTGGCTTATGATATTGAAGAAATAATAGCTAAAAAATGAAGAAAGCGACTTTTCATAGCGGAAATGACGGAAAGTTTAATTTTCAATTCTCGCCTGCATACAATTATACCTATAGTTTGATCTTTGATAAGAAAACTTATAAATCACTATCTAAATCAATAGATCGAGATAAAGAATAAGGTACCCCCCATTCTTTGGGCAGCTTTCAAGCAAAAAGCGGCAACATTTTTTTGATAGAGCAGTAGCTTTCCAAAAAAATCCTGGAAATCATTGTAAATATTAAATAAATCTTTACTTTTGCACTCCCAAAAGCATTTGGCGGGGTAGCTCAGATGGTTAGAGCGTCGGATTCATAACCCGGAGGTCACGAGTTCAATTCTCGTCCCCGCTACAAAATTTAAAGAGCTGCAATTTGCAGCTCTTTGCGTTTTCAGATTCAGCGGAATTTCTATTTTATTTTTTCAGGATGGAATTTGTCGCCAATCCTGTCTCCCCTTAGCTCAAGTAGTTTGTTTTTTCTTTCCCCATTTGATAAGTACATTTTGTACATCTTTAAATTTAATGGGTTTGGGCAGGTAATCTACCATACCGGCATTAAGATAACGTTCACGGTCACCCGGCATGGCATTGGCGGTGATGGCGATAATGCTTGGGCGTTCTTCTTCAGGATATTTCTCGCAGATGGCTTTTGTTGCTTCCATACCGTTCATCACGGGCATTTGAATATCCATCAGAATGATATCGTATTTCTTACGTTCCATCATTTCAAGGACTTTCCGACCATTTTCCACTGCATCAATTTTATAACCCATTTTACTTAACAGTGTAATCACCAGGTCCTGATTGGTGATATTGTCTTCGGCAAGCAAAATACGCATTGGTAGTTTGGCCGAGAGATTTTTATCGATATTGTGATCTGCAAGATTGCTGCGCCGGCTTCGGGCTTCAGCAATTACCCTAAGTACTTCCTCAAATAGTTCGGCAAGCTTTATGGGTTTCGACAACTGAGCATCGAATACGTCGGTAGGAAGTTTGTTTATTTTGCCCAGAGAGGTAAGCATGATCATGGGTACTTCTCCTTTAAAAGGCATGGCTTTTACGGCTCTTCCGAGTTCCAGTCCATCCATGGTAGGCATTTGCATGTCAATAACAGCCAGGTCAAAAGGCTCATCGTCTTCTTCGATAATGGTCAGGGCTTCTTGTCCGGACTTGGCTGTATAGGGTATCATGCCCCAGGATTCAAACTGAAGGGTGAAAATGTGCCGGTTTGTTTCATTGTCATCTACGATGAGTACCCGGCTGTTTTTAAGTTCAGGAATTTGTCCCCTCACGTAAAGCTTGGTTTTACCTATGCCTGAAGTTCGGAGTTTAACGGTGAAATAAAATGTTGAACCTTTGCCTGCTTCACTTTCTACCCAGATGCGCCCGTCCATCATTTCAACCAGGTGCCTGGCAATGGCAAGCCCAAGGCCGGTTCCCCCGTAGCGCCGGGTTGTGGATGAATCGGCCTGAGTAAATGGGTTAAATAATATATCAATCTTGTCTTTTGCAATCCCTATGCCGCTGTCGCGTACCGAAAACTGCAATTCGTGATATCCGTCCAGATCGTTGACTTTTTCAATAGAGATAAATACTTCACCCTCTTCAGTAAACTTTATCGCATTGTTAATGAGGTTGATAAGTATCTGACGCAGGCGGGTGATATCCCCGATAAGAAAAGGCGAAACATCAGGCTGAATGAGATAAAGCAGATCAATACCCCGTTCAATCGCCTTTTGGGCAAAAAGGTCGAGGGCATCTTCAATGCAGTTTCGCAATTCAAAGGGCGCTTCTTCCAGGTTCATCTTACCCGACTCTATTTTAGAAAAATCGAGAATGTCATTTATGATGGTCATCAGATTGTCAGCACTTACCCTGAGTGTTTCAACATAATTCTTCTGTTCAACAGTAAGGTTAGTGTCCAGCAGTAAACTGGTCATACCGATTACTCCATTCATCGGAGTGCGGATTTCATGACTCATCATCGCCAAAAAATCAGATTTCATGCGGTTTTCACGCTCTGCTTCTTCCTTGGCGCTTATCAGCTCCTGTTCCTGCTGTTTTAAATATTCAAAGTGCTTCAGCTCTTCCTTGAGTTTCTGATTTTCCTTAAGTATCTGCTGCTGAGATGCAGAATGTTCTTCGGGCATGGTTTGATTTTCCATAGAAATAGGTACAAGTGTTTTTAATAACTCAACTTATCCGGAAGCGACCGGCTAAGAAAGTACTAAATTAGTAATATTTTAGTTGCATTTGCCAGAGTTACCATGACTTTTGACAAAAAAATCAAGATATACCTGTTTATGCCACTTTTTAGCATTTGTAATGCACCGGCAAGTGAATATTTTTTATGGTAATTCAAAAGTAACGGGCTTGTTTTCACTGTTTCCTGGGTAATTTGGGAGCCAGATATTTTCCGGTATAGGATCGCTCTGATTTAATAAGTTCTTCGGGCAAACCTTCGAAAACAAGATTTCCACCATCATCGCCTCCTTCTGGTCCCAGGTCAATGATCCAGTCAGCATTCTTAACCACGTCCAGGTTGTGTTCTATGACAATTATACTGTGTCCATTGGCTATCAATGCGTTAAACGAGGAAAGTAATTTGTTTATGTCATGAAAATGCAGGCCGGTAGTGGGTTCATCAAATATGAATAAAGTTGGTTTGTCTGATGTGCCCTTGGTAAGGAAGCTTGCTAATTTTATTCTCTGTGCTTCGCCGCCACTTAAGGTATCTGAGGATTGTCCCATACGCAGATATCCCAAACCCGTATCGGCAAGTGGTTTCAGCTTTTGAACAATACGATTTTCAAGTGTGGATGCTTCCTGATTTTCACTAAAAAAGGCTATTGCCTGATTTATAGTAAGTTCCAGAATGTCAGCTATATTTTTTCCTCTGTAAGTTACTTCGAGTACTTCCTCTTTATAGCGCCTGCCTTTACAACTTTCGCAGGTAAGATGTATATCAGCCATAAACTGCATTCCGATTTGCACCATACCTTCACCTTCACATTCTTCGCAGCGACCGCCTTCCACATTAAATGAAAAGAAACCCGGCTTATAACCGCGGGTATGCGCCAGAGGCACATCTGCGAATAAGGCCCTGATTTCATCAAATGCTTTAACATAAGTAGCCGGATTAGACCGTGAGGAACGTCCGATGGGATTCTGATCAACCATTTCTACATCGGTAATTTTATGATGATCGCCTGCCAGCCGATCAAATTGTCCGGTCTTTTCACCATAACCTCCGTGTATCTTTTTCAAGGCAGGATACAATACCCGTTTGATCAGCGAAGTTTTGCCTGAGCCACTTACTCCGGTGACCGCAACCAAAATATTGAGTGGAATTTTAACATCGAAGCCTTTCAGATTATTTTCGCGTACGCCTTTAAGTTCAATATAATCCCGCCATTTTCGCCGTTGCCCCGGAACGGGAATCTGCATGCGATGAGTAAGGTATAAGGCTGTTAAACTCTTATCATCGTGAATTAAGCCTTCAAAAGGCCCTTCATACATCACTTCGCCTCCATTTTCACCCGCTTCCGGGCCAATATCAATCAAATGATCGGCAGCATGCATAATTTCCTCGTCGTGTTCCACAACAATAACTGAATTGCCCAGTTTTTTTAATTGCCGAAGCACGTTAATCAGTTGCTTGGTATCACGCGAATGCAAACCTATACTGGGTTCGTCCAGTATATACATACTGCCTACCAGACTGCTGCCCAGAGAAGTGGCCAGATTGATGCGTTGAGATTCACCTCCCGATAGTGAAGACGAGAGCCGGTTAAGCGTAAGATAACCCAGACCGACCTCGCAAAGAAAGTTTAAACGGTTGGTAATTTCGAGTATTAAACGTTTAGAAATAGCATAATCCTGATCGTTTAATTTTAAGGTGTCGAAAAACTGATGGGCCTGGTCTACCGGCATCAATACCAGCTCCGTAACATTCTTTCCGCCAACTCTCACATACGATGCATCGCTTCGCAGGCGGGTACCCTGGCACTCGGGGCACAACGTTTTGCCCCGATATCTGCTTAACAAAACCCGGTATTGAATCTTATAGGTTTGATCTTCCACAAATTTAAAGAATTCGTTAAGTCCTCCAAAATATTGATTGCCTTTCCAAACCAGTTTACGCTGTTCTGAAGTCAGTTCATACCAGGGTTTATGCACCGGAAAATCAAATTTATAGGCATTCCTTACAAGCACATCTTTCCATTCACTTAATTTTTCTCCTTTCCAGCAGGCGATGGCATCATCATATACTGAAAGACTTTTGTTGGGAATAACCAGATCCGCATCAATGCCGATGATGCTTCCATAACCTTCACAGGTTTTACAGGCACCATAGGGATTGTTAAAACTAAACAGGTTTACCGAAGGTTCTTCAAACAGGATTCCATCGACCTCAAACCGATTGGAAAACGATTCCGTTTTCACCTTTCCATCAGTGGTTTCGAAGCGGCAAAAACACTCACCTTCACCTTCGTAAAAGGCTGTTTGCACTGAGTCAGCCACACGTTGTTTAAGGTCCTCATCGTCATGGTGGATGGTGATGCGATCGACAAGTAGTTTTAAATCATTGGTTTCATCGGGTAGCTGCTTGAGAAAATCTTCTATGCGAACAATTTCATCGCCTTTCAGCACCCGGCTGAAGCCCTGTTGCATCAAAATGGTAAGCTGAGATTCGAGGCTACGGTTGTGTTTTAGCAAAATTTCCGTCATTAAGTAAACCTGGGTATTCAGGGGTAGCTCAAGAATAAAATCAGTAACCTCACTTACCGTATCACGCTTTACCAACTTGCCCGATACCGGTGAATATGTTTTGCCAATGCGGGCAAAAAGAAGCTTGATATACTCATAAACCTCGGTAGAGGTGCCAACCGTTGATCGTGGATTGCGACTGTAAACCCTTTGTTCGATGGCAATGGCTGGAGCAATTCCTTTAATTGATTCTACTTCTGGTTTACTCATACGCCCCAGAAACTGCCTTGCATAGGCGCTGAGGCTCTCAACATAACGCCGTTGGCCTTCAGCATATAAAGTGTCGAAGGCCAGTGAGGATTTTCCGGAACCGGATAAACCGGTGATGACCACAAATTTATTTCGCGGAATAGCGAGTGAAATGTTCTTCAGGTTATGAACTCTGGCTCCTTTTATTATAATACTGTCTTTGGGAGAGGCCGGTATATGTTTAGATTGAATCATTTTTACTTTTATGAGGCACAAAATTAGAAATAATTAACGCTAAGCTTGCATTTGTTAATATAATAAACGTATATTTGTAGCCAGTAATATCCCACAAAGGAATATTAAGCTGTTCAAACCATTAATCACCAAAAAATAATCTATCGGATAAACCTCTACGCTACACTTATTAACCAACAGCAAAGGAGGAGCTATGAATGCCCATTCCATTAGCGATCAAGTGCTAATCAACAGGTATTTATCCGGTAACGAAGCCTGTCTTGAACAGTTGATTACCAGGCATAAAACTAAAGTATTTTCTTACATCTTTATGGTTGTTAAAAATAAACAACATGCAGATGATATTTTTCAGGATACCTTTATTAAGGTAATCAATACCCTGAAGTCAGGCGCCTATAAAGAGGAGGGTAAGTTTATTCAATGGGTAATGCGTATTGCGCATAACCTGGTAATAGACCA
The DNA here is from genome assembly GCA_002410555.1 of Bacteroidales bacterium UBA5281. Lineage (GTDB taxonomy): Bacteria > Bacteroidota > Bacteroidia > Bacteroidales > Lentimicrobiaceae > Lentimicrobium. The sequence goes on along the minus strand of DHSR01000051.1, from coordinate 63,684 downwards.
CTTCCGAAAGGCCCGCAGGATGCCTATTATGGAAAATTCCAACGAAGATTATAATCTGCTGGATAACCTTCGGATTTACGATGAATCGGTGGAAGAACGCATGATTACTGAACAGATACATCGGGATGTGAGGGCCTTAATCGATCATTTACCTCCCGAACAGCGCGATGTGTTGTTGATGCGTCATTATGCTGACATGAGCTTTAAGGATATTGCTGAACAAACCGATGTAAGCATCAATACAGCCCTCGGCCGCATGCGCTATGCCCTTATAAATCTGCGAAAACTTATCGAAAAGAAAGAAATTTCGCTTTCCGTCTGACTTTTATTCTTAATATTCAGGCCTGCTTTTTCGAAGGCAGGCTTTTTATTTTATGACTCACAGCAAATGTGAGTATAGAGAATAATATACCGGCTCAATTTAACTTCATTAAATCCAGGGAGGAATTTGATTTATATATCCACTAAAATAACTATCTATATACATTAATACGCTGATTGGAAAATGTTTGAGCATGATTATTTTTCTGCAGCCAAATTATTTTCAATGTTTGATACTAAAAACATGACTCATCCCGTTATCTGATAAACAACCCTAAAATGTGAATCAGCCTATGGCCGAAAACTTTACTTCTCATCATTTTCAACCTCAACCGGAAAGCAAGAGTGAAAAGGAAATAACCTTTAACATGAAACAAACCTTATCACCCAGCACTGCTACAATACGTTGTTTGTTGAATTATTCAAAAGCATTGGTCACTGTACCAAACAAGCTTGCAGAAAATTACAGTTTTATACTGTTAAATTAATCCTGTTTTTATGTTGGTTAATGAAAAATCGCTCCCTGAATATAAGAGGAGCGATTTTTTTAAGCCGGAGTAATGAAGGATTGCTTATTCCGTGATACAAGCTAAGCATTTTCACATTTGCTTATGCGGAAAACGTCTCTATAATTTTAGCTGCATGTACGATCGAATACGAAACCATCCCCCTAAGACGGACCGCCGCCCTGGAAATTAAACCTACAAGACAACTTTCACATTTCGTATCTCATTCTCTGAGACTAATTGTACAATATATATTCCCGTAGGAAGATTGAGGTTGAATAGCTGATGGTCAGTGCCACCAAAATTTGAAGTGAAAACAGTCACTGCATTGGTTGATACTACATGAAGCTCTCCTGTTATCTGGTTTTTATTCAGCAAATGAAGGATGCCGTTGTGGGCATAAGCTTGTAAATCGGGTGTATTTACTTTTTCTACTGTGGGTGAAAATTTCACAAAAAATCGTTTAGGGTCTTCACCAGGCAGGTAATCAAAGTTGTATTGACTGAGCATCCTGAGATCAAAACTTACCTTTTTTTGCCTGTCGGTGAACGTTGCGCTCAGATAGGGATCAATCCCTTTTGGTGAAAAGTGTAAGGTGTAACTTCCCGGGATACCGGAGCTAAAGCATAGGTGTTGTTCAATGGTGGTTTTCTGCCATGGAAACTCATTGATGCTTAATGGCAGTCCATCCGTTGCACTGTAAAGCTGGGGCGCCTCCCCGATTCCAAACAGTTTATGGGCATCAAATTTATGATCAAAGCTGTGTGTTGCTAAGTCATTCAACCTGAAGTATGTCCTGTCATCATAAGTACCATCAGTTACTTCAATTTCAAGTACCGCGTAAGGATCAGCTTTCTTATACGGGATTTCATTGGCATGTACCCTTGCGGTTTTGGTAATTTGAAAATGGCCGGTTCCCCGGTTTAAAGCTTTAACAAAGAAACCCGACAAGGGTGGGATTATTCCCTGGTTTAAGGCTCCGACACTTCCATTCCATGAGATGTAATTGTAGCCGTTCCAGGCATAAACAGCAGCTTCTGTGGCATTTCCGGATATTAAATCCCAGTCGAGACTACTTGAGTAGGGGTTCGCCATCAGGTTCCAGCCATCGCGGTCAATATCATTGCTTGTATTGTTATAAAATAACCACGAAACCGGGTCTCCGTGTGTCAGCCAGCCAATAAAGGTCGCATGGCCAGATTGTAATCCTTTATATGAATATCCTTTATCATTTGAAACAAGATTTCTAATGGAATGATTTTCCCAGTTGCCGGTTCCTTCCCAATATTCTCTTACCCATATTGCATTTTGATTATAGGGGAATACATTTCCCCAGGTTGTTTTATTTGCAAGCGGGGAGCTGATAAAATGGAATTGATTTGCAGTGTTTTCTTTAGTGATTTTTACGGATTTTACATCCAGATATTCAGCTCCGATAAACGACGCTGAATTGCTCATAATGAGTGATGCACAAATGGCCGGAGTAGTCAGCGTAGGAAAATGGTTCGCGATTTCAGGTATGGTTACTATGGATGTTATATCCGGCAATCCATTATCCCAGTTCAATGCATTGTTCCAGTTGTTGCTGAAATTGCCGGTCCAGTTGGTATAATGGGCATTGTGGTCTCTTACAAACATGACGATGGTACTGCCATCTGAATCGTAATTCTGGCAGGGAGTTCTCATCCCGGCATTGATATAATCTCCATTTTCGGGAATGCAGGTATATGTTTCACCAATATACGATTCCTGGTTGCTTCGGTTCCAGATATAGATAGCAGCAGGGGAGTCTTCTCTCCAGGCAGGAACTGAGAAAGTAACGGAAGTGCCAGCCATGATATCATTATTGCTGACCACAATTGGTGTGGTGGTATTGTAATATTCAAAGGTACAAACTCCATCCATCCATAGGGTAAAGCAGGCATTTTGTGCCTGGATCTTAAACACTCCTGCCGACACATCAAACTCAAGCGGACCGCCGGTGCCCGGCTTTTCATCAGTAAAGGGATACCATACATAATTGCCTTGCTCATTCTCGCTATATACTGAATATAATACCCCGGGTTCAGAACCACTTAGAGTCAGTATACCATAATCAAATTCACAAAGATATCCTCCCTCGCTGTTCAAAGTAAAAACTTGAGGGTAATTACTGCAAACCGACATCAGGATGGTGTTTGATTCAAAAAAATATTCCTTCAGACAGGGTACATCATCACCAACGGCAAGTGTAGCGTAAATCTCATCTGAGTTTTCGGGCTGATAAGTAAATTCAATGCCATGTTCATTTAAAGGTTGATCATTTAAATACCAGTCTATCTGATAGTTGTTGCCTGCATTAAAAGTTTCTGCAATAAAGGTTACCGGCTCACCTGCTATCACCTGGGTGTTTTCACAACTAACTGTTATTCCAGCAGTTACCGGAAAGACGATGGTTTCAAAAACATCAGAAAACCCGGTACAATCTCCTGAACTAACGATAACCTGGATTAAATCCCCATTGTTAGGTACATAGGTATAGGTGGTTTCATTTCCACCCACGGGAGTATAGTTTTTGTACCACTGGTAAACCGGGTTGGACGCCTGATCTATAACAGCATAAAAGGTAACTTCTGTGCCGCTGCATATTCTGTTTTCACTTGCTTTGATCTTAACCTGAGGTAGGGGTTGTTCGGTTATAATTGCCTCGCCATTCATAATAATGGTGCCAAAACTATTGGTCGCCGAAACAGTATAAACACCGGCATGTTGCAAGCCGAAAATAAAAGGTTGTCCATCACCCTGATGGGTTATCGGCGTTGGTACATTGTTTTTTACCAGGGTGTAAATTACTCCGGTTTCCGAACCGTTTAATCCAACAGAAAGACCAGGCGATCCGGCGCAGTAGTTTCCTCCTCCGGTAACTGTATATACTGCCGGCAAATCCTGTGAAAAAAGCATTAAACAAGTGTAACCGTTATTATCTGCCATTGCTGGTGAAAAAAACAAAACAATAGCTGTAAAAACTAACCCATGCCATCCGGCAGAAACCCATCCCGAAACATGTCTCTTTTTCATAACTTTATTACTGATTAAAATACATTTAGCCAGCAGGATAATAGATAATAATCGAATGCTGTAAATGTTAGTGATGTTTTACTTGTCTCTCAGTTAGGACAATAGAGCATTAAAGGCAAAAAGTAATAGTAGAAGTAGAAATCCAAGTTTTGAAGGGATAAAATTACATAAAAAACAAGTCATTTACAACAGTTTTTTAAAGGAAAAAAATAATATTTCTATAAACAGGCCATGTTGTGCAATTAGTGGGTTTTATTTATAATTTTAGCTCATGAAATTTTCTCTTACTTTCAGGTGGTACTGTTTGGTTTTATGGATGAGTCCGGGCATTTTTTTCTCCCACTCGCTAAGCGCACAGATGCTTTATGGAACCATTACCAATCCATCGGGTGAACCCATCCCTTTTGCCACGGTATTTATTCCGCAATTGTCGCTTGGAGCTGCAGCCAATGAAGAAGGTCGCTTTGAAATTCATCTCGCTGCGGGCGATTACAATGCTGTTTTTCAAAGTATGGGATATCAGACGCTCAAAAGAGGTTTCTCATTATCTAATCAGCCGGTTGAATTAAATGTTGTCCTGTCTCCTATGGTGTATGAGTTGGGCGGTGTTGAAATTAAGGCGGGAAAAGAAGATCCTGCATATGCAATTATGCGTAAAGTAATACGTAAAGCTCCTTTATATGCCGCAATGACGCGCTCTTTTGAGGCAGAAGTTTATATAAAAGGAAGTTTATTTATTGAGCGTATTTCAGGAATGATTAAACTACTGGCCACTGAGGATTTAAAAGAGGCCAAAATAACTGAAGGCAGTACTTATCTTGAAGAATCTATAAACGAAATATCCTTTACGGCTCCCGACCGCATCAAACAAAAGGTGAAATCCATACAAACCACCTTCCCCTTTGGGCAGGAGAGCAGGGCCTCAGGGGCCCTGGGATTTATTTCCGGAAATATTTATAAGCCCGGCGCCTTTGGGCGGGCAATATCACCGCTTTCTGCGGGTGCCTTTAATTATTATAAATTCAGGTATCTTGGGTCTACTCATGGTGACGGAATTACCATTGCAAAAATACAGGTGATTCCACGCGGTAAAGGTGCTCAGTACCTGAGTGGTTATCTTTATATCGTGGATCAACGCTGGTGCATCAATGCTTTAGATATAACCATTAATGAACAATTGGGTGTTGACCTGCACTTAAAACAGCAGTATTCAGAAGTAAAGGAGGGTGCCTGGATGCCGGTAAGTAATCAATTTAGTGTAACTATGGACTTGTTGGGAAATACAGGAGGCTTCGATTATCATACTTCAGTTAGATATAATAAGCTGGAAGTAGCTTTGCCCGATTTTGTGCTTAATCAGATAGAGGAAGCAGCTAAATCTGCCACCTTAACCTCCACCCGAAATCAAAAACGTATAGATAAGATAAACCAGAAAGCAAAAAAAATAAGCAATACCTCTGAGCCCACCACAGCCCAGTCTTACAAAGCTGCCCGCTTATTGTCTCAGCGGCAAAAGCTCCGCTTGCGCGATTCACTTAAAGGCGACCATACTTATGTGGAACGCTATACAATGTCTATTGACAGTAACGCCCGCAGACAGGATGCTGCTTTCTGGAATCAGATAAGACCCATCCCCCTGACGGTTGCTGAAACAGAGGGTCTGGCTGCTCATGATTCTTTGCTCGCCATCACAGGCTTCGAAGCAGCAGATACCACGTCAAAAGCGGCAAATAAGGCTTTTTGGAATACACTACTCACCGGAGGATCATATTATCCTGATTCTCTTTCTTATTTAGAAACCCGTGGATTCGTTAATCCACCCGGAGTAAGCTACAATGTGGTAGACGGCTTTAGCTATCAGAGTGAGTTTAAATGGGTAAGACGCATTCCCAATCAAAACGTACTGTCGCTTTCTTTCCTGCCAGGCTATACTTTTAGCCGAAAAACATTTATCTGGAACGTAGGCCTTTCTCTTAACAGTGAGAAAAAATTAAAATCATCTTTTAAACTTAATGCCGGTGAGCACAGCAGGAGTTTTAACGATCATACTGTTTCTACCCTGCCCAATACCCTATATTCTTTGTTTTTAAGAAAAAATCTACTTCGTTTATACGAGAAAAAATATCTGGAATTTATTCACGAAATAACACCTTTTTATGGATTCAGGCTGAAATCAAAACTGGCATACGAAGACAACAATTCACTCGTAAACCATAGCGATTTTTCTTTCTTTTATAAAAAACAAAAGGAATTTGAACCAAATATACCTGAAAATGAACTATTCAGCATGGAGAATCACCAAAACGTTAAAATGGAATTAATGTTGATTTATGAGCCCATGCCTTATTATTATATTAAAGATGGTGAAAAAGTGCCGCGTCCATTAATGAATCAATTGCCAAAGTTTTATGTCGGCTGGGAAAAGGCCTTCAGGTTTAACCGCTTTTATGCCCGGTATGATTACATTAAAGCCGGCATTCAACATAAATTTTCTCTCGGACTAATGTCCAGACTTGCATATATGGTTGAAGTAGGAACATTCTTAAAACCCAATAAACTTTATTTTAATGATTTTAAGCATTTTACGGTTCAGAAATCACTGCTTGGAACCACTAATTTTTATCCGGTTTTCCAGTTAAACGATTATTATAAATATAGCACCAACAGTGCATATGTGGAAGCGCATTTGGTTTATGAAGATCCATTCATGTTTCTGAAATTTCTTCCTATTGTCCGCAACCGCTTGTTAAGTGAGAAGCTGTTTTTTAATTATAATTTTACATCCGCATATCATCATTATTATGAATTTGGATATGGGTTGGGGAACCAGATTTTTGAAGTAGGTTTATTTGCCGGATTTGAGAATGATATTTTTAAATCATTCGGCTTTAAACTGGCATTGGTCATTCTCGATTCGCGGGAGTTAAAAATTGAAATGTAGCAAACAGCATAATCTGAATATATAAATGAGTCCAGTCTAAAAAGATATAAATAAAATAATGCCATTAAAACACCAGGTTACCAAGTTGTCACGATGTGTAATGCCCTGTAATTCAGTGATTAAGACTTAGTGAGGCTTTGTGTTTTAGTGGCAAAAAAGGAGTTTTTATACTAAGCTCATAAATGAGATCCTGACATTGATTCTTCCGCAATTTTCTGTAGGTAAAGGACATAACATTAAAAAAAACGGCCCGGATAATCCGGACCGTTTATATTTTAAAAGGGGTTCCCTTATAATTTCGTTTCAGTAGAAGGCACTTGAATGTCTGAAATAGTGGCATTTTCAATCAAAATATCGTAATAATAACCTGAACCGAAGTCCTTGTTCAGCAACAGGGTTCCTTCAGCAGTAATGGTATCACCCGGTTTAGCCTGATCATTGGTAGTGATGGTCAGATCAAACTGATCGTCAAAACCCGTTCCGTCCTGTAGGTGAATCCAGTTTTTGCCCATAATGTTATTGTTTACTTTTACTACAATGCCTCTAACTTTAATGGTGCTGTTTTCATATTTTTTTCTATCCTGAAACAAAGTTTCCAGTGTAATGCCACCAACAGCCGTTTCCACTGAAATATCGCTTATTTTACCCAGCCTTTTACGTCCGGTCGTCATACGCTCCTGAGGATTAGGAGAGTCGGAAGGGTCCTGCACAAAATAAATCAAAGGAAAGGTTCGGTTAAGATCCTTACTTTCAAAGTCTTTCATTTCAAGGGCATCTGTAAAGTATAGAACATCGCCGGGTTTGGCTTCCCGCAAGGCAACAGCTATCCAGTATTTGTTGTTGTTCTCAAGAACCTGAAGATAGGTATAGCTCCTGGTTTGTAATACTTCAATAACCGACACGGCATGAGTGCCGGGGGGCAAATCTTTTACACTTTTATCTGAACTTGCTGAACGATTGCACGAAAAAAGCAAAAGCACTATACTCCCGATTATGAAAAGCAATGATAAATTTAAAACCGTTTTCTTCATGTAAAATTGATTGTTTGGTGAATTGTCGAAGCAAAGATATTGATATATTTATATAAATACATCCCCGAGTTTTTTTTAGGTTAAAAATTTATGAGTTTCTATGTTTTAAATCAGGTCAACTCCATAATAAATAAAGTAGATATGTCTGCAAAAGGCTATACAAATCAAAAAATATGCATGAATTCCCTTTTGAGCAGGTTTAAAGAGTTATAATTTTATATATTCGCAACAAATTGGGATTTGCATGAATTTCGGGAATAAAAATATATGGATTACCGGTGCAGCCTCCGGTATGGGCAGGGCATTGGCGGTTGGGTTGTCCGCATACAATGTTCAGTTGATTATAAGTGATCGCGACGAAGCCGGATTGCACGAAACAACATTGTTGTTGGCCGGTAGTGCCCCTCAGGCACGTATTCTGGTGCTTGATATGGGTAAGTCAGCCGACATACTTGATGCCGTGGATCAGGTGCTGGCTGAATTTAAAACCATCCATGCCCTGTATCAGTTTGCAGGCATTAGTCAACGTTCGCTGGTAATTGAGACACCACTGGAAAATGAAAGAAGAATAATGGAGATTAATTTTTTCGGGGTGATAACACTGGCAAAAGCCATTTTACCTTCTATGATAGCCTCTGGTGGAGGGCAAATGGCTGTAACATCAAGTATTGTCGGAAAATTCGGTTTTCCTTACCGTTCTTCCTATTCAGCTTCCAAGCATGCCATTCATGGTTATTTTGAAAGTCTGAGAGCCGAGAACAGCAAATACAACATCCGGGTAAGCATTCTGATCCCCGGAAGGGTTCAAACCAACATTTCGAAATTTGCCCTCGATAAACAAGGCAATGAATACGGGAAAATGGATCCCGGTCAGGCCAATGGCATTACAAGCGAAAAGGCAGCCAAACAAATTTTAATCGGATTGAAAAGAGAGCGAAAGGAGATACACGTTGGCGGTAAGGAATTACTGATGTTGCAAATACGGCGTTTTGTTCCTGCATTATATTACAAACTGGCTACCCGGATAAAGCCTGTTTAAATTTGAGACAAATGAATTGAAACTTTGTGAGAATAAACTGATGAAAGCACAAATTAATGGAATTCAGCAGTTGGGCGTAGGTGTTACCAACATACATGAAGCATTTGCCTGGTACCGAAAGTACTTTGGAATGGACATTAAGATGTTTGATGAGGCAGCTATGGCCGAATTGATGCTTCCTCATACAAAAGATGAAGTTCGTGAACGCCATGCTATTCTGGCGCTAAACCTGCAGGGTGGCGGTGGTTTTGAGGTGTGGCAGCATACCGGAAAAAAGCCCGAGCCTGCTAAGTTTGCGATTACTTTGGGCGACCTGGGCATTTGTATTGGCAAGCTTAAATCGGCGGATGTGCAAAAGGCTTTTTCTCAATACAAAGCATGGGGTTTGAATCTGCTCACCGGAGTTACCACCGATCCGGAAGGAAAAGAGCATTTTTACCTTAAAGATGTGTATGAAAATATATGGGAAGTGTGCCATGAGATAAACGTTTTAAAGCCGCAAAAGTCAGTGAACGGAGGCGTTTATGGCGTTACCATAGGTGTGGCTGATCTGGAAAAAAGTCTTCCGGTTTATCAAAAACTGTTGAAGTACGATTCCATTATTTATGATAAAGTCGATGTTTTTCAGGATTGGCAGGGCGTTGCCGGGAGCGACAAGAAGTGCCGGCGCATGCTGCTTCGTCCTTCTGTAGAACCAAACGGTGCTTTTAGTCCCTTACTGGGGCCTTCATGCATTGAACTGGTGCAGCTGTTGGAAGGCAGCCCGAGAGATATCTATGAAGATCGCATATGGGGAGACCCGGGATTTATTCACATTTGTTTCGATATTAATGGAATGGATGCTTTGCGTCAGGAGGTTAAAGCCTGTGGTTTCCCGTTTACCGTGGATAGTGCTATCGATGCAGATACATTTGGTATGGGTGAAGCTGCGGGTAGTTTTGCTTATATTCAGGCACCCGAAGGAACGCTCATTGAGTTTGTGGAAACCCATAAAATTCCATTGGTGAGAAAATTAAACTGGTTTCTCGACCTCACCAAACGAAAATCCGGTCCCTTGCCAAAATGGATGTTTGGCCTTTTCTCCATGATGCGGGTTAAATAATTGAGCTTTTTCAGCGCATGTCATAAGTTGAATCTTTTAAATAAATCCTGCGAGTGGCGTTCTGCCATTGCTGTTCAATATTCTTATCACTCTTCATACCAACTATGACAACAAGTTTTTGCTGCTTTGTGGATTAAATTCACATATATAATGAATAGATATGTAAACAATAGTATGTGTTTTTTGTTTACGCTTTTGTGTCAACACATTACAAACTTCAAAAAGCACTACTATGAAAAAAAAATTACTTGTAACAGCAGTCATATGGCTGGGAGTAGCTTCTTTCGCTTTCGCTCAGGTTGAAAAAGGGAATTGGTTTTTAGGTGGTTCAAGCAACCTTGAATTTAATTCTGATAAGGAGAAAGTTAAAATTGACAATACAACCAATGATAGGGCTACCTATCTTGATTTTGATTTCAGGCCACAGATAGGTTATTTTGTTATTGATAAACTTCCGGTGGGCATTGCAATGGACATTAGTTTAGATAAAACAAAAGATGAAATTAATGATTGGGAACATACCTGGAATGATTTCATTATTGGCCCGTTTGTTCGCTATTACATTACTGATCTTGATGGTTTTATGCCATTTGCAGAGGCAAGTCTGGGAATTGGTGCCGGAAAAGAAACCTCAAACTACGGAGGTGGTTCGGATGAAGATGTTAGAGAGTATAACGCTTTTAACTTTAAAGTTGGAATAGGAGGCACCTATTTTATTACTGAAAATGTTGGTTTCGACCTCTTTATTGGCTACAGAAGGAATCAGAATACCTACAAAGATGAGTTTGGTGGCGATCGGGCATCTGGTGATGGAGATGTAACCTATAGTTATGGCGGACTGGATTTTAATCTTGGTTTTGTAATTTCTCTGGGTAAGTGAGCATAGATTTGTTGATTTAGATCAACCACTCCCTGTTTTAAAATTTTTTAAGACCGGGAGTGTTGTTTAAAAGGTTTAAATTTGACAAAAATATTCAAATCTTTATCTCTGTGAAGTTAAACCTTCCGCAACGTTTTAAGGCTGTGATTGCCTGGTTTGAGCAAAATATGCCCATAGCTGAAACCGAACTTCGATATACCGACCCCTATGAACTTATTGTGGCCGTGATACTTTCGGCCCAGTGTACAGATAAGCGGGTAAACATCATTACTCCATTATTTTTTGAACGCTTTCCAACCGTTGATGAATTGTCGAAAGCTACAGAAGAAGATGTGTTTAGCCTGATTTCATCCTGTTCTTATCCCAACAATAAAACAAAGCACCTCATTGGTATGGCCCGTATGCTTGTCAACGATTTTGGCGGAGTTATACCTGATGATGTGAATGCTTTGCAAAAACTGCCTGGTGTAGGCCGTAAAACAGCCAATGTAATTGCTTCGGTTGCCTTCAACATTCCGGCTCTGGCGGTTGATACACACGTGCACCGCGTTGCCCGCCGTATTGGACTTACTTACCGGGCAAAAACTCCGCTCGAAACGGAAAAGCAGTTGCTTAAATATATTCCTCAAGAAAAACTCACCATTGCGCATCACTGGCTTATTTTACATGGTCGGTACATTTGCCAGGCCCGGAAACCTAAATGCGAAGAGTGTGGGCTTAAAGAGATTTGCAGGTATTATGCCCAAAATCAAAAAGAGACTATTGAAAAAGCCCGGAAAAATCATGGGAAAAATAATGCATAGCAAACAGTTGTTTAATTTTTGTGTTATAGGGTTAAACAGTATTTAAATGAAATATTATGACAAAATTAAATGAAGGCGATATGGCCCCTGCCATTCATGCTGTTGATCAGCATGGCAATGAAATTAATCTCGAAAATTTTAAAGGCCACAAAGTGGTGCTTTATTTTTATCCGAAAGACAATACCCCGGGCTGTACTGCCCAGGCATGTAATCTGCGGGATAATTACGATGACATGCTCAAACAGGGCTATAAGATCATCGGCGTAAGCCCCGATAGCGAAAAATCGCACCAAAAGTTTGCTCAAAAGTACAACCTGCCTTTCCAACTCATCCCCGATCCCGATAAGGAAATCATTAAAGCATATGGAGTTTGGGGACGCAAAAAATTTATGGGCAAAGAGTATGATGGCGTTTTTCGTACTACTTTTATCATTGATGAGGCAGGCAAAATAGAATCCATTATCAATAAAGTGGATACAAAAAATCATGCGGTACAGATTTTAAACCCGTAATACTGCCGACAGTTTTCATAACTTATAAACAATTTGACCATCTGGTGATAATATTTTCTCCTTTGGTCAATTGTTTTTTTATCTTTGACACAAGAATGGCAATTAAAGAAATTAACAAAAATAATAGCTTAAAATATCATGAGTAAAGATCAAAAAGAGAACAATCAGGAACGTCTGAAAGCCCTTCAACTGACCATTGACAAAATTGAAAAATCGTATGGTAAGGGTGCCATTATGAAGCTGGGAGATGCTCCGGTGGAAGAGATGGCTTCCATTTCCACAGGTTCAATTGGGTTGGATCTGGCATTGGGTATAAATGGTTTGCCCAAGGGGCGTGTAGTGGAAATTTATGGTCCCGAATCTTCAGGTAAAACCACGCTTGCACTGCATGCCATAGCTCAGGCCCAAAAGCAGGGGGGAATTGCCGCATTTGTTGATGCTGAACATGCATTTGACCGGTTTTATGCCCAAAAACTTGGCATCAATATCGATGAATTGCTGGTATCGCAACCCGACAATGGTGAACAGGCGCTTGAAATTACCGAAAATCTGATCCGGTCGGGAGCCATTGATATTATTGTAATAGACTCCGTTGCGGCCCTTACCCCGCGTAGCGAAATTGAAGGTGAAATGGGCGATTCAAAAGTGGGTCTCCAGGCCAGACTAATGTCGCAGGCCTTGCGTAAGCTCACCTCTACCATTAGCAAAACCGGTTGCTGTTGTATCTTCATCAATCAGTTGCGTGAGAAAATAGGCGTAATGTTTGGAAACCCCGAAACCACCACCGGTGGAAATGCACTTAAGTTTTATGCTTCCATCCGGCTGGATATCCGGCGTGTTTCACAAATCAAAGAAAATGAGAATATTGTAGGAAATCATGTTCGGGTGAAGGTGGTGAAAAATAAAGTAGCTCCTCCTTTCAGACAAGCTGAATTTGATATTATTTATGGTGAAGGCATTTCACGGCTGGGTGAAATTGTGGACATGGGTGTTGAACAAAATATCATTAAAAAAAGTGGCTCCTGGTTCAGCTATGGTGACACCAAGCTCGGACAAGGAAGAGAGGCAGTTAAAAAGTTACTCAACGATAATCCCGAACTGGCTGACGAACTCGAAGCCAAAATACGTGAAGCAATAGCCATAAAGTAAAATTATTGTAAACTCATTATTTTTCAGGCAACCTTTCATTCCGATGAGACGTTGCCTGAATTGTGTTAACTTTGCCGCATTAATCTATCATTCTATCCATCAAAACATTAAAATGAAATTTCGAATTCTGGCTGGAGTTACTTTATTATATTCTTGTATGCTGCTATGGAGCTGCAATTCCGATAAGCCGGTTAACACCGGTCAAAAAGCAGATGTTTTACCATTGGATACCCTTGCAGCGCTTAATAAGGCCATTGCAAGTCAACCTGCCACTGTAGAACCCTATTTGAAAAGAGCCAACTATTTTTTAAAAATGGACAGCCTTAATCTGGCACTAAATGATGTGAACAGTGCCCTGGAAATTGAGGAAAACTATCCTGAAACTTATGCCGTATTGTCTGATATTTATCTCTACTCGGGCAAAGTACAGCGGGCGCTCGATGCACTTAAGAAAGCTCAGGAAATGGATGCTTCCAATGCACAGTTGGATGTAAAGATGGCAAAGATTTACCTTACCATGAGTGATTACAAGCAAACTTTTGAATCACTTCGCAAGGCATTGAAAAAAAATCCTGAAAATGTGGAAGCCTTTTTTATAAGCGGACTCGCCAATGAGGAAATGGGGGATACTGCCAAAGCCATTGAAAGCTACCAATTGACAGTTGCCCGCGATCAAAGGCATTTTGATGCACTGAAGCAGCTTGGAATTTTGTTTGCCATTAAAAAGGACAGGCTGGCCATTGACTACCTGCGCAATGCTTCTTCGGTGCGTCCCGGTTCTGTGGAACCCCTTTATGTGTTAGGTATGTTTTACCAGGAGAATAATGAGCCGGATAAAGCACTCAATGTTTATAACGAAATATTATTGATCAAACCTGATTTTAAACTGGCCTTGTATAATAAGGGATATGTTTACCTGATTTATAAGGAAGATTACCCCGAAGCCATATCAGCATTCACCCAAGCCATTCAACGGGACGCGGGTTATGCAGATGCTTATTTTAACAGGGGATATGCCTATGAATTAAGCGGAAACAAGCAAAAAGCACGCGAAGACTATCTCAAAGTGTTAACATTAAAAGTAAATGACGAGAACGCGGTTAAGGCACTCAACCGTTTGGATGAAAATTGAATTCACCTTTCTCCATTTCCTGCTTTATTGTTTTAAGTTCTTCGCCAACTTTGATTACCGCTGTTTTAATTTCCGAAAGCTGATTTTCAAATACGGTTTCGTCTAAGTCCTGTATGTTGCCTTCAAGCAAATCAACAACCATTTTCTCGAAATTTCTGATCATTTCAAATGCCTCCGGCGCCGAAAAGTTTGATAGTACTCCTTTCAGATTATGAACATTAAACCGGAGTGATTTCAGGTCACGCTCCTGAATATTACGTGCGAGTTTCTCCAGCTTTTCAGGATACTCATCAATATAAATATTAATGATTTCAATGATAACATCCTGATCGAAAATCTGATAGGTTTCTCTGAAGTTATTTCTGTCAACCATATTTCTGTTTATATTCTCTTAAATCAATTTTTATCAAAAGTACGTTTTTTCCGGATTTAAAGAGAAGATTGCCTGCCAAAAACAATGTTGAGATTGAAAGTGATTTTTAAAAAGTGATATGTGTTTGAATTTCAACACGATAGATCTTCCATGCGGAGTCAGGGTATGACTTAGCGGCGATCCCTTATTTGCGGCTCCATAAATAGTAGTGAATTAACTGCGAAATTTGTTTTTATGAATCGACCAGACATTAAAACGGTTTAAGGCGAGTGTTTTGTATGGAATGAAACGTCTGAGTTCTTTTTGAGTTTTTTTTCTTCAATTTCCTTTTTCAAATCTGCCAGTTGGCAACCCGAACAATCACTTACGCAGCTTTCGCAACTTCTGGTAGGATTGCGTAACATACGGATTATCTTATACCCCGCAACAATAAATGCGAGTATGATAATTACTATGGCGATAATTTCTTGTGTATCAAGCATAATCTTATGAGTTAATGTTAACACCAAATTCAGTTAAAAGTTGGGCAGGTGGTGGAAAATAATCAATGACAATGTGATAGGTTATCCATGCACAAAAAGCAGATATAATAAGTGCCCATAGCCATGCAGGCAGCCCTGTAGAATGTGCCAGGTTCGTAATATCTCCGGCTTTTCGGGGCCGGGTAAAGCCAAGCAGCATAATCTGAACGGTCGAAATAATCGTCTCAACCAATGCAATTAGGATCAGGCCGGTTAGAATCCATTCTGCAACATGAGGTGGCGCCTGTGTATAACTTACTGTCAAAAGTACAATGAAGGAAGCCAGCCAGATCATACCAAATCCATTACGAACAAAAAAGATGAGATGGATAAGTGCTAAAGAAATGAGTGCGATATAGCCAATCTGATAATGACCATTTTTCAGAAGCGCCAGGAGCAGCAGTGCACATACAGCTGCAAAAGGATATCCATTGAATGAAATGAGTGTGGTTTTGAACCTGGAGTTGCTGCTGGTAGATGCCGATCCTGAGAGGTCGTTGTTAAACCTCACTTCATGCACCGTTCCATTGAGCAACATAGCCATGAGAACATGACCCGATTCGTGCAACAGGGTATTGAAAGTTCTGAGAATTTTACCAATACCCGGAACCCTTACCAGCAGCATCGCAGCCAGCATTATAAGATAAAATACCGATGCAGCATAAGATGAGTTCATAAATCAGATTATTTATCAGACAAATAAACTACCAACCTGATATACCAGTAAGGAAGCAAGATAGGCAAGAGCTGTGGTGTATACCACAATGAAGAGTGCCCATCGCCAGTCTCCCGATTCTTTTCGAATGGCAGCAACCACAGCTACACATGGAAAATATATCAGTATGAAAAGCATAAAGCTAAAAGCAACCAGAGGTGAAAATACCTTTTCACCTTTTTTGGGGCCCACCTGATATGTTTGCTCCTGAATACGCTCAATAAGTGAAGCTGAACCTTCATCACTCTCAAGGTCGGTTTGGTATAATACTCCCAGGGTACCAATGGTAATTTCTTTTGCCGCTACACCGGTGATGATTGCCACACTCATTTTCCAGTCAAACCCAAGTGGTTTCATTACAGGTTCAACAAACCGGCCCATGGCACCTATATAAGAATTCATTTGCCGTTCACTTTCACGGATAACATTTACCTGGTTAATGTCTTTCTGTTCCTGCACTCTGATTTGAGCGATAATGTCTTCACTTTGTTGTGTTTGAAGTATTTGCTTTGAATACTGATCCTGAATGGTTGCTATTTGCGAATTGTATTCCGGATCATTTTCAGTAGTCCGCGGGAAGTAGCCCAGTACCCAGATAATGATTGAAGCTATCAGGATGACGCCACCAATTTTGCGTAGATATTGTTCTGCTCTGTTCCACATATGTTTTAGAACTGATCTTAACGTAGGAACGCGATAGGGGGGGAGTTCCATTACAAAAGGCACATCCGCCTTAGTCAAAACTGTTCTCTTTAAAAGCAGTGCCGTTCCAATGGCCAACAAAACGCCAATGGCATACATGGCAAATAAAATGGTTCCCTGGTAACTCACAAAAAATGCGCTGATAAAGAGAACGTAAACGGGAAGCCGGGCACTGCATGACATAAAGGGGTTTATAAGCATGGTAACCAGCCTGTCGCGACGGCTTTCGATGATCCGGGTGGATAAAATGGCAGGCACATTGCATCCAAAGCCCATCAGTAATGGAATGAATGACTTCCCGTGTAAACCTATCCTGTGCATGGCCTTGTCCATAATAAATACTGCTCTGGCCATATAGCCCGTGTCTTCCATTAGCGAGATAAACAGATAGAGCAGAATGATGTTAGGTAAAAAGATGATGACTCCGCCTACGCCTCCAATAATACCCTGAATCAGCAGGTCTTTGAGCATTCCGTCTGCCATTACGGCATTTAATTCCAGCGAAACATAATCTACCAGCGATTCAATCCATTCCATGGGATATTGTCCCAGTTTAAAAGTTCCATAAAAAGTAAACCACATCAGGAAAATAAAAATCGGAAATCCCCATAGTTTATGGGTGATGATGGTATCAATAACTTCGCTTTTTTTACGTTGTATAACCGGATTGGGCGTAAATGTTTCGCGAATTGCTCCCGCTATGAATCCATACTTGGCATCAGCTATCAGGCTTTCTGTATCCTGGCCGATGGTGGTTTCTATCTGCTCAATTTGCCGGTCTACTTCTTCAATAATCTCATCGTGATTGGCCAGGGTTTCTGTCAATACCTCGGTAGCACGATCCTTCTCAAGCAGTTTAATGGCACAAAAACGCGAAGAAATTCTGTCGAATAAGCTGAAATTGCCCGGTTTGCGTAGCTTTTGCTGGATGGCATTGATGCCGTTTTCCAGGGTTTCTCCGTAATTGATGTGGATGTGCCGTATGGTTTTGTCGCGATCCTCGTAAACTTCAATTATCTTATCCAGCAACGCATCAATTCCCTTTCCCCGCGAACCTACTGTGGGCACGAAGGGCACCCCCAGCAACTGGCCTAAGTATTTGTAATCAACGGTGTTGCCTGCCCGTTCCAATTCATCGTACATATTAAGGGCAGCCACTAAACGAATGTCCATGTCGATGAGTTGCGTAGTCAAATACAAATTGCGCTCAAGGTTGGAACTGTCAATGATGTTAACCACCACATCCGGAACCGAATCAACAATAAAATCTCTTACATATAATTCTTCGGGACTAAAGGCGCTGATTGAATAGGTGCCTGGCAAATCGGTAACCACAAAAGTATAATCACCCCGTTTAAAGCGCGCTTCCTTGGCATCCACAGTAACCCCAGAATAATTACCAACCTTTTCACGGGATCCAGAAGCCAGATTAAACAGGGTGGTTTTGCCTGAATTGGGATTGCCTACAAATGCAATTTGTATGGTTTTCCCTTTTTTTTGATAGGAGTTTTTTATTAAATGCCCATTGATGGAAATGTTGGATGCTTTTTTGCTGGTATGCTCGTGGTGGTTCTTTTCAGTGACTATCTCGATGAGCCTGGCTTCGCTATTGCGCAAAGATACATTGTAACCCATAACATTGTATTCCACAGGATCCATCAGGGGAGCGCGTTGAATCATGCTTACCTGTTTGCCTGCTACAAAACCCATTTCAAGTATGCGCTTGCGAAACGCACCGCGGCCTTTGACCTTTACGATAATGCCTTTGCTTCCGGGAGTAAGATCAGCCAGTGTCAATTGTTGCTTATTTAGAATGTTTATAAATTACGGCAAAAGTAATTAAATAAATATTAGCAGAAGCCAATAATCAATTCTAAATTAGGTTTTATGAACGCATGTTCATAACTACCGGTCATCTTTCAGATAAAGCAAATGTAAAGCATATTGTGCACGAATAATGGAAAGGCCGGAGCGCTCTCTGAACCACATGGCAATATTGGCCACAGCATTTTCACGACTGGAGTGCTTTTTCTGATAAAGCATCAGAAAGTCTTTCATATCCTGATAAATATCAGCCAGACACTCCCCGAGACTGAACTTTTCAATATCGGTCGTTTCGTCGTGTGCATCCTGGCTCATCCAAAAATGATCATCGGGGTAAAATTTATTTCGAATACTATTAAACAAACTTTCCCAGACTTCTTCAATTACATACCGTTCTGACTCCTCAGGATTCGAGGGCGTTAATGGGGGTACCAACGAAGCTTTCAAATAAAGCAATGGCAATACATGCCTGAAGTAGTTGATGATGTCAGCTTTGCTGTATTCCTCTGCTTTTTCAATAAACAAACAGTACTCATTGGCTACAGTCAGCAATTCGACGACTTGCCTGGAATACACTGGGTGCGAACTTATGTCTTCCATGTTTTTTTTGCAAAATTACATTAAACCAATGATAATCTCCCGATGAATCTGCTGTCTGTTTACCTGAATTCTGGAATCTGAGGTGGATTTATTCCGAAATACTCCAGATTAATCTGGCGTACACGGTCAACCTCAAAGAATAAATTACTGCCCGGAGTATCGGCGCGTGGATATATGGTAAAAGAAAACTGGAAAGTAGAGAAAACCAGGTTTTCGTTTTTGACCCTGATACCAAGGCCAATGGCCGGATAGATTGGATTTTTAAAAATATTTCTGTTGTGGGATGAAATCATTGCCATTTCGATGAAACTATAGGGTGCAAATCGAAATCCAAGAATATAATAGGAGGTAAAAAGTACAGCTTCTGTTCTAAGATTTATGCGCTGTCTGCCTCTGTAATTAAAATTATTGTAGGTAGTGGTAAGCGGATTGTTATTTAATTGTAGCAAACGATAGTGTTCACGGTTAATGCCCGAAAGATAATGTAACTGAAAGAAGTGACGTATTCGGTTGTTTCCCGCTTTCAATAAGTTGGAGATGTAAAACAGGTCTGCTGAAATAAAGCCATCGGTAAAATCACCTTTATGCCAGTATCCGCCAAGATTAATTCGACTATATAAATAGGCTGAGTGATATATTTTGTCTCCCCTTAAGAAATTTAAAGCGGTATAAGTACGTAAGGCATCATCAAATTTTTCATAGCCAAGGGTTGCTTCGGCCAGATAACCAATGGGTATATCTTCGGTGCGGCCAAATCCAAAAATCATATTATTGCGATAAAAACCGCTTTTTAAGTAATTAAAATTGATGAGATAGCGTTGCAATTGCTTAAATTCTGTGATTTCCCGGTCTGGAACCAGTGGGGTTTCAAGATAATAAGTATGGGTATAACGACCTGCACTGGCAGCCTGTGTTCGTAGTTTCCTGAAGCTTTTATCCCGTTCTATAATGGTGGCATATCCGCTCCAAATATCCAGATGGTTGTATTTGTATTCCGGACGAAAGGGGAGACTGTCATAATAAACCAACCGGGTAAATCTGCCAATAGTCAATCCGCCTCCAAAACGTGTTTCCGGTGTAATAAACGGTTTATTGCCCTTAATGGCCAGCGCTTTTCCATCGGGCGCTGATTTCCATGTAAACTCCGCATCAATAAGACTACCCATTATATTGCGAATTTTATAGGCCCCTTCGCTTAAATAAATTGCCTGTTTCTCTTTATTATCGTAGTCTATTTTTTGTTCAATTTTATGGCCGCTGCCAAAAATATTGCTGTTACTGAGCGTTAAACTGCTGCGATTTAAGCCGGTGGCTTTAAATTCAAAGCCAAGCGGGTAAACATCTTTTATAATAAGAACGAGATCTATACTGTCATTATCAGGCAGCGGATTTACAATAAACCTGGCATCATTAAATATAGGAACCGATCGTATCAAGCGCTCGTTATCGGCAAGTATTAATGGCTCCAATGCGTCACCGGGCTTAATCAGTAAGTATTTTTTGATTGCCGATGTCATGGTATTGATGTGGGTTGAATTCAAAAAACGCTCCAGATTAGTTAAAGTATAACTGGTATCATATACCGAAGTGCCAAAAACACCCAACTTATGAATCACAATTTTACGTACCGGTCTTCCCTCGAATTGTTTGACTTCCGAACCAACCTCTTTCCCTTCCTCAACATCCTCAATGGTGGTCTTATTATTTTTAAAAAGAAGGGGATACAAATTTTTCCATACAAAATTGCTGTCTTTTTTAGCCTCCAGTTTATTAAAGAAGTCAGCGGTTTGTTGTTTGCGGTTTTCAATATTCTTCAGGTGGTTATTATGCTTATTGAGTTTTGTTGAATCATCTGAAATAATGGAAAGGGTGTCTGCCGGCATGCGGGTAGTATCACCACGGACAATGGTGTCAAGGGATTGCTGGGCTAAAATTGTAAAAGGACAAATCACGAACAACAAAACTAAAGTTGCGTGAGGAAGCAGCATTTTATTAAAGAATGATTTTAAAGAGTGACGCACAAAACCAGGATTGAATTGAGGCTTATTTTGTGTACCAAATTAGTAAAAATTATTTGAGATCTGCAATTTTTGTTCAATGGTAGTCATCAGATAGTGGGCAAAAAGAAAAGAGGCCACCTGAAAAAGCAGCCTCTTAATCAATTTCCCGCTATGGAAAATATTAAACTCTTTTTTCTTTAATTCTGGCTTTTTTACCTTTGAGCTGGCGAAGGTAGAAAATCCGGGCGCGGCGCACAACCCCACGTTTGTTGACTTCAATTTTATCAATAAAAGGAGATACGATAGGAAAAATCCTTTCTACACCGGTGTTTCCTGATATTTTCCGAACCGTGAAAGTTTCGGTAACTCCCGTCCCATTGCGCTGTAAAACAACACCCTGAAATTGCTGAATACGTTCTTTGTCGCCTTCTTTGATTTTATAGTGAACAGTAATGGTATCTCCGGCCTTAAAACTGGCATGTTCCTTCGCTTCTATGAAGGTTTCCTCAACATACTGTACTAACTTATTCTTGCTCATTATTTTAGGTATTTTGATTGTTGCGTTTCCAAAAATGAGTGCAAATATACAACAAAATATATTTAATAAACAAGCAGCGGTTAAAATTAAATAATTAAATCCTTCAGTCTGGCGTCACACTGTCATTCATCAAGCAGGCGGGGCCGGCGCTCAGCAGTGCGTTTCAGCGATTGATTGTAATTCCAGAGTGTAATCTCTTTATCATTGCCTGACAGTAAGATATCGGGTACTTTCCAGCCTTTATATTCCCGCGGGCGGGTATACACTGGCGGGCTGAGCATATTGTCCTGAAATGAATCGCTAAGGGCAGAAGTTTCATCGCTGAGCACCCCGGGAAGCAGCCTCACCATAGCATCGGTTACTACCGCTGCCGCAAGTTCTCCTCCGGAAAGCACATAATCGCCAATGGAAATTTCACGGGTAATATAATGTTCACGCAGACGCTCATCTATACCTTTATAATGCCCACACAATAAAATAAGATTTTTATGCAGGCTGAGCCGATTGGCTGTAGATTGATCAAATAAGTCTCCATCAGGAGTCAAAAAGATAACTTCATCATAACTCCGTTCTGAGCTGAGTTTGTCGATGCAGTCGGCTATGGGTTGAATCATCATTACCATGCCTGCCCGGCCACCATAGGCATAATCATCCACATTTTTATGTTTACCGGCAGCATAATCTCTGATGTTATGAAGATGAATTTCGGCCAACCCTTTATTTATGGCCCGTTTAATGATAGATTCACTAAAGGGACCTGTGAACATTTCCGGAAAAATAGTCAATACATCAATGCGCATTTCTTTTTTTTACAAAAGTAAGTCTTCCTCATATACTTTGTCTTTGTTGTTTGATTTTTTGATGTCTTTTAACGATTGGCCGTAAAAAACTATGCGATACTTCTCTTTGCTTTAAGTCTTCCGGAATTATTTACAATTGTCTATATTTCAGATCGTAATGAAGTGAATTGATGAATCCCATTCTTAATTTTCCTGTTACCACAAACGATACTGGTTTTTTTTCAGGATGTCGCATTTCATTAAAGAGAAATTTACATGAGAGAGATTGTTTAAAAAATGGATAGGTTTGCATTTGCTAACTCACTGATGAAAATGCGCTTAAAAATTGACTGGTTTGTCCCACTTTTATTGCTGATGATTGTTTTTGGCCGTTTTTTACCCGGTCCAGGATTAATGACCGGTTTTTTCACCATCAGAACATTTGCTGAGGTAGGTATTTCAGTGATATTTCTGCTTTATGGATTGAATCTGAGTTTGAATAGCCTCTGGAAAGGCCTGTCTCACTGGAAGCTGCATCTTGTAATTCAATTTACCACTTTTTTAATCTTTCCGGCTATTGTGCTGGCTGTAAAACCATTTATACCTGCCGTTCATATGACGGAATTGTGGCTGAGCGTTTTTTTTCTCGCAGTGCTACCATCCACAGTTTCATCGGCGGTGGTTATGGTATCGCTGGCAGGAGGAAATGTAGCCGGCGCCATATTTAATGCGACTTTATCCAGTATTGCCGGTATTTTTATTGCCCCCCTCTGGATGAGTTTCTTTACTCCCTCCATTGATGGTGCCGGTGGAAATTTCGATATTTTTATGAAACTTGGATATCAGATTTTACTTCCGCTACTGGTGGGTTTGCTACTGAATTATAAACTCCGGTTCTTAATGAAACACATTGGCAGGTATACCCGATACTTTGATCAGGCTGTTATCCTTGCGGTAGTTTATACCTCATTCAGTGCTTCTTATCAATCTGGTATTTTTAAAAATATGGGTACGGGAATCATATTGTTGATTATGCTGTTTTTAATTATTCTTTTCGTATTGGTCAATGGTTTTGTTTTACTGATGGCGACGAAGTTTAAATTTTCTGTTGCCGATTTGATCACCGCACTTTTTTGTGGTTCAACCAAATCACTTATGCATGGTAGTGCAATGTCGAAAGTGTTTTTCACTACCGCCGCACAGGGTGGTTTGATGCTGGTTCCGTTATTGATTTATCATTCTATGCAACTCATTATCACAGGCATTATGTCGCAGAGTTTTGCCAGGCGAAACATGAAGGAAAGCATGTAATATGAATTTGGTTAATATAGCACTCAGGTTGTGCAATTATTTCAATAACGAATTGCTCTGAGCATAATCCCTTTTCTCTGGGATTTGAGCGACACCATGATGGAAATTTAATGACGATAGCCACGCAACCGCCATAGATTTTGATATAAATATTCCAACCTGAGGTACAGAACCCATGATCATTGTTTGCTGACAGTGATATATTGTCGGTTTTACAACAAAGGCTATTTTTTTGATTTTACTGCACCTGAGCTGGGGAAGAAGGTAGTTTTTGAGCCAGTGATGAAATGCAGGTCTGCCCTCCATTAGCCTTGCTGAAACATGAACGATTACGTTTTCTACCTGTTTATTTACAGCTTCCACAAAAAAATGTTGCAATTCCATTACATATTCTGACAGGAATTCATGCTCACCAATAAGCTGTTTATTGCTGATGAGCAAATCAAACAATTTAAAATATTCGTATTTACCCGGTGGACCATGAATACTCATTACTGTAAATTAGACTTTCAAATATAGTAAAATATTTCGAAAGTTTACATTTTATCAGTAAAAAATATTGGCCAGGTAAAATTATTGTTCGATTTTAATTAAATTTTTACTAATATCTTGCCCTGTATTTTACCTTCCAGCATCTTTGATAAATATTCCGGCGTATCTTCCAAAGAAATGGTTGTAGCAAGGGTGTGAAAATTTTTTGGCTTTAATTTTTCGGCAATGAGATTCCACAGGTAAATGCGTCGCTGCCGGGGTGTTTCAGCGGATGCAATACCCACCAAGCGTATTGCTCTGAGAATGAACGGAAAAACGGGAACATCCAGTTTGTTGGATGCAATCATGCCACAGCACGCTACGATGCCTCTGTCGCGGGTAGAGAGCAGCACGGTGGAAAGTGTATTTCCTCCCACGGTATCAAGTGCTGCCGTCCACCGGCCCGGAAGCAGCCCCCTTCCCGAATGGTCGTCTACCGCCTGACGATCAATCACTTCTTCGGCTCCCAGTTGTCTGAGCCATTCCGAAGCTTCTGGTTTTCCACTTGAAGCTAAAACCTGATACCCAGATTGAGCCAGCATGGCAACTGCCATAGAACCTACCGCACCCGTTGCTCCGGTGATTAAGACCTTGTCTGCGCCGGATTTTACACCATGTTCCATGAATTCGGCAACTGCACTGGCAGCAGTAAAGCCGGAAGTACCAATAATCATACTTTCTTGAAGACTTAGTCCTGCTGGTTTGTTTACCACCCATTCTTCCGGCACACTGATATATTCCGAGAGACCGCCTGCCGTATTCATTCCAAGATCATAACCGGTTACAATCACTTCATCGCCCGGGTTAAATTTTCCTGTTTTGTTGATAACAACCCCCGCCGCATCAATACCGGGCGTATGCGGAAAGTTACGGGTAATGCCTTTATGACCACTGGCAGATAGCGCATCTTTGTAATTTAATCCTGAAAATTTCACCTCAATAATTACTTCATGCCGGGGCAGGTTGCTTATGGGTAACGATTTAACCGCCATCTGGTACTGTCCGCTTTTATCGGGAGCAACTACCAGCGCGCGGTAATTGGTAGGAAGATTAGTTGTATTCATAAAAATATGGTTTTTTTTGCAAAAGTAACATTTATGAAACAAGCCATAATAAAGTAAAAGCTTTTAAGCAGAACTGGTTTACTATGACTTTAATTTATAATTTTGCCCGTTCAAACTACTCAACAAACTGGAAATACCCGGATTTTAATTACAAAAACTATATAGACATGGCAATTCCCATCATTTCGGCTGAAGAAGCTGCATCATACATCAATCACGACGACACCGTAGGTTTTAGTGGATTTACACCTGCCGGTTCAGTGAAATCAATTCCTGTAGCTTTAGGCGAACGTGCCAAAGCTCTGCATGCCGAAGGCAAACCTTTTAAGATTGGGATGATTACCGGAGCTTCAACCGGTGACTCTCTGGATGGTTCTCTTGCACGTGCTGATGCTGTTAAATTCAGAACACCCTATCAGTCGAATGCAGATATGCGTAACCTGATTAATGCAGGCAAGGCTGATTATTTTGATTCTCACTTATCGGTCGTTGGACAGCACATCAGATATGGCTTTTTGGGGAAAATCAATTGGGGCATAATTGAGGCTTGTGATGTTACCGGGCAGGGTGAAATTGTACTCACCACCGGAGTGGGAATTTCACCCACAGTGTGTAAATATGCCGACCGTTTACTTATTGAATTAAATGCATTTCATCCTAAAGGTCTTAGAGGAATGCACGACCTTATGGTAGTGGCTGACCCGCCACACCGCCGGGAAATTTCCATCTACAGTCCTTCCGACAGGGGAGGTGCTGAAGTAATAAAAGTAGATCCTTCAAAAATAGCCGGTATAGTGCTTACCAATCAGGCAGATGAAGTGAGCGGTTTCAGCAAGACGGATGAAGTCACTGATCAGATTGGACGCAATGTAGCCGATTTCCTCAGCGGGGAGCTGAAAAAAGGAGGAATTCCCTCTTCATTTTTACCGCTACAGTCAGGGGTAGGTAACATTGCCAATGCGCTGCTTGCTGCTCTGGGTAATCATCCGGGTATTCCTGACTTTGAAATGTATACCGAAGTTATTCAGGATAGCGTGATTGATTTGATGGAAAAAGGACGGGTGAAGTTTGCCAGTGGCTGCTCTTTAACCGTTTCACCTGAAAAACTGGCTCATATTTACTATAATCTCGACTTTTTCCATAAACGCATACTACTCCGGCCACAGGAAATTTCCAACAGTCCCGAGGTAGCCCGCAGACTGGGCATCATATCTATCAACACGGCCATTGAAGTGGATCTGTTTGGTAACGTAAACAGCACCAATATTATGGGTCGGAAAATGATGAATGGTATTGGTGGGTCAGGTGATTTTACCCGAAATGCATACATATCCGTGTTCACCTGTCCCTCTGTGGCCAAAGGAGGGAAAATCAGTGCCTTTGTGCCCATGGTTTCTCACACTGATCACAGCGAGCATTCTGTGCAGGTAGTAATTACCGAACAGGGTGTTGCTGACCTTAGGGCCAAATCACCCAAAGCCAAGATGAAAGCCATCATCGACAATTGTGTTCATCCCGATTATAAGAACACACTCCGCGAATATGCCGGACTGGCCGGTGATACACATACACCATGTACCCTTTCTGCTGCGTTTGGAATGCATCTGGAACTTGAGAAATCAGGTGATATGCGAAACGTTAACTGGGGCGATTGCTTTAAATAATTGTTGGTGTATCTGTTTTTTTGTTTTAATTTCTCCCGTTGTGGCTGAACAATTTTCTTACCATGATGAAGAAAACGCTCTTCCTTTATTTTCTATGGATTTATCTGATACCGGCAAATGCTACTGCTCAGGTGCTCAATATTGAGCGTGAGCGATTAAAAACAGATACCACCGGGCTTGCAGGTTCGGTTAAAGTGAATGTAAACCTGATCAAAAATGTAGAGAAACTCACCGAAATTGGTTTTTTCTCGCATCTGCAGTATAAGACGCCCCGGAGTCTGTATTTGTTGTTGCTGGATTATAATTTAATTAAATCTGCCAAAGACGATTTCTCGAATAAGGGAATGTCGCACCTGAGGTTTAATTACAAATTAACCCCCGTGGTTTCCCTTGAAATCTTTACACAGGCACAATTTAATAAAGTACTTGGAATAAATTTCAGGGCATTGGCCGGTGCAGGTCCAAGGTTTAAAGTGATAGGAAACGATCATTTCAGATTATATTCAGGGTTGGCCTGGATGATTGAACATGAAGAGCCGGTTAAGATTGAAAGTGATTTATACCAAATGCCGGTGGAAACAGTTCACCGGGCAAGTTCCTACCTCTCTTTCACGATCAATGTGACTGATAATTTGCTGATCACCAATACCACTTATTACCAGCCCCGGCCCGACAAATTTAATGACTATCGCATTTCCACCGATTTGGCAGCCATTTTTAAGATTACCGAAATGATGTCTTTTTCCTTTTCGTATGTCTATTTGTATGATAAAGTGCCTTCTGTAGGTGTTCCTGACCTGGTTTATACCATAAAGAACTCATTAATTATTGACTTTGGCAGGTAAATTATGTCTGGGAAGTGGGTTTTTGAGCAATAATATGTAAATCACGTTGTGGAAAGGGAATCTGAATGTTGTGTTCTCTGAATTTCTTATCTATGGAATAACGAAGTTTACTCTTGATGAATTCACTCAGAAACGCTTCATCAGTCCAGAAGAATAATTGAAAGTCCAGTGAAGATTCACCAAAATCATTAAAACGCACAAAAGGAGCCGGAGCGGTTAATATGGCTGAATTTTCTTTTGAGCATTCAATCAATAAACGGGTAACCAATTCGACATTTGATCCGTATGCCACGCCAATTTTTACAAAGAAACGTGTGGCGCTTTGCTCATTGCTCCAGTTAATGACTTTTTCGTTTATTAATTTTGAATTGGGAATGATGGTTGTTATATCATTGCGGTCATTGATTTTAGAGGTGCGCAATCCAATAAAGGTGACCCGGCCAACAATGTTATTTTCAATTTCAACAATGTCACCTACTTTAACATTGCTCTCCATCAGTAGTATTACACCAGATACCAGGTCATTAAAAATATGCTGAATTCCAAAACCTAAACCAACGAGCAGCGCAGCCGATCCGGCTAGCATGATATTTAAATTTACTCCTATTGTATCGAGTGCAATCAAAATAAAAATTATCCAGATCAGATATCTGACTAAGTTATATATGGTGTAAGCGCTGCCCTTGTCTATTTTTTTTAACCTTATCCGGCGGTCAAAATACTTTTTCATTAACTTCAAAACCGCAATAGTTATGGCTAAAATCACAAAAACAATCAGAATGTCCGATAAGGTTAAAGAAAATTTACCAAATTCTATCAGTCTATAATTGAGTAGTTCATCCAGTTTCATGGCGTCGATGTGCTAAAGGTGAATATGCTTCATGCAACGTTGTTATTGTAAAAAAGCTACTTTTGCTGAAACAATGACTAAATTATGAACTTTAGGCTTACCTCATCAAAAAATAATGAAGAAAATCAATTTTTTTTTCGTTTTTTTGAGGAAATGGGTTCAATTGACAGGGAGGTAATTTTCGAGGTTTTACTTTCTGAAATGGCTGCCATTATAGATGAAAACAGGCGTGTGGTATTTGCCAGCGAAGGTCTGCTGAAAATGTTGAATGCCCAGGCAGACCAATCCTTTTACCGGATGAAGCCCGGCGATTTGTTTGGTTGTACTCATGCTTGTGAAACATCAGAAGGATGTGGCTCCACTGCTGCCTGCCGGTATTGCGGTACTCACACGGTGGTTAACCGATGTCTGACTGAAGGTGTAAAACTGGAGTCTGAGTGCCGTATTATCCGAAAATCAGATAATGGGCAGCCGGCTTATGATCTTGTGGTCAGGGCCACCCCTTTGGTACTTGAAACAAGACGTTTTGTTGTGTTAAGTGTTGAGGATATCAGCGACAAAAAAAGACGCAATCTGCTGGAGGTTACTTTCTTAAATGAAAGTCTTGATCAAATCAGGTTGCTGATACAGAAACTCGAATTGTTGGTTGATTCAAGGGCAGATCAAATGTCGGAAACCCTGACATACATCAATACTACTGCTTATGATATTCAGGAAAGTTTTCACAGCTGGCATACACTTGCTTTAGCGGAAAGGGGGGAGTTTATTCCCACCTTCCGTCGTTTTGTCTCCCTGTCGCTTTTGCAGGATTTGGTGGAAAGATTTTCGCATACTCCGTCGCAGCAAGGCCAACACATTATGGTATATCCATTTTCACATTCCATATTGATGGAAGCAGATACAGATATTCTGAAACAGACATTGATCCATCTTATAAAAAACGCCATTGAGTCAACCACTCCGGACACGACAATACAATTGGGCGCCTGGTTAAAAAACAAATATGTTCGTTTTTGGGTCCACAATGAAGGAATGATGGCAGAGGAAGTTAAGCAACAGATTTTCCAGCGCTCTTTCTCGACAAAAGGTGCTCATAGGGGAGTGGGTACCTATACGGTAAAACTGTTTGCCGAAAAATGCCTGCATGGTAAAGCCGGATTCTCAACTGAAGAATCAGGTACCACTTTCTGGGTGGAGATACCCCTTAGCCCCGGAATGCTTTTGAAAACATAAATATTCAAAAAAATAATAACCATTTAACAATAACAGTAAAAACTTTCTTATGGAGATTGAACAGATAAACCTTGCTGCTGACAATATTCGGATATTATCGGCTGCTATGGTTGAAAAAGCCCGATCCGGTCATCCCGGAGGTGCTATGGGAGGCGCCGATTTTATAAATATTTTATATGCCGAATTCCTTCGGTATGATCCTGCTGACAGGCAATGGTTTTTAAGAGACCGTTTTTTTCTGGATCCGGGCCACATGTCGGCAATGCTATATTCGGTACTAACTCTATCAGGTACATTCACCCTGGATGACTTAAAACAGTTCAGGCAATGGGGCAGTTGCACTCCCGGACATCCGGAGCTTGATCTTAAAAGAGGGATTGAGAACACTTCTGGTCCTTTGGGTCAGGGGCATACCATGGCGGTGGGTGCTGCCATTGCTGAACGTTTTTTGTGTGCCCGCTTTGGCGAATGGATGGCTCATAAAACATACACATATATTTCGGACGGAGGTATACAGGAAGAAATCTCCCAGGCAGCCGGTCGCATTGCAGGAAATCTGGGACTCAGCAATCTGATTATGTTTTATGATTCTAATGATGTTCAGCTTTCTACTAAAACCCATGTAGTGAGTAACGAAGATACGGGCATGAAATATAAAGCCTGGGGCTGGAATGTTATTGAAATTGTTGGTAATGACGCTGCCCAGATCCGCAGTGCACTTATCCGGGCAAACCAGGAACAGGAGCGACCAACCCTGATTATCGGAAAAACCATTATGGGTAAAGGGGCATTGGCTGATGACGATACTCACTTTGAAGGGGAGGTATCTACCCATGGGATGCCTTTGAGTGATGCAGGGGCATCATTTGAAAAAACCATACGGAATCTTGGTGGAAATCCAGGAGATCCCTTTTACATATTTCCACAGGTTGCAAAACTTTATGCAGAAGCAACTCAAACCAAAAGAGAAGAAGCTTTGGTTCGCAAAGCTCAGCAAAAAGAATGGGAGAAAGACAATCCTGAACTCGCCAGGAAACTGCATGGCTTTTTGAACCTGGAGCTTAATCTGGATTTCAGCAGCCTGATTCAAAAAGAAAATATTGCAACCCGGGCTGCCTCATCCACCGTGCTCACTTATCTGGCCCGTGAGGTGGGAAACATGATTGTAGCTTCAGCCGATCTGGCCAACAGCGATAAGACCGATGGTTTCTTAAAGGAAACGAAAGCATTTGAGAAAGGTGATTTTTCAGGTGCGTTTTTACAAGTTGGTGTAAGTGAACTGACGATGGCTGCCATTGCAAATGGTATTGCCCTGCATGGAGGTGTGCATGTATGTTGTGGTACATTTTTCGCCTTCAGTGATTATATGAAGCCTGCTGTGCGTTTGAGCGCCCTGATGGAACTACCCGTAAAGTTTTTGTGGACCCACGATGCCTTCCGTGTAGGTGAAGATGGACCTACGCATCAGCCGGTAGAGCAGGAAGCTCAAATAAGATTGCTTGAAAAGCTAAAAAATCACAGCGGGCAGCCCAGCACACTGGTATTGCGGCCTGCTGACGCTGACGAAACCACAGTGGCCTGGCAAATGGCTATGGAAAACCAAAGTACACCAACTGCTTTGATTTTATCGCGCCAGGGCATTAAATCTTTACCTGCTGCATCAGATACAACTTACCGTAAGCTGGCTGATCATCTCAATAAAGGGGCTTATATAGTTGCCGGCAGTGATGATTCGCCCAAAGTAGTATTGATTGCCAGTGGTAGCGAAGTAGCTACCCTGGTGGAGGGCGCCAGGTTGTTGCGAGAACGAAAAAACTGGAAAGTCAGAGTCGTTTCTGTTATTTCCGAAGGGCTTTTCCGGAGTCAGCCGGCGGAGTATCAACAACAAATTATCCCTGATGATATTCCTGCATTTGGCCTTACAGCTGGGCTGCCTGTTACTCTAAGTGGTTTGGTTGGCTGCAAGGGTAGCATTTGGGGACTGGATCACTTTGGTTATTCCGCACCTGCCGCCAAACTGGACGAAATGTTCGGCTTTACCCCGGAGAACGTTTTTCAGCAGGTAGTGAATATGTTTGAAAAGAGTTCACTCAACTGAGAAAACATACTTTAGAAAATAAAGAAACCCCACTCGGATTATATTTGAATGGGGTTCTTTATTATTATGATTGAAAGAGTCAGGATTTCACGTGCATGTCTATCAACTGAATGAGGATGCCCGGTTTGATGGGTTTAGGAATGTAATCATCACAGCCGGCATTAAGGAACACCTCCCGGTCACCTGGTATGGCGAAAGCGGTGGTAGCAATTATGGGAATGGCCGGTTTGAGCATTTTTATCTCCCGTGTCGCTTCTACACCATTCATTACCGGCATCTTTATATCCATAAGAATAAGGTCTATATCGTCATACAGACGTGCATATTCTACTGCTTCAAAACCATTGGTTGCACGCAACAAATCATAACCCTCACGTTTGAGGATTTTTTCCACGTATTTATAATTTGCTTCTTCGTCTTCAGCCACCAGAATTCTGTAAGTGGCTATTGGCGACAAATTGTCTGGCTTTTGCATTATGAAGTTGTCCACTTAGATTTAAAGTGTTTATACTATGATGTTGAAATATGCAACGAATATACAACAAAAAAGCAATGTTGTAAAGTAAATTTTCATAATTATTTATAATCTATTGCAGCAGATTGATTATCAATAACATGAAATTACTATCCCGGTTTGTACTATGGCCATAGAGGCGATGGATAAATACCAGCCCTGGTTAACTGAGCAATTTTTTCTACCACTTCTGGTTTATCTTCCTTGTACGTTATCCCAAACCACTGCCCGTCATTTTTCAGCAATCTTACCTTAGCTTCATTGTTTTTAATGAGTTGATCAACTACTACCGGAATGTAAAACTCTGCGGTCATACTATCGGCATTCAATTTCAGAAAGGCCTCAAAATGGCGTTCCAGATGGCAGAAAAATCCGGGTTTAAATCCCCAGAAATTCATTGAAACCAATGTGTCATCAGGTAATGGGAATCGCGAATTGTTGGCATCGGAATAACTGATTTGCCCTTCAACCGACTTGATACTGGTTCGTTCTGTAACCGAAATAAGTTCATTTTTTTCATTGGAAACGCATATACCTCTGGAGACAGATCCGAAGTCTGAAAGAGTATTTTTCAGGCGATAAGCCACCATGGCATATTCGGACTCATTGTTACTCTTATTAAAGTAGTTGCTGAGTGTTTCATAAGCTTCGCGACCATAAAAATCATCGGCATTAATTACAGCAAACGGCTGGTGAATGTTATTACGGGCCATCAGCATGGCATGGCCGGTACCCCAGGGTTTGCTGCGGCCTTCAGGAGCTACATAACCACCGGGAAGCGCATCTGTTTCCTGAAATACCCATTCTACTTCGATATATTTCTGAAGCCTGTTGATGTAGGTCTCAACAAAAGCCAGCTCAATGTCACGACGGATAATAAACACCACTTTCCCAAAGCCTGCTTTTATGGCATCAAATACAGAATAATCAAGTATGGTTTCGCCGGCAGGGCCTACAGGGTCGACCTGCTTAAGCCCTCCATAGCGGCTGCCCATACCGGCAGCAAGAATAAGCAATACGGGTTTCATCATTGTACAGTTAGTTTTTGATTTTATGTCCTTTCATTCCGTAAAATAAAATAAACACATATAAAGGTATCATAATCCAGTAAGCTTGTTGATTTCCGATGATATCCACCAGCCATCCATAAAAAAGCGGAATGATGGCTCCACCTGCAATACCCATTACCAGCAGGGCTGAACCGGCCTTGGTAAATTTACCCAATCCGGATATAGCCAATGGCCAGATGGAAGGCCAGACCATTGCATTGGCAAAACCAAGTAAGGCAATAAATGCTACACTAATAAAACCATGGGTAAACAAAGCAAGTAAGGTAAACAATATTCCCAGGCCTGCAGAAATGCTCAGTGCTGCGTGTTGTTTAATGTATGTTGGAATGACGATGATGCCTACAATGTAGCCTATGACCATTGAAATAAGGGTAAGACTGGTGAAATATTTAGAATAATCCAGAGATATTCCCATGTAGGTTCCATACAGGCCAATGGTATCGCCGGCCATAACTTCTACACCAACATAAAAGAACAAAGCGATGAATCCTAAAATCAGATGTGGAAACTGATACCAGGCTTTTTTTGTCCTGGCTTCCACACCGGCATTTGGTTCGTCCTGATCGGTATCAATCTGAGGCAGTCCTGAAAATCGTATCATAACAGCCAGCAGTGCAAGTATTATAGCCATTACTATATAGGGATTGATCACACCCAAAGCAAGGGTATCGAGCAACTGAGTTTTTGCCACTCCGACTGCCGCTCCTATTTCTCTCTTGGTTTCTTCGGCTCCACTTAAAATGAGTGCTCCAAGAATGAGCGGGCCTATGGTACCGGCTACCTTGTTGCAAATTCCCATAATGGCAATGCGGCGGGCTGCACTTTCACGCGGGCCAATAATTGTGATATAGGGATTGGCTGCAGTTTGCAACAGAGCCAGCCCGGAACCCTGAATAAACAGGCCTGTTAAAAACAATCCATATTCACGGGTAAGGGCTGCCGGAATAAATATTAGCGAACCAACAGCCATAATCAGCAAACCCAGAGCCATACCATTTTTAAATCCGGTCTTATGCAATACCCAGGAGGAGGGAGGAGCCATAACCAGATAAGAAATATAAAAGGCAAAAGTGACAAAGTAAGCCTGTAAATTGCTGAGTTCACAAGCTAACTTAAGGAAAGGAATCAGGGTTCCGTTGAGCCAGGTAACAAAACCAAAAATAAAATAGAGGGTTCCGATGATGGCAATTGACCGGAAATACATCCGGCGCTCAGTGGGCAGAGTGTTATTCATATTTGAATTGATTAAAAACATTATCTGTTTTGTATACCATTTTCCTGTGGTTCGTAGAAAATATTATGCATGGTCATGGCCAGGGTACCCAGCAACTTGGCATTATCGCCCAGTTCGGACGAAACAATCCTGGCATCACGCCTGATGCGGGAAATGGCATATATATTCAGGTTGCGCTCAATGGGTGGTATCAGTATGTCAGAGGCCTTAGACATTTCACCACCGATAATAATCAATTCAGGATCAAATAGATGGATGAGTGTTGAAATCCCTTTACCCAAAGCATCGCCGGCGTCGGAAAATAAATTAACGGCATACTGATCATTCATCTCAGCCGCTTTAAGTAAAGTTTTCAGATTTATTTTTTTAAGATTATGCTGCACCAATTCCTGCATCATAGAATCGGTGCCTGAATTGATTTCTTCACGGGCTCTGGCAATCATAACTTTCCCGGAGGCAACAGTTTCTATACATCCAACCTTACCGCAGTGACAAAGCCGGCCGTTGGGGACCAACTGTATGTGGCCAAATTCTCCGGCATATCCTGAGTGGCCTTTGAATATTTTACCATTCAGAATGAGGCTGAGACCAATGCCTGAACCCACATTTAAACAAAGTACATTTTGATGATCGCGCGCCAGGCCAAACGCTTGTTCTCCCCAGGCCATGGCCCGGGTGTCCTGCTCAATGAAAACAGGCAGGCCGGTTTTCTGGCTGAGCAAATCAGCAGGTGGCTTGCCTGAATTCAGATAGGTATATGATAATCCGGTTCTTATATCAATCAGACCCGGAAGCGATAATCCTATCCCCAAAACTTTCTTTTTATTAATATTGTATGCCGTTAATAATTCATTCACCTTGCTGGCAATAAAGCCAATCACATCTTCTGTGTCATCCAGTCCTTCATTCAATTCATGAATTTCTTTTACCGGTTGATTGTGCATATCAAAAACCGCCATTTTTATATATGCGCGTTCCAGATCAATGCCAATCATATACCAGGATGATGGATTTAACCCACACATCCAGGGAGGCCTGCCACCGGTGGATTCACCAATGCCATGATCAATTACCCAGCCTTCTTCCATCAATTCATCCACAGCACGTGTAATGGTAGGCGTACTCATCTTTATTGCCTGGGTCAAATCATGAATGGTCATGGGTGCGTTGTAATAAAGTTCCCGCAAAAGAATCAGTTTTAATTGCAACTTCTTATACTGGCCTGGACTGATCTTATTTTTTATACCCGATTGATCAAATAGCAGATGTATACCTTTCATATATAAACCTTAAATATTTCAGGGTAAAAGTATTGATTTATTGCATTGAAAGAAGAAGTTTGAGGAATATTTTCTCTGTTTGTGATTCAGAGCCGGCTCTTTTAAGTATTTTGGCACCTTATTAACTTATATAACAGGCATTAACTATTTCAAATTTCGGATTTCGGATTTCAGATTTACTTTCGGTGAGCTCCACTTCGCTACGGTTCAGATTACTGATCACCAATCACCAATCACTAATCACCAGTCACCAATCACCAATTAACCGCGAATTACCCCGAAAAAACGG
>DHSR01000051.1:0-27006 GCA_002410555.1 Bacteroidales bacterium UBA5281 | reverse complement strand
TTCAAAGGCTCAACACCTCAACACCTCAACAAATCAACAAATCAACAAACCACAGATCACAGATAACAGATTACAGATTACAGATCACAGATCACAGATTATCTTCCAATCCCAAAAACGCCTCAATGGCACTACTACTACCAAACAGCAGCAGCCGGTCACCGGTTTTCAGGATAAAGGCATCGGTGAGCAGGCCAAGGACTTTTTTCATGATCCGGGGCTGGCCGAAAACCGATTTACCCTCATATTCCCGGATGGCGGTAATCGGCTGAAGCTTATACTTCTCTTTAAAATTGATTTCACCCAGGGTGAGACCATCATACCTGCCTGGTATAAATGCTTCCACTATTTTGTATTCATCAGAAATGTGATAGGCATTGCTAACGCCATACAATAATATCCGGTCAGCAAAAAGGGATGCAGAATCTTTTTCGGGTCGAATAATCATTTCCACCCCCAGCGTTTCAAGCACAGTAGAATGCAACTCATTAATGGCGCGGCTTACCAGATGCTTAACATTGGCTTGCTTAAGTAAGGCAGTAGTCATAACCGATGCACCAAAATCTTCGCCTATGGCTACCACGGCGTAATCACATTCCCGCAATGGTAGTGTCTTCAGCGCGTGTTCATTGGTAGAATCCAGTACAATGGTTTGTGTAATCAGATCTTTGTAAGCTTCCGCTTTCACCGAACTGCTGTCGACGCCAATAACTTCATGGCCGGCGGCAGTAAGCTGTATGCCCAAAGCCGAACCAAAATTTCCCAAACCAATGATGATAATTTTCATAAACAATTGCTTTTAGTTGATCATAACATTTTCAAAAGGATAACGGTAATTCAGGCTCCTTACTTTACGAAAAAAAGCTACCAGAATGGTAAAGGTGCCCACCCTTCCCAAAAACATGGTAAATATGATGATCCATTTTCCCGAAAGGGAAAGCTGTGGAGTGATGCCCAGCGACAATCCCACCGTTCCAAATGCGGAGAATACTTCGAATGCCAGTTTACGCATGCTGAGACCACCGTCTGTTAATTCGAGCAGCAGCAATGCCAGACCCAATACAAGCACCGAAAGAACGATAACAGCGAAAGCCCTTTTTACCGAACTTTCTGAGATTTCACGGCCATAAAGCTCAACACGGTTTTTACCCCTGCCCAGACTTAAAATATTGGTGATGGCTACGGCAAAAGTGGTTGTTTTTATACCTCCACCCGTGGAACCCGGCGAAGCACCAATCCACATCAACAGAAAGTACAAAAGAATTGTGGCAGGCGCAAAAGTATTCATATCCAGGGTATTGAAGCCTGCAGTACGCGGTGTTACAGAACCAAAAAAAGAACCGGCAATTTTTCCGGTAAAGGATAGGCCTTTAAGACTATGGTTATTCTCAAAAATAAAAAACAAAATTGTTCCCCCAACAATCAGCAAAAAAGTAGTAAGCAACACCATCTTACTACTCACCGTTATGATGTGCGGGACATAATGAAAGGATTCACCGGAATATAAAGATCGGAAACGGCGTTGAATATTGGATTTTATGAGGCTGAAATAGTTGAAAACAATGGGAAAGCCCAGTCCGCCGAGAATGATAAGCAAAGCAATGATGAGCTGAAACCGATAATTGTATCTGAAGCCGAACTCAGCAAGATTATTGGTAAGTAGCGAGAATCCTGCATTACAAAATGCTGAAATGGCATGAAAAACCGAAAATGAAAGTCGGATTAAATGGCCATCAAAGAGTTGCGGGTTTACCGATAAATAAATCAATAAGGCACCCAGGGCCTCTATGATAAAAGTTACCAGTACGATTTTGCCTATTGTCCGGAATATTTCACCTATCCGCTCTTCGTTAAGTAGTTCCTTTAAAAGAAATTCATTGCCAAAAGATGAGGATCCCTTGAAAAAATATCCAAAAAAGCTGGTAAATGTCATGATTCCAAGCCCGCCCAATTGCACAAGCACTATGATAAAGATGTGTCCCAAAGGGGTAAAATAAGTGGCGGTATCTACTACAATAAGTCCGGTAACACAAACTGCACTGGTGGCCGTAAAAAAGGCATCTGTAAAACCAATACCCTCATATGTTGCATTGGGCAATAGCAATAAAGCCGTACCAAAAAGGATAAGCACCAGAAAGCTAAACACAAAAACCAGCGCTGGATTGGTATTCCGGTTACTGAATCTGAGTGATCCTGTTGATATTTCCAGGATAAGAATAAAAATAATGAATGCATGCATGGCAACATCCTTACCCAATGCCTGTATAAATAGAGTATCATACCAATGAATACCCGAAAACCTGATGCGGGCATCGAGTAAAAGTAAAATAACCGGCAAGGTGAGCAGCTCA
The DNA here is from genome assembly GCA_002410555.1 of Bacteroidales bacterium UBA5281. Lineage (GTDB taxonomy): Bacteria > Bacteroidota > Bacteroidia > Bacteroidales > Lentimicrobiaceae > Lentimicrobium. Next base: position 24,655 of record DHSR01000051.1, on the reverse strand, counting down.
GCCAACCTCAACTTGCGCAATAAAACCTCCCACTTAAGCAGAAATACACCGGCCAGATTGCTGACAAAAATCAACAATAAAACAACATTGAAAAACAAGTGAATATGAGTTATTTGTCGGGGTGCATGGGTAAAACCAATGTGAAATACAAATACCAAAAATCCCACCAAGGCTACAAATATCCCAATGGCATCCAGGGCAGTAAGCAATCGCTTGCGGAAGCGATTCAGGTTATCAAGCAAACGGATAAGGGTTAGTTTGAATGACATAGGCATATTTAGAAATAGTCAGGTAAAAGTAGGTAAAATGTGGGTTGGATTCACTTAAAATGAATGCTTTTTAAAGGGTATTCGATATAACTTTGATAAAACATTTCAACATATTTATTTTTTTATAGTTTTGTCCGGGAAAATGAGTAATAAAGATTGAGATATTTCACTTACTTCATTGCATTCTGAATGGCCGACAATCGTATAATGATACTGGGAAGTTCAGAATGTGTATGTGTGTGTGTGTGTGTAAAGGTCCGCTTTACACACTCACTGAACCATCCACCTTTCGACGTAACAATTTGTCATTCAGAGTTTAGAGAAGAATCTCATAGTTTTTAACGGTCAATAGTCATTTCTTTTAGAATTGTTGTTTTTACTTATTTAAAATTTATTCCGCAAGCCCATACCTGTTTTGTTAGTATTTGGCACATATTTTAACATAAGACCCTCTCAGACATGACAGGAAGAAAAATCGTGGAAAAAGTAGTCAAATTGTCTGATCTGTCTAAAATAATCACAATTGAAACCGGAAGTCTTCCTGCCGGGGTATATTTATTAGTAGAAGTGATCAACAGCAATGGCGTAGCATCCGGAAAGATTATGCTCCGGTAAAACTGTCATTGCCGGTACCAGAAGGTGACTCTGGAAGTCGGGTATTAAAAATTAAGAGAACCTACAACAGCCAGACAAGGAATTCAGGATGAATTAATTCAACCTGGATTGCTGTTATTTACCGTTAATTTTAAGCAGCTTAAATACATCAACGACCACAATTGGTATTAACGACATCAGCACTACCGTAACCCATTGGTGGCTCTGCATTGGCACAAAGCTAAAAGTTTCGCGCAATACCGGTACGAGCAATACGATTAAAGCCAGAACAGCGGAAATGAAAACCGCCCCTATCAAAGGTTTGTTTTTCAACGGGCTTATCCTCAGCGATGAGCGGGTATTGGAATGCAGGTTACGCACATGCATAAGCTGAGCAAAAACCAGTGACGAAAAAGCCATGGTGCGTCCCAATTCAATGCCACCTTCACGCAATCCGATGATGTAAGCTGTTAAAGGTATAGCCCCAATCATAATACCCTGATACATGATTCGCCAGATCATACCTTTGGTCATAAAGCCCTCATCCGTATTTTTGGGTTTACGTTCCATAATATCTTTCTCGGGAGGGTCAATGGCCAGGGCAAGTGCCGGCAGACTATCGGTAACAAGATTTACCCATAGAATATGAATGGGTAACAAGGGCGTACCAATATTAACAATGGAAGCGACCAGAATCAGAAAGATTTCGCCCACATTGGTTGACAGTAAAAACTGTATGGCTTTAAGGATATTATCATAAATGCGACGGCCTTCTTCTACCGCAGCCACTATAGTGGCAAAATTATCGTCGGTCAGCACCATATCAGCAGCGCCTTTGGCAACATCAGTACCTACAATTCCCATGGCGGCACCTATATCGGCTTGTTTTAGTGCAGGGGCATCATTTACGCCATCTCCGGTCATGGCAACCACTTCGTTGCGTTTTTGCCAGGCTTTAACAATACGAACCTTATGTTCCGGAGCTACCCTGGCATACACGGAATATCTGTGCACCGTATCTTCAAATTCAGACTGCTCAATGGCCTGAAGCTCGTTTCCGGTAATGGCTTCATCACCGTCGCGATAAATACCCACTTCGCGGGCAATGGCCATAGCGGTTATCTTATGATCACCGGTAATCATTATCGGCCGGATGCCAGCAGTCCGGCAGCGTTGAACTGCTTCAATAACTTCCGGACGTGCCGGATCCATCATGCCCAGCATTCCTGCAAACACAAGGTCATATTCCACTGAATCAACATCAACGTTCCCAGGCAGTTGATCTAAATCCTTATAGGCCATGGCCAGCACCCTAAGTGCAGCACTTGCCATATCCTGATTTGCTTTTTTTATTTCCTCAATATCTTTGGAAGACAACGCCCTTACTTTATTATTTACGGTTATTGAGGTACAAACACTCAATATTTCATCCAGACCACCCTTAACATTTACCCTGATATCATTTTCACTCATCCTGTTAAGAGTAGTCATGCGCTTACGTTCAGAATCAAAAGGAATTTCGGCAAGCCGGGGATAATTCTTTTCGAGTGCTTTTTTCGACATCCCAAGTGCTTCACCGGCAGCAAGCAGGGCAGTTTCAGTAGGATCACCGGTATATTCTGTGTCTTCACTTTCTGATTTTACTTCCTGTGCATCGGTACAAAGCATAGCAATAGTTAAAAGTTCTTTCAGGGAATCCAGATCTTCAGTTTTACCTGTTGACTCAATAAAATCCACCTCTTTATGATCAATAAATGCCTGAGTAACAGTCATCTTATTTTGAGTGAGGGTGCCTGTTTTGTCAGAGCAGATAACAGAGGCACTTCCCAGGGCTTCCACCGAGGGAAGGTTCCTGATGATGGCATTGCGTTTGACCATACGCTGCACCCCTATGGCTAAAACCACAGTAGACACAGCAGGCAGACCTTCAGGAATGGCTGCTACGGCAAGGGTAACTGCTGTCATAAACATAGACATGATTGAATTACCATACAAAACACCCACTAAAAATATGATACCACTTATCACCAGAGCTGCAATACCGAGTATTTTTCCAAGCTGTTCCAGCTTTTTACTCATGGGTGTTTCCGTATCCGCAGTTTGACTAAGCATATCAGCAATACTACCAACCTGAGTATTCATTCCGGTGGCCACCACTACACCTCTGCCCCGGCCGTAAGTTACCACCCCACTTGAAAAAGCCATGTTAAGTCTGTCACCCAGTGCAATATCCTCAGTGCCTGACAGCACTTCAACCTGCTTCAAAACGGGAACCGATTCGCCGGTAAGGGCTGATTCCTGAATTTTAAGATTCACAGCTTCAATCAGGCGCAGATCGGCAGGTACCACTTCACCGGTTTCAAGTATTACTATATCACCGGGAACTAAATCCTGAGAGGGAAGTTGTATATTTTCACCTTCACGAACCACCATAGAATCGGGTGCAGAGAGATCCTTTAATGCTTCAAGGGAGGATTCTGCTTTTTTTTCCTGAAAAGCTCCCACCAAAGCATTGACGATTAAAATACCCAGAATAACCCAGGTATCAAGCAGCCCCTCATCTTCCATTATACCGATAAAACCCGATACCGCTGCCGCAATCAACAGCACAATAATCATAAAACTCTTAAACTGAGCAACAAACATCTTTAAGAATGATTTGCTCCCTTTGGTACTCAAACTGTTTGCACCATATTCATCAAGTCTTTTACGGGCTTCTGCGGCAGATAAACCCTGCTGTTTATCTGTCTGTAATTGGTCTAACACTTCCCCGGGCGACTGATTGTAAAATAATTCCATAAAAAAATCCAAAATAGATAAGTAAAAATTGATCATACCAGTTTATTACTACCTGGACAGGGAAAGGGATCAAAAATTGAGCCCCGGAAGAAAAAATTTTAAGTAATTGATAAATTTATTGAAAATATATCGTATCTTTAAATCTCCAATCACCTAAATTATCTTCTCATGAAACGCTTCAATATCCTACTGTTTCCCTTATTGATACTGGCTTTTACCGCCTGCAATTCCAACAGCAATCGAAATACGCCGCCGCAGCAACCCAATCCTGTTGCCGAAAAAGCAGCCATAAAACTGCTGTTGCAGAAGTATATAATTGCCAACGAAACGGGGAATATTGGTATCATTGAAGAAATCTGGACCAATGATTCATCAGTATATACCATTGGCACCGATCGCAATGAAGAGCTGATAGGATATGAAGCGGTAAAATCGAAATTTGTGAATCAGTTCAATATGTTCGAAAATACATATATCTCGGCGCGCGATCAGGTGATTTACCTCAGTCCGGGATGCAATTCAGCCTGGTTTTCAACGGTGTTGCAATACAATTTCACGGTAGAGGATACCCCCCGCGAATACAGTGATTTACGCTTTACGGGCTTTGTAGAAAAAAGAGACGGTAAGTGGCAATTCGTTCATACACACCTGTCGGCTCCTTTGCATTGATTTATTAATCAGCGTTAAGAGACAGTACAACTTTAATTGAACAGGCAAATTTTACTTTTATAAAAATCATTCGCCATTTTAGATGAGAAATCAATTCCTGAAGTTAACCTATCTGTTCATTATTGTGTTCAACATAGCCTGAATAAAGGAGAATCGTATGACTATAATTTCAGTTTAGATACACTCGTTTTTAAGCTTCCTGAAAACTCCGAAATGGAGATTTATACTTATAGAATGGACGAAAAACTGGTAAATTTAATGCCGGATTATACAGAAGATACAGTTGCCAATTTCTCATGGTCGACAAAATTCTTTATAAAGCTCCAGGACAATTAAGATGGTAGCAAAGCACCACATCGCGTTGCAACAATAAAATAATCCAGGAGGAATAGTCGCCATAACCCCCTTCGCTTAGCGCAGGCATATTGAGTGGCAGTCGGATGCGGCCATTATATTGTACCGTTAGATCAAATTTTAACCAAAGCGAATGGCATAAGACATCGATATCAAACCTTTGTGGCGGCTTACCAGCGGAGAGGTGTGTTTCCCGGATTTTATTTATCTTTATTTCATCCTCACAGGCAACCTGGCCTGTATTTTTGTGTCTGTTTCCATACAAGGGAGTGAATGCGAAGCGATGACAAATTAATAAAAGACTGTTTATCAGGCGATAAGCAAGCACAATACGAATTGTACCAGCGGTTTTCGGGGGTGCTGTTTGGTATTTGTCTTCGCTATGCACGCAGCCGGGCCGAAGCCGAAGACCTGTTGCAGGAATCATTTATTAAGATTTTTGCGAAGGTGGGTTCCTTTGGATTTAAAGGCTCTTTTGAAGGTTGGATGAAGCGGTTGGTAGTCAATCAGGCTATAAATTTCAGGCGTGATAACCTGAAGTATTTGTTTGTAAGCAGTTATGCCGATGCTCCTGATGAATTGCCTGATGATGAACCGGAAACTTTTCCGGCAGCGGGAATCCCACAGAAAACCCTGCTTAAATTGATACAGGCATTGCCCGAAGGTTACCAACTGGTTTTTAACCTGTTTGTTTTTGAAAACCTGCCGCACCGGCAAATTGCAATAATGCTCGGCATCAGCGAAAGCACTTCAAAAACCCAACTGATGAAGGCCCGGAATAAACTGAGACAAATGGTTGAGACCGAACTGGCCACTAAAAATATAAGCGTTAAGTCATGAAAGACGAACGAAAAAACATTGATCAACTTTTCAGCGAAGGGCTGGGCGATTTCAAGCCAGCCCCTCCGCCTGAACTGTGGAAAAAAATAGGGGCCAGCCTCACGGTTTCCCCTCCTGCACCAGTAATTCCGGCAATAAGTATTGGCCGTATTGTACTGATTGGTGTTGCAGCCGCGGTGCTTACCGGCCTAGCACTGCTGTGGTATTTCAGCGGCCATAACAATCCCGATCAGGGAGATATTAACTCGATTCAGCAAACAGAAGCTCCTGTTATTGACAATAATCAACCCATTGTTCCATCAAACAAATCAGCAATATCCACTGAAATACCAGAGGAAACCACCGTTGAAACTGCAAAACAGAGACCACAAAAGGCAGAAACAATTTCAAAAGTAGGTTCAGCACCCTATGCAGATATCAGCGTAAACAGCATCACGAAAAACGAAACAGTGGTGAAAAGTACTGCTGTTGAATCCATTATTAGGAAAACTTCATCTGCAACAAATGAAAATTCCGCTTCAATAACTGATCTCCGGACCGATTTTACCCACTGGCTGAGTTCACAACCTGCTGTGTTTATACCCGTTTCGGCAACATCCGTGTTCACCGGGAAATATCGCCAATCGGGCAAACCGGCCATATACAGAAAAAACAGTATTCCGCTAATTGGCGGGGTTTATACTGCCTGGGACCGGATTGATTACGGGGACAATCACACCAAACAAAGTCGTGCGCTGGGTCTCAGCCTTTCCACTTTCAGGGGACCCTGGCTGCTCGAAACCGGTGCTGCAGTTTGCCTGAGCGACGACAATGGCCGCTTCCTTGTTAACTATAACTCTTTCGATAGCATCGGCTATTACAATAAGGTAGTTTCGTTCAGCTCTGATCCAAACAATTATGGTTCAATACAATTCAATACAGAAGTGCTGGGCGTATTTGATTCCGTTGATCACAATATGGAAGCCAAAACAGCCAACCGCTACACCTATCTGCAGATTCCACTTATGGCCGGTTACCAGTTTTACAATAAACGTCTGTTCACGCTCAGCATTAAAGCCGGACCTATATTTTCGGTTATGCTTAATTCCAGTGAACCTGGAATCAACTTCAGCCGCGAAAATGCAAGTCTGCAATCTATTGACCAACTTAATCCAGTGCGGGTTTCGACCAACTGGCAGATAGCAGCGGCATTGGGTATCGGGCTGCATATTTCACAAAGGCTCACCTTGCAGCTCGAACCAACCTATAAAACGTATCTCCGCCCGGTTTACCAGGGGTATCAAACCAAACCGCAAAGCATCGGTATCCGTGCCGGTCTGCTTTACCGGTTTTAAATAAACATACCATGAAAATAACAACCCTTTTATTTTGCAGCCTGCTGTCGTTGTTGACCTTTGTAGGAAAAGCCCAGCAACAAATAACAGTACAGGGACAGATAACGGCTTCCGAAACCGGTCAAGCCATAGCCCAGCAAGCCGTTTATTTGGGCTTCGTGCCCGAAATCCCGGTAACAACCGCATACTCCAATGATCAGGGTTTTTATTTCGCCCAGATAGTGGTGCAACCCAATGATACTTCGGTTTCTATCGCGGTGTGGGTATATGATTGCAACCAGCAAACCATAGCTCAAAGTTTTTCAATCTACGATTCCATTCCGATCTATGCCGATTTTGAAATCTGCACCCAGATGACCACTTGCGAAGCCTCCTTTATAGCTGAACCAATGCCTGCCAATCAACAGCTTATAGGCTTTGAGAATTTAAGCTTTCCGGTAAGCTATTCAACTTACTGGTACTGGGATTTTGGCGATGGCACCTTTTCCAATAATTTTGAACCTCTGCACGAATACGCTCAGCCAGGCATTTATAATGTGTGCCTTACTATGGTTGATTCCATGCTCGCATGTACAAGTACTTTCTGCCTCGAAGTGTGGGTAAATCTTCTTCCCACGGATTGTGAAGCCTTATACACCTTTGATGTTCAGGGAAATACCGTAGCTTTTACTGATCTTTCTACTGGTTTCCCTGATGTCTGGCTTTGGAATTTTGGGGATGGCACCACTTCGGCCGAGCAAAATCCGGTCCATGCGTGGAATATGCCAGGAGACTATCCAGTTTGCCTCACCATTTACAACGATTCAACACAATGCGAGGATACCTTTTGCAGCAATATTATCATTGCCGATTCCATTGCCGACTGCCATGCTGATTTTTCATTTGAACAATTACAGGAGCTGACTTTTGCTTTTACCAACCTGTCAACAGGTATGTTTGATCAGGTGATTTGGGATTTCGGTGACGGAACTCCATTTTCTTATGAAACCAAACCGGTGCATACCTGGGAGCAGGCCGGAATTTATCATGTTTGCCTGGCCGTTATCAGTAATTTGACCGGTTGCCAGGATGTGTTTTGTTCATATATCTCTGTTGGAGATACAATTCCCTATTGTCAGGCTGATTTTACTTACAGGCTTGATTCGATACCCGGAAACGTTAATCATTACTGGTTTGTTGATGAATCGCTCGGCACAAATATTAGCAACTGGTATTGGGATTTTGGCGATGGGAATTATTCTTACGAAAGATTTCCAGAACACACTTATGAAAACAGCGGAACCTATGAGGTGTGTCTTACCATTTTTACGTGGTTTGGCCCTATTGGTGAGTGTAGCAGTACAAAGTGTAAGATAATCAACACACCAGCTTACCATAATCTTGGTGGACAAGTCTTTGCCGGAAACTTCCCGATTAACAATCCTGATTTTACCGGTGACACAGCCCTTGTGAGGTTATACAAAAAATCGGGAAACCGCCTGAGCGAAATTGCCAGAGCCAACTTCTGGGAGTATGGCTACTACTTCTTTATTGATGTATTGGAAGGCGAATATGTGGTACAGGCCAATCTTACGCCGGAATCGAATGCCTACACTTCTTTTTTGCCGGTTTACTCGGGCGATGTACCTTACTGGCAGCAGGCACAGCCGTTCAGCCTATCCGATGGCGATGTATTTGATGCCGATGTGGTGATGCCTGCTTTGCCTCCTATGGAAATCGGCCCGGGTCTGATCAGCGGGCACTTGACTTGCGCAGACAATTCGCAAGTTGATTTGACGGAAAGGATTATTTATCTGCTTCGTGAGGGCAATATCATTTCGCTGTGCCATACCGATATGGCGGGAAACTTCGTGTTTTCGGGTATTCCTTTGGGAGCATACACGCTCAGGGCCGAAATTGCCGGAAAATACAGCGATGCACTTGCAGTAAACCTTGCCGAATTTGATAATCAGGCAATGCAGCTACAGTTATTCATAGCTTCTTCCAACGTATATGGTATTGATGAAGCGGATTTATTTGTGAACGGAGTGAAGCTTTTTCCAAATCCGGCCACGGGTAACATCAACTTCACCTTCAACCTTGACCGGCAAACCACAATTGTTTCCGAAATTTACACTTCTACGGGAATAACTTGCCAGCGTGAAACACACTTCTGCCCGGGTGGAGAAAATATACTGACCTTGAATGTCGCCTCCATGAAACCCGGATTTTACCTGATTTCCCTGAAATCAGCACAGGGGGCCCTTCTTAAGACATTAAAGTTTTCGAAAATCTGAGATCACAGGCAACCTTTTCGTTTGAAGGTGTCTTTTATATGAACACATTTGAATTTTACAATCAACCAAAAAAAGTAAAACCCATGAAAAAACTACTTGCTTTACTGTTTTTGATGACAATGGCCGTATCTATGGCCTTTGCTCAACAAGATTATGTTACATTAACCGGTCATGTTATTAATCAGGAAACCGGCATCCCTGTTGCCGGTCAGCCCATGTTTATTTCCGTTGACAGTATTAATTTCCCCGGCTACACAAATCAGGTATTCACTGATTCATCGGGATTTTACACCGATCAGATTCCTTACATGGATGGCGTTACCCAGGGGCAGATCGTTGTCAGTACCATTGACTGTAATGGACAGATGGTAAGCAATACTGCGGGGTTTTATCCCGGTATGCAACAGATTACGATTGACTTCAATATTTATTGCAATGCTGCTTCAGGATGCCAGGCTTCATTCTTTTACCAACCGGCCTCCAACGACATGCTGAGCATTGCTTTTATTGATCAAAGCACTTTCATGCCAGATGCAGGCATTGATAACTGGTACTGGGATTTTGGCGACGGCAATTATTCATCTGAGCAAAATCCAATCCATTCATATTCAGAATCTGGCTTATACAATGCCTGCCTGTATATCAGCAGCGACGACAGTTCTTGCTACAGCAATTTTTGTTTACCGGTTGACGCCGGGTTTTTTCAACCCGATTCCTGTATGAATTATTTCTGGTACACTGCCGATTCTACAGGAAATGGCTAACTGTTTGAAGGCTGGGCCATGAACAGCCCTGTGGACATCTGGATGTGGGATTTTGGTGATGGAACCACAGCCACAGGTCAATCTGTTATGCATGTGTTTGCCGACACAAATACGGTACACAATGTATGCCTTACCACAACTGGTTTCGACCCTGGCGGAGTGTCGTGTACAGCAATTTCATGCCAGGAAGTATTTAACTTTATTCCAACTCCCTGTGAGAGCTCCTTCTGGTATTATCCCGATTCGCTCAATGCATGCTTTACCTTTAAAGGCTGGGCCAACAACACCCAGATAGAATCCTGGTTCTGGGAATTTGGCGATGGAACTACCGCTACCGGCCAGACAGTGTCGCACGCCTTTGCCAATCCTGATGAAGTTTACAATGTTTGCCTCACCACAACAGGAACAGGCCCCGATGGACAATCCTGCACCTATACTTCTTGCCAGGATGTTTATATCAACATTCCCTCGCCCTGCGAAAACTATTTTGAAGCCTTTACCAACGATGGCAATACTTATTCTTTTTCGGGATATGTGATGTCTGGAGTCCCGGCCGATTATTTCTGGGATTTTGGTGATGGAACAACTGCAACAGGTCAGCAGGTTACGCATACTTTCCAGTTTGCAGGTACTGTTTTCAATGTTTGCCTTACTACCATTGCCAACGACCCTGTAAATGACACCTGTACAAGTACCAGTTGCCAGGTTATTTTCCCCGGTGGTGGTTCATCGTGTGAAGCAATTATGTCAGCAATTCCCGACTCAAGCGGTTATACTTACTATTTTGAGAATCTTTCACAGGGAGAGCACAGCTTTATCTTCTGGGATTTTGGCGATGGCGGTCAATCCAGCCAGGCCAATCCAACCTATACGTATGCTGAACCGGGCATCTATATTGCCTGTCTTACCATCGGCGACAGCCTGAACAACTGCTGGGATCAAACCTGCCTGGAAATATGGGTAAATGCCGTTCAACCGGACTGTCAGGCTTCATTCTTCGCATATCCGGGAGACTCTTTGGCCACTTCACTTAACTACTTGTTTATTAATACCTCAACTCCCGGTTACACCAGCCAACAATGGGCATTTGGCGATGGAACCGGATCGATGGACCCTAATCCTATGCATACATATGCCAATCCTGGCATCTACAACGCCTGTCTTACCATTTGGGATAGTACAGGAAATTGCCAAAGCACCTATTGCATGGAGATTTATGCCGGTGTGGTGATGGGCGATTATACCCTTTCGGGCAATGTGATTGCAGGAAATGCTCTTGCAGATCAGGGAACAGTCTGGCTGATTGGTGCAAATAATTACTACTATGCTGAAACCACGATTGATTCTGCCGGAACCTATAACTTTGGTGGTGTTCCTGCCGGGTCGTACTATATTTACGCGATGCTCACTCCTGGCTCATCCAATTTCTTCGACTATCTGCCTACTTACTACACCAGCTCCCTCACCTGGCAGGGGGCAACCATTGTTTCCGCCGGCGAACCCAATGGCTGGTATCCGATTAATCTTGTTTCTTCTTCTACTTACGGAGTTGGCAATGCCAGTATTTCAGGAACCATAAGCATGGGTGGCACCTTTAAATCGGGTGGGGCACCTGCAGCCAATGTTGAAATCATTCTGTTCAACAGCACCGGACTACCTATTACCTACACTTTCTCAAACAGCGATGGCGCGTTTGCATTCAGCAATCTACCATACGGTGAATATACCATACAGGCCGAAATGACCGGTAAAACAACCGAAGCCCTGGTGGTTATACTTTCGGAAGGCTCATCAACTGCCAATGTCAGCTTCGTGGTTAATGAAACTTTTATCTCTGTACTGGGTGAAAACGAACTAGACAAACCGGCTCTGGAAGCTGGAATTCTTTATCCCAACCCGGTTGGTGAAACTCTTTATTTAGAGTTAAGCTCCCGGACTTTAGGTAAAATAATTGCAGAAATCATTGACCTGCAAGGCCGGATTATCCATAGTGAAATCCTCATTCTGCCTGATGGAAGCGAGCGAATTAGCATTGCTACGGGCGATATTGAAAAAGGGATTTACCTGCTCAGACTAACTACCGAAAGCAGGGAAACGGTACTAAGGAAGTTTGTAAGGTAATCCTAAATTGAATCTTTTTAGTAATAACTTTTTTCAAAGATTTAACAAAACTCAGCACGGGGTTAACCAGAACTTTATTCATAATTCCTATTGTTATGAATAGTTCAGGTTAAAGAAAAAGAGCCGGCAAGTGGGTATATATAAAAACCCATTTGCCGGCTCTTTTCAATTGATTTTCAGCTTTAGTGGTCGTGACCAGAATGGTCAAACTCCCGGTCTTCGGGCTTTTTGCAGCAGTCTTTCAGCGCTTTGTAAGCCTTGGGATCCGCTTTTACCTCATCAGCATCATAACCGGCAGCGGATATGGCTTTTCTGATCTTGTCCGGATTGGTCTTTCCGGTTTTATAAGTTACTTCCACCGTATTGGTTTCCAGGTCAACCGTTGATTTGGTAATGCCGCGCTCAAAGGCAAGTGCCCGCTCAATGGTTTCCTTGCAGTCTTCACATTGTGATGACACTTTAATGTTGATGACCTGCGTTTTAGGTTGTTGAGCATAAAGGCTTACTGAAAAAGCAAGCATCATGAATAAAATCAGGGTATTTTTCATTTTTATTTAGTTTTAAGGGTGAAAAAAATCATTTAATGGCATACCTCAAACCGGCATATACCATGCGTCCCAATAAAGGCCCCCACATCACACCGGCATCAAAACCAGGCTCAAAGGGCTGCTCATATCCAAGTATCGGGTCGTGCTGTACAAAGTTGGTCAGGTTTTCGATGCCTGTATAAACATCAAACTTCTTAAACTTCCGGGTAATCTGGGAGTGCACCATGTAGTAGTCGGGAGAATAGTCGCCATAACCCACTTCGGTTAAAGCCGGCATATTGAGTGGCAGTCGGGTGCGGCCATTATATTGAACAGTGAGGTCAAATTTCCACTTTTCGAAACGCGTGGCATACGACATCGACATCAAACCTTTGTGGCGGCTTACCAGCGGACGTTCGCGCAGTTCACCGGCAGTGGTAGCTTTCACATCGTTGAAGCGATAAGCCAGCGTCAGGTCAAAACCTTCGAAAACGCCTGCCTCTGCATTGATCTGAAAACTGTTGGAATAAGATTCCCCATTCAGATTGTAAATCTCAATCCGGTCAAACGATTGATCGATATCGAGAATAACCTGATTGATAAAATCTGTCCGGTAGTAATCGGCCGATAGCGTCAGATTACGCTCTTCGGTCAGGGCAATGGTCTGGGTAAGGTTCACTCCATAATTCCAGGCCTCTTCCATGGTAAAGTCATCCCTGAACACAAGCTGACGGGCACTTACCAGCATGCCGGTGTTCTCCGCAAGCACAGATGCTGAACGGTATCCTTTTCCGGCGGAGCCGCGAAGTACAGTGTGTTCAAAGATATTTACCTTAAAATGGAAGCGCGGGGTATAAAATGTGCCATATTTATTGTGATGATCGGCCCTGAAGCCGGCAATCAGACTTAGTTTTTCGTTGGGGCTGTATGTATATTGTGCAAAAACTCCAGGCACCGATTCTACACGGCTGAAGGATGTATCAGAAATGACCTCATCATAATCATCATACATCCAGCTTACCCCGGCATTATAAACATGTGCAGGATTGACTATCTGTGACTGAAAAATCGCATTCCCGTAAAAGCCTAGTTGGGTTGCATTATAATCACGGGGCCCGAATACAGACTGCTGATCATGATACAATCCACTAAATATCAATCCCAGACTTGTATTTTCCAGGCCTGGAAACACAAATCCGGTCTTATCATAAATTTGAACGCGTTTGGTAACCAGATCAATAACGTACTTGCCCTGTTCGATGGCTTCTTTGGTTTGCAGGTTCATCAACTGTCCGCCATTACGCTCATCATACAAAAAGTTAATCCCGAATTTAGACTCGGTAACTCCATGTTTTTCATAGCTCCAACGGTTACTCAGGTTTAACTGTCTGGAAAGTGGTTGATCAAGAAAACCATCATCATTCATATCAATGCGTTTAAACTGACCGGATACGTGGGCCAGTACTGCGGTACTCAATTTATCTTCCGCAAATACGTGCGAAGCATGAGAATTGAGTTCCAGCCGGCCCTCATTGTTACCGTAAAGATTCAGGTAAAACCTATCCATATCGAAAGGCTTTCGGAATTCAGCATTGATTTGTCCGGTCATAGATTCAAAACCGTTGATAACGGAGGAAGAACCTTTTGACACCTGAATAGATTCCATCCAGGTACCCGGAATATAAGTAAGTCCAAAAGCTGCGCCAAGCCCGCGGGTAAATGGAATATTTTCCACCATCAACTGACTGTATACTCCGGCAAGACCGAGCATCTGAATTTGTTTGGCCCCAGTTACTGCATCGCTGAATCCAACATCTACCGTGGCATTATTTTCAAAGCTTTCAGAAAGGTTGCAGCAGGCCAGTTTGGTTAAGCCGGCAGTAGTAATTACTTCCGTTTTAATGGGCTTAATGCTGCTGATAAAGGTACCGGCCATGCGTTGTTTTATTTCCACTTCTGCCAGTTCAGAACCTGGCTGAAGTACCACCTCTACCTTTTTTTGTCCTGATTTTAAAATAATGGTGTCATTGATATATCCTACATAACTGGCAATCAATGTGTTGTTACCCGGGATACGATTCAGCTTAAACTGGCCATTTTCATCACTCACTGACCCGGTAGTGGTTCCCTGCCAGTAAACATTGGCATACGGAAGGGGAATTTTATCATTTTTTACATTTTCTACAATGCGGCCACTAACCTTTTCCTGTGAAAAAACAGGCGGAACGATCGTTAGTATGAGCATAAGACTCATGAGAGAAAGAGAAAGTTTCATTTTTGGGATTGATTTTAATAATTTTTACTTTAAATTCAACAAGAAAGCACGAGAGCACCTTCCCGAAATCGTAAAAATTATTTAATCAGATGCGGATAGATAAATTGGTAAGCCATACCCAGTCAGAAAAGACATTGGGAATAATACGTTTGATAAAGGAAAAGGGTATGGATTCAGTAGTAAAGTTTAATTTAAAAACAGAAGTTAAAATGGCAAATACAGAAAAAACCGGAACTGATTCGGGGATAAGATAAGATTCATCAATTTTCACCAACACCTGAGCATCTGTACAACATTCCTGAGCATTAAAAAAGTCCCCGGGGAGCTTCTGATCAGAAGACTTTTGAAGAGGAGTAGCTTCTCCACAACAACTATTACTTCCGTCAAGGCTATATTCACTATGGTTCATAGCTGTACAGTGATGTACGAAAAACTGCATGCCGGTAGCGGGCAGCAGAAAAGCCACCATCATCAGCAAAACAAAGACCCGTTTCATCAAATCAGCCATTATAATTGAATTGTTGGCGACAAAAATAATCATTTTTGTTGACATACATGTATAGCATTACTTATATAAGTGAATTTTCGGCAAAAAGTTCAACCACATATTTGATGCAATGCCACTGTAAGAAATCAGCCCGGGATTTATTGATAAAAAAATCAGCCCGGATCATTAGGTGTAGATTCTATAATCAAATAAAAAAGGCTGCCTTACAGCAACCTTTCTTGTTATCGGGTGGAATATGGGACTCGAACCCACGACCTTCTGAACCACAATCAGACGCTCTAACCAACTGAGCTAAAACCACCATATTGAATTCGACTGCAAATATAAAACATTTTCTTAAGATTGGATAAGTTCAGTGCAACATTTTTTTAATTTCAGGTAAAGCATTCTTATTAAATTTGCCGGATACAAACTAAACAATTCAAAATCCTCAACCATGGCCGATCATATAGATTATCAAATCCTGGGTGAAGAAATCCAACTCGTTGAAATTGAGCTTGATCCAAACGAAGGCATACGTGCCGAAGCTGGTGCCATGATTTATATGGACGAAGGCATTGAGATGCAGACCAATACCGGCGGAGGGATTTTCAAGGGTTTTAAGCGCATGCTGACAGGTGATGGCTTTTTTATTACTACTTTTTTAAATAATTCGGCCTCAAAACGACGTGTAGCCTTTAGTGCGCCTTATCCAGGAAAAATTATTCCGATGAATCTGACTCAGTTGGGGGGAACCATGATTTGCCAGAAGGACTCTTTTTTATGCTCAGCCAGAGGCATAGATATAGATATCGCCTTTACCCGAAAAATCGGAGCAGGACTGTTTGGTGGGGAAGGTTTTATCTTACAGAAACTTTCCGGTGACGGACTGGCATTTGTGCATTCAGGAGGTACCATTGTTCAGCGCAACCTTCAGCAGGGTGAAAACCTGTATGTTGACACCGGATGCCTGGTGGCACTCCATCCCGATGTTACCTATGATATAAAGTTCATAGGCGGTTTTACCAATGCCCTGTTTGGCGGAGAAGGCTTATTTTTGGCAAAACTTAGCGGACCAGGTTTGGTGTTTCTCCAAAGTATGCCATTTTCGAGACTTGCCGATAGAATGGTGGCGGCCACCCATACCAACAGAGAAGAATCCAGGGGAATTGGTGGCCTTGGAGGCTCACTGCTCGGTGGTATACTGGGCGGGGATAGAAAATATTAACTTTTCCTGTCAATCACATATTATAAGCTCTTGTTCATTTTGTTTTTTAAAAGAAAACCATTTTACGAAGGCTCACTTTCAGCCAAAGCATTTCACCGGCTTCTTAAAAATAAGCCAGCCTTAATTTCTATGTGTTTCATCGGATTGTTGATTTTGGTAGCGATACTCGGATATCTCATTACTCCAGATCAAACTCCTTTTGCCAATCAGCAGCAATTGGAAATTGCTGCCAAAAAGCCAGGATTCAGGGTCTCGTTGCTTAAGGTAACCAACAATGAACCTGGTGTTGAATGCAATATATTTAAGAAAATAATTTTTGGTTGCCCAAATCAGGCTAGATTCATTCCAATGAACTCATGGTATTTTTCTGGTGACAGCATTGTGGTTGAAGGTTATGAAGAGTCCCCGGAAGCAGAGCCGCTGATGTACCGTTATGAGCTTAAAGATGTAATTTATGCATTGCCGCGCGAAGACTCCAAACCTCTAAAAGACCTGAACGGGACAAAAATTGTATATGATACCAGCATGTTGCAACAAAAGGTTGGTGAGCAATTTATTGTAACCCGCACCTTTTTGCTTGGAACCGATCGTTTTGGCCGGGATGTACTCAGTCAGTTGATGATAGGTGCACGGGTGAGCCTGTCGGTGGGTCTCATTTCGGTCTTTATATCGCTGGTGGTAGGTATTTCCCTGGGCGCACTGGCAGGCTATTTCAGAGGCAGGGTAGACGATTTTATCATTTGGCTGATTAATGTGGTATGGTCGGTGCCAACCATTTTATTGGTTATAGCCATTACTTTCGCATTGGGCAAGGGCTTTTGGCAGGTATTTGTTGCTGTTGGCCTCACCATGTGGGTTGAAGTGGCCAGGGTTGTCAGGGGACAATTTATGAGTATCCGTGAAAAAGAATATGTGGAAGCCGCACGTGCCCTTGGCTTTGGAAATTTAAGGATGATTTTCAGGCATATTCTTCCAAATACATTGGGGCCTGTAATCGTTATTTCAGCGGCAAATTTCGCTTCGGCCATCCTGATAGAAGCAGGACTGAGTTTTTTGGGTATAGGTGTACAACCTCCCATGCCTTCATGGGGAACCATGGTAAAAGAAAATTATGCGTATATAATTCTGGATAACCCCTGGCTGGCTTTGTTGCCCGGAATAGCAATTATGCTGTTGGTGCTCGCTTTTATGTTGTTGGGTAATGCCCTTAGAGATGCTCTGGATGTAAAAACCACACTTCAGGTTTAATATCTTTGCAGGTATTCCAGATTGCTGCAACCAAATCGCTTGTTGAAACGGCCACATTTGCCTTTAAAAAACTGCAACTTCACCATGAAATAGAAATCCAGTCCGGTAAAATCCTTCATACCAAAAAACCCGCCTAACTTATCGGTACCTATAATGACTTTATGAAAACGTGCACTTAATCCCAGGCGCGGATATTTATCATTATATAAGGTAAAGGGCATGGCAAATTCAAGGTAATGGGTTTCAAACCTGGGCGTAATGGCAATGTGCGATGGACGAATAAGCGTTGCCTCGGCTAATATTACCGGACGCACGATGGATGCATTCACAAAAAACCGGTCATTTATACGGTAATCAAATTGTACACTAAGCGCTGTGGGCAGTGACACACTGATTTGATCCTGCTTGATAAGTTGTGTGGAATCTCCGGTAAACTGATAACTCAGTGTACGGAAAGCGCTATTCACATTGTCAAACCCATAGTCCCGCACATTGTTCCATTGCATGGAGGCATTTTCCAGCTCCATATTTAATACGTCTTTCTTAAAATTAACCCGTCCTATATCAATCAATGCAACTCCAAGACGATAGTGATAGTCTGCGTAGGGCACTTCGCAAATAGCCGAATAGGCTTTGGCAGAATAGCCTTTGAGTTTTTTATGATAAGTAAAACCAATATCGAAGCCCACACCACTACCGCGAAACAATCTGTCCTTTAGCGTAATATCGTTATTTTCGTAATCTAAAGGCAAAGAGAGACCGAGGTGCCCATTAAGGTCAAATACCCTGACGGTATCAGAATTAGGCACCAGATAATCAATGTTATCTCCATACCCATAACCTCCGCCATTGGCGAATAATCCTTTAATAGTAATCCCTCCGGCCAGATGCTGCCTGTTGCGGCGATACACTACCGTTGACCAGGTAGCTGCAATTTCTGCGGCCCCCAGTGCAGCAGCCCGAAAATCAATGTTATTGATATAGTTGATGCGTTGCTGGGGATAAAAATCCAGTCCTTCCAGGGCAAATTTTGTCAAATCAAAGGGCAGGTCATTACCGGAGGCCATAATGCGGTAACTTGTAGAAAGTCCGAAAGCGTGTCGGCCCATAGATAGCATGGCGGAAGGCCCCATTATCCGGATACTGGAATAAGCAGTTTTCAGATCTGCATTGTAATTGTCATAATAATTCCGGGATTCTCCGGTTATTTCGTCAATGTGTTCCGGAAACTCAGCTCCAGGTGTTAAAAAACGCTTAAAACTGTATTCATCCGATTTCAGATAAACATAATTATTATCTACATTTAAATGAAGTCCAATAATATTTATGTCCAGGTAAACTTTAGAGTCAAGTATGGAAGAAGGGTTAAGAAATGAACCGGTTATGCCTGCATAATTGCCTGGAGCATAACCCATCATTTCCTGAGCAGGAGATTGAAAAGCCAGGGTGAGCACAAGCGTAAAAAGCAAAATGAATTTTCGCACAAGTAGTAATTAGTAATATTATTTTTACGGTTTAACTCCCTGAAAACCGCGAATAGAGTTAGTTTAAGCAGCCAAAGATAAAATAAAAAGGTCATACAACCGTAATAAATTACCACAGTTACTTTTCATACTGAGATAAACGAATGAAAAAATAGTTTATTATAATACGCTGAGCAGCACTAAAAATAAGGTGGATAGCATTAAGGCAACAAGAAGCTTAAATCAAAAATTTGGAATAAATATATTTGTTACAGCTTTAATGTTGGCAAAAAAAACAATGGCCGGCTGATTATATATTGGGACAACACCCTGACGCCAACCACTTTACAAATGTCAATCTGTTTATTCAGGTATTTACATATTTTTTGTATCATTGCAAAGCGCAAAAACAATACTAAACTACAATCACAACTGTAATGAGACTACGCATAAAAAACAGTACTTACCTATGGATAATTACCCTGTTGATTACCTTAGGTGCGGCTTATTATCAAAGAATAACCGGCCCCACACAACCCTTGCGGGGAGTAAAAGAAATAGGTCCTGATAAACTGAAATATAAGCTTATTCGCACCTTTGGAGGCCCTGGCGATGCAGAAATTACCATCAATGATGAAAAGGGTGAGTATGAAGGTAGTATTAGATTTAAGCGTTACAAAAGCTATGATGAATGGACGAGTATGTCTTTAAAACGCCGGGATGGGAAACTGGTAGGTTACCTTCCCCATCAGCCTCCGGCAGGAAAAATGGAATACTATATTATTATTTATCAGGGCAGCAAACAAATAAGTTTAACTGACGAGCCGGTAATCCTCAGATTTAAAGGGGATGTTCCTGCGGGGGTTTTGATACCACATATTATTCTGATGTTTCTGGCCATGCTCTTTTCAACCCGGGCAGGCATCGAAGTGCTGGCAAAAGGCAGGAATACCTTTAAGCTTTCCTGGCTTACCTTACTCTTTTTATTTACAGGTGGGCTTATATTTGGTCCCATAGTTCAGAAATATGCCTTTGGAGCTTACTGGACCGGATTCCCCTTTGGCTATGATCTTACAGATAACAAAACAGCCATTGCTTTTATTTTCTGGGCATGGGCCGTATTTAAACTCTGGCGTAATCCAAATCAGCGAGGCTGGGCTTTACTTGCGTCTGTTGTTTTGATGTTGATATACCTCATTCCTCACAGTACGTTGGGATCAGAAATAGATCATACCGCACTTCCTCAATGAAATAGAATATGGTTACTTACTTCATCATTGCACTCACAGCCATTATTTCTATTCTGGCTTTCAATAACCAGCATTTATTTCATGCACTGGTCTTTAACCCTTACATGATCGATAGCAGGAAGCAGGGATACAGGTTTGTCTCCTATGCGCTGCTGCATGCTGACTGGATGCATCTGCTCGTAAATATGTTCGTGTTGCTGTCCTTTGGTCAGGCAGTTGAACAATTTTACGGCATATTGTTTGGAATTAAGGGTATTTATTTCTATTCCCTGCTTTATCTTGGCGGAATATTGCTTTCTACTGCACCTGCCTATGCCAGGAATAAAAATAATCCGTCATACAATGCTGTAGGTGCATCAGGAGCGGTTTCGGCAGTAGTTTTTGCAAGCATCATTATTAGTCCGTTGTCACCCATTCGCTTTGTGTTCATCCCTGTGGATATTCCTGCATTTATTTTTGGAATACTTTATCTGATATATTCAGCCTATATGGCCCGGCGGGGAACCGACAATATCGGTCACGATGCTCATTTCTGGGGTGCCATTTACGGGCTGGCATTTACCATAATATTAAAGCCGGCATTGGTTACCGGCTTTGTCAATCAGTTAATGGGATGGTTGAATTAATCATCCTCTAAATTCAGAATACGTTTAATTCAGAATTGGATCAGGCGGGTAATTTACCCAAAAGGTGTATTCTTTTCCCAGCTTTTTAAGGGAGTGTTTCCACATCTCCATTGGATTCTCAGTGATTATTTCCTGTAAATCCGTTACGGATACCACCCATGATTTTTCTTCCAATTCCCGTTCGAGCTGATCGGGCACCCAGCCTGAGTAACCTACGTAAAATCGAATATCGGCGGCAGTAAGACGATGTTGTTTAATAAGCTCTTTAACCAGTTCTATATTTCCGCCCCAATAAAGTCCATCCAGAATTTTAATTCCGTCAGCAATCAGGTCTGGCCGGGTATGAATAAAAAAGAGACTGTCAGTCTTTACGGGTCCACCCAGATACACGGGTGCATCAAAGCCTTCAAAATCACTCGATACATCGCTGAGCCTGACTTCAACAGGTTTATTCAGAATGATTCCAAAGCTACCTTCGCTGCTGTGGTCAGCGAGCAAAACAACAGACTTCCGGAAATAGAAATCCTGAAGAAACGGTACCGAAATCAAAATTCTGCCTGTATTGGGTTTTATCTTAAAAGGTTCCATCATTTTGCTTTTCATAAGGTTTTGCGAGTTATTTCAGTTAAACAGTGCGCTGATTTCAAACAGCAGGTCATTATTGTTGGTCGAATGCCTAAATTTGCAAACGCCATTAAAACAGAACAAAATCCGTACCACCCTGCCATGATCATTACAGATAATAAACAATTGTTCGGGAATCTTCGTCAGTCGCATCCTGTTTTCACCTATGAACGTTTTGTCATAATGGCTGAGGACAATCAGTTAAAGCTGAGATTTTTTTTCAATATAGGCAGTGATATCCGGTTTAGCCCACATATGTCAATACAAACCGGACAAAGCACCATAGAATTGACTCATTTGCTGAATACACATTCAGATTTAGTAAGAAATCTGGTATTTCATATTGGATTAATCGAAATGGTCAGCTATTGGAAGTGCGTTTGTTCTCCCCATATTATAATCAAAGCCGGCAGCCTGCAACCAGAGCAAACTGATTGGTTCAAACAACTCTTTTTCAATGGACTGGGAGAATTCTTTTATGCCAATAGCATCAACGTGGACAGCGCCTCTTATGTTACGATAGAAACTAAAGGAGATGAAAAATTTTCTCTGCAATCCTACCTTACCTCTGAGGAAAGCTTTATTGTTCCCATAGGCGGTGGCAAAGATTCGGCCGTAAGCCTGGATCTGCTATTGACTCATGGTTATACTGTTGTTCCACTAATAATGAACCCCAGGGGTGCTACCCTTAAAACGGTGGAAGCTGCCGGACTCCCGCCTGACAATGTTATAACCATCAACCGGAGCATTGATCCTGTTTTGCTTCAGTTAAACGAGCGGGGATTCTTAAATGGTCATACGCCTTTTTCAGCCATGCTGGCATTTTACACATTGCTCGCAGCCGCATTAAAGGGCATTAAAAATATTGCTTTATCCAATGAATCAAGTGCCAATGAGCCTACCATACCTGGAACAAATATTAACCATCAATATTCAAAAACGTTTGAATTTGAAGCTTCGTTCCGGGAGTATTATGCAAGATACATTACGCCTGATCTCAATTATTTTAGTTTGCTCAGGCCTTTAAATGAATGGCAAATCATGAAACTTTTTTCTGATATGCCCCATTATCATAAGGTCTTTCGCAGTTGTAACGTGGGCAGCAAAAATAACACCTGGTGCGGTAAGTGCCCAAAATGTTTATTTACGTACATTATGTTGTCTGCTTTTGTTGGCATTCATCAGGCGAATGCGCTTATTGAAGCTGAAATGCTTGATGATGAAGCACTGAAACCGGTGTTTGATGAGCTTACAGGCCTGGCCACCAATAAGCCTTTTGAATGTGTGGGAACACTGGATGATGTAAATCAGGCCTTAAGGCTTATCATTCAAAATCATCAGAAATTACCCACTTTGGTTAAATATTATCAGGATTATAATCTCTCTGTCCGGCCAAACAATCCCGGTCAACTGAATTCAAATCACTTTGTTCCTGAAAACCTCCTCGATATTTTAACACAGGCCATACAATGAAAGCATTACTCGAACAACTGCTAAATGATAAATCCATACTAATTCTGGGCTATGGCCGGGAAGGCCGGTCTACATTTAAGATACTTAGAAAGTATTTCCCGCAACTCAACATAACTATAGCTGATTCGGACGAATCCATTTTGACGCGCCAACCGGAATTGCTAACGGCCTCAGTTAAATTACAAACCGGAAACAATTACCTGAATCATTTGAATGACTTTGATGTAATCATCAAATCGCCCGGCATTTCACTGGCTAAAACCGGTCTTAAGCCGGACGCAAGAAAAATCACCTCTCAAACCGATCTGTTTTTACGTGCCTTTAGTCCTCAGATTACAGGAGTTACAGGCACCAAAGGCAAAAGCACCACAGCTTCATTGCTTCATCACATCTGCCAAAAGCAACATAAAGACATTGTATTGCTTGGAAATATCGGGAACCCTTTTTTTGATGCTGTGGATAATCTTTCCTCCCGAACACATATTGTATGTGAATTGTCTTCTCATCAATTGGAATATCTGACAAAAGCGCCGCATCTATCCATCTTAACAAATATTTTTGAAGAGCATCTCGATCACTACCCTTCCTATGAGGCTTATCAGTGGGCAAAATTTCAGATTGCCTTAAAACAAACACCCGGTGATTATTTTTTGTACAACTCTGAGGATGCAAGAATTGACGCATTACTTAAGCATAATTCTATCCCTGGGACACCCATTCCGGTATATTTGAGCACTTTTGGAGCAGATGGTGCGGGTATACTGAACGACAATCTGACAATAAAAATAAATCAGAAAACACAAAGTATCATTCCGTCAATGCCTTCCACCCGGCTACTGGGTGAGCACAATCTAAGAAACATCTATCTGGCGGCAGTTGCTGCCCACTTATCTGGGATTACTTCAGATCATATTCTTGAAGGCATAGCAGATTTCCATCCCCTTGAGCACCGGCTTGAGTATTGCGAAACGTCGGGAAAGGCTCACTTCTACAACGATTCCATTTCCACCATTCCCGAAGCGACCCTGGCTGCCATGGCTACTTTGAAAAATGTGCACACTTTGGTTGCCGGCGGTTTTGACCGTGGTATTGATTATGAAAATTTTGCAAAAGCATTGGCAAATTCGTCCCTGAAGCATATTTTACTTACCGGTCCGGCAGGCAGGCGCATGAGCGATCTAATGGGAGATAAAACAAAATACAAGGCCGTTATTCAACATTTCGATCGTTTTGATGATGCTGTAAAACGGGCCATAAAGTTAACGCCTGCCGGTGAAATCTGTCTGTTGTCGCCTGCTGCTTCCAGCTATGACCAGTTTGCCAGCTTTGAGGAGAGAGGCAGGCGCTTCAAGCAGTTGGTAAAACAAGCCTGACCTTTAGGTGGCGCCGAAAACCCCGGATTGAAATCGATAAAAATCGAGTAGGAAGGTAGGG
>DHSR01000075.1 GCA_002410555.1 Bacteroidales bacterium UBA5281 | reverse complement strand
GTAAATACCCAAAGTTGGTGGGATTGTGTCTTTAAAGATGATTACCAACTTAAGACCCTTGCCGAAGTTGAAGTCTACATTAACGAACATCAACATTTACCCGATTTACCCTCGGAAGAAGAGGTTAGGGCCAATGGTATTGATGTTGCTCAAATGAATGCCCTGCTGCTTAAAAAAATTGAGGAGCTTACGTTGTATGTGATTGAGTTGGAGAAGAAAATTAATACAAAATAAGATAACATGAAAACGATATACATCTGGGTATTAATGTTGGTTACAATAGCATTAAGTGGATTTTCACAAACTACAACTAATTGGACACTATATAATGATTCAGATGTTGGCGTTGAATTTTCATTACCAACAAATACAATAAGATATGATACTTTATTTACAATATTATATGCAGCAGCTATTGATTCTATTGAAGCCGTTCAGGTGCATATATTTAAGGATGCGACATTTAGTAATTCAGAACCAATTTTTAATGAAGCATTGATACAAGAGGATGGAGATACTTTGCGTGCAATAGCAAAATTAATTTTGTTAGCATCAAATAGTGAGATTACTGAACTATTTGAAGTTTTCACGAATGGCATCAGAGGATTAGAAATGGGTTTGACATATAAAGCTTTACAAACTGATGCTCCTTATCATTCATTTGTTAGATACTACCTTATTGACGGGAATTTTATTTCATTTACATGTACAGGCTGTCAAACTAATTTAATACGTGGTATTGCCACGAAGAATGATTTTTTTAACTCCATAAAATTTTGAACAATAATGAATAAAACTGCTTGCTTTTTTTGCTTCATTTTTCTCTTATTCTTTTCATATTCTTGTTATAAATGCAAGGATTTAACATATTGCCCGCTTCCTGAAACAGGGGAAACATATTTCAGTAGTTATACCGATAGTTCTTTTTGGATTTATCAAAATAGAAATCAATCAAAAATAGATAGTGTTTATGTTGAAAATTATAAATCAAGTAGAATATTTGATAAAACCGTTGATTGTGTAGAGGGAGAAAGGAGAGAGATGATTATTCGCTCAAAATTTCTGTCATCAAACTCTATTTCATGTTTATATGAAAACCCCAATTGTGAATCAAGTTATTTTGTAATGCAAGGTTTTGGTTATTCCATTGATTTTAGTGCGCGAAATGGAGTTGATACACTATATTCAATTAATACATGGTCAAATACAATAACAATTGACTCGTTAATCTTACCAACAGGTTCGAGGTTTTTCAATGTGGTCATGTATAATGGCAGATTTTGGTTTGCACCTCATATAGGCCTCATCCAATATGTTTCACAAGAGAATAATGATACTTTATTCTTAATAAAACATTTCTCAAAATGAAAAAGATAATCTTGGCATTACTGTTATTTTGTTCTTTTTATACAACTTTCCCTCAGAGTTGGTCTCAATCTGGAAGTTGTCAAGTTAATGTCAATGACCCTTCCTATTTAAACCATTTAGCTGGTAGACAAGGCATTATAAGTGCTACTGTGAAATTGGGTATTGATGGCGAGTGTACTGGAACTATAGTCAATCGAAATACATCAAATTCTGAATTAGGCTTTTATATACTAACCGCAAAACATTGCATTAATGGGTTAGATTTTAATGAAACTCACACAGTATATTTCAATTATCAAAGTCCGGATGCAAACAGCGCTTCTACTCCTTCTTCAAATAGGGGGATTCGTGATATTCAAAGTCAGGCACTAATTGAAAATGGTTATGAATATAGACATCAAACCTTACTTCGACTTGTGGCTGATTTTACATGGGGGGATATGGCATTAATTGAGATATTAACTCCCGTACCTCCTCATTTTAATTTGACATATTCGGGCTGGAATCCTAGTAGATTCAATGGTTCAATATTACCGCCAATACTCCCATCGCCTATAGTTGCAATACATCATCCCCGAGGAGATATAAAAAAAATAAGTGGAGTAACTGAGGTGTCTTGGCTTGAAACTCCTATTGCTACTGGTTGCTACACAATTACAACAATCATTGATGTCTTGTTTGGATGGATTTGGGGCAATAGTGTATCGACAAGTGTAATTTGCAACTATGTTGATAATCCTTGGCTAAGTGTCCCTTTTTATCAATATGGTGTAGTTGAAAATGGTTCATCAGGTTCTGGGATTTTCATTATATCAAATCAAGTATTTGGTGTACTATCAGGCGGGTTAGGAACATGCAATGTGCCAATTTTAGAGTTTTATGGTAAGCTACATTCAAACTATTCTAACCAATCCATTAAGAATACTTTAAACCCAAACAATAATGTTTGGGTAGATTTATTTGGTATGAGTGAAAGAAAAATTACCCAATACGAGAACTTAAATTTACCAGGCTCAGAGGGGGTTTCGGGTTATTTTTTCCCCGCTAATCACTATCAATCTGAAAATAAGATTGTACTGTGTGCAAGTAACAATATCTCGACTACACAACCAATAACGATTTTTACTGGGGCGGATTATGAGTTTGTAGCGGGAAATACTATCACATTAGGACCTGGGTTTATAGCAGAACCCGGAAGTAATTTTATTGCAAGAATAGGAAGTCTGGGTTTTTTAAAAAATGAATCTTATTTGGAACAAGACATTTTAAGTAAACTTAATACAATAAACTTGCCCCAAAACAAAGTATTTAATATGGACAAGTATTTACCTGAAGACGAAAATTTTGTCCAGTTGCAAGTTTTTGATCCTTATCCAAATCCGAATGAAGGTGTTTTTTCCTTTAAAATTCTATCGAATAATAAATGTAAACTAAAAATTGAAATGTTAAGTGTTGGAGGTCAATCATTTTATAATGACATTTTATTGATAGATAATACTTTGACAGTTTATGTAAACATTCCTAACATCCCAAAAGGACTATATATTTTAAAATTAACAGGAGATCGAACATTGATAAATAAAAAGATAATTATAAAGTAACACTCCGCCGAAACACAACGCAGGTCGGTTCAATAGAATTTTTTTCCACCGGCACAAAGGGTCAAATTGAATTTCACAATCCATAATTTGCTTATCTTTGATAAAAATTCCCATCATGAGCGTTGGAAACCATGTACTGTTGAAAGAGTTAAACCAACTCTTAAAGGCCAGATTCCCGAATGAAGTTGTGGATGTGGTTCTTTTCGGCTCTCAGGTTTCAGGTCATGCGCAGAAAGGCTCAGATTATGACATCTTAATCATTCTAAAGCATAAAGCAGACTGGAAAATCGAAAGGGAAATTTCTGATTTATGTTATGAGATTGAATTGAAGTTCGATATTATTACTGATATTCATATCATTGGTGAGACGGAACTGCCTACCTTACGCGGCAAACAACCCATTTTTGTTAATGCCATTGCAAACGGGTTACATGGTTGATTTGACTTTATTAATCACCCATCCAGCCATGCCTTAAATTCCTGCACCCGTTCCCGGGCAACGATAATTTCCTGATTTTCCAGACCGTCAATCCGAAGTTTCAGCCGGCTGTTTGACCAGGCAGTAATGTTGGCACAAGCTTCAAGGCCTACCATAAACTTGCGGTTAATGCGGAAAAACCGTTCAGGGTCGAGTAAGGTTTCCAAATGATCAAGTGCAAAGTCAATGTCGTAACTGCGTTTTTCATGGGTAAAAAGATAGGTTGCTTTTTCCAGACTGTAGAAAGCGGTGATTTCCTCAATGGGAATGGATTTGATTTTATCGCCCACCTTAACCAGAAAACGCGATTTGTGGCTGTGCGCTGGTTTTGTTGCCGACATAGCCAGGATTTTTTCCAACAATGGACCAGGTGAGAATTGCCGGACTTTCTCAATGGCTTTCAGCAGGCGGTTTTCCTCGATAGGCTTTAGCAAATAATCAATGCCATTGGTGTTAAATGCTTCGATGGCATAGTGGTCCCAGGCGGTGGTGAAAATGATGGGGCAGTTTACTTTTACCTGCTGATAAATTTCAAAACTCAGCCCATCGGCCAGTTGAATGTCGGAAAAGACAAGGCCAAGTTCGGGTTTCCCTGAAAGGAAAGCCAACGCATCGCGCACCGATTCGAGGCGGGCAACAACTTCCATCTCCGGTGCAACTTTAGCTAAAAGTCGCTCCAGATGGCTGGCTGCACGGGCTTCGTCTTCTATGATGAGTACTTTCATTGATACTGGGATTTTTGCCACGCAAAGACGCAATGACTCGTTGTTATTTGTTTGTTAAAGTACTAATTCTCAAAGTAGCACTGACTTAAAATTAAGTTTCAAAATAAAAGACCCTTTGCGTCTTAGCGTCTTTGCGTGGGTTCTATTTGCAGACTGCTTTCCATCATTATTATAGGCACTCTAACCAGGAAATGGGCTACAGTTTCTTTAATTTCAATCTCCTTATCGGTGAAGAAAGCAAATTGCTGTGCAATGTTTTTCAAGCCGGTTTTCTTTGAGTCATTGCCTGCTGGTCTTGGTTTCACCGCGTTTTCAACTTCAATGTACTCATTATTTTGCCCGATGGAGATGCTCAACGGGAACTTGTCGGAAACCTCGTTGTGCTTCACCGCGTTTTCGACCAGCAGTTGCAGGGTCATTGGCACGATATAGGTATTTATATCGGGTTTCAGGTCAATTTTCAGGTTTAGTTTATCGCCAAAGCGGGTTTTTAACAGAAAGGCATACGACTTCATAAATTCCAGCTCTTCGCTGAGGCTAACCAGCTCTTTGTCGCGGCTGTCGAGCACATATCGGAACAAATCGCTCATCTGTCGGATAAACAGCACCGCCTGTTCCTGATCCTCATATACCAGGTCGCTCAGCACATTAAAGCTGTTGAACAGAAAATGCGGATTGATCTGGTTGCGCAACGATTCGTATTTGTACGACATCATTTCTGCTTTGATGGCGGCTTCACTCAAGACCGATTGTCGCCAGGCCTTAAAGAAACCAATGGAAGTAAATACCAATGAAATAAACAGTGCGATCAGGAATGCATATATCATGGATTGAGTGGCATATTGCCAGGCAGCTGAAGGTGGAAGACCATTGATCAGATACATCATCAGCAACTGCACAGCTGCAAAAGCAGTGACCGACCAAAGGAGCATTAAAATAAACTGTGTAAAAGTGCGGGTTACCGGCTTATCCATCCAGGACAGCCGTTTATCGAGTGCATAAATAATCAGAGCAGGCCCTGCCCATTGGGTAATGCAGATGGAAAACGACCAGAGAAAGCCCAGTAAAAAGCTTAGCGGACTGTTGTAAACACCATTGAAAAACACCACCAAAATAATAAGCGAAAGCACTACATTGGCCAGTAAAAACTGCCAGAGATTAAGGGGTCTGAATGGCGAACCTGAAATTTTCATGGCTTCTGAAAGTTGGGTAAAGTTAATGAATTTACTTAACCACCGGGCATAACTTAAATGCCCTGGTGGTTAACTGTTCTAAAAATTATTTACACGATTCCACTATACCGGCAGCCTGGTCTTTTCCCCAGTTGGGGTGCAGGGGTGATTTGGCTTTGAAATTGTCCCATTCTGACAATAACTTTCTGGCTTCATCGCAATACACCGAAGTATCTTTGCCATAAAACTGAGCAGTACCCATTTCATTCTGAAGGTTAATCAACCGGGCGCGGGGGTTGGTGGAATCGAGCGCAAGGGCTTTCCCCGCTGCCTGACCTGAGAGCATTCCAAATTTTTGCCCGCGCTCCATGGGGTTTACCACCAAACGTGCGGTATAAAACATGGCATGGAGCGCATGTGCATCGGCATCATTGGGGGCAAGTTCAATTGCGCGGTTCATTGATTTTTCGGCAATATCGAGAATGGCATCTTTTTTAGCCGGGTCAGTTTCAATAAAAGCTGCGATAATATTACAATGTGCATGATAGTATAGCGGTAGCCATTGATCTGCCTCAGCCTGTGCAATGCGCTCAAACTGGTTGCCCAAAGCCCGGAAATCGTCCCCGGATTTGCAGTTGGCATACCCGCCAAGGCTCTCGCCCATGGCCTGATAGTATTCGTTACTTTGTGAAAAACCGGTTATGGAAACCAGTACGAAAATGATGGTAAAAAGGGTTGTTTTCATGGTTATTTGGGTTTAAAGGTTAGTTTTTATTGCCACTAAGGCACCAAGGCACTAAGTTTCACGAAGTTATTTTATGATTATAAAGTCTTTGCAAAAATCTTTGTGTTTCTTGGAGCCATAGTGCCTTCGTGGCTATTGAATTTTCTCCAATTGGTTCTTGTCTCCTTTTTTTGTGAAGGTGATGAAGCATCCCAGGATAAAAAACCTGCCTGAGCCGGGGATAATGCTGGTACTGCGATAGATTCCCGAATCGTCAGGGACATTTGAATATCGCCGCCCGAATTCCTGCTTAAAGCCCGGCACATTGTTCACCGCCCCGTAAAAGATGATGTTGGTCCTGAACAGAAAACTCCAGCTTATATCCAGCGTTTGATAAGCCAGCGTTCGTTCACCGTTGAATTCTGTGCTGTTTGGATTGTTGTAGGGCCGTGGCGATGAGTATTTGTAGTTCACTCCGGCGTAAGAACGAATGCTTCCGAACCAGTGCTTATAAACAACGGCAAGATTGTGCTTGCTGGCGAAAGTGGGTGTAGCCATTTCAGGATAATCCCTGTAGTCGCGTTTGGTGTCAAGATAAGAGTAGGAAATCCAGTAATCGCCGTTTTTGACGCTCTTTTTATCGCGGATAAACAGGTCGAAGCCTCCTGCATAGCCGCTACCGTTGTTGTTGTAGCTCTCAGGAAGGTAAAATTCGCCATTCCCCTGCTTGGCCAGGTTGCGGTAATCTTTGTAATAGACCTCCGCCCTAAGCGTTCTGCCTTTGAGCAATGACTGATAGCTCAAAATATAGTGGTCGGCACGTTCATAGTTTAGTTTGTCGGTGTAAACCAGGTAATCATCCGAAGGATTCTGAAAAAACCAACCATAAGCCATCGAAAACTGGCTGGTTTCATTGAGCTTGTATGCAGCCGTGATTCGTGGGGAGAAGTTGGTCCGGTTCAGGTAATCAGAGTGTTCCACTCTTGCCCCTAACCTGGCAACGAAATGTTTGGAGGCATACATTTCGGCTTCAGTAAAACCGGCCAGAGTATTGTTGGTAAATCCATTAACAAAGATATTGGCCGGTGATTTGAAGGTCTGTTCCGTGAAGCTGTGCATCCACTCGGCACCGGCCCTCATGGTGATCCTGCTTCCCATTTCCTGAGATACAACCTGTTTCAGGTGAAATCCTTTCAGTTCCTTGTCGAAGTTTGTAGTGTCGAAGGCAGCTTTATCCACATTGTTGGTAAAGCTGGCCGAAGTCGTAAGGGTACGGTTTTCACCGGCTTTTGTCATCCACGAAGTATTCACAAAGAAATTATTGTTGTCGAGATTGTAATCCACCACTTTGTTTTGTTCCAGATCAAGCTGTCCGATAATAAAGTTGCTGGCATCATAACTGCTGTAAATTTTCAGCATACCTGATTTTCCGGTTTTCTGCCGAATGCTTACGGCACTCGAAAATCCTTCAGGAGCATGTGACCACTTATAATTTTGAGGAACTAAGTTCATATAAGGACCAAGGTTAAAATATCCCAAAGTTGCGGTTACAGCGCCTGTTTTCCATAGTTTGGTGCCTGCGATTTCAGGTCCAATGGTGAGCAGCGAAATGTCAAACTGATCTTCAACAGGCATATCGTTGGTGTTGAGTAGCAGCACGCTCGAAAGCGCCTGCCCATACTCGGCAGAGTAGCCTCCCGTGCTGAAAATGGTGCCCTTAAACATAAATGGGTTGAACCGCCCGCGGGTGGAAGTATTTGGGGCGGCAGCATTGTAAGGCGTATGCACCAGCGCCCCATCAATAAAGGTTTTCGACTCATCGCTGTCGCCACCTTTTACAAACAGTCGCCCCGATTCACCAACGGTTGTAGTTCCCGGAAGGGTTTGCAGCGCACCAAAAACATCTCCATTGGCCCCGGCTGTGGTAATCATATCGAGGGAACTCAGGATATTGGCGCGCTTTTTATCGCCTGCCTCAAAAGTACCTGCGGTAATGGTCACCGCTTCCAGTTTGTTGAAGGTTTCCTGTAATTCAATATTTAGGTTGATTGCAGTACCATTCAATACTACATCTCTGGTAAAAGGCTCGTAGCCAATGTATTCAACAATTAGCATAAAGTTTCCCGATTTTTGTGTATTGAAGCTAAACTTGCCGTTCGCATCGCTCGAAGCACCATCATAGGTTCCTTTCAGATAGACATTTGCTCCGGGTAAAGTCCCCTCATTCCTGGCTTTTATGGTACCGCTGATCGTGGTCTGAGCCAAAAGCTGAACCGTTGCAAAAAAGAGAATAAGAGGTATTAAGAATTTCATGGTTTCCCGTATTGGTGATGCAAAGATGATACGGGAAGGGTCGATTTGAAAATTTTTATTGCTGAATTGTTGGATTAGCGGGATGAATTGTACCGTAAACCATGCAAACCGGAAATATATGCAATAAATCCAGGCTAATTGTCAAATTTAAATTTCGCTTTCCAAAATATTCTTACTTTTACTCAAATTTAAAAAAATCTCCAACAGCATGCTTATCATCGGAATTGCCGGAGGATCCGGTTGCGGTAAATCCACTGTAGTAAAACAAATCATCAAAAAGCTGCCTAAGGATTCTGTAACGGTTATTCCCCAGGATTCTTATTATAAAGACAATGGTCACCTGAGCCCTGAAGAACGGGCCAGGATCAATTTTGACCATCCCTCTTCTATCGAATTTAATCTGCTGGTGAAGCATCTCGATATGCTTAAAGCAGGTGAAACCATCGGGATGCCTATATACAGTTATCTTACGTGTGCAAGGGCCAAAGAAACCATTCCGGTTCATCCCAGAGAAGTAGTTATTGTGGAAGGTATACTTATTATGTCAAATCCCCGGGTGCGCGATCGCATGGATATTAAAGTTTTCGTCGATGCGGAACCCGATGACCGGCTGATGCGCATCATCCGGCGCGACATCGAAGAACGGGGCCGGTCATTCGTGCAGGTGCTTGATCACTATGAAAAATTTGTGAAACCCATGCACCTCCAGTTTATAGAACCCTCTAAACGCTATGCTGATATTATCATCCCCCAGGGTGGCGCCAATCATGTAGCCATTGATATACTTACTTCAAGAATTAAAATGAACGTTCAGTCACCCTGATATTAAGGATTAGGAACTTTCTGGACTTTGTATACTTATGCGAGAGAGGTTACAGATTTGTCAGACATGTTCCCTGGCAGAGCATTCACTTCCATTTTGAGGGCTCTGTCAAAATGTCACAATTAATTTGGCTATATTGCACATAATCAAGACATTGTGTCACAAGAAACATCTATTTTTGTTCTGGCATATATCTTGTACCATGCCATGTGAAATTATTGTTTAATCAAAGAATGGAAGGTATAACTATGTTACCAATGTTAAGAAACAAAAACTTTTTCCCCAGCATTGTGGATGAATTTTTTGGGCGTGATTTTATGCCGGCATTAGATTTTCAGACAGGTATTAACGTGCCTTCTGTAAACATTGTAGAAGGTAAAGAAGATTTCCGTATTGAAGTTGCCGCCCCTGGTCTCGACAAAAGTGATTTTAAGATTAATGTTGAAAACAATGTGTTGAGTATATCATCGGAGAAGGAAGAGAAAACAGAAGAAAATGAAGATCGCTACATGCGTCGTGAGTTCTCTTATACTTCCTTTAATCGTTCTTTCAGTCTTCCACAAACTGTTGATCCGGAAAAGATCTCAGCAAAACATGAAAATGGCGTTTTAACCATTTCTATTCCCAAAAAGGAAGAAGCAAAAGTAAAACCTGCACGTCAGATTGAAATTGGTTAATCAGACCTTTGCAAAGACGCAGCCGCACTGACAATTTTGCAGTGCGGTTTTTTTTTGCCACAAAGGCACAAAGCCTCACAAAGCTTCAATCACTAATTTACAGAGTCTTGTGACAATCTGGTAACTTCGTGTTTTTGATGGCATTTTTTTATTTAGACCTTATTCAGATAGGACTCATTGCTTTTTATAAGCTCAATATAAAAATTCTTTTTTCTGCCACACAGGCACACAGGCACACTAAGCTTCAATCACTAATATACAGAGTCTTGTGGCAACCTGGTAACTTCGTGTTTTTGATGGTATTTTTTTATTTAGACCTTTTCAGACTGGCTCATTGATTTTCATAAGCTCAATATAAAATCTTTTTTTGCCACTAAGACACAAAGGCCTGCCTGCGTGCGTATGCTGGCAGGCAGGCACCAATATCTTTCCAGTTTTTATTCACAGATATACAGGACTTTTAGTTTTCATCTTTTCATATTTTTAGATTGGATTCATTAATAAAATACTTGACACCGTGCTTGACAACAATGTTACTTGTTTTTTCTGTGCATTATTCTGACCAGTGATATAACAAAAATGGCTGTCTTTGTCGAATAATGAATAAAAAAATATTTTCATTCAGGCAGTTTTTCCTTATATCTTGTCTTACATTTGCATTTATGTATGCTATAATAGATGTTGAAACTACTGGTGGCAGTTTTACTTCGGAGCGTCTTACCGAAATAGCTGTTTATCTGCATGATGGGAATAAAATTGTGGATGAGTTCTCCACCCTGATCAATCCGGAGCAGCCCATCCCCTATATGATTACACGCATTACCGGAATCAGCAATGAAATGGTAGCAGATGCACCCCGCTTTTGTGAAATAGCCCGGCGTATAGTTGAAATGACAGAAGGCGCTGTTTTTGTAGCTCACAATGCTTCCTTCGATTATAACTTTGTCCGGCACGAATTTAAGCGTCTGGGTTACACTTATAAGCGACCAACCTTATGTACTGTGAAACTCAGCAGAAAACTTCTTCCCGGTCATAACTCTTATAGTTTGGGAAAACTGTGTCATTCGCTCGGAATTCAGATAGAGAACCGTCACCGTGCTGCCGGAGATGCTCTTGCTACCACTAAGCTGTTTGAAATGCTGATTAATATTGACAGATACGGAATAGAACAACAATCTGCCTTCAGCATACCGGAAATGCTTCGGGAAGTTCCTGAAGAAACCGGCGTATATTATATTCACGATGAAGATGGCAGGGTGGTATATATCGGAAAGAGTATAAATATGTTTGAACGCTTGCTCCAGCATTACCGGAATAACGATACACAAAAAGCTATAAAATTGCGCGATCATATGACCGCTGTCAGCTATGAATGCACCGGCAGCGAATTGGTTGCTCTGCTGCTCGAATCCGATGAAATAAAAAAGCATAAGCCTTTGTTCAACCGGCAGCAACGGCGATCGGTATTTAGCTTCGGGCTGTTTTCTTATATTGATGAAAACGGTTACAGAAATCTGCACATTGGACATTCTCTTAATGGGGAACAGGCCATTACGGCGTTCACCACCCGAGAGCATGCACGAAAATATCTCTATGCGGTGGTTGAAAAGTTTGAGCTCTGTCAGAAGTTGTGCGGCTTGTATCATACTTCAGGTTCCTGTTTTCATTATGGCGTAAGACAATGCCGTGGAGCCTGTATCGGCCTAGAAACCGTTGAAAATTACAACAGAAGGGCAGATGCAGCCATCAAAATGTCGGGTTTTATTCATCCTGATTTTTATATTCTTGATAAAGGACGTGATAAGGATGAAGTATCTGTTGTAAAAATTGCCGGGGGCCGCTATTGCGGCTTTGGATTTACCGGAGTAGAGGAGTTTTCACCTTCCATGCTCGAAGCCTGTATAAAGCCATATTCTGATAACCGGGATACCCGTCAAATTATTTTGACTTATTTGAAAAAACATCCCAAAACCCGAATGATAAAAATAACTCCTCATCAATGGGATCATCATTATGAAAATCCTTTTTGAACGTTTCCTCATATTTTTTATTACTGGCTTGCTGTTGAATGGATGTAATACCACGGGTAAAATTGAAAAGCCCATAGAAAGCTATCAATCAAATATCCTGTTAGAACCATCTGTCATCAATTTGTCGTTTGAAGCCGGGATAAGCGATATTCAAAATGCCATAAATAAAGCCTTTACAGGATTAATATATGAGGATAATAGTCTGGAAGATAATGGGGGTGACAACCTTATGATAAAGGCATGGAAAAATGGTAACATATTACTGGCCGCGAAGGAAAACGTGCTCATCTATAAAATACCTTTAAAAATATGGATAAAGGCAGGCTTCAAAAAAAACGTTCTGGGCTACTCTGTCAGCGATTTTCGTGAACTGGAGGCTGCATTAACACTTAACTTCAGAACCGAGATTATTCTTCTTCCCAACTGGAGCATACAAACACTTACCTCAGGCACTGATTATAAATGGACGAAAGAACCTTCAGTAAAGGTCGGAGGCATGAATATTCCGTTCACCTTTGTGGCGGACATATTACTTAAGCAAAATCTAAAGACAATTAGTAAGGGCATTGATGAGAGCCTGAAGGCCTGGCTTGATTTCAAACCTTACGCCAATGAGGCGTGGGAGATATTAAATTCTCCTGTAGTTTTGAATGAAACCAATAAAATCTGGCTTCAGGTAGTGCCTTCGGGTCTTTACGCCTCTCCATTTCAGTCATCAGGAAACCGGATACATTTTTCAGCAGGATTACAATCGGTCATCACTTCGGGTGTTGGCTCTTTTCCTGAAAATCCTGAAAAAACTACTTCCCTTCCCCTGCCACCGCTCAATGTTACTGACCAAATCTCTGATCTTACCGTCATCAATGCCATGATAGCATTGCCTTTTGATGAATTGAATGCTTATGCATCTGTTTATGTTAAAGGTCAGAATTTTACTCAAGGCAAGCGATCGGTAAAAGTTGAGGACATAAAACTTTATGGCAGTAATGGATTAATGGTAGCAGAAGTCAGATTATCAGGAAGTTATAAGGGTTCGGTATACTTCAGGGGCATTCCGGAATTTCGCGAAAGTGATTCTACCCTAATCCTCAGGCAGTTTGATTTTGACATAAAGACCCGAAATATGCTTATCAAATCAGTTAACTGGCTTTATCAGGATGGTTTTAGAACAATGATTGGGAATAGAATGAAATGGCCTCTGTCTGCTGATTTAAAGAAGCTGTCATCTGGTATCAATAAGAACCTGAACTCCTGGCCGCTCGCCCCCGGCCTTGAATTAAAGGGAAATATGGGTAAACTAACCTATAACGAAATGGTTATCCGGGAGAACGGTATTGAAGTATATCTTACTGCTGAGGGTAAGCTGGCAATTTATTTTCGTGCAATGAAAAATTAAAAATGATCAGCTTCTTTATTTGTTGATTATATGAATGATTTTGCCCGAACATGATATATGACTTTCAATCCAAAGAAAATATTCCGTTCTCAGTAAAACTGATGTAATGTTATACCCCGAATTAGTTCTTAACATATTGAATTCCAATATATTGATTGCATAAATTTCATATAAATCATCCCGGGATGTCTTGTAATTGACTGCGGGATAAATAGATGTGTTGTAAAATATTGGAGCGTTCTTATTGTGAGCGTTGAGAAAAAGTACAGCATTTGAAAAGTGAAAGAAACTTACGATTAGTTCCTGGTATGAAAACTAAAGATTCAAAAAATGAGATGTATTCAGGGCATGCTGAAAAACTCACAACCTTTTTATATTTCGGTGCTCTGCACCTTCCAAAATCACTAAATATACATTTTCCACAAATATTTCGCCATTTTATGGCTCTTTTTTAGGTGCAGAGCACCGTAATATTAATAGAAAGAATAGAACGATAATAAGGTGCAGAGCACCGTCATATAAAAGCATGGAATGTGGGTGTATGCCGGTAAAAGCCTTGCATTTATCATAAAGAATAGCATTATACCAAACTGGTATCCAATGACATATTAGTTTTTCAGCAGGCTCTATTTATTCGAAAAATTGTTTAAATTACTCGACCTGATATACTATGATTCCCAGGCTTTCAAGCATGTCCTCAATAAAATACTTATGATCAATCCCAACGGCCACCAAAATGAATTTGTCCGGGTTTTCGGCAATTACATTCAGGATATTTTCCACAATTTGGTTGTTTCTTTCATTCTCATATTGCACTATAAAAGCATATTCAGGATTTTGGTTGAAAATATGGTATTTAAATTCATTTTTAGCTTTCCATAAACGGGTAATATAAGGAGAGTTGATCATTTTATAATGCTGTGTTTTAAAATAGTCATCAAAAAGAGAAAACAGACCACCAATAAAATTCATTTCCCGGTTGAGGGTAGTATCAGAATATGCTTTTCGCTGTAATTCCCGCCATTTATCGCCAGCTTCTTTGTTCCACCAATCAATACCATAAATGGGTGTATTGTCCTCAAGTGCCATGGGAATAATAAAATTAATAAAATCGTAAGGTGTTCCGCTGAAACTACCGTCTTCAACATATTTTTGTTGGGTTTCAACACACAATATGTCCGGTTTTAACTGGCGATAAATTTCTCCCATTCGCTCATAAGTATAGTATTGGGCTGTTTCATGGGCCTGATGGATACCCCCAAGCACCATAACACCGGGCCTGGATTGAGCTGGAGAACTAAAGCATGTCAGCATCAGCAAACCGCACAATGTGAAAAGTGTAAAATAAAAACCGGGTTTCGGATACCTCATCATCTTTTTTTTGTTAAAAGTAGTTAGTTTCGGCCAGAAGCAAAACAAAACGAAGCAGTTCGATTCAGCCACTATATGGAGGTAAATATAACCCGACTCCATGATTAAAACAAGGATGCCGGGTTATATTTAACAGGCATGTATTATTGTATAACGATTTTTTTTGAGATTGTCTTGTTCTCCATTTGCATCAATACATAATACAGCCCGGCTTTTAATGCACTGATATCCAGGGACAGTACTTCGCTTTGTATCACCATTCTGTTGGACAGCACCCGCTGTCCGGTAGAATTATGTATTTGAATCATAGCGTTTCTGTTTGGGAAGTCATTTACTTTCACAAATAAAACATCTTTCGCAGGATTGGGAAAAATAGACAAGTTAGCCGGATCAACAGCATTGATTCCTTCAACCAGGTCAAAGTTGGCCACCAGCATCCTGTCGGAGGTAACGGTAAACGTGTATTCTGCATTTATTGAAACCACATCACCATTCTCAGTCCAGTTCATAAATTCATAGTTCTTTGAGGGAGTTGCATTCAGGGTAGCCGTTTGGTTATAGGTATAAGTACCCGCGCCTGTAACGGTGCCGCCTTCATCCGGTGAGGCGGTAGCAGTAATGGTGAATGTTTGCTTTTCAAAGTTGGCCACAAGTGTTCTGTCGGATGTTACGGCAAAGCTGTATTCCTCATCGGTAGAAACTACATCGCCGTCTTCAGTCCAGTTCACAAATTGGTAGCCTTCGGACGGTGTGGCATTCAGGGTAGCCGTTTGGTTATAGGTATAAGTACCCGCGCCCGTAACGGTGCCACCTTCAACCGGTGCAGCCGTTGCAGTAATGACGAACGTTAGCGTTGCAAAATTAGCCACGAGCGTCCTGTCGGAGGTAACGGTAAAGCTGTATTGCGCATCGGTAGAAACCACATCGCCGTCCTCAGTCCAGTTTATAAATTGGTAGCCTTCGGCCGGTGTGGCAATAAGTGTGGCAGTTTGGTTATAAACATAATTACCCGCACCTGTTATGCTGCCACCTTCAACCGGTGCAGCCGTAGCAGTAATGACGAATGTTTCCGTCGCAAAATTAGCCACAAGCGTTCTGTCAGAGATAACGTTAAAGGAGTATTGCGCATCGGTAGAAACTACTTCGCCGTTTTCAGTCCAGTTTATAAACTGGTAGCCCTCAGCCGGCGTGGCATTCAGGGTAACCGTTTGGTTATAGGTATAAGTTCCTGCACCAGTAACGGAGCCTCCTTCAGCCGGTGAGGCTGTAGCAGTAATGGTGAATGTTTGGGTTTCAAAATGGGCCACAAGTGTTCTGTCGGAGGTAACGTTAAATGAGTATTGCGCATCGGTAGAAACCACATCGCCATTCTCGGTCCAGTTCACAAATTGGTAGCCCTCGGCCGGTGTGGCAAGAAGCGTAGCGGTTTGGTTGTAAGCATAAGTCCCAGCACCAGCAACAGAGCCTCCTTCGCTGGGTGAAGCCGTAGCAGTAATGGTATAAGTTTCGGGCGTAAACCATTCGAGAGCTTCTGCAATCATGTTGTTTATATCGCTGTCGTTTGTAAGCTGGGAGATATCAAAACTGATAAAATAGGACTTATAAATCAGGTTATCCAGCCATATAGCGCAGGGATGTCCTTTTGAATAGGCATTCCCATCGAATAGTCCATCTTCAAAAATATACGAACCCCATGAACTGATTTCAGGATTATTTACCTCATCAGCATACCAGTCAGGACACTCCCGGTTGTATATTACGTCAGGATCATCAGAGAAAACCGGTATAATTTGATTTTCAGTGCCAATGGGGCTTAATGGGAGTCCCTTTATACTACCCTGAAAGTATCCCAGGGAATCGGGCCCGGCAATTCCATCGGGACCGCCAAAAATTGGCGGATTAGGTTGAGGGTTGTAGCCACCACGCAAATAGGCTGTAAAAAATTTCGTCAGTGGTCTTGCATTGGGCAAAGCATGTTGCACCGAAGGCAGATTGTCAGAAGCCATAAATACATTTTTTGGACTGGCTTCGGTTCCACTGTCCATAAAATTAATCAATGCATTTGATAAGGTATCGTGAATGGCACTATTGCGTGTACTGTTGGAGTAGGCTATAATGATGTCATAGCTATCGGGAAAACTAAACTGCTCATATGCGGCCCAGTTAAACACATCATAACTAACACCTTGAGCATTCAGCGCAGCCACATATTTGGGATATTCCTTGTTTTGATAGTCCTGAAATCCTGGTTTGTTACCCGGCATGGCCAAAAGTATGTTTACGCCAGCAGTTGGTAATGTGTTGAACTCGAGTGGCTCGCCTTGCGTTTCGTGAAGTTCCGCGCGATTGGCATTAGGGGAGTTGTCAGTAGCCACGAAATAATATTCCACGCTTGCACCTGCAGGTATATCTTCTATTAGATATTCGTATATGTTCGGCTCTTCAAAAGAAATATGTGTGATTCCTTGCCAACCGTTGCCGGTATTATAGTAAAGCGTATCGGAAAGTATACCTGAAACATCAGTGATTGTTGCCGAGAGTTCCATGTAATCGTTAAAGGTGTTCCAAACCTGCTTATGGCTAATAAGCGGTGGTTCAAGATCTTCACCCATGTAAAACTTAATGGCGAGGTTGTTTTGTGGCAGGTTTCCCGGAGGTTCAGGCCCTACATACTGATTGTTTTCAATAATCTCCCTCAGATAGGACAGGCCGGCAGTGGCATCATCATTTTGTATGGCAATGGTGGCGCTTTGGCCAAAAACATGCGGAAGGGTGCTTCCGGATTGCCCGTTGTCCACGTTTTTGTATTGCATGATGATATCGCCATTCTCATGAAGAATAACTTCAAAGCATAGCGTTTGACTTCCTCCGTTTCCGGCAGAAAACCTTAGATTGTTCCATTGAATTACCCCATAGCGTTCAGGAGCAGAGCCAAACATTTGGTAATAAATGTCTCCGGTATTTTCCTCGGCAAACAAGTCATCCCAAAACACAGCAATCAATGCAGGCATTTCTGTATATCCCGGGATAGGGGCGTAGTAATTAAAGATATTGCCGTCATTATTCCATTTAGAGCCGGGAAAAGGTTTATACCAGATGTTCTCGGCCAGCAATAATTCACCGTTGATATCGGCATGAAAATATGTTCTGTTTATGCCATAAAACGGAAAGTCGAAACCCAAAGGAATGGGTTCTGAAAAATTATCGTCTCCCGCGAAGGCATTTACGCCATAGGTGACTACCGACATTCCTGTGTTGCTTATCTCAATCCAGTCATAAACCGGGCCATCGGGTTCATGGCTGTCAATCCACCGGTAACCCATCAGGTCGGGGCCGCCGGTTCCATAATGTATTACTATTTCTGTAGTGCTTTCCAGGGCATCATTTGATGGATCTCCGTCTCCTGAAAGGTTAGTACTCATATTTACCAGATATGTTCCGCTA
The DNA here is from genome assembly GCA_002410555.1 of Bacteroidales bacterium UBA5281. GTDB lineage: Bacteria > Bacteroidota > Bacteroidia > Bacteroidales > Lentimicrobiaceae > Lentimicrobium. The sequence continues at coordinate 9,289 of DHSR01000075.1, read as the reverse complement.
TCAGAAGGTTGCCACACCGGAAACAAGAGTTGTTCAGTTTGTGATGCAGCGAGAGTATTGGTATAACTGATAGTTTGTGTGTAGACCACTGTCCCGTTCGCTTGATTGGTAATGGTACATATTACAGGAAAATCTTCGGTAACATCTGAATTCCCGAAGTTTTTGATGGTGCAGGAAGGAATCACTTCTGCATCCAGTAAATGGAAATTCAGGGGGCTATCAATGGATAAAATACCGACATCGCTGGCTTGCGGTTGTCCTACCTTAATGTCGTCCACCACCAATGAGTAGGTGTTTTGCAGCCATTGAATGGCCAGATATATTTGTTGCCCCTGATAAGCGCTCAGGTCATAAGTAAATTCTTGATAGCTGTTGCCCAGGCCATTTACATTTTCAAGTGTAACATTAAAATTGTTTATCTGTTTGCCGGTAGTAGATAAACGCACCTTCATATTTTCGGTTCCGTACCATGCCCTGGCGAAAAAGGTAAAAACATCCCCATTATTAATGGTTACCTGAGGCGTTATCAGCCAGTCTTCCCCATTACTTCCAAAGCACTGGACGGTAGCCAGCCAATTGCCGCTATGGGCATAGGCATGTTGTAATGTACCCCATTGTTCTCCATCATTGTTTACATCATAAATGGTCCAACCTGCTGGAATTGAGCCTCCCTCAAAACCTTCATTGATGGTCCATTGGGCATAAACGACAGTTGAATTTGTGCTCGCGAGGAACAACAACAGTATCAAGGTGAGTGGTAAGGTCTTTTTAAAGTAGTGCTTTGCCATGTGATGTGAAGATTTAGTTGGTTTATACAGCACAAAGAAATAACTACCAAGATCATAATGCAAGTTAAGTATTTACTAATTGGTAAATCAGGGAGTATGACTACGAAGTGTAATATCATGAAAATCAATGTTTTTAATAAATATTGAGGGCGTAACGCCGGAGAGCTTTTTAAACACAGTATTAAAGTTGGATATAGAATTAAATCCTGAATCCCTGGCAATGGCATCAATGGAGTATTTGGTTCCGATTTTGGGATCGGACAACATTTTCATGGCATGAGCTACCCGGTAATCATTTATGAAATTTGAATAACTCTTACCGAACACCTCATTTATGATTTGTGAAAGATAAGTCCGGTTGGTTGACAACCGGTGCGCCAGTTTCTCAATAGTCAGGTCAGGCCGGGTATAAATCATGTCCTGCTCCAACAACTTCTCCAGACGTTGCAATATGGCCTCTTTCTCACCGGGATCAACAGTGGGCTTAGTTCGGTCGGTCTGAGTAAGGATAATCATCTGCTCTTTTGTCTTTTTTAACTCCTGCTCCTTTCGGATCAGGTCAAGATTTTTCCTGGTAATAAACTTATAGGCAAGGTTTTTCTTACGAAACTGGATAATGATAACTGCCATGCCCAAAATGAGTACAATAAGAGCGATTAAATAGATAAGGTTTAAGGATTTCTGGGCTTCTAATTTCAACTCCTGTAACTCACCGGTATAGCGAAGGTTTAAATTTTCATTGCTGAGCTTTTCATTGATGTATTTTTCTTCTATCATGGATATTTTGGCCGCTTTGTCAATATTGAACAAGCTGTCTTTTAGTGCTGTGGCCTGGTGAAATATATCCAGCGCAAGTTGATAATTGCCAAGTTTTTGATGAATCAATGACAGTTGTTCAAGTGCATCCTTTTTCGATGCCGGCTCATTGGTTTGTTCAAAAAGAGTAATGCTCCGCCTGCTATATTCCAGTGCCTTCTGAAGCGCGCTCATTTGAGTGTAAACCCGGGCAAGATTTAAATATACAGAGGCAAGACCACTCTTGTTGTCTGATTTTTGATAGATTTCATGGGCCTGATTCAAAAATTGAAGCGACTTCTCTAAATTGCCCAATCTATAATAGGTTTTGCCAATGTTGCTAAAGTTAGAAGCGATACCATGAGAATCATTATTCTTTTCATCAATCTGTACGGCTTCAAAAAAATAACGTAGTGCCAGCTTGTAATCTTTCAGGTTATGATATATCATTCCTATGTTTGTCAGGCTGATACTATACCCTTGCGGGTTATCAATCATCCGAAATTCGTCTCTGGCCTGAGTAATATTCAGCAATGCCTTGTCATAATCTTCCAGCACCATATTCACCTGCCCAATGTTTAATTTACTCCTTGCCATTTGAAGCGTATCCTTTAACTCCTTAAAAACCCTTAATGCCCTGTAATTAAATTCGTTTGCTTTTTCATAATCGCCCATCTTTATATACATCAATGAAATATTGCTATAAATAATGGCAGCACTTTTACTGTAATTGTGTTCTAATGCTATTGTAAGGGCCTGATTGGCATATTCTAAAGCTTCTTTGCTGTTGCCCGTATTGAAGGATAAAAAGAACAATTGATTATAAGTGTTCATAATGTCTCTGGGCTGTTTGAGATGCAGGTAGATTTTTAACAGCTCGTGCAATAAGCTGTCTTTGGTAATATAACCCGGAACATAATCTTTGTCTTTAACCATCAGAATGTAGGTGTTGGCTATACTTTTAATATCTCCATGTTGCTTTAAACTATCCAGAATCCTCTTATAGTAAAGCTTTTTCTGATTTTGGGATATTTCATGGCCGGGAGCCTCAATGAGGTGCTGCTCATTATCAGATTCTGTAAACGAACCTTGTGACTTAGGTTTATAGGTGGTATTTTGTGCGAAAGTGTTTTGAATTTCAAGTATTGAGAAAATCAATAATGTCAATACCGTATATTTCAACCACGGTCGGGTAGGTAGACAAAATGGATATCCACTCTTAATCATACAAGTAAATTAAACGGTTAACCGGGAGCATTTACAAACCGGAATATTCTATTGTCCTGTTGAAAAAGGTATTATGTGCAATGTCAATGCTCTTTATCCCAATGAACAAAATTACAAAAAAGCAAGTAGGAATGCTTTATTATTATTGTATAAAGTCTTTTCACCACACTCCCCCGGCCCTGAATTAAAGGGAAATATGGGTAAACTAACCTATAACGAAATGGTTATCCGGGAGAACGGTATTGAAGTATATCTTACTGCTGAGGGTAAGCTGGCAATTTATTTTCGTGCAATGAAAAATTAAAAATGATCAGCTTCTTTATTTGTTGTTTATATGAATGATTTTGCCCGAACCTGAAATGTGACTTTCAACATCAGGGTAACCGCGATAGTAAATGGTACCGCTTCCGCTCATGTCTGCATAGAGAAAATCATCAACAGAAATTTCCACTTTACCGGAGCCACTGATGCGGATGTCGGCAGTTTCACTTTCGAGGTCAAAAGCATATATATCACCCGACCCTGAAATGGTATGAAACTGATCCGCTACTTCTCCATCAAGCCAGAGCTTGCCGCTACCCGAAATGCTTGATGATAAGTAATGCGCATATACCTCACCCGAGAATGTGCCCGAACCTGAGATAAAAATATTCATTTCCGGCACATTGAGTGGAGTCTCTGCCCAGCCGTCTACTGAGCCCGAAAACCGGATGTTGCGGTAGGTGGCAGAAGAAATGTAAATTTCGATGGTTTCATGTTTGCCCAGTCCGGCTCCATTATACAGTCCTATTTCCAGTTCACCCCGCCGAATGCGTGTTTCTATGGCGTCAAGGATATTTGCCTGTGCTTTGATGGTAAGTTCGGGAAAAGCACTCTGATAGAAATATATACGTGCAGGGATAGAGATGTTAACATCGTAAAATGGATGTACATCCCGCTCTTCAGTTAAAACGGGGCCGCTTCCATGAATATGGTGCCAGTTGTCGCGCTCGCAGGATACAAATAATAATAAAACAAAAACAACTACTGAATAAATATTGAAAGTTGATTTCATGACAAGTGTGTGTTGGTGATGATTTACCTAAAGTAAAAAATCATGCCAAATCTAAAAAACAACCAGGAAAAACGTAAAGTCTACATTATCAATAACATCTGTACAGAGATTGATCCTTGCTTTTCAGATTATCGTACACTTGATGTTCGTTATCGTACATTGATGACTAATCTTCTTCTATTTCCCATTCCACTCCATTTTTGGTATCCCGTAACAGTATGCCTATGTTTTTCAAGGAATCCCTGATCAGGTCAGAGGCAGCAAAATTCTTGCTTGCTCTGGCTTGTTGCCTCAATGAAATAAGAATTTCTAAAAGTTTATCGGATAATCCTTCAGCAGAATCTGCTGTTTCAGCAGGTATAAGTCCCAGAATTTCTCCGGCAAAGCGATTAAATAGTCCCTGCAGTAATTCCAGATGGTTCGCAGTAAGCTGTTCTTTTCCATCATTAATGGCATTAATCCATCGAACGGCTTCAAATAAATGGGCAATTACCATCGGACTATTGAAGTCGTCGTTCAAGGCTGCGTAGCATTTCTTTTCCAGATCTTCCACTTCCAGGGTGGATTGTTTGGATGGTTTAAGTCTGGGAATTTTATTCCAGGCAGTTAGCAGTCGATCCAGGCCTTTTTCAGCAGCCTGCAGGGCTTCATTTGAGAAATCGAGCGTACTGCGGTAGTGTGCCTGTAGTATGAAAAACCTTATGGTCATTGGACTGTAGGCCTGCGTTAGGGAGGTATGATCACCACTGAAAAAGTCATTTAGCGTAATGAAATTGCCCAGAGATTTGCCCATTTTTTGGCCATTTATGGTAATCATGTTGTTGTGTAGCCAGTACTTTGCGGGTTCTGATCCATGCGCTGCCATACTTTGCGCAATTTCAGATTCATGGTGAGGGAAAAGCAGATCCATACCACCCCCATGAATATCAAAAGTATTTCCCAGGTAGCGCGCACTCATGGCCGAGCATTCGAGGTGCCATCCGGGGAAACCATCGCTCCAGCGCGAAGGCCAGCGCATAATATGTTCAGGCTGGGCTTTCTTCCAGAGGGCAAAATCAAAAGGATTGCGTTTCTCGTCCTGTCCTTCAAGCGTTCGGGTATTGGACATCAAATCTTCTAAAACCCTGCCCGAAAGCTTTCCGTAATGGTATTGCTGATTGTATTTTTCAACATCAAAATAGACCGAACCATTACTCACGTAAGCCATGCCTGATTTTAAAATATCATCAATCATGCCCGCCTGCTCAATGATATGCCCCGATGCCCGCGGTTCAATACTTGGACTCAGCACATTCAATTGTTGCATGTTACTATGATACCGGTCAGTAAAATATTGCACTACTTCCATAGGTTCTACCTGTTCCAGACGTGCTTTTTTTGCAATTTTATCCTCACCTTCATCTGCATCATCTTCCAGATGCCCCACATCTGTGATATTACGTACATATCTGACTTTGTAACCCAGGTGTTTCAAATACCTGAAAATAAGGTCAAAGGTAATGGCCGGACGAGCATGACCCAGATGGGCATCTCCATATACCGTAGGCCCGCACACATACATGCCCACGTGAGGCGGGTTTAGTGGTTCAAAAACCTGTTTGCTGCGCGTTAGCGTATTATATACCAAAAGTGGATGTTCCATGAGCTGAAGGTTGAACTGTTACAAAATTATAAAAAATGCGGGTTGGTCTTCAAAGTGGCATATTTTTAAAGCATATAGTGAAACAGGTTTGATTACAAGTTTCGCCAGAAAGATTGCGACCGGCCTGATCTCAAATTTCTTACCACCATCAATAAACCAAGTGTTAATATAACCGACAACATCACCCAGGGCCATTCAGAGGCCTGGCCGATAGTTTCGGGGCTGCTGCTGATATGATGATTATAATAGAGAAAGGAAATTATCACTACTGAGACATTGTTTACAAAATGTGCAAGTATAGGAAGCCAAATGGAGCCTGACCAGACAAAGAGGTATCCCAGAATAACCCCCAGCACAAATCGGGGAAGAAAGCCATAAAACTGCAGGTGTATGGCGCTGAATATCAATGAGGAGATGATTACCGGCCAAAATGAACCTTTGAAATATTTGCGCATAAAGCCAATAAGTACAGATCTGAACAGCAATTCTTCTCCTATGGCAGGCAGTATTCCAATCATCAAAACATTGACCCAAAGGGTATTCCATCCTGGTGCTTTTAAAAATTCTTCGGTCAGCCTGTTGGCACTTTCTTCTGAAGTTTTCATCCACGTTTCCAGGCCATGCAATGCCTGTGGCAAGCGCAGGGATTCGTTCCATTGTACCAACTCATTGATCAAAGGGCCGGCAACGGGAATAATTAACAACGCAATAATAAATTGCAGGGGTAGGGGTTTGACAAATCCTAAATATTTCAGGGGTTTGCTTTCGGTGAACCAGGCAAAAAGTAGCACAGGCAAAATAAAAATACCCGCCTGGCTAATGATTTGCATCATCCTAAGCAGGTTTAGCTTTCCATGAGTATCGTTTGCGGTAAGACTGTTCAGCGCGTCGTTTCCCCAAATCCATGAAGCAGCCAAAAAGGTCAATCCGGTGCTTAATAAGGCTCCTATTGCAAGGATCATCAGAAGCAACAATAACTTTGCTGCCTGAGACATATTACCAAATACTGGTCGTAGAAACATGAAAAAATTGAATTTGCAGGCTCATTATATTATAATGGAGATCTCAATCAGGCCGCGAAGTTACCCATTATCCCTAACAATTAATGTGTAATTTTGAGGCATTGTTTCTTTAGTAGTGTTTCTTACATGCATATAGGTAAACTAAATCTGGGTTTTCATCCCCTGATGCTGGCTCCTATGGAAGACATCAGCGATCCACCTTTCAGACAGCTATGCCGGGAATTGGGTGCCGATGTGGTATTCACAGAATTTATCGCATCTGAAGGACTTTCCAGAGAGGTGGACAGCAGCCTGAAAAAGCTTGATTTTACAGAAGCAGAACGTCCACTTGGTATTCAGCTATTTGGCAATACGGTATCGGCTATGGTGGACGCTGCATTGATAGCACAGCGGCATAATCCTGATTTTATTGATTTAAATTTTGGCTGTCCGGTTCGAAAAATTGTTAACAAAGGTGGAGGTGCAGCACTCTTACGCGATATTCCTCTGATGCTTCAGCTCACCCGGGCTGTGGTTCAGGCAGTGGAATGTCCGGTTACCGTAAAAACCCGTTTGGGCTGGGACGAACATTCCAGACCCATTGTTGAACTGGCTTCCCGGCTCCAGGAGACAGGTATCAGTGCCCTTACCATTCATGGGCGAACACGTGCCCAGGCATACAGTGGTACTGCCGACTGGACCCTTATTGGTGAAGTAAAACAACAAGCCGATATTACCATCCCAATTATTGGTAACGGAGATGTTACCGATGGCCCATCCGCAAAGAAAATGATTGATACTACCGGAGTGGATGGTATAATGATTGGAAGGGCTTCCATAGGCAACCCATGGGTTTTCAGAGAAATAAAATTCTTCCTGGAAACCGGTCATGCGGCTCCACTGCCTTCGGTATGTGAAAGAATTGACATTGTTTCCCGACACATTATCAATTCGCTAACCTGGCATGGAAATAAAACGGCAATTTTTGAAATGCGTAAGCATTATGGCAGATACTTTAAAGGATTCCCAGACTTTAAGCCTTTTAAAATGCGGCTGATGCAATCCACCGAACCGGAAGAACTGTTGGATATTTTAAATCAGATTGCGATGTATTATCGGGAAGTTGAATAAAATGTCCCAAAATGCAACTTTCCGCTTAAAATTGATTATATTTGTGCTAATCTTAAAAACTCCAGTCCATGGCTTCTGATCCTTTCCGTATATTTATCGTGGAGGACGACATTATTTTCGCCAAAATCATTTCGCATCACCTTACACTTAATCCCGGCAATGAAGTGGAGATATTTTCCGATGGCAAAACATTGGTTAAAAATCTTTACAAAAATCCGGCACTGATTTCGCTTGATTATAATTTGCCTGATATGTCAGGGCTGGAAGTATTAAAACAGATCAAAGAGTACAATCCGGATACGCCGGTGGTTATTGTTTCGGGCCAGCAGGATGTGGCTACTGCCATTGAACTGCTAAAAAAAGGAGCTTATGATTACATCTTAAAGGATCAGGATACCAAGGAACGGATGTGGAACATTACCAAAAACATTCGTGAAAATTTAGCGCTCAGACAAAAGATTGCTTTTCTGGAAGAGGAAATCGGGCGCAAATATGAAGTTAATAATTTGATTAAAGGAAACAGTGTAGCCATCAATAAGGTGCTTATTCTTATCGAAAAAGCTGCCCGGACCAATATTACCGTATCTATTTATGGAGAAACAGGTACGGGTAAAGAGTTGGTTGCTAAATCCATTCATCATGCTTCGTCCCGCAGCAAAAAGCCATTTGTTGCCGTAAATGTTACAGCCATTCCCCGCGAGCTTATTGAGAGTGAAATGTTTGGACACGAAAAGGGGGCTTTTACAGGAGCTGCCAACCGCCGAATCGGTCGATTTGAGGAAGCCAATCAGGGCACCATTTTCCTGGATGAAATCGGTGATATGGATCTCAACATGCAATCAAAACTCCTTCGTGTGCTGCAGGAAGAGGAAGTGGTGAGGGTAGGCGGAAACGAAACCATAAAACTCGATGTAAGGGTGATTGTAGCTACCCATAAAAACCTGCAGGAAATGGTGCGCAAAGGAGAGTTTCGTGAAGACCTTTATTACAGGCTGCTGGGCTTACCTATTCAATTGCCGCCCTTACGTGACAGGGAAAGCGATATTATATTGCTTGCCCGTTTTTTTGTAGATGAATTCTGCCAGAAGAATAGATTGGGTAAGCTTTCCATTTCTTCCAAAGCCGCCACAAAGCTGCAAAAGTATCCTTTTCCGGGTAATGTTCGTGAACTCAAAGCTGTTATGGAACTGGCAGCCGTAATGACCAACACCGACGTGATAGATGAAAACGACATCACTTTTGGATCGGCCAGTTCATCGAATGACTTTTTATACGAGGAAGCTACACTTGAAGATTATAACATACGCATAGTCAATCACTTTATGCAAAAGTATAACAATAAGGTGAGGCTGGTGGCCGAAAAACTCAATATTGGAAAAACTACCATTTATCGGATGATTCAAGAAGGGAAACTCTGATATTGGCGTTATTTATGATGTGGCGTTAATTTGTTCAACCAAACATGGTTATTTTTTTATCGCGAATTATCGCTTTGCTTTACCCATCGCCATTTTAACTTAGGAGACAAAGAGACTGCGAGACAAGGAGACGGGACAAGGGGAATCTTATTTGAGCAACCAATTTAAGTTTGAAGGTTCCTTCACCTTTAGGAGAAGGTGCCGAAGGCGGGATGAGGTGTTCATGAGACTGG
>DHSR01000069.1 GCA_002410555.1 Bacteroidales bacterium UBA5281 | reverse complement strand
TTTATATATTAACGCAGTTAAGGCGCAAATATTTGTTGAAAACATCAAATATTACAAAATCTATTTTCAAATCGCTATATTTCAATAGTTTAGACCGAGATAATTAATTTCAAACCGGTAGCCTCAACCCGGTTCAATGGATTCGCCCTCTTCTGAGACATGCTTTTCCATTTCAGACAACCTTGTCAATGCTACCATTAATGCTTCCAGTTCATGGGCTTCCGCCAGTTTAAACTCGCCGATACGGGTGCGTCTGAGGGCGGTGAGGTGGGCGCCACTGTTCAGGGCTTCGCCAAAATCGCGTGCCAGCGAACGGATGTAGGTGCCTTTGCTGCAACTGATGCGGAAATCAACATCGGGCAGAGCAATGCGGGTGATTTCAAACTCCCGGATGTTTACCGGGCGGGCCTCGAGCTTTACTTCGGTTTCATCGCGGGCGAATTTATAGGCACGCTTTCCGCCAACTTTTATGGCCGAATACTGCGGTGGTATTTGCAGAATGTCACCGGTAAATTTCCGGGCTGCCTCATTAATCATGGCTTCGGTAATGTGGGCAGTTTCGTATTTCTGATCAATTTCATGCTCCAGGTCAAAGGAGGGCGTGGTTGCTCCCAGCCGGAAAGTACCGGTGTATTCCTTTTCCTGTCCCTGAAATTCCTCAATACGTTTGGTGAATTTTCCGGTGCAAACAATCAGCAAACCATCGGCCAGTGGATCCAGGGTACCGGCATGGCCAACTTTTATCTTCTTGATGTCCAATTGCTTGCGCAAAAAGAAACGAAAACGGTTGATGACATCAAACGAGGTCCAGCCCAGCGGTTTTTTGATCAGCAAGACTTCGCCTTCTTCAAAGTGGAATGGCATCATGACATGTTCAGATCAATTCCTGCGGCCAGCATAATCAGTATGGCCAGGCCAACCACGATGCGGTAATAACCAAATAGCTTGAAGCCATATTTGGTGAGGAAGGAGATGAAAAATTTTATGGCAAGCATGGCTACCACGAAAGCCACCACATTACCAATAATCAGTGTATCAATATTTTCGGCGCTGATGGTTTGGTAGTTTTGGAGCAATTTATAGCCTGCTGCGGCGAACATGGTAGGTACGGCAAGGAAAAACGAGAACTCGGCAGCGGTTTTGCGGTCGAGTTTCTGGCTCATGCCGCCAATTATGGTGGCTGCGGAGCGCGAAACGCCCGGTATCATGGCAATGCACTGAAACAGGCCAATTTTAAAGGCGGTGAGATATTTTATCGTTTGATCTTTGGCCGGCTTGTTGAACCATTTATCGACAAATAGCAACACAATTCCACCCAATACCAGCATAATGGCAACCACCACGACATTTTCAAGCAGCATATCAATATAATCGCTCAGCAGCAAGCCCAAAACTGCAGCCGGGATAAAGGCCACGAAGAGTTTATAGTAAAATTCAAGGGTTTGGAAAAAGCGTTTCCAATAAAGCACGACCACCGAAAGAATGGCGCCAAACTGAATGTTCACCGTAAAAGCCTTCACAAAATCGTTGATTTCCATACCCAGTAATTCCTGGGTAATGATCATGTGGCCGGTAGAAGATATGGGCAGAAACTCGGTAATGCCTTCAACAATGGCAATAATGATTGCCTGAAAAGTCGTCATGCCTTAATCGCGCGGTTTTTTCATGATGGCAATAATCTCAATTACATAACCCGCCAGTATCAATAAGGGCGCAAGGGTGAGCCGTCTGAAGTTAAACATGGCATCGTTAAACACATTCGGATCATCTGAGCCGCCTCCGACCATCAGGATAAATCCCAGCGCAATAACCCCCAGCCCGATAAACATGAGCCGGTAGTTTTCCCTGCCAAAGGCAAATTGCATTAACTTATCGCCTTCTGGTGCTACCCGTGGGCGCTTTTCCACTTGAGTTATGATTTTTTTTGCGGACATGTCAGTTCAGGTTATGAATTTTCAAAAAAAAAATTATTGACAAAATTAAATATACAATTTATCATTGCTGATGCGCAGATACCTCCGGATGGCAAAAAGCGTAGAAATTCCGGTAATAATCAGTCCCAGAACAGTTACCATTCCAAATAAAGTCAGAAACATATCAATATCCTGTAAATCCACCAGTTCAGGCAAAGCGCTTCGCGAGAAATAAAGCACCACCGCCAAAAGTACAACGGCGATTACGGCACTTATTAGGCCATGCAGTAAGCTTTTCAGCAGGAAAGGTTTGCGGATAAACGCCTGAGTAGCTCCCACCAGCAACATGCTTTTGATAATAAATCGTTTGCTGTAAACACTCAGGCGGATGGTATTGCTGATGAGTGCTATGGATATCAAAAGCAGTATCAATGTGAAAAAGAGTAACACTATGCTTATTTTACGTATGTTACTATTTACCAGTTCCACCAGTGATTTGTGATAGAAAACTTCCTTTACCACCTGGTTTTTAATTAATTCCTGTTCAATCATTACTAAACTGTCGTTGTTGGCATAATTGGCTTTCAGATGGATATCCACCGTGGCCAGCAGTGGATTATATCCCAGGAAATCCACGAAATCTTCACCCAGGTCTTTGGTTAGATCTTCGGCAGCCTGTTCTTTAGATATATATTGTGTCGACTTTACGTAAGGTTGCAAATCGAGTTTTTTTTGAAATTCGATGATGGCCGGTTCCTTAACTTCTTCCTTAATGATGACCGAGAAACCGATATTTTCCTTTACATAATCGGAAAGCTTATTGGCATGAAGCACAATAAGACCCAGTAAACCAAGCATAAACAGCACCAATGAGATGCTGATGATGGTGGTAGCGGTAGAAGTTTGCAACCGCCTGCGGTTTAATCTATCGTCGGATCTTGCCATGTTTCAGATTGTGGCCACGAAAGTAATAAAAATTCGCCAAAAGAGGTTAAATGCTTAATTTTAACCATTTTTAAGATTCTGTTGGTTGTTATTCTCACGCAACACGTAAATATTTTTAAGACATTGATATTTAGCCAGTTGCAAAATTTAATGAACACATTCGCAGTTTGTTTAGTTTTTATTGTGTTACTTTGTGCCCATTTTTAAAACCATTAATTGTTCATCATTACAGTCCGGAGGGCATTTTCACTCCCGTCATCAACTCTTGCGGACTAAATTAATTCAAACTATAATAACGGTATGATAAAAAATCTGGTAATTGTTGAGTCACCGGCCAAAGCCAAAACCATTGAAGGATTTCTGGGTAAGGATTTCGTGGTTAAATCGAGTTTTGGGCATGTCCGCGATTTGTCCAAAAAGCAACTGGGTGTGGATATAGAGAATGACTTTGAGCCGCAGTATGAAGTCTCGGCAGATAAAAGCAAGATAGTTAAGGAGTTAAAAAAGATGGCTTCAGAGGCAGAAATGGTATGGCTGGCGTCTGATGAAGACCGTGAAGGGGAAGCCATTTCATGGCACCTGTCTGAAACCCTTGACCTGAAAGCACTGAAAACCAAACGCATTGTATTTCACGAGATTACCAAATCAGCCATTGATGCTGCCATAAAGCATCCGCGCAGCATTGATATGGCCCTGGTAGATGCCCAACAGGCACGACGTGTACTTGACCGGCTGGTGGGGTTTGAAATCTCACCTGTGCTTTGGCGCAAAGTAAAACCTTCACTTTCTGCAGGCAGGGTGCAATCGGTTGCCGTAAGATTAATTGTAGAGCGCGAAGAGGAGATAAAAGCTTTTGTCTCGTCATACAATTACAGGGTTACTGCCATATTTACCATTCCAGGTGAAAAAGGATTGCCTTCCATACAGGCAGAACTCAACAAACGTTTTCCGGAGCTACCCGAAGCCGAGGAATTTCTTAAAAAATGCATAGGTGCAGGATATAAGGTAAGCGATATTGAGACCAAGCCGGCCAGGAAATCTCCTGCTCCACCTTTTACCACTTCTACCCTCCAACAGGAAGCCAGCCGTAAACTGGGTTTTTCCGTATCAAAAACCATGATGGTGGCTCAACAACTGTATGAAGCCGGAAAAATTACCTATATGCGTACCGATAGTGTAAATCTTTCAAAAACAGCTATCGACATGGCCAAAGAGGAGATTACTTCTTTATATGGTGATAAATATCTGAAAACCCGCAAATACGCCACCAAATCCAGGGGTGCCCAGGAGGCTCATGAAGCCATCCGGCCAACTTATCTCAATCAGCGCGAAGTGGGTGGGGATTCCGCTCAGCAGAAATTATACGATCTTATCTGGAAACGAACCATTGCTTCACAGATGAGTGATGCTGAACTGGAGAGAACTACCGTAACTATTGATGTTTCAACTGTAAAAGAGAAATTCGTAGCCAAAGGTGAAGTCATTCGTTTCGATGGATTTCTTAAAGTTTATCTTGAATCCACAGATGATGAGAATAACGATACAGTAGAAGGCATGCTGCCAACGCTAAAAACCGGTCAACCACTGGATCTGGGCGAAATGCTTGCTATACAGAAATTTACCCAGCAACCTCCCCGTTATACTGAAGCCAGTCTGGTAAAAAAGATGGAGGAACTTGGCATTGGAAGACCCTCTACATATGCTCCGACGATTTCAACCATTCAAAAACGGGAGTATGTAGTTAAAGAAGACAGGCCGGGAACACCCCGCCCCTTCCAGGTAATAAAATTAAAAGGTGATAAGATTACCAAAAGTCAAAAAACCGAAAATACCGGACAGGAAAAGGCAAAGCTCTTTCCAACCGATGTCGGCTCCCTGGTGACCAGTTTTCTGATGCAGTATTTTGAAAACATTATGGATTATAATTTCACCGCCAGTGTAGAGAAAGAGTTTGATGAAATTGCTCAGGGGCAGAAGGTCTGGAATCAGATGATACGGGAGTTTTATCATCCTTTTGCCAAACAGGTAAAGGAAACCATGGAGAAATCTGAAAAGGTAAAGGGCGAGCGTTTGCTGGGCAAGGACCCGGAATCAGGCAAAAATGTATATGCCCGCATAGGCCGCTTTGGGCCCATGATTCAAATTGGTGAATCAGAGGATGAAGAAAAACCAAAGTTTGCCAGCCTCAAAAAGGGTCAATCTATTGAAACCATTGAGCTGGATGATGCCATGAAGCTTTTTGATTTTCCCCGCAGCATTGGTGAATACGAAAATGCTGAACTTACCGTGGCCATTGGTCGTTTTGGCCCATATGTTAAGCATAAATCGGCCTTTTATTCACTCGCGAAAACGGATGATCCCACTACGGTTGATGCTGAACGTGCCATTGAAATCATTGAAGAAAAGCGCAAAAAGGAACTCGAAAAAACCATCAAAGTGTTTGACGAAGCTCCCGGGGTACAGGTGCTTAATGGTCGTTATGGCCCATATATCGCCATAGGTAAAAACAATTACCGCATCCCCAAAGGCACTGATCCTGCTGCGCTTACGCTTGAACAGTGCAGACAAATTGCTGCCAAAGCTGATGCTGCACCTAAAACAGCTTCAAAAGGCAGGTTCAGGAAAAAATAAAAAAATGGCCGTTTCGGGATAAAAAAGAGGCGCTTTTTTCAAAAAAATGTTTAGGTTTGACGGATAAACGTCATAACCCACTATGGATATTTCAATTTATTTTGAACCGGTAGCCGATGAACTTTTGGCTATAGATGAAACCACGCATCCCAGATTTGCCAATACTTTAATTACCCACAACAGACGTGAAGGGTTTCCGGATACTTCACTGTTTGACATTGCTGTTTTTGGCGTTGCAGAAGATAGGGCCGCATTGGATAATGCCGGAACTGCACGTGCCTGCGATGAAATAAGAAAGCAATGGTATACTCTTTTCCCCGGTTCCTGGGATGTTCGCATAGCTGATCTTGGAAATATACGTGCCGGTCATACGCTTTCCGATACCTATTATGCGCTTTCTTCCTCTGTATCCTTTCTTATAGGAAACCGTATACTTCCCATAATTATCGGAGGTGGTCATGATCTCACTTTTGCCATTTATAAAGCTTATGAGCACCTGGAACAAATTGTGAATATGGTAGTGGTTGATCCCCGCTTCGACCTGGGTGAATCTCAGGATGAACTCAACAGTAATACTTACCTGAGCCGCATAATAATGCAAAAACCCAACTTTCTGTTCAACTTTACCAATCTGGGCTATCAAACTTACTATGTAGATCAGCCGGCATTGGATCTGATGAAAAAGCTGTTCTTTGATGTTTATCGTCTGGGAACCATAACTGCCGACCTTAAATCGGCAGAACCGCTGGTACGCAATGCTGATTTCCTGTCTTTTGATGTAAGTGCTATCCGGGCAGCCGATGCACCGGGGCATGCCCAGGCTTCACCCAATGGCTTTACCGGTGAACAGGCCTGCCAGTTGATGCGATATGCAGCCCTGAGCGACAAATTATCCTGTATCGGTCTGTTTGAATACAATCCAGTTTTTGATAATCGCGGACTCACTGCCCAGCTTATGGCTCAGATGATCTGGTACGCTATTGAAGGTTATAACAATCGCAAATCAGATTTCCCTACTGCCAATAGCGATGCTTTTGTAAAATATATCGTGCCTACAGCCGATTTTTCAGATGGTATTGTGTTTTTAAAAAGCCGGAAAACCGACCGCTGGTGGATGGAAGTTTTGTGCGGAAACGAAAATCGGAAAAAATATGCCGGTCACTACATTATCCCCTGTACCTATGAGGACTATAAAACCGCGTGTAACAACGAAATTCCGGATCGCTGGTGGCAGGTTTATCAGAAGTTAATGTAAAAAACCAATTCATTATACATCGCTTGCAATCCTGCGATGTAGTTGCGGGGTTTTATAATTAAGGATTGAGTAAAACCCACTGTTCAATTATTTATTGTTTCTCCTTTTCGGGAAATTATTGACTGAATTGCGAAGTATAAAAGCTGAGACTAAAATCTAAAATCTTACCAATCCATGAACTTCCTGTTCTATCTCTATTTAAGATACATTTTTATGTGTATTTGAAGTTGAATTGTAAATAAACATAGTATTATGGCTAATAATTCCAAAATTTCGACAAAAACTCAGCCTTGCTGAAAAAAATAGGAGATTGGCGTGTCAGCGTATTATAATGAGTATGTCAATTCCGGCTAATCCCCTTTTTTATAGGGATATATACTTCCGGATAACTCATCAGCCAAAACTCACCCTCCCGCCCGGTATATAGCTTCGCGACAAAAACATATCCTTGAACATCCCGTCCTGTTGTATGTTTACAAATCAATGTTTTTGCTACCTTTATACTTTATTTAATCGTTGACTATTCTATTCAGATCTCAAACCTCCATCATCATTTCGTCAAAAACAAAACCCATGAACACCAACTACACAACTTTAGAAATCGAAATCACCAGGCAAATCGCCACCATCTGGCTGAACCGGCCTGAAATCCGGAATGCTTTTAATGAAGTAATGATTGGCGAACTGATTAAAGCTTTTAACGAAGTGTCTGCTTTGGAAAACGTTCGGGTGGTGATGCTGCGCGGTCGCGGGAAATCATTTTGCGCCGGTGCCGACCTCAACTGGATGCGCGACGTGGCTCAATACAGTTATGAGCAGAATTATCAGGAGAGCCTGCAACTTTCCGACTGTTTTTTCACCATTTACAACTGCCCCAAACCTACCATTGCCGTGGTTCATGGTGCCGCTATAGGCGGGGCAAATGGTCTGCTTTCGGCCTGTGATATGGCCATTTGTGATGATGAAACCGTATTTTCTCTTTCCGAAGTAAAAATTGGCATCGTGCCGGCCTGTATTTCGCCTTATGTGATCAAAAGGGTGGGTGAATATGGTGCCAAAGAGCTGATGCTGACCGGAAAACGCATCAAAGGTCCGGAAGCAGAACATTTCAGGCTGGTAAATAAATCACTGTCCGACATTGAGCTGCAAGCTTATCTTGATGAACTCATCTCCCTGCTCAAAAGCAGTGGTCCCAAAGCCATGACCCAATGCAAAACTTTGATAGATCAGGTGTCCAATAAAATCACCTTAACCGAAGCTCTGAGCTATACGGCGCAAATGATTGCCGAAATCCGTGCCTCAGAAGAGGGTCAGGAAGGGATGGCGGCGTTTTTGGAGAAACGAAAGCCTTTTTGGAATTTTTGATTCCAGATTGCAGATTTCAGATTGTGGACTGTGGACAATGGATTTAAAGTTGCATTACTCTGTGTCTTGTTTATTAATTATAAAAACACGTGATTATGGATAAATATGAAATTCAAGGGAGGATGATGAAACTCCCCCTGAACGTCATTAAACTGACTAAAAGGTTTCCTGTTAGTCGGGAAAGCGATGAAACAGTATTCTGGCTTGAATTGATAATTGCTTCAGGTCTGGTGCCCGAAGAACAGGTTGCACCAATTTTAAAAGAAGCGAATGAAATAGTTGCTATGATGGTTCGTTCACTGATAACTGCAAAAGAAAGTTTAAAAAAGCTAAATAAAAACCCTAATAAATCAGAAATCAATTGAGAACAATTGTTGTGAGTATAGTCAACAAATTAATGCACAATGCTGAAAAGAAAACAAAAATTTGAAATTGTTCCGAATCATGATTTGAACTTAAATCCGAATTCTGCAATCCGAAATCCGAAATCTATGAAAATTCTGATCGCCAACCGCGGTGAAATCGCCCTCCGCATTCAACGCACTGCCCGGAGCATGGGCCTTCAAACCGTGGCGGTGTATTCCAGGGATGACCGGGAAGCCCAGCATGTGCTTCAGGCCGATGAGTCGGTGCTGTTACCGGGTGAAAGTCTGGCCGAAACCTACCTGAATATTGATGCCATTATTGATTCAGCTAAAAAAACCGGTGCTACGGCTATTCATCCCGGTTATGGGTTTTTATCGGAAAATCCGCTGTTTTCAGAGGCCTGCGAGCGGGAAGGCATTGTGTTTATAGGGCCTTCGGCTGATTCGGTTCGGGCAATGGGCAATAAAATTGCCGCACGGGAAGTAGCTATGAAGCTGGGTGTACCCGTAACTTCCGGCGTAACAGGAACACCCGCTGAATTGTTGGAAAAGCATGCTGCAGTCGGCTTTCCCATGCTGATAAAAGCAGCGGCCGGGGGCGGTGGCAAAGGAATGCGTATTGTGCGTTCAGAAGCCGAACTGGCGGCAGCCCTTGAAACTACTTCGCGCGAAGCCATGAATTACTTTGGCAATGGTACCATTTACATCGAGAAATTTATTGAAGGGCCACGCCACATCGAAGTGCAGGTTTTGGGTGATAAGCATGGTAATATGGTACACCTCTTTGAACGGGAATGCTCTGCCCAGCGCAGGCATCAGAAGATAGTAGAAGAGGCACCATCGCCTACGTTAACACCCGAAGTTAGATGGAAAATGGGAGAATCGGCTGTGAAACTGGCTTCATCCATAGGTTATTACAGCGCCGGCACCATTGAGTTTCTGGTGGATAAGGATTTGAACTACTACTTTCTTGAAATGAATACCCGCATTCAGGTAGAACATCCGGTAACGGAAATGACCACCGGGGTTGATCTGGTTGAGGAGCAAATACGCATCGCTAACGGGGAAACGCTCCGGCTGAATCAGCAAGACCTGAAACAGACCGGTCACGCCATCGAATGCCGGATTTATGCCGAAGATCCGGCCAACAATTTTATGCCGTCGCCGGGATTCATTTCGCTCTACCACGAACCTTCCGGGCCACATATCCGGGTGGATAGCATGGAAATTAAAGGTAGCGGGCAGATTCATTCTTTCTTTGATCCAATGATTGGCAAGCTCATTACCTGGGGTGAAACCAGAGAAGAAGCCCGAAAACGGATGATCAATGCCCTGGAAAACTGGGTGGTGCAGGGAATCAAATCCAATATTCCTTTCCTTATTTCCATTATGCAACACCTTGACTTTATTAACAATACCATCACCACCCGGTATATTGATGACCATCAGGAAAAGCTAACCACCTTTACCGGAGAGCTAAAAAAGGGAATTGATCCGGAAGTTCCGTTGATGGCGGGATTTCTGAAAAGCCTTGGAATCAGGCAGGAAAAATCAGAGAATATCTGGCAAACCATTGGTTACTGGCGCCATTTGAAAGAGCCTGCAGCCAGCCTGGATGGGGAAAGTTATAAGATCAGGATAACGGAACAAGCAGGAACCCGGATTCAATATGAGCTGTCTACCAAAACAGGTGAGGCCATGCTTTCAAGTGATGGATTGCAATCGCGCCTCTGCCTGAATGGCGTGAGCCATGTGGTATATGTAGGACAGAATGAGCGGGGAGCTTTCCCGGTAACTTACAAAGGCTTTGAGTTTGAGGTGGGTCGTCCCGATATGGCCGGCCCCGAAAATGTAACCTTCGCGGAAAGCGGCACCCTGAACATTGACCCCGGAAATGTTGTTTCACCCATGCCTGGAAAGGTTCTCAAAGTCAATGTGGCAGCAGGCGAAGCCGTAACCAAAGGTCAGGTACTGATGGTGGTAGAAGCCATGAAAATGGAAAATAATATTGTGAGCTCCAAAGATGCTGTGGTGGAGAAACTGCTGGTAAAGGAGGGCGATATGGTGGATGGTAGCCAGAAACTGATTCAACTTGGAGACCAGTAAATACCACGCAAAGACGCAAAGAAACGCAAGATTTGTCAGGATGAAAACTCACACAAAGATGCATAATCACAAATAGGTATTAAAAACATTTATCGTGACAGAAAATGAAATTTCGAAGATAATTTGGGAAATAGCTTTCCGAATACATTTTGAGCTGGGCCCTGGATTATTTGAATCCGTTTATGAAGAAATTTTCGCTTATGAACTGAATAAAACAGGTTTATGTTTTGAACGGCAAAAACCCGTACCTTTAATTTGGGAAACCATTAAGATGGATGCTGGATTTCGCGCGGATTTTATTATTGAAAACAAGGTTATTGTGGAGCTAAAATCAGTTGAAGCCATTCATCCTGTTCATCAAAAACAAGTCCTGACCTATTTGAAAATTACAAATTATAAACCTGGCATTCTCATTAACTTTAATACTAACCTGCTTAAAGATGGTTTTAAAAGAATTGTGAATAATCTTTAAAATTTGACGTATTGTTGTTGCAATCATAAGTGATTCTGGATAATTCTTTCAGGAGAATGCCATAACTTTAAAAATTCTTCGCGTCTCCGCGCATGCTTGCCTTAGGCTGGTCTTTGCGAGGTAAACGTCAGAAAACAACAAAAAACTTTGTGAACCTTCGTGTCTTTGTGCCTTAGTGGCTCAATGGCGAAAAAACAAAAAATATGGATTACAATTTAACACAAGAACACAAAATGATTCGCGAAACCGTAAGAAGTTTTGCTGAACGTGAAATCCGTCCGGTGGCTCGTGAACTGGACGACAAGGCCGAGTTTTCGGCTGAACTGACCCGCAAAATGGGCGAACTGGGCCTTTTTGGCATCTATCTGCCTGAGAAATATGGCGGCCATGGTATGGACTATGTCTCCTACATCATTGCAGTAGAGGAACTGGCCCGCGTTGACGGTTCTCAGGCGGCTACTCTGGCTGCCCATAACTCACTTGGGATTGGCCCGTTGTATTACTTCGGCAGCGAAGAGCAGAAGATGAAGTATCTGCCCCGGCTTTGCACCGGTGAAGCCCTCTGGGCCTTTGGATTAACTGAACCTGATGCCGGTAGCGATTCCCGGGGTTCTAAAACACGTGCTACCCTCGAAAATGGTGAATGGGTCATCAATGGCTCCAAGATATTTATTACCAACGGTTCTGCCGATATTTCCATTGGGACAACGGTGCAGGCCGTAACTGATGAAAACCAGGGTAAAAAGGAGTTTACCACCATTCTGGTGGACAGAGGAACGCCCGGTTACAATCCGCAAACCATGCATGGTAAAATGATGTGGCGCGCCTCTGATACCGCTCAGCTTTTCTTCGATGATTGCCGTGTGCCGGAAGAAAATGTGCTTGGCAAAATTGGAGAAGGTTCAAAAATTATGCTTTCAACGCTCGATTCAGGCCGTTTGTCTATTGCTGCCATGGGGTTGGGCTGCGCTCAGGGTGCATTTGAACTGGCGCTTAACTATGCCCAGGAACGTAAACAGTTTGGGAAACCCATCGCTAAATTTCAGGCCATTGCCTTTAAGCTTGCCGATATGGCTTTAAAAATTGAACTTGCCCGCAACCTGCTCTACAAAGCATGCTGGCTGAAAGACACCAACCAGCCCTTTGCCAAAGAATCGGCTATGGCCAAGCTGTATTGCTCAGAAATCGCCAAAGAGGTTGCCGATGAAGCGGTTCAAATCCACGGCGGTTATGGCCTGATGAAAGATTATGAAATCGAACGCTTCTATCGCGATCAACGATTGTTACAGATTGGCGAAGGCACCTCCGAGATACAAAGGCTGGTGATTTCGAGGTATATTGGTTGTTAGGGACGAGGGGACTGGGGGACTGGGGGACAAGGAGACTGGGAGACTAGGGGACGAGGGATGAAAATAGCTGACTACCAATGATCACCAGCCGGCTCAGTGACCAATGGGGAGACGAGTGAAACGAAACTGAATCAAACCAGTCAAAAACCTGTATTAAAAAGAAAAGTTGTGAAAATTAACAGTTTTAGGGAATTACGGGTTTATCAGGCTGGGATTGATGCTTTGATGAAGATTTTTGAGATCTCTAAAACCTTCCCTAAAGAAGAAATCTATTCTATGACAAATCAGACCTGTCGTGCATCAAGAAGTGTTTGTGCAAATACCGGGGAAGCCTGGAGGAGGAGGCGGTATAAAGCTGCCTTCATTGCTAAACTAAATGATTCAGAAACAGAAGCTACTGAAACCCAGGTCTGGCTGGACCTTGCATTACGTTCTGGTTGCATCACCCAGGAATTCAATGAAGAAATGTTTATGGAATACGAATCCATTATTTCTCAACTTGTTGTGATGATTAATCAACCCGAAAAATGGGTCATTGAGACACAAAAATGAATCATACACCATCAGATTTTTTGCTCTACTTTCATAGCTCCATAACAACAAATAATATCTTATGAAAAACGTATCTCCTCATCCACACTCCCCTTGTCTCCCCCATCTCCTTGTCCCCGTGTCCATTAAAAACAATTACTAATGAAAAATGAAAACAAATCTACCCGTCTCTCGCCCTTCACCCTTTTTTATCTCAAATCAATAACTTTTTAAATACGAAACCTCTCTTTGAAATACAATTTCCCGTCCCACGTCCCTCGGCCCTCGTCCCACATCCGTTAATAAAAAATAATTACTAATGAAAAACGAAAACCTAATCCAACTAACAGAATCCCCAAGAGACGCTCAACAGGGTCTTCCCTATGTAATTGCTCCTGAAAAACGGGCCGAATACATCAATGCTTTGCTAAAAGTAGGTTTTGATGTGATTGACTTTGGTAGTTTTGTTTCACCAAAGGCCATTCCACAAATGGCGGAACAGGATAAAGTGCTCAAAATGGTAGATAAATCGGGAAGTGAAACCAAATTGATGGCTATTGTGGGAAATGCCCGGGGCGGCAGTGATGCAGCCGGTCAGGATAAAGTGGATATTCTTGGCTTTCCTTACTCTACATCGTCCACGTTTCTGAAGAAAAACATCAATGCCGATGATGATATGGCACTCAACATCATTGATGATCTGATCGATATCTGCAATCATAGCGGAAAATCATTGAGGATTTTTATGAGCCTGGCCTTTGGTAATCCTTATGGCGATGCACATAGTAATGAATTGCTGGCACAGAAAATTAATATCCTGCTTGAAAAGGGCATTCATTCCATTACACTGGCCGACACCATAGGACAAAGTACTGCTGATACACTGGCTGAGACCTTAACCTACATCATTCATCACTTTCCCGGACTAAATCCCGGCCTACACCTGCATACCCGTCAAAATGAATGGTATGATAAGATTGATGCGGCCTATAAAGCCGGTTGCCGTTCATTCGATGGCGTTTTGAACGGTATTGGAGGTTGTCCGATGTCGGGTTATGAACTGGTGGGAAATCTCAACACTTTTAATCTGATCAATTATTTTGATCATCAAAAAATCAGGCATAACCTTGACAATCAAAAACTTATTGATGCAGCGCGTATAATGTACTGATCAGATTATCAAGTGGGTAGCTTTGCTTTAATGATTTGCTTTGGGGATGTTGAATAATTCACTAATTTTGAGGCTTCAAAAGCTACATTCTTTACCGAATTATAAATTTCTCCAATATGAACAAAGTAGTAAAAGACGCCCGTGAAGCCATTAAAGGCATTGAAGATGGGATGACATTGATGGTAGGTGGATTTGGCCTGAGCGGCATTCCCGAGAACTGCATCTCCGCATTGGTGGAGAGTGGTGTAAAAGATCTCACCTGTATTTCAAACAATGCCGGAGTGGATGATTTTGGCCTGGGATTGTTGCTTCAAAAGCATCAGATTAAAAAAATGATTTCGAGTTACGTTGGCGAAAATGCTGAATTTGAGCGTCAGTTACTCAATGGTGAACTTGAAGTGGAACTTATTCCGCAAGGTACGCTGGCCGAGCGTTGTCGTGCCGGTGGTGCCGGTATTCCTGCCTTTTTCGTACCGGCAGGGTTTGGTACCGAAGTGGCCGAAGGCAAAGAAGTTCGTGAATACAACGGCAAACCTCACTTGCTTGAAACCGGACTTACTGCTGATTATGCCATCGTTAAAGCCTGGAAGGGCGATACGCACGGCAATCTGATTTATCGCTATACTGCCAACAATTTTAATCAACCCATGGCAACAGCCGGGAAAATCACCATTGCTGAAGTAGAAGAACTGGTAGAAGCCGGAGAACTGGATCCAATGCAAATTCATACTCCGGGAATCTATGTTCAACGTATCTTTAAAGGAACCAACTACGAGAAACGGATTGAAAGGCTGACGGAGAAATGATTGCATATTGAAGAATGTGGCTTCTCAAAAATTGCAAAGTATCATCAGACAATTGCCAATTAAACAGGTCACCATTCTCACATCTTTTCATCGAAATAAAAACATTTAAGACTCATAATCATGGCTTTATCAAAAGAACAAATAGCGCAACGCATCGCGCAGGAATTAGAGGATGGATTTTATGTAAACCTGGGCATTGGCATCCCTACGCTGGTAGCCAACTATGTGCCTGAGGGTATTGAAGTAATCCTTCAATCCGAAAATGGCATGCTGGGCATGGGGCAATTCCCTAATAAGGGTAAGGCCGATGCCGACCTGATTAATGCCGGAAAACAAACCGTAACAATTTTACCCGGCGGCTCCTTTTTTGATTCGGCAGCCAGTTTCGCCATGATCCGCGGAGGACATGTAGACCTTACCGTCCTGGGTGCATTTGAAGTAACTGATCAGGGCGATATTGCCAGTTGGAAAATTCCAGGCAAGATGGTAAAAGGAATGGGCGGTGCCATGGATCTTGTGGCTTCTGCTAAAAACATCATCGTTGCCATGCAGCACACAAGCAGAGACGGACAGTCCAAACTTTTAAAAGAATGTACCTTACCTCTCACCGGTGTAAAATGTGTTAAAAAAATAGTGAGCGACCTTGCCGTTATCGAAATCACCGATGAAGGCTTCCTTCTGCTTGAAAGGGCACCCGGGGTTAGCATAGATCAAATTAAAGCTGCCACCGAGGGAAGGTTGATCGTCAGGGGCGAAGTGCCGGAGATGGTACTCTGAAATATTTTTCTGAAATAAGAAACCGAGTGTGAGCCTGATTGTATTGATTAGATAAAGAATCATACAAGCATTAATTATTAGCTTTTTATTTGTGTGAATCTCATAAAAATGCCGGTATGGTTTTGCATGCCGGCATTTTTATGCCCGTATTAGTCCTGATTAAAATAGCATGCTTCAGGGAGACTCATCTTTCAGTAACCACATGCAAATTACAACCTTTCTCACCTGTTCTCGTCTTAATAATAAATAAGTCATATTTTTGTGGTACGATGAATAAAAAACATTCTTTTTGGTCAGTAATATTATTTATGTTCCTGGCCCTTTTTATAGGAGGCTGCCAAAAGGAAGATCATACGCTTCCCGCAACTTTTAATCTGAATTTTACAATCAATGACGCGCCAATACTGGGAGGATCTGTTGAAATTGATGAAATTGGTCTGGGATTAAATGCTATAAGTATTTCCGGTTACAGAGAAGAGGGAGGTGATGTTTTCTTAACCCGCAACTTTGATAAAAGAAAAACCTTTGTAATCAAACCTTTATTAAGCATTGCAAATGAAGTCGTGGAAATTCCGCAGGGCGTCTACAATCCCCTCTCATTATCCTATACCTTTCAACCTGATAATGAAGAAGATGATTTAATTGATGAGATACAGGAATGGCTTAAAGATATAGAAGAGGGCGAAGATCCGGAAGAGTTGGCTGAAGATTTGGGAGAAATCATTGAAGACTACCTGGAGGAGGTAAACCCCTGCATCCTGGTTAAAGGCAGATATACAATCAATGGGAAAACCAAATACCTCGTTATGATAGTGAACGATCCTTTGGTTTTTAAAATCCTGGGTAATAATAAAAATGGTGGTTCCGAAGTGGTTCTGGATAAGGAAAACGTAAACACCGGAAACCTGCAATTTAATCCATCTTATTGGTTCTCAGTCATCTCTCCCGGGATGCTGAACAATGCGTTTGTTGGAATGATTGATAATGAAGAATATATTTTTTTGAACAAGTATATAAATACTCAGATTTATACTTCGATTTTCAACAGAATAGAGCAATCAACTACCTTAACCATAAATGAATAGGCTTTTGTACTATGGCTTCAGATTCACGTGAAGAGGAAAAGGTGTTATTGAAAGGTTGTCTGAAGAACGACAGAAGGCTGCAAAAACAGCTCTATGAGAAGTACTTTAAGACCATGTTTCAAATCTGCCTTTCTTATAGTGGCAATAGAGCAGAAGCAAAGGATATACTTCAGGATGCCTTTATAAAGGTATTTACCAGCCTTGAAAAATTTAATGAAAAAAACTCACTTGAGGGTTGGATAAGACGCATTGTAACCAATACAGCCATCGATTACTTCAGAAAAAGAAAAAGGCTGGTATTTATGGATGAGTTTCCTGATGAACCTGATGAAGAGGAAAGGGGAACCTTCTCCCTATTGGATCTTTCAAACGACGTTATCCTGCATTACATCAAAAAGCTGCCCGACGGAGCAAGGGTGGTGTTCAACCTCTTTGCCGTTGAGGGATTAAAGCATAGAGAGATTGCCGAAAAACTCAGCATTACCGAAGGAACTTCTAAATCTCAGTACAAAAGAGCAAGAAACCTCCTGCAAAAATGGCTTTACGAATATGAACTCAGCAAGCAATGAAAAGCAGTAAGTTCGACATAGAATATAATGAGTGGCTTCATCAGGTGGATGTGGGTGAGGAGGATTCTGTGTGGGAAGGCGTTCAGAATGAGCTTGATTTCATGGAAACCTGGGATAATATTTCGACACAGCTCGATGTGGTTATGCCTCAACAGAGCAGCGGGTTTGCCATGAAATACCTAAAGCCATTCATTGCTGCTGCCGCTCTGATTCTGTTGATGCTGTTGCTGGTAAAGGATGTTACCGATCGTGCCATGCAGCCTGAGATTGTTTCAGAGCAGCCAGGGGAAGTGAGCAAGAAAGAAATATTGCCACCGGATGAAACCATGCCCGTTAAAGCGGAAAAAGAGGAGATAACCATACCCCGGGCAATAGCTTTAGATCGTTCAAGAGAAGAAAGTCTGGATAAAAATACAACCTCCGTTGCTTCAGAACATAGCCCGATCGCCGTGGTTGAAAATAAAAATGCAGAGGATATCCAGAGGAAAAAAACCAATGAGTTTAAGAATATTGAGCAGGTATTCATAGAAAGTAAGGCTACGGGGAATTCTGCTGTAAATAAAAAGGAGATTCTTATCAACAGGATTCAACCACTCTCTCTTAATTATAATGATCTTCTGCCAGCCTACAATGTGGCATCATCAGAGTTGCTGAAAAACCGTGCGCCCGACCACGCTGAACCAGACATATCTTCCGGTTTCACTTTGCGGGTTGCTGAGTTTGGTCTGGTTTATGCCTACAAAAACACCTGGTTGCTTAACTATGAAACCCGCAATGGACTTAACCCCGAAAAGCTAGGAAATACGCTGCCTACATTTCATCAGGACATCGGTGTTACCACTACCCTGGAGTTTAATAACCAGCATAATGTTGGCGTGGAATTTCTGTTTAAATCTGAAGCCGGACAAAACTATCAGCAGTATATAAATGCCAGCTATGTGGATAAAAATATCAATCTGACCTACATAAAATTTCAGACTTTCTATTATATAACCCCTAAAAGGATTCCGGGCAATGCAATTGCTGGCGCTTATGTTGCCTGGCTGGCGACTGCCGAAGAACAACTGGCAAATACAAAATTTAGCATTGGACAGAACTACACCAGACTTGATTATGGATTACTTGTGGGTTATCAGTTTAATATGGCCATCGGCAACAGATTGATGATTAAACCCGGCCTAAGGATAAACTATAATTTAAACAATATTTTTAAGGGCGACGACATCCTGCCCGCCAACTTCAAAAAGACCAAAAACCTTGCAGGTAGTTTGAATGTAACGTTTACTTACAGACTTTTTGAATAATATTTTTTGAGAAACCATTTCTTTGTTACCACCTTTTCAAAATCGTACGTCTTAATAGCAGGAACAAGAAATTATTAACTAAATTCTATTACAATGAAAGTGGTAAAACTAATGACGACCTTATTGATATTGCCCCTGTTGGCCATATTTTCTTCGTGCAGCAAAGATGATGATGAGGTAAAGAATAAATTGGCCTTAAAATTTCAGGCAACTTATCCAACATCAAAGTCTGCTGATTTTAAAAGTATCCTTGTGGATGGGGTAGCATTGGAAAGTTTCAAAATCAACATCTCGGAAATTGAGTTTGAATTTGATGATGACGATCCGCTGTTTGACGATGATTCCATTGCCACAGATTATGAGTTTGATGGTCCCTTCGAAATTGAACTGATGGAAAATGGTAACCCCCTTGAAGCAATAATTGTCAACAATGTGGAACTTCCTGCAGCAGCTTATGATGAAATTGAGTTTGAATTTGACAAGAACGACAACCGGAACTCTGAGTTGTATGGAAAGACCACTATTATCAAAGGAACCATAAATGGAACGCCTTTTATATTCTGGGCTGATGATGAGATTGAGATGGAAATTGAGTTTGATGAGCTGTTTTATTTTGAAGAGGCGACCAATGCAATGCTAACCGTATCATTTGACCTGGGCGCTTTATTTAATCCCACACTCGGTGGTATAAATATTTCGGCTGCCACAGATGGAAACCAGGATGGTATTATTGAAATTCACCATAATGACCCCGACGGAAACAGCAATCTGGCTGAATTAATATGGAAAAGAATGGAGCATATTATTGAAGCCTTTGAAGATCAGTATGACGATTAAGATGAACCGGGTATTTCCTGAAACTCATCTAAACTGAACAGCACCTCAAATATTGGAAAGGATATTTGGGGTGTTTTTTTTCCGATGAAAAATGACTCCCGGAATTATTATAATTGGTGGGGAAGTATGCTGCGATATTATGCAAATCCACGAAGAAGTTCGTTAATAAGTTCAATCCATCATTTGTTGCGCCCATTATTCAGGAATCGCCTCACTTACCATGCAGACTATTTATTAATGTCGCACTATAACTTTCCCGAATACCACTGAGTTCCGTTAGTAAATTTCATGTAATCAATCCGTTGCAATATTCCGAAAATCAATTCGCAAATTCGATTCACCTTTTATTGGAAAAGTTGAAAGCAACTTGCCTGAAATATCTGTCAGGAATAATACCGAAATCGAGCCTGTTATTGCTAAAGTAATAACATCAACGGTTGGATTGGGATAATACCGGATGCCGCACTTCTTCTTTGTCGTGTTGGTTTGTTCAACCAGGGTGTCGGTATTCAGAATATCATTCGGTTTTGCTTCCTTAACGATGGTATCCTGAACAGGATTATCAGTAAAGTCAATCAGAATTGATTCGGGTTGTTGCTCACTGATATTTCTGCTGGGATCTATAACTTCCCTTGCAATAACGGGACTGTTGAAAACAAATGAGGTATCTGATTTTTTATAAGATGCGAAAGCTGTATCGTAATCAGGAACAAAACTAAACTGGTAAATAATCCTCTTAATAAGATTGTTTAATAATTCAACATCATAGATGTCTGTGATGGGTTTTGAATGAGTGTTTCCGATGTTACTATGGTCTGTTAAAAAAAACTCCTTGCATTTTGGGACCTGCAATCACCGGAATAATACGGATTCCTAAAGTGGTATGGGTAGCACTCTCTGATGGCTAAATGCTGAAGATTCAGTTTGTTCGATTGTCGGTTGTTTCGTATATCTTCACTTTAAATCATCCTTCAGAGATTATCATTTTCGTCAGTTTTCATCCCCACGAATATACAACCTTTTCCAATACGATCCTCCAAAAAAAACTCCCCATCCCGGGGAGTTTTCACACACTTTGAAAAGCAGGCACTAAAGATTTAAGGCAGATTGGGGTAAACTACGTCATTGTCGTAATCATACACATTGCCTTTGCTACATTGATCGAAACTTACGGCTGAATGTGTTAGGCTTATATTGCCGGAATATAGAAATCCGTAGCCAGCACTCTTCATTAATTTCACGTTGGAGAGGCTGAGTTTGCCATCATACCAGATTGCCAGGTTTGTCTGCATGGAATATGTGTCATATCCTCCGCCGGTTACAAGACAATGTTCCAGCCGGTTATTGCGGTTGGTTTCAATAGAGATGCCACCCCAGTAGCCGGGTTCATCTACTGCTCCCCGGAAGATTACCGGGTTTTGAGCATTCCCGGTCGCATTGAGGATGCCAGCTTCTTTTACCAGCAATAAACGGCCATATTCAAATTCCAGTACAACACCGGCTTGAAGGCTTAATTCCTTGTACACATATAAATCATCATTAAAACGAATGGGTACGCCAGGATTTGAAATGGTCATATTTTCTTCAACCTCATCGCTAAAGCTCACAAAAATAACCGGCTTATTGTTATTTGTCATGGCGTTAGAGCTGCCTATGGCCGATAGGCCCTTTACGATTCCGCTCCAGATGGGATATTCTTCACATCCGCTGATGGAATTATTGGTAAAAACGGGCAAGGTTCCGTCATACATTACTATTCCATTGGATGCCGATCCGGTGATGGAAGAGTGAGTCATCCGCAATACGCTATTGCCATTCATATAAATGGCCGCTTCGCTTGAAACCGTACCTGCATTTACCAACCGGACATAATCCATCAGGTTGTCGGCACGTGCAGAATTGAAGAGTATTCCGGCCCAGGCTCCTTTGTTGTTATTGTTTACCGGGCCGGTAAGAATAATTGGTTTTTGCTCCGTGCCAACCATTTTTAAGCCGGCATTTTCTCCCACTACAATGCCTGCATTAACGCCGGTAAACGCAATGGTAACACCCGGTTCCACCGTGAGCAAAGCATTGCCCTCAAGGTAGAGCATATCGTTAACCACATAATCTATGGGCAAATTTCTGTTGGAAAGGGTGCGATTTGCACTCATCATATTTTCAAGCACTTCAGGTCCGGCAGCATCCTGAGTTATGTTTGCAACATACACAGCGGTGGAGCCATCCTCAGCCGTTACAGTAAAGTTTACCGGGCCTGTAAAATCAACGCTGCTGCCTGAAGCCGGTGAAACACTGGCTTTTTCAGATACTTCTATATAAGGCGTAAGAGCGCTTTGGTTGGTACCTGCCGGCAAAATTGCAGAAATGGTTTTCTGATTGTGATCAATGGTGGCGGTAATAACGGGGTTAATTTGATCAAACCGGAAAACCAATACTTTTTTTTCGCTTGATTTTTCGGGCGCGGGGTCGTCATCATCAGTACATGCGATAAAGAAGGTCATTCCGGAAACAGCCACCAGCATTAAAGCCATTAATTTTTTCAGGTTTTTCATCGTAAGTTTCTTTTAGGTTTATGGCACAAAAT
Organism: Bacteroidales bacterium UBA5281; assembly: GCA_002410555.1. Classification (GTDB taxonomy): domain Bacteria; phylum Bacteroidota; class Bacteroidia; order Bacteroidales; family Lentimicrobiaceae; genus Lentimicrobium. Next base: position 10,347 of record DHSR01000069.1, on the reverse strand, counting down.
TATACCTGGCACCCCCTTCAAACAATCCACGAAAAAGGGGATTTTATATCACCAAAGGTTTCCTTAGTTTTGTATTGAAATTTCAACGATGTGCCGATGCGAAGTGTACTGCTTTTATTTATGCCTGTGTTTGTGTTATTGAACCCTTTTTGTGCTGCTTTAGCCATAAACAGCAATGCCGATAGCTGTATGGACTACCTGCGGCGGGGTGATACCTTAAATGTAAGGATTTGCATATACGCACGGCTGAGTGTGCTTAACAGAAGGAAGGTATCCTTTGAAACGGGAGATACTTACAAGGTGGCCGCCAATTATTTTGTGGAGAAGAGCAATTTCAATAAAGCGGTGCTGTATTATGATTCTGCATATTCGGTCGCACAAAAGTTGGATGGGCCTGATCGGGAACGTTTGCTGGCGCAAATCCGGTTCAGCCATTCAATGCTCTTTTATCGTTATGGTGAATATGAGTTGGCATTGCAGCTCTGCCTGGATGCCTATCAATATTACCGTCTGAATCACGATGCATCCGGCATAGCGGAAACAGCTAACCGCCTTGGTGGCTTATATCTCATTCTGGGCGATTCGATAAAATCCGCTTCATTTTCGCGTGAAGCCCATCAACAATCTCTAAAATCAAGGGATGAACGAATACAGCTAACCTGCCTGAATGCCTTTGGTAATTACCTGTTATCATTGGGAAAAACCGACAGCGCCATTCTCATCTTCAATCAGGCCATTACATTGGCTCAGGCCTCAGGCAACAGCAAGCAGGTGAGTGATGCCTATTATAATCTGTCATACACCTATTCCAATCTGAAGCAATATGACAAAGCACTTCAATACATAAAAGAGGCACATCAATGGGCGCTTAAGAGCAATAATGCCTATGATATTTGCGATACGAGATACAAAACGGGATTGATATTGTACTACTTGCAGCGTTTTGATGTAGCATCAGATACCCTGATTAGCGCCCTGCGGGAAGCAGAAAAACTGGGATCAAAAGTGCTGCAACGAAACATTTACGATGCGCTCTCCTTTCTTGAAACCGAAAGGGGTAACCCTGAGAAAGCACTTGAATATCTGAACCACTACATTGATTTTAACCAGCAGGTATTGTCAGCATCCGGGCAGAAACAGATAAACTTTCTCAATGCCCGTTATGATGCCGAAAAGCGCGAATCGGATATTCTAAGGCAGCAGGCTGAACTGCAACGGCGAAATTTTATCATTGCACTTAGCTCAATCGGCTTGCTGGCATTATTGATCTCCCTGGTGATGATAATCATGCTTAACCGCCGCAAACGAAAAATTGCCCGTCAGCAATTGACCATTCAGCAACAAAAGATTAGTGAATTAGAAAAAGAAAAAGAAATTGTTTCGATGCAAAGCCTTCTAAGGGGCGAGGAAAGTGAGCGGGGCCGCATTGCCCGTGATTTGCATGATGGCCTGGGAGGCATGTTGTCGGGAGTTAAATTAACCTTAAACACTATGACTGGAAAACATACCCTGGACGATGAAGACGTCAACAAATTTGAAAAGGCCATTAAATTGATTGATCAAAGTGTACAAGAGTTACGCAATGTGGCCCACAACATGATGCCTGAAATTCTTATGAAAGAAGGCCTTAACATTGCATTATCAAACTTCTGTGAATCACTAACGGCTCCCCCCAAAGTTACTTATCAGTTTTTCGGCACACCCACGCGCTACGACAGCGGTTTTGAATTCACCGCCTACCGTATTGTCCAGGAACTGGTAAACAACGCCTTAAAACATGCTAAAGCAGGTGAGGTGGTGGTTGAACTTATACAGCAGGAAGATCGCCTCAGCCTGAATGTGCGTGATGATGGTATGGGTTTTACTACAACCGGACAAAATACCGGGCACGGAATGTTAAATTTGCGCTCCAGGGTTGCAGGATACCGCGGAATTATCGATATTAGTTCCGTCATAGGCCAGGGCACTGAAGTCAATGTTTCCTTTGAGCATATCGGACACCTGAAAAAAACATGATTAAACTCCTCATCATCGAAGACCATCCCCTGGTGGTAGAAGGCTTCAAAAACCTGATAGACAGTCGCGATGATTTTTCATTGTGCGGGATAGCCGGTAATGCCGAAGATGCCTTATTGCTGCTCAAAAGCTGCCTGCCCGATATTGTTTTGCTCGATATTATGCTTCCCGGTATGACCGGTCTGGAACTCATTGACATCCTCCAAAAGGATTATCCCAAATCAAAAGTGCTGGTAGTTTCCACATACAGTCAGCGCTATTACGTAGAAGCTATGCTGGAGAAAGGTGCAAAAGGTTATTTATTAAAGAATGCCGGCAACGATGAAATCATAGAGGCCATTACTTCGGTGTATTATGATCAGACTTATCTTAGCCATGAAATTGCATTCAGTCTCAGGAAGAATGCCGGCCAGCCGATATCTCTCTCGCACCGTGAGATTGAAGTGCTTAAGCTTGTGGCTGATGGCTTAACAAACAAAGAAATTGCTGAAAAGCTGTTTATCAGCCCGCTAACGGTGGACAGTCACCGCAAAAATATGATCGCCAAACTTGAGGCACGCAACACGGCTTCACTGATAAAAATCGCAGTAGAGAATGGATATTTCAGTCTCAGGAATGATACCAATGAGTTAAAATAAATAATCAGGAATCAGCATATGCTCATCTGGGCCAGTAAACATTTCGGGGTGCTGAGCCTGAATCCAAATATTACATCAAAAAATAATGTACCGGCCTCCATTTAATCTTTTCCCGGACGGGCTGAAACTTGTACATACGACAGCCGGATTTACTTTCGATTTCTACTGTCAGCCATGCTGGAGCAAAAAAATAATTCAGCATCTTTTTACCGCCTACATATTCAGGTGAATATCCACCTTGCCTCCCAAACCTTTCTCCACTATTTCGTAAAGTGTTTTCAGAGTAATGTTACTGCCATCATTTTCTACCCGTGATATATAGGTTCTTTTTTTACTGATGATGTCGGCAAGCTCCTGCTGCGTCATCTGTTTTGACCTGCGTGCCTGCTTGAGCATTGGTCCAATATGAATGGCATAGCCGGGACTTTTTGCCTGAGCCCGGGGTCGCTCCATAACGGCAGCTAACGGTTTGTTTTTTTTCATGGTTTGATACTTTTTATTGAGTTGCGCATCGATACATACGATGGATATCTACTACATAATGGGGAAAAGTCGAAAAAGTAACTTGTTTAAGGCAAATAAAATACCAGTTTCTGCTTTAAAGACAAATTAAGTGGCGTTCCGGATTAGGATTCTGGAAGTTAAGAATGGTACTATGAAACAAACAAAGAGCCTGCAGTGATAAGGTGCTGAGGCAGAGCCTCAGACTAACACAGCAGCCGGATTCTTTCCTAATTTATCTCTCAAACTTATTATTGTGGTGGTTTTTTGATGTTGAGTTGATATAAAGGGTTCGAATTAATGTCGTTTTTTATTAAAACAGATTACTTCTTAACCCAGCATAAACAGCAAGTTTATTGCCCACAGCGGAAAAAATATTTTACCCTGAAAATGCACTACTTTTTCCCAAATCTCAATTCATTAATATGCTGATTGAAATATTCGCGGTAGGTAACTCCAATGGGAATGGCTTTGTTACAGACGATCACCTGGTGTTTTTCTATAATGTCAATATGTTTTATTGAGACAATGAATGATTTATGAATACGTATAAATTCGGTGTCGGGTAACTGTTGCATCATCTCTTCCATACTTTTTAATGTCATTATTCTTTTATTTTTTGTATGAATATGGATATAGTTTCCCTGGGCTTCAATGCAGGTAATATCTTCTATCATAACCCTGTGAATTTGAGTGCCGCTTTTTAGGAACAGTATTCCAGGGGCTTTATCCTTGTCTTCTGTCAAAGTTAATGCTTTGACTTTAGTTTCCTTAACGGGAAGTTTGTTTATCGCCCTCATAAAACGATCGTATTTGAAAGGTTTTAAAAGATAATCAAGTGCATTGTATTCATAACTTTCGGCTCCAAATTCAGGATAAGCGGTCGTGAATATAACAATTGGCTGATAAGGCAATGACTTCAATAGCTGTATACCACTCAAATCGGGCATGTTGATATCGAGAAAAACCAATTCAACGTGGTTGTTCATCAGGAAATTTAAAGCCTTGAATGGATCGGTAAAACCATTAACCAGGTTCAGCCTTTCCGTTTTCAGAATGTAGCTCTTAATTAAATCAAGGGCCATAGGCTCATCATCTACCACAATACAGTTCATAAAAGCTTTTACTTTAAGTGAATACAAAGATTTACAATATAATTATTGTCTGCCGTAGTTATCAATAACGAATGTTTCTTTTTATAAAGCAGATCCAATTGTGCTTTGACATTTTTGATACCAATACTATCACAATCTAAAACCTTACGATTGGGATTATCCGGATTTTTTGTGTAGAGTTTTAATCGATCATCATCAATATTTATTGAAATTTCAATGTCACCCTGATGACTCAAATGAATGCCGTGTTTAAATACATTTTCAACAAAAGGGATGAGTAAAAGAGGCGCAATTCTATAATGTGTTGTTTTTTTGTCGATGTCAATTTTAATATGTTTTCTGATATCTTCCGATAAGCGCCTCACCTGAAGATGAATGTAATTTTCAATGTAATGGAGTTCTTTTTCCAGGTCGACCCTGGCATCATTACATTCGTAAAGGTTGTATCTTAATAATCCGGCAAGTTCCTCAATAATGTCAGCGGTTGTGGGGTCGTCATGCTTTTGCGCACTGGCATAGGCCATATTTAAAGCGTTAAACAAAAAATGAGGGTTAACCTGTGCTTTTAAATAATTTAATTCAGCACTGAGTTTTTCTTTTACAAGTTTCTGTTTCTGATTTTCAGTTATTACCCAGTGATTTATAAATCCATAAGCCATAGAAAGACTTAAAAATATGCCATTGATGATGAGGTTCAATATGAATATGGCTGAAAATGGTTCTTTTTCACTGGAGTAGATATTAACAGATATTATATGGTCTGCAATTGTTTCGGCTATTGTAATCCCAAAGAATAGTAGCAATACCATCATCATATAAGCCTTGATTCTTTTTGAGGAGATATATTTAGGGATTAAATGGCAGGCGTTAATGTAAAAAAGTATCAGGTGGGTCAATAAGCCATAGAATAAAGGAATGTAAATACTTCCATCTTTTCTGTTAAAACTACCCAGATGTTCAACCTGGGTTAAGATTAATGAAAATGCACTTCCCCAGATAAGAACATGAATGGCAATTTGAATGTTTTTGTTATGCCTCCTCTGCATTTTTTATCATTGTATTTATTGGTAAAAGTCGGAATATTTTGCATTTCAGCCTATCATATTGTTTGAATAAGCTTACATATTATTTCAATTATTATGTTTTCTATCTGAATAACACTTAAATAAAAGAAACTGATGTTCTAAAAAAAAATACTGCTATTGAAATAAAAGATTTGATATAGAGTATTTTACAACATTCTTTTGTAGAAAAATCCTAAAAACTAAAAATTATGTATGTACGTAAATTAAGTCTTTTGTCGGTGATTTTACTGACAGGCATTCTGCAATTAAAAGCACAAATCAGCCAAACCGCTGTTGGATTATGGTTAGGAAATCTGGTTGTTAATGAGTCTGTAAGTATACGCCTTGGTTTTGAGGTTTCTGAAGCTAAATCTGGAGAACTTCAGGCCATATTCCATAGTCTGGATCAGGGAGCTTTTGATATACCTGTTAAATCAACCCGACTATATACAGATTCCATTTTTCTCAACATCGAAGTTCTGGACGCGAAGTTTTCAGGGAGGTTTGCTGATAGTTTAAATATTGCCGGAATTTTTGCACAACGGAAGGGGCGAGGTATAGATTTAACTCTTACCAGGGTTTCAGAATTTCCGGTTAAAAAACCAAAACGACCACAGGAGCCTCAGAGACCGTATCCATATACTGAAGAATTGGTAGAGGTGAAAATTATGGAAGCCGAAGGCGTTACCCTGGCAGGTACTTTAACCATACCTCAGGGCGAAGGCCCTTTTCCTGCTGTAATACTTATATCAGGTTCAGGCCCCAACGATAGAGATGCTACTATTTTTGGTCATAAGGTTTTTTTAGTTTTGGCTGATTACCTGACCCGCAATGGAATTGCCGTATTGCGCGCCGACGACAGGGGCGCAAATGAATCAACCGGCGATTTTCATTCTGCGGATATCGTAACCCTTGGAAACGATGTAATAGCATTATTCTATTTCCTAAAAAATCACAATAAAATATGTGCTGATAAAATAGGCGTTTTGGGTCATAGTCTTGGAGCAAATATTGCCCCCGTAGCCACAGTAAATGAAAACCAGATTGCGTTTGCGGTGTTGTTGGCAGGTTCAGCCGAAAGTCTGGCTGCCGGAATGTTAGAACAAAGTGAAATCATATACAAACAGTTTGGCGTAAGTGATGCAGGTATCGCTTTGAATGCGAAATATCTGCATGCCGTTTTTGAAATTGTAAGACAGGATATTGATCTGGAAAATGCAAAAAAGCAGTTCTACCATTTTCGGGAAGATTTTGAAAAGGAACTTGAAGTTCTGTCGGAGGAGGATTTGGAAATTCTGGAGTTAAAACCCCCGCTGTCTGCGCGTATTATTCGGGAATTTATGACGCCTGCAATGAAGAAAGATTTATTTATGGAACCCGGGGACTATCTAAAACTGATGAAGTGCCCCACCTTAATACTGAATGGGGATAAAGATGTACAGGTTCCGCTGCGTCATTTGTACTTGTCGCATGACTTAATTATGAGCAATGGAAACAAACAGGTAACCGCGAAAAAGTTTGTAAATAAAAATCACCTTTTCCAAAGTAGTGAAACAGGAAAAATTGATGAATACAAAGAGATTGAGGAGACCATGTCGCCAGAGGTGCTTGAATTTATTGCAAACTGGATACTAAACACCGGAAACAACAAATAATCATAAGCACTATAAAGTAGCTGAATTGTTGGTCTTAATGGCTTTGGGCAGGGTATTTTCTTTGCGGAAAATAGTAATTGTAATGCCGATGATTAATGTTAAACTTACCCATAGCCAAAAGCGTGGTTGAGGTATGTTATTTTGCAAAATCAATATGGGCATAAGGGGAATAAAAGCATTGGCAAGCCCATGGGTATAAAGTCCTGAAAATGGGCGGTTACCAGAAATTTTTCGGATCCAGGAAAAAATGAAAGAATAACCAACCAACAGGAGTATAAAACCTCCGAAGTTCATATAAATTTGATTAGAACCCGTTATAAACCATAAAGGAAGATGCCAGCAGGCCCAGATAACACCCAGGAGGATGTTTGCGTACCATATTCCAAATTGTTTTTCAAGGAGTGGAAGAGCATAACCCCGCCAGCCAAATTCTTCCTGACCTCCACCCAGAAACATCATGATTAAGACATAAGGAACAAAAACCCAGACAGAAGGTAATAACATTGGCAGCCGTTTTTCACCAAATAATTCCGGGAGAAACCACGCAATAAAGGTGCTACTGCCTAAAATTACCACTGGCATAATATAGCCTTTCCAACCTAAATGAAGATCAAGAAAACTTCGCAGATATTTTACTGTGGAAGTTTTATCAACACGGTCTTTGTTTAAGGCAAAAAGAGCCCCTGCCAGAGGTCCAAAGGCTCCAAGCATAATCATGGGCATGGTTAAGAAAGACAAAAGCTTATCCGAAATAAATATGATTTTTAAACTACCAAGGACAAGAGGAGTCCAAAGCACCCAGGCAAAAACAAATGTAATTATAAAAAAACGGTAAGGGAAACGAACATTTGCATCCATAATTGAAGTAATGTGTTGTGGTTAAACATTTATCATTGAAACAAGGGCATGAATTTACACACAACCTTTTGTTGGTATTTAAAGATGCCTTTCATGTCCTGAGTTTTTAGTAGTTTGGTGATTTAACAGACAGGGCCAAAATATCCTGAAAAATATAAAGCGGCTAAGCAAAGCGCCAAAAACAGGACAGCACGGGATACAACCATCGTCCAATAGGCTTTTTTATTTTTCTGAACAGCACTTACCATTTTGGTAACACCACTGCTAAATCTCTCATAAAAAAATACAATTCCAAACGCCTTTAGTGATCCTAAAGTAAAAACAATAGTTAGTATCCATACAGAGAGCAAGTGCAAACGAAATACCTGAATCCATAAAATTACCAGAACAACCAATCCTGAAATGCCACCCAACAGATACCAGAAAGGACGTTTCCGTTTTAGGTTAGCCTCTTCTTCTGCCTTAAAAAACAGCTCAGGTCTGACAATTTGAATAATAGTCCATATCAGGCTGCCTATAGCCAGTAGCCCAAGCAAAATGACAATAAAACCCATATTACATCGAATTTTTATTTTAGTTGATATTAAAGATTAGTTGTTGATTAAACACATCAATAGTAAACGCAAAGTTATTCATAAAAACAGGTCCTATATCTCCGGCAGCAGCCAGACCATAAAACCAGTTTGGGACTGTATCAGATACCAATCCTCCTTTTACTTCATACTTTATTCTGCCAACTTCAAGCATGCAATCTACTTTATCAACTGGGAAATCCTGTCCTTTCCACTCAATGGAACCTGGGTAACTTTCAAGTCCAAGGGCAGCAAGAGAAAGTGCATTAAAATTGACATCTCTGGAGCCGGTTTCTATATGCATCAACACCTCTGTATCATTAATTTTGCAAGGCACAAACACCCATCCGTTTCTTATAACATAAGGAACCCTCTCAATTTTATCTTTATTATCAGTTATGTATTTTTCGAGGTTTTCACGGTCAAACAAATACACTTTCTCATTTATGGGATCAATATGCAACGCCCTGTTTCTGAAGACAAATGGCGAGGTACATCCGTCTGCTTTAGAGAATTGACTGTCAAAATAACCAAAGATAAAGTTTTCGTATGCAGGAATCGAAAAACTTGATTTTTTATAATACAAATCGGCTGGCTTATCCATGTAATTATAAGATATTCCGTTTTCAACCACTAACACGTCCGTTCCTGAAACTCTTTCCCCATGGATTTTGTCATGTACCGTCATCATGTTATATCCTGTACCGGTATCTAATTCAATTTTGAGGGAATCTCCTTTTTCGTCAATCATGTAAAAACCTACACCAGATCCACACCAGGCAAAAGGCAATGCTGATTTTCCCTTGTTATGATCAATAACTTCTGTATTTGATATAATTGTTAAAATCTCCCTGTACTTTGAACCATAAAACGCTCTTCCAATTATTTGTTCAACCGAATCCATATAAACAATGGCATTTTTGTAATTCTTATCCCATGAAACATTAAATAATGCCAGATACGGAGCATATTTAAAGATTGTTCCGTTCGATATCTCATCGACACTCTTCCTGCATATTTCATAATTACCCTTATCAAGTTCTAACAGCCATTGTACGTATTTAATTTCTCCGTTTTCAGGATAATTTTCAAAATACATTTCCAACAAATTTTCAGATTCAGACAAACCAATAAAAACAGCATGTTTGAGTTTCATAACATGATAAAGTTCATCAACTCCGGCATTACGAAGTTTCTCTAAGTATTTCGGAAAATCTTCTTTTCCCAGTATTAACTTCATCTCAGAATGCAAATAAAGAAGCTTCGGATTTAATGAATCAATTCTTTCGACTTCATTCAGATAATTTCCGGCATTGCTAAAATGCTGTTTAGCAATTTCATATCTGGCATGATCAATTAAGGCGTCTGTTTCTGCTTGTCCATAGCTCATTACAGAAAATGAACTTATTAAAATGTTCAATAATAAAATCTTTTGAACTGATTTTATTCTGGCTATTGAATTGTTTTTTGTTTTCATGTTTCTATTACTTTTCCGAAGTTCCGCCTTTGGGTTAAAATCTCCCCTTTTATCATGTTTTCAAATCACAAATCTAAAAAAAGGACAATTTAAACTATCTTTTCAGTTGATTTTCAACGCTTTCATCTACAACAACCACATTTGAATCTGAAACATCACGTGCGCTAAAAATCCCAGGTACTTTTTTCCCATTACCTGAAGTAAAATTATACTGCCCATATCAAAATCCTTTTTTTACTTTTTCCTCTTTGAAATCATTGTCACGGTTTATCCGATTCACTTTTTTGCCGGAATTAAAGCTGTATTTTAGCTTAAACCATATTGGAAATGTTGACATTACAATATTGTCTTCAGAAATCTCATTAAAATTATTTCCTATGGTTTCGCGCCTTTGATAGGTAAATTCCTTTTTAAAAGGGCTACATTTTATTTTGATGTGCTGGGATGTTTA